>CAJAIK010000063.1 GCA_903939765.1 uncultured Chlorobiaceae bacterium | reverse complement strand
TATTGCGTCAATCGTGTGTGTCCCGTCTTGATCTGTAGGAAATATCCTTTCTCCGACACGATGGCTACCCCATCTAACCCGACTTTCGCAGATTTTGGCATAGAAGCCCAGCTTTCATAGGAAAGGAGGGCATTTTAGCTTCGAGTCTCCAACACATTTTTTACGTGACCTTCGCGCCGTGTATAAATGCGCGGAGGCGGTTGTTCGGGCAAATTCCATTTGAACTGCTCCAGAACTATTTGGTGTTCAGGTTCGGGCATCGTGATCCGCGGAAGACAAATCCGCCGGCCATCGATAGTATCGAACCATACTTCAACAAGCTTAAGGCTGCGAAAGAGCTCAATTGCCTGCCGGGGCGATAGGCTGCCCGCCATACCTTTAAGCTTCCATTTCAGACATACCCACATCGCATAGCCCATAAAGGCCACCATCACGTGAGCTTCGACGCGTGGTTCGATCCTGTGGTTGATCGGACGTAGTTTTATCTCGCTTTTCAAAGCGCGGAACGCTGACTCGACTTCAGTAAGCTGGATGTACTGCTCCCACAGCTTGGCCGGGTCATTTTCGATCAGATTTGTACGCAGCAGATATGTGCCGTCCTGGCGGTAAGCCTTCTTGAGAGCATGGCGGTTCAGCCGAAACGCGAACTGTTTGATATCTTCGTTGTCCCGAGTACGGGAGATCTCCACGAACCCGAAGACCTGCGCGTAGCGTTCCTCGAGTCTGCCGAGCCGATTGACCAGCACATCATAATGGCGTACATAGCCCTGTTCAACAGAGATGGCCAGGCTATTGAGGCTATCGTAGAGTTTGCGCATTCGTCGCCGACGTATCGCATTCTCTTTGGCCCGCCGCTTCACACTGCGGGCAATCACGTACGTATCACCATCGTCTCCCGGCCGCAATACCACGTCGACCTGCCCGCGCACATGCTTCCAATCCTGACGCTGTAGACCGCCTTCGAACTCCTTCAACCGCGATCGCGGCGTGCCCACCACATACGTGCCGTGACGCTCGCGAAGCTTCTGAAGATTATCCTCGCTGACCACACCACGGTCAAAAACCCATGTGCGCTTGGCCTTCCCGTACTTCGCCTCGACCTGGTTCAGCATCGTCTCCAGGCTTTGCACGTCACGGGTATTGCCAGGAAAAACCTCGTAGGCAAGAGGAAAACCTTCAGGGGTCACGATCAGCGCAATGACCAGTTGCTTGCAATCCGGCCGCTTATCACGCGAATACCCTCGCTTGGCTTTGGAAACTTCTTCCATCAGGCCTTCAAAGTAAGTGCTGGTCAGGTCGTAGAGTAATACCTCGAAGTCCGCCTGAAACAGTTCACCCCACTTATACCTCAAATGTTCTTCCAGTGCATCCTTGTGCGCAAGCAACCGGTCAAGGCAACGATACAGGCGGTCCTTCTCCGCAACCGCATCGTCGCAGTCCAGCAGCAGGTTCATCCCGGTTTTGGGGTGCCACTTCTCGTGCACACTCAGCTCACTGCCCGGATCGCAGAGACGATTCACCGACAATAGCTCGGCTACCTTCTCCCAAGGCACCTCGCCTCGAAGCTCTCCCAATCGCTCCGCCCAAAATCGATCCAACTCCAGTATCTGCCAAAGCTTGACACCTATCCAACAGCTCCCGAACTCCCGGCAGTTGCATACCTGTACACTCGACAGCCGGATCGCCACCACATCTGGATCTTCCGGATAGCCACGTCGCTGATGCTCTTCTTCGGTCAGCAGTTCCATCTGCCGTGCTTCACTGCGCTCGTTGATAACATCGATCGTGTGCCGCCAACGATGGCACTGGCTGGTGCTAAGCTCACCCAAATGCAGAATCGTACGCTGGACCACTCGCCGCTTGCCGATGCGTATGCTCTCATTCAGCGTGTAATACACATGGTCTTTACCGTCCTTGAATCGCTTGTTCGGTTTCAGGAACATGCCGGTAGTATTTCACACTCCGGCAACTAAAATCCAGAGGGTAGGTCTCCACACAGGGGGGTGAAAACCCATTTTCGGCCAAAGCACCCAATATAATCAATCCACAAGCCTCGGAAAAATACAAAAACCCTCAAATATCAAAAATCTGCGAAAGTCGGGCTAAGCAGTTACATCCATGTTAAGCCGCCGAACAGGGGCGCACCGCCATGGTGCCTCTAACGAATGATGTGACATATCAGGCCACATCTGTCCCGAAAATGTCCCGCTTTTTCATTTCCCCCTC
>CAJAIK010000062.1 GCA_903939765.1 uncultured Chlorobiaceae bacterium | reverse complement strand
GGATTACAATTCGATCCGCCCGCACAGTTCTTTAGGAAGGCTGACACCGGAAGAATTTCTGGTTCAGCAAACGGATTTTTGCCAAGAAGAAGTGGTCTTATAAACGGGGGCACGTCCACTGCTCCCCACAAGAACAATCCCAAATCGTGCAGGAAATCGAAACGCGCCTCTCGGTTTGCGACAACATCGAATCCACAATCCGTGAATCGCTTGAAAAAGCGGAAGCACTGCGGCAAAGCATCTTGAAAAAAGCTTTTGAGGGCAAATTGCTCAGCGAGGAGGATCTTCAGATTACCCGCAACGCCCCTGACTGGGAGCCTGCTGAAAAGCTGCTTGAGCGCATCAGGGCTGAAAAACAAACTGCAAGGAACAAGCATTAACCGTTGTACTTATGACCAATACCCCGTCCGCCATTATCTCGAAAGTCTGGTCGTTCTGTCATGTGCTGCGCGACAGTGGCGTGAGCTATGGCGATTATCTCGAACAGTTGACTTTTCTCATCTTTCTGAAAATGGCCGACGAGTACAGCAAGCCGCCCTACAGCCGCACCATCGACATCCCGCAGGAGTACACCTGGCCGAAGCTCAAGGAGAAGCGGGGCGCTGAGCTTGAAGTGCTTTACGCCAGCTTGCTCCGCGATCTTGGCAAAAAGCCGGGGATGCTCGGGCAGATCTTCCTGAAAGCGCAGAACAAGATTGCCGACCCGGCCATGCTCTACAAGGTGGTTGACATGATCGACAAGGAGAGCTGGGTAATGATGGGCGCTGACGTCAAGGGCGAAATTTACGAAGGGCTGCTTGAAAAGAATGCCGAAGATACCAAAAGCGGAGCTGGTCAGTACTTCACCCCCCGTGCCCTGATTGAAGTGATGGTGGAGTGCATCCGCCCGGAGCCCATGAAAACCATTGTTGACCCGGCATGTGGCACTGGTGGATTCTTCCTGAAAGCGTATGATTTTATCACCAACCGCTACAGCCTTGACCGGAGCGACAAGGAGTTTCTGAAACATCGCACCTTCGGCGGCAATGAAATTGTGCCCGGCACGCGCCGGCTCTGCCTGATGAACATGTTCCTGCACAACATCGGCGAGCTTGACGGCATTGCCGCAGTCTCATCCGCTGATGCGCTGCTTGCTGATGGTGGCGTCCGGTACGATTACGTGCTTACCAATCCCCCTTTCGGCAAAAAGAGCAGCATGACCTTCACCAACGATGATGAGGAGCAGGAGAAAGAGAGCCTTGTCTACAACAGGCAGGATTTCTGGGCCATAACCTCCAATAAGCAGCTCAACTTTTTGCAGCATATCCACACCATCCTGAAGGTTCACGGTCAGGCTGCCGTGGTGCTTCCCGACAATGTGCTTTTTGAAGGCGGCGCTGGCGAACTTGTCCGAAAAAAGCTGCTTGAGACTACCGAATTGCACACCATTCTGAGGCTACCAACCGGCATCTTTTACGCACAGGGCGTCAAGGCAAACGTCCTCTTTTTCGACGTCATGCCCGCCCACAAAGATCCCTGGACACGCGAAGTGTGGTTCTACGACTACCGCACCAACGTGCACCACACCCTGAAAAAAAGCCCGCTCAAGGCATCAGACCTGCAGGAGTTCATCGCCTGCTACAACCCCGAAAACCGCCACAAACGCAAGGAGAGCTTCACGCCCGAAACCCCCGAAGGCCGTGGACTTGCAACATAAAAATGGACACCCTAAGAAGCCATAGCTATTGGTTGTTGTTTATAACGTAAAAACTCAACGGGCGATTTATACCCTAATGTT
>CAJAIK010000061.1 GCA_903939765.1 uncultured Chlorobiaceae bacterium | reverse complement strand
TGAGCCCGGTATGGCAGTTTGCTCCACGAAAAGGAGGTACCCTATGAAACACGCAAAAACAGCAACACAGAACGCCTGCAAGCTCTGCAACCCGCTTGGCGCATGCCTTGCATTCCGCGGGATTGAGAACTGCGTACCGTTCCTGCACGGTTCACAGGGGTGCGCAACCTATATTCGCCGTTACCTGATCAGCCACTATAAAGAGCCGATCGATATCGCCTCATCAAACTTTCATGAAGAGAGTGCGGTCTTCGGCGGCAGCCATAACCTGAAAATCGGACTGAAAAACGTCTCCGATCAGTATAAGCCACAGGTCATCGGAGTGGCGACCACATGCCTGAGCGAGACCATCGGCGATGATGTACCCGGAATTTTGCGGGAGTATAAAAAGGAGTTCAAGAACGGCACACCAATGCCGATTTTGATTCATGCATCAACACCAAGTTATCAAGGCAGCCACATTGACGGCTTTCATGCCGCAGTAAGGGCAACCGTTACAACACTGGCCGAAAAGGGAGAGCCGCAGGAGTTGATCAACCTCTTTCCGAACATGGTTTCGCCGGCTGACCTGCGCTACCTGAAAGAGATTTTCAGTGATTTCAAAGCTCCATTGCTGCTGCTCCCCGACTACTCACAGACCATGGATGGCGGCCCGTGGGGCGAATATCACCGCATACCGCCTGGCGGCACTCCGGCAAGCGCCATTGTACGGGCGGGCAGCGCAAAAGCGAGCATCGAGTTCGGTTCAACGCTTGAAGCAGCAAAATCGGCGGCAGGTTATCTTGATGACGCTTTTGGCGTGCCTCGTCATCACCTCTCGCTGCCCATCGGCATCAAGGAGAGCGACCGGTTTTTCAGCCTGCTCGAAACGCTGACAGGCACCCCCCGGCCTGAAAAATATGACGATGAACGGCGCCGTCTGGTTGACGCATACGCCGACGGACATAAATATGTTTTTGAAAAAAGGGTGATCCTCTATGGCGAGGAGGATCTGGTGGTAGCCATGACTGCATTTCTCAGTGAAATCGGCATGACCCCCGTGCTCTGCGCCTCGGGAGGAAAAAGCGGTCTCCTGAAAAGACGGATCAGTGAGCTTGTGCCAAATATGGATGAGCTCGGTATCAAGGTGCGTGAAGGGGTTGACTTTGTCGATATCGAGGATGAAGCCAAAATACTGGAACCCGATTTTCTGATCGGCAACAGCAAGGGCTATACCATGTCGCGGAAAAACAACATCCCGCTGCTCCGACTCGGCTTTCCCATTCACGACCGGTTCGGGGGGCAGAGAATGCACCATCTTGGCTACCGCGGTACCCAGGAACTTTTTGACCGGATCGTCAACACCGTTATCGAACAGCGGCAGAATGCTTCATCAATTGGCTACACTTATATGTAAAGGGAGGATACCATGACACTGAAAATAGCAAACCACCCCTGTTTCAACGATGCGTCGCGCCACAAATTCGGGCGTATACACCTCCCGATTGCACCGAAATGCAATATCCAGTGCAACTACTGCAACCGGAAATTCGATTGCATGAACGAAAACCGTCCCGGTGTGACGAGCAAGATATTGTCGCCGCAGCAGGCCATGCACTATCTTGATCAGGCAATGATTCTCTCGCCAAACATTGCTGTTGTGGGTATTGCCGGCCCGGGGGATCCCTTTGCCAACCCGGATGAAACCATGGAGACGCTGAGGCTGGTTCGGGCTAAATATCCTGAGATGCTGCTCTGCGTGGCAACCAACGGACTTGACCTGCTGCCCTGGATTGATGAGCTCGCCGAGCTTCAGGTGAGCCATGTGACCATCACCATCAATGCCATCGACCCGGTCATCGGATCGGAAATCTATGCATGGGTACGGTACAACAAAAAAATGTACCGCGACCTTGATGCTGCGAAACTGCTGATCGACAGGCAGCTTGAAGCATTGAAAAAACTCAAGGAGGTTGGTGTCACCGCTAAAGTGAACTCCATTATCATTCCGGGAATCAACGATACCCATGTCATTGAGGTCGCCCGGAAAGTTGCGGAACTGGGTGCTGATATACTGAACTGCATGCCGTACTACAGCACGACTGAGACGGTATTTGAAAACATTGCTGAACCAGCTCTGGAAATGGTGAGCGAAATCCAGAATGCGACAAGCCAGTACCTGCCGCAAATGAAACACTGCGCCCGGTGCCGCGCCGATGCAGTCGGTATTATCGGCGAAATCAACAGCGAAGAGATGATGCAGAAGCTTGCCGAGGCCGCAGCACTGCCCAAAAACCCTGCTGAGTCGCGGCCCTATATTGCCGTCAGCAGTATAGAGGGAGTGCTGATCAACCAGCACCTCGGCGAAGCCGATCGCTTTCTGATTTACAGCATGGACGATACGGGAGCATGCATACTTGTCGATTCGAGAACAGCCCCTCCCGCTGGCGGAGGCAAAGAGCGGTGGGAAGCGCTGGCCGATACCCTGAGTGACTGCCGGGCACTGCTCGTTAACGGAGCTGGCGACTCCCCGAAAAAAGTGATGACGGCCAAAGGGATTGACGTCATGGTGCTTGAGGGGGTCATTGAAGAGGCTGTCTATGGAATTTTTAACGGCCAGGATCTGAAACATCTAATGAAAAGCAGCCAGATCCACGCCTGCGGATCAAGCTGTTCCGGCACCGGAGGCGGATGCGGGTAGACAATGGATAATTGGCAAATGATTGATTGACGGGGTATTGACGGGGTTATATGCAGGGGCGAAAGATTTTTCGCCCTTACGACACCGGTGCAGACAACAATTTTTCGCACCGACCACATAACGATTATAACGGTTACTAACAGGAAAAAAACATTAACAGGGAAATAATCATGGACAAACCAAAACATCACATTCTGGTATGCGCAAGTTTCCGGGCGCAGGGAACACCTCAGGGTATCTGCCATAAAAAGGAGTCGCTCAGCCTGATTCCCTACATCGAAAGCGAACTCTCCGACCGCGGAATGAGCGATGTAGCCGTCTCGGCAACAGGGTGCCTCAACCTCTGCGAAAAAGGACCGGTTCTGGTGATCTATCCTGAAAACTTCTGGTACGGCGAAATTGACAGTGAAGATAAAATCGACGAAATTCTTGACGCTCTTGAAGAGGGTGAAGCCTGTGAAGCGCACCTGATAAACTGATTATTGTTGTGTCGTACTCTCTTTTGCAGTTAAAAGAGGGCACGACATATTTTTTAGTAAGCGTTATATCATTTTGTATATAGCGCAGCATAAATGCAAACGAAATCATTATGAGGAGGCAAATCCTTCCACTATCAATGCAACTTGCATAACGGCTGGCACTCTGACTGAACAGATATTTTTTTAATCATCGTTATATACTTAAAGAAATAACGACAATCACAGAACACCATGAAAAAAGTAGTACTTCTTGTCTTTCTTCTTGCCGTACCTGAAACAGGTTCTGCGGCTTCAACACCTTCGGATGCAACGTCAGGCAGCAAAACAGTCTTTACAGCCGGAGAAATAACCATTACCGGTAAAAAAAACCATAGTAAGGAAACTGTTACATCCGCCGATATAGAGAAACTGGATAAAAAGAACATAGCGCAGGCGCTCAATCTTCTTCCGGGAATAAATCTTGGCAATGCCGGAGCTCGCAACGAGGGCATGATCTATGTAAGAGGATTTGACATGCGTCAGGTTCCGCTCTATCTGGATGGAATTCCGCAGTATCTCCCCTATGACGGATATGTTGATCCTAACCGCTTTACAACATTTGATCTTTCGGGTATTACTGTTTCCAAAGGTTATGCATCGGTTCTTTACGGTCCGAATACACTCGGAGGCGCCATTAACATGATCAGCCGCAAACCCGAAAAAGAATTCGAGGCATCCCTGAAAAGCGGCATCATATCAGGTAATGAGGGTGTATCATCAGAATTCGGCAGTTTGAAAGTGGGTTCAAACCAGGGAACATGGTATATCCAGGGCACAGTATCTGCCATCAACACCGATTTCTGGCCGCTTTCAGGCTCGTATGCTCCAACAACCAATGAAAATGGCGGAAAAAGAGATAATTCACGGACATACGATATCAACGGAAGTGTCAAAGTCGGCTATACGCCAAACGTTACGGATGAGTATACCTTTGCGTTCAATACCATCAACTCAAACAAGGGTGTTCCTGTGTATGCTGGCTCCAATTCCGACCCCAAACTTACAAGATTCTGGAAATATACCGAGTGGGACAAATCGAGCATCTATTATATCGGAAAAACTGCCCTCGGCAGCAAAAGCTATCTGAAAACAAAGGCATATTATGACACCTATTACAATGTGCTTAACGCCTATGATGATGCGACATACACAACCCAAAACAAACCATCGACATTCACAAGCATTTATGACGATAATACTTTCGGGGCTTCCGCCGAGCTGGGAACAGAGGTCATAACAGACAACACGTTCAAGCTTGCGGTTCATGAAAAGCATGACAAGCACAATGAGCACAATGTCGGTTCCCCAGCAACAACGTTTGAAGACAACACCGTTTCCCTGGCTGCGGAAAATTCCTGGAAGGCATCGCGAAACCTCACAGTAATTTGCGGTGTGAGAGAAGATTTCAGAAATACCATCAAGGCACAGAATCTTGTCGGCACCCTGATCAGTTCATTTCCGCTTGAAAACAATCAGGCAACAAACTACCAGATTGCGCTGGCTGGCAATATCAGCGAACATCAGGAAGTGACGGGATACCTCGCAAGAACGACCAGGTTTCCAACACTGAAAGACCGTTACTCCTACAAACTCGGAAAAGCCTTGCCAAACCCTGCTCTGGCTCCTGAACAAAGCTGGAACTACGGGCTTGACTATTCGATAAAACCGGTAGAAGATTTGAAATTCACAGCCTCTGTTTTCGAAAGCAAGATCACCGATGTTATCCAGCAGGTCGATAACGTATCCGGCAGCAAATATCAATTTCAGAACAGAGGAAAAGCAACCTATACGGGTTTTGAATGCTCGGCAGATTGGAAAGCGGCATCATGGCTCAAAGTCTTTGGTGGATACAGCTACATTGATCGCAAAAATGACAGCAATCCCTCTCTGCACTTTACCGACGTGCCGCATAACAAGATTTCAGGGTATCTCCAGTTTTTCCTCGACAAGAGCACCTGGGCAATGGTTGAAACTGAATACAATTCAGAACGATACAGCACCAGCGACGGAAAGTATACTGCCGGTGCCTATGCACTCTTAAACCTGAGCGCAAGTACGACGCTTCATAATTCTTTGTCTGTTCAGGCGGCTGTTGAAAATCTTTTCGATCGCAACTATGCCGTTTCAGAAGGATATCCTGAACCTGGCCGACAGTTCGTTCTTTCAGTGGGATACTCGTTGTAGAGAAGAAATCCGAACAAAATGCCGGAAGCCTTCGTGGCTGAAGAATGACTTCCGGCAGCGAATTACAGCCATTGAATTATTGTATAATATTTTAACCCATAACACACAAACAACAAAAACCATGAAAAAAAAATTATCATCTCATTTCGGACTTCTGCTTGTTCTTGCATTGGCTGCTTGCCCATTCTCAGCCCAGGCAAAGAGCGACGGCATTACCTCCGAAACCGTAACCATATCAGGACTTGTTGAAAAGCCGTTCACCATTACCACATCAAGCATAAAACAGATGAAGGTTGCTGAGCGGGAAAACAGCAAAATTGTCTGCGATTCAGGAGAAACCCGTAAAACTCTGAAAACCTACAAGGGCGTTCTTCTTCGTGATATTCTCGATTCAGCAAAAGTCGTTATATCAAACCCACGTCAGCGTGGTGAATACTCCATCCTTGTACACTCAACAGACAACTACAACGTCCTTTTTTCCTATAACGAACTTTACTACGGGACGGCTGGCGACAACACCTGGCTGATTTTCGAAGAAAACGGAAAACCAATCGACAAAGATGGGCTATTTGTCCTCTTCTGTGCAAACGACAAGGCCACTGGACCTCGCCATGTAAAATGGGTCAACAGCATCGAAGTTTCAAAAGTGAACACGGAAGAAGCGGCTCAGCTCTGCAAGTAACTCTTTTATTTTCAATCAATAACCGCAATTCCACACATTTTTTTTGCCAACACCTGTTCTTTCCGACAATTACACCTTCCCGGCGTTTCTCCGACGCCGGGTTTTTTAATGCAGGCTTGGTGTCGAGACGGCTTCCTTGTTGGCAAAGCAAGAAAATGAAAAAAAATATGTACGTTGAAAGAGCGGATGTATCTTGAGAAAGGTGCCCATTTTTTTCGCAAATGGGGAGGCTTACTCTCATCATTGCAGTCGCTTGGCCGAGGTACGCAGGAAGGACATTTTTAGAACGTGTCAAAATATCTTCTTTCTTTAATAGGGATTAACTTGGGAGTTGCGATTATGAAAAAGCTTTATCTTTTGGCAGCGCTCTTCGCCTTGTTCCAGACAACCCCGGCGTTGGCTGACCACTTGGTCGAGTCTTATGTCGCACGGCTGGGACATTCAGATCACTACAACAGCTACGGTGAACCGCTTTCATCTGTCGCCGCCATTATTCGGCAAGACAGAGCGAACTATCATGTGTTTGGCCGCTCAGATCGCGAAGATGAGGGTGACAACTACTTTGCGTCAAAGCACAATCGCGCAATTCTGGAGACAATATTGCGAAACAGCCGTCTGAGTCGCCCGGTATTGAGCGAGATTGTTAACGGAGAGCCCTTGGTCAAGATCACCATATGGAGCGAGGGCTATGGCGATGATTATATTGATGTCAGGGTTATCAGGGATTGATCGGCGATCACAGGGATAGATGGTTTTTTCGGGGAGATTGACGATGATTATTCATAGTCTCGCGAGGCTCTGCCTTATCGTTATCTGTTCGGTTTCAGCAGTGACACCAGCGTATGCAGCAGATAACGATAAATTGATGGAGCGGTTGGTCCGTTCTTATCCTGAATTTCTTGCAGGCCATGACGGCAATGAATTGATCTGGAAAGACGGAACAAGAATGCTCTTTGACGACGGCAAGAGGGGCAAAGAGTTTGAATCTTTGCTCAACTCACCATCAATCAAAGATATGTTCTATGCGCCCTATATTCAAGGCAAAAAGGCCGTTCCCCCGGACGTTAATATCGATCCAGGAAGGGTACGATATGAGCCATTTTTCATAAAGATGTATGGAGACTGCCGTAAAGGTGAAACATCGCGTACTCTCGTCGATGTTGTCTGGCTTCCGAAGAAGTGGGGTAAAAAGATCAAGATGACCCGCGTTAACGGCGTAGCAGAGCAGTTATCCAAAGTATCACGGGAACTGGATCTGCTGCCAGCAAAATACGACAACTATCTTTTCCCTCCCGCTGGTACCATGAATTGCAGAGTCATCGAAGGAACAAAACGCCTCAGTGCGCATGGAAGTGCAACAGCCATCGATATTGCGCCACAACATTCCGATTATTGGCGATGGGCAAAGCCAGATTCCAAAGGACGTTACCCATATCGAAACCACATTCCGGCCGAGATTGTTGAAATTTTTGAAAAGCATGGATTTATATGGGGTGGCAGATGGTATCACTACGATACGATGCACTTCGAATACCGGCCAGAGCTTTTGGAAAGTAACTGAGTTCACTCAGGGGTTAAAAAACAGAAACCATAAGAGTGCAAAAAGAGGAAGCAGAATTGGCATCGAATATTTGCAGATATATTCCAGAAAATCCGGAACCTCAGCGTCAGACTGGGCAGCAATATTTTTAACCATGAAGTTTGGTGCGTTGCCGATGTAAGTCATTGCTCCAAAAAAGACAGAAGCAACCGAAATTGCCATGAGATAAAGCTCTGAAGAAACATCACCCTGCACCGGAGAATTCACCCCGCTGGCAAATGTTCTTACATCAGCGGGAGAGGCGATATCAAGACCGAACTTCCCCAGCGCACCGGCGAAGAAATTCAGGTAGGTTGGAGCGTTGTCGAGCACACCGGAAAGGGCCCCGGTCATCCAGTAGAAGCGAGAGAGAGAAAATTCAGCGGCATGAGTCGCCGCAAAGTTTCCGATAAGCTCAAGGGCGGGAATCATGGTTGCAAAGATGCCGACAAAAAGAAACGCTACTTCCCTGATTGGCTCAAAGTTGAACTCATTACTCTTGAGTGCCTCCGGATCTGCAGTTTTATAGGCAGCAAAAGCTACCACAAGCATAATCAGTTCACGGATGCCGAACGGCAGAAGAAACAACTCCTGCAGAGTCGGAAATCCTTCAATCACCGCCGGGTCAAGAAACACCGCCGCAATGATAACCGCCAGAAAATAAAAGTTTCTGCCGCCAGTAATGCTTACGCCGCCTTTTGCTTCGGCCCCTTTCATCTCTCCATTACCGACTCTGGCATCCAGAAGCATGAAAATCAGAAGAAGGCTGATGACGGTAACAAGCCACGCCAACCACAGTTTCGACAAAACCCAGAAAAAAGGCACCCCTTTTAAAAACCCGAGAAAAAGCGGCGGATCACCAACAGGAGTAAGGGCACCGCCGATGTTGCTGACAAGAAAAATAAAAAATACAAGATGAAACGCTTTCAGCCGACCTTCATTGATGCGCATATAGGGACGAATGAGCAGCATTGAAGCTCCAGTTGTCCCGACAAGATTGGAAACAAGTGCTCCGAAAAAGAGCAGAAGAGCGTTTATCAAGGGCTTTCCCCGCCGTTCGATCTTGATCACTATTCCCCCGGAAACCACAAACAAGGAGGAGATAAGGGCAATAAAAGAGAGATACTCTTCGAGTGTGTGCTCCAGAAGATGCAGACCGTGCTTCACGAAAACGCCGTAATAAACAGCGACGATTACTCCGAGGCAAACGGAAATTTTTGGATAGTGCCGCTCCCAGAAACGATGGTAAAAAAGTGGAGCTGTGGCAATCATCACAAGAAGCGTGATAAAAGGAGCTATAAGCCACAATGGCGGGAGTTGGTTTGATGCCTGAACGGCAAAAAGTGTGATACTCTTTGCCCCCTCTGAGCGTTCAGCAGCATGGAGTGGCAGACTTATGGATATATTGAAGATAACGGTAAGCAAAAATACGATTGAGTGTAAATACCGTCTTGATTGCTTCATAAAAGCTCTCTTTTTTATAAAGTAAGACTAAATTAAATTATTGTAAAATAATGATTTCTTACTTTCACGCTAGTCAGACCCGTAAAGGTTGAGTTGTTTTCGATAATAGGCAAAAGCCTCCTCCTGACGGACGACACCAAGCAGTTGACTGCTTGTGGAGTCAAGAACAGGCAGCATGTCATAATCTGAGATTTCAAGAAGCTTGAGTGCCTCGTCAAGTTTCGAGGTATCATAAAGAACCGGAACATTCTTTTTGGTAATGTCTTCGGCAATTAATCCAGCCAAATAGTCTTCCCTGAGTAGCATTCTCATCTCATTGAGACTGATAATGCCTGAAAATATTCCTTTGTCATCGACCACAAGAAAAGTTGATTCGGGCGTATTAAAAAAAACATCAATCATGCTTGTTGCGCTCTCCGAATTATTGAACTTCACATAGTCTGTTTTCATGACATCAAAAATGCTGATATTCTCTGCAACAGAAAGTGCAATTCCAAACCCCAGCCTGATACCTTCCTTTTCAAGAACATAGCTCTCCATGCTGTGACGGTAGGCAAGACGGGCAATAAGCGATGAGGTAACGGAGGCAAACATGATGGGCAGCACAATTTCGTATTGACCGGTCACTTCAAAGAGGATAAGAATAACGGTCAGGGGGGCCCTCATGATTCCTGCCGTTAACGCACCCATACCGACAAGGGCGTAAGCCCCTGAAGTCGCAGTTATGGAAGGGAATTGGAGATGGACAATTTTGCCGAACATTCCTCCAAGCATGGCTCCCATTTTCATGGCAGGCGCAAACATGCCACCCGATCCGCCGGAACCGATACTGAGACCGGCAACAACGGGTTTGAAGAGGTAAATACCGATCATGTTACTCCAGCTTTCATTTCCATGAACGGCATGATTGATCGCCTCATAAGAAAATCCATACAGCCCCGGAAGCCAGATACAGAAAACTCCACTCATGCCCCCCCCAAGAGCCGGCATGACCCAGAGAGGAATCTTCCATCGTTTTTCGACTCTCCCGAGCCACTCCTCGATGACATAATAGATCTTGATGAAAAGTACAGAGGAAAGCCCGGCAAGAATGCCAAGCAGACAATAGAAGAGCAGCTCCGTATTCGAAACCAGCGCATATTCAGGAACTTGAAAAGTGGGAGAGTTCCCCAGAAAACTTCTTGAGAGTACCGTGCCGATAACGGCAGCAATAACAATGGGACTGAATGTTTTAACACTGAAATCCCCGAGCAGCACTTCAACAGCAAACATGACGCCGCCAATAGGTGCATTAAAAACAGCCGCAAGACCTGCCGCCGCACCGCAACCGAGCAGAGTTCGGGTCTTGTTTGGCGAAAATCTCAACATTTGGGCTACCGTTGAACCGATTGCCGCTCCGACCTGGACAATCGGAGCTTCACGTCCACCACCACCACCCGATCCAATACTTAATACCGACGTTATACTTTTATGAAACCAAAGCTTGCGATCAATAACACCGTCATTTTGGGCAACAGCCTTGATAACCGATGCAAGACCATGACCGGGCCTGGCTTTCACAACAAAAGCGTTGTAGAGACCCACAAGCAGACCGCCAAAAGCAGGAATGAAGGGAAGCAGAACCTTCCAGTAATTGTCGATGAACGTCGTTTTACCAAACGAACGAAGGCCAGTAAAGCTCAAGGAACTGATTGTCACAATGGCATCATGAAACACGACGGCGACATAGCCTGTCAAAAGGCCTACGCATGCTGCCACAAAAAGAAACGGGATATCCTGATTAAGATTGAGCTGAACAAGCAGATAATCGAGGGTAAGTTTAAAAAACTGTTGGGAAGTTCCCTTAAAATAACGGCTTCTTCTCAAAATACTGTAAAAAAATAACCGTACTCTGCGCTTTATGCTCTCTTTTATGCGTTTTGATAGTTTCATCATTCAAAGTGCAAATAATCGAATCATAAGTATGGAGGGGGGCTGGGGGCAATCATCAAGAGAAGCATCACAAAATGAGCAACAAGCCAAACCGACGGGATGGTGTATCGTATCATTGTTATACCACCGTGCCAAAGAGCCTGCCGACCGCTGCCGTGAGCCCCATTGCAAGTGCACCCCAGAAGGCAACACGAATTGCACCCTTGGCAAGAGGCGCTCCACCAGCATAGGCTGCGGTTCCGCCAAGAAGCAGTAGCGTCACAAGTGCTGTTGCAGATAAGAGTTCGACAATAAGGCCTGAAGGCGCCAGCAGCACTGTAGCAATCGGAACAACCCCGCCGGCAACAAACGAAATTGCGGAAGCAAATGCAGCCTGGATTGGCCTCGCCCGCAGGGTCTCCGTAATGCCAAGTTCATCCCGGATATGTGCTCCAAGTGCATCTTTCGCCATAAGCGCTTCTGCTACGAGACGTGCAAGCGGAGGATCAAGTCCCCGGCCCGCATAGATTGAGGTCAGCTCCTCCAGTTCGTGCTCCGGATCCGTTTCCAGTTCGCGCTTTTCCCTCTCGATATCAGCATCTTCAGTATCGGCTTGCGACTGAACCGAGACATACTCACCTGCCGCCATGGACATGGCACCGGCCACCAGACCAGCCACGCCGGTCAACAAAACAGTGCCCTGAGAAGCTCCCGCAGCGGCTACGCCGATAACGAGGCTTGCTATCGAGATGGTTCCGTCATTGGCACCAAGCACGGCAGCGCGAAGCCAGCCGATACGCTCTGCTCTGTGAGTTTCCCTGTGAACATGTGGCATCATCAACATCTCCAGTTAGCCCAACTTCCTACAATCGATTGATCCACCCTGATGTGCGGATTTTTGAATGCAGCAGAGCCGTAATTCAACAACTACAACTCCCTGCTGGTTGCGAAGCTTGTACTTTAATTTAAAAAAAGATAACCGACAGCAAAAGAGCTTAACCGATTCATCTTGCTCTCCGTCAACAGCATTCCATCCACGGATGTCGCAACAGCTCACTCTCTGCTCCAATGCCGTATCGGTTGATTTTGGCATTCATAATAATGCACTGAAACAAAGCACAATAGCGTTTTTTTTGCAATAAATTTAAACCTAAATTACAACAAAAACACCGTCGAGACTACTTACTTCAGGAGATAACGACTTTCAATAGAGAACGGATGCGCTGTATTTTGTTACCGGAGAATAATTTCACCCTATCCTCCTTTGTGATTTCTGGTAAGCGTTACAGTTCAATCACGCATATAAAAAAAAGAGCTATATATAACTTTATCCTTGTATATGATATATACAAATTTATATATATCTTGGTTCCTGTTGTCAACAGTCAATAAAAAGTCATTTCGTGATTTTAATTTATAACCGCATTAATTTTCAAGCGTTTGCTCTTATCTCCCATTACGGAATCAATTCCTGTACTGCGCTTATACAAGGTATTAAACAACGCCAATTCAAAATTGTGACCATGCTTCCTGAATGGTTATTAATCTCTAACGGGCTTAGGTAAATGAGAACCAATTCCACTCCTCCGCTGGCAACTGTTACTGCGATTATCGGCAAAGTAAGTATCCGGACTGAAGATGGCTCCATGCATCTGCTTCAAAAAGGTGACGTTGTCTATACTGGTGACGTCGTTTTTACAGAAGAAGGAAGTATGGCGGAATTCAATACGCCAAGTGGTGAACTCCTTAGCGTAACAGAAAACAAGGGTGTTCTCCTCAATGCCAAATGTTTTAATCATGATATCGAGGGCGTTGAAAATCTCGCCGTATCTCCCGGAACAGCAGCCGGTCATCTTCATGAGAGCAGTCAGGAGGGTGACCACCAGCACAGCCATGGCTTTTTACGGATCGGCCATGTTTACGAAGGTGTTACCGATCCACCCTACCGTTTCTGGACGTTTATCGGCAAGTATATTCGTGACATGTTTGATGTTCGCTGGACAAATTCACGTGACAGCGGATATGACAAGATCTCTTATGGTCACGCGACGATGAATGAACGGATAGCAATGCCCCTCTCTCCCCTGGTTTACTATGATGAACTCCCTGCCGAGGAGCCAAAAACAGTTATACCAACATCCGGGGATAAAAGGCACCTGAATTATCTCCCAAAAGCGCTGGATGACTGGAGTGAAGTTATTGAAGGCGGAAAAAGTACAACCGGAAATGTTCTGGATAACGATACCAACGGCTCCGGGCCTTCAAAAGTTATCTCCATTACCTGGCTGCGCGAAGTAGATGGCGAACCTGATTCCGCTCCAATTCCACTCTCGGGTTCACTAACTGTCGATACGCTCTATGGTTCACTGACAATCAGCAGCGACGGAAAATGGAGTTACATAAGTGATCCGTCAGAGATTCATGGCGCAGACAATGTTCTGCACGATAGAGTGCAGTATACCATTTCCGATATAGACGGCGATAAGGCATCAGCCTGGCTCGTTATTGATGTGCTTGACACTGCTCCAGCCACAACTCCAACCTCTTTCAGTGTCAATGAAAAAAACTTGCCTGACGGCACAAGTCCGCTTCCCTCCGGATTGATTGTTGAGGGTTCACTCGGGGTGATTGTCAATGCCGATGGGATCATCAGCAGCAAATTCACCATCGCAACCGGTGACCCCAGCGGACTCACCTCAAACGGTTTAACAGTCAACTACGTTCTCTCACCTGACGGCAAAACACTGACCGCTTATACCGGCGGCGATCCGACTGCAAACCAGGTCTTTACCGTCGTTATCACTGAAGCTGACCTGAATAACCCGCAATACAGCTTTACCCTGC
>CAJAIK010000060.1 GCA_903939765.1 uncultured Chlorobiaceae bacterium | reverse complement strand
TTTTGAAACTGTTTGAAAAGTTGTGCCTGAAAATATGAACGTTACGTTAAATACTGGGCTCTATGATCCTCAGTTTGAGCATGATGCTTGCGGTGTAGGGTTTGTTGCCCATATCAAAGGTGTCAAATCCCATGAAATTGTAGAGCAGGGTTTGCAGATCAATGAAAATCTCAAACACCGCGGTGCTTGTGGATGTGAAAAAAATACCGGTGACGGAGCAGGAATTCTTCTTCAGGTTCCCGACAAGTTCCTTCGCAGGGTTTGTGGTGAATCCAATATTGAGCTGCCTCCAAAGAAGCAGTATGGTGTAGGGATGCTTTTTTTGCCGCCGGACATCTCACAGCGGCGCGCTATTGAAGATATCTGCCGTCAGATGATTCAGGCTGAGGGTCAGAAGTTTTTGGGCTTCAGAAAAGTGACGACTTGTAACGACATGCTTGGCGATACGGCCCGCTCCGGAGAGCCAGTTGTAAAACAGCTTTTTGTCGGCTGGGGCAAGGAAATTACCACCGAGCTGGAATTTGAAAGAAAGCTCTATATCATCCGTCGTCGTATCACCAAAAGGGTGAAATATACCGCCGGTCTTCTTGGCAGCAGCTATTTCTATATATCGAGCCTTTCGGGTCGCACCATTGTTTATAAGGGAATGCTGCTTCCCGAGCAGGTAGGGGAGTTCTATCCCGAACTGCACGATAAGGATATGGAGAGTGCCATTGCCATGGTGCACTCCCGTTTCAGCACCAATACCTTCCCGAGCTGGGACAGGGCGCACCCTTACCGTTATCTTAGCCATAACGGCGAAATCAATACGCTCAAGGGTAACGTCAACTGGATGAAGGCGAGGGAACAAAATATCCATTCGCAGGTGTTCGGCAATGCGATCGAAAATATCAAACCGATTATTATGGAGGATGGCAGCGATTCAGCCATTCTCGACAATGCCTTCGAGTTTCTTGTCCTTTCCGGTCGTTCGCTGGCTCATGCCGCCATGATGATCATTCCTGAGCCCTGGACCGGCAATGACGGAATTTCGGCCGAGAAAAAAGCTTTTTACGAGTATCACAGTTGTTTGATGGAGCCCTGGGACGGGCCTGCATCCGTAACCTTTACCGATGGCGTGCAGATTGGTGCCGTGCTTGACCGTAACGGACTTCGCCCTTCGCGTTACTATATCACCAAGGATGACCTTGTCATTATGGCATCCGAGGTTGGTGTGCTTGATATTGCCCCAGAACGGATTTTGAAGAAAGACCGCCTGCAGCCAGGGCGCATGTTTTTGGTCGATACGGCCCAGGGGCGCATTATCTCTGACGAAGAGATCAAGCAGAGTGTTGCCTGCGAGCAGCCTTATGGCGAATGGATTGAGCGGAACATTCTCGATCTGGAGGAGTTGAGCGATCATTCTCCCCTGAAAAATCCTGATGAAGACAAGTTCAGTCTTACCGCCCGTCAGAAGGTATTCGGCTACACTCAGGAAGATCTGATCCTGCAGATAAAAGCGATGAGTGAAAAAGGGGTGGAGCTGATCGGTTCCATGGGTAACGATACCCCCCTTGCGGCGCTTTCCAACAAGCCGAAGCTGCTCTACGACTATTTCAAGCAGCTTTTTGCCCAGGTGACCAATCCTCCGATTGATTCGCTCCGCGAAGAGCTTATCACCTCTACGACGGTGATGCTTGGTACCGAGGGAGAGCTTCTTGAGCCCTCAGAGGTGAATTGCCGACGCATTCGCCTGCCTCATCCTGTTTTGACCAATCAGGATCTGGAAAAAATTCGCCATATCGATAAGCCCGGTTTCAGGGCAGTTACCCTCCCCATTTTTTATGCGGTTGCAGAGGGTGGCAAGGGTATTGAAGCGGCAATGCACGACCTCTACCGCCAGTCCGAACAGGCGGCGAGCAAGGGTGTCAATATCATTATACTTTCCGACAAGGGAGAGCTCAACAGCGACCGTGCACCGATTCCGGCGCTTCTTGCGGTCTCCGGCCTGCACAACTTCCTGATCAATGCCGGTATCAGAACACAGATCGGCCTCGTGCTTGAATCGGCTGAACCGAGGACGGTGCACCACTTTGCCATGCTTATCAGTTATGGCGTTGGTGCAGTCAACCCCTATCTTGCCTTTGAAACGGTTCGTTCGCTTGTTGCGGCGGGCCATGTGAAACTGAGTGAGAAAGTTGCCCTGAAAAATTATGTGAAGGCTGCCGTCAAGGGTGTGGTGAAGACCATGGCCAAAATGGGTATTTCAACCATTCAGAGCTACCGTGGCGCCCAGATTTTTGAGGCGGTTGGTCTCAACACCCAGCTTGTTGACGCTTATTTTACCCGCACCCCTACCAGAATAGAGGGTATTGGTCTTGATATTGTTGCCGAAGAGGTCCGCCGTCGCCACGAAGCGGTTTTTCCGCCGACGGGGAACAAGGTTGATCGTGGTCTTGAGGCTGGCGGTGAACGCAAATGGCGTCACAGTGGCGAATACCATCTCTTCAGTCCAGAGGCGATCCACTTTTTGCAGCACTCCTGCAGAACAGGAAACTATGAGCTGTTCAAGAAATATGAGAACCTCATTGATGACCAGAGCGAGCACCTCTGCACCATCCGCGGCCTGATGGATATCAAATTCAGCGAGTCTGCTTTGGCGCTTGAAGAGGTTGAGTCGGTTGATGCAATTCTGAAACGGTTCAAGACCGGAGCCATGTCGTACGGCTCCATCAGTCAGGAGGCCCATGAAACCCTTGCCATAGCCATGAACAGGCTGGGTGGCCGGAGCAATACCGGTGAAGGCGGGGAAGATCCTGCGCGTTTCAAAAAAGATGCCAATGGCGATTCAAGAATGTCGGCCATCAAGCAGGTCGCATCCGGAAGGTTCGGCGTGACCAGCGAGTACCTTGCGAGTGCCAATGAGATCCAGATCAAAATGGCTCAGGGTGCTAAGCCTGGTGAGGGTGGACAGCTTCCGGGCTCAAAAGTTTATCCATGGGTTGCCAAGGTGCGTCACTCAACACCTGGTGTCGGCCTGATTTCTCCGCCACCTCATCATGATATCTATTCAATTGAAGATCTGGCGCAGCTTATCCACGATCTTAAAAATGCAAACCCGGTTGCGCGTATCAACGTCAAGCTTGTTTCGACGGTTGGCGTCGGTACCATTGCTGCCGGTGTAGCCAAGGCTCATGCCGATGTTGTGCTCATCAGTGGCCACGATGGCGGAACCGGCGCATCGCCTGTTTCGAGCATCATGCACGCGGGTATGCCCTGGGAGCTTGGTTTGGCCGAAGCGCACCAGACCCTTGTGCTCAACAACCTGCGCAGCCGTATAGTGGTTGAGGCTGATGGTCAGTTAAAAACCGCCCGCGATATTGTTATTGCCGCGCTGCTTGGTGCCGAAGAGTTCGGCTTTGCCACCACCACCCTCGTGGTGATGGGGTGTATCATGATGCGCTGTTGCCAGGACGACTCCTGCCCGGTTGGTGTTGCCACCCAGAACCCGGAGCTGCGCAAGCACTTCAAGGGCAAGCCGGAGCACGTTGAAAACTTCATGCGTTTCCTTGCCGAGGGTGTTCGTGAGTACATGGCACGTCTTGGTGTACGCACCCTGAACGAGCTTGTCGGACGCGCTGAACTGCTCAGCATGAAAAAATCGGTCGATCACTGGAAAGCACAAGGTATTGATCTTTCAAAGATTCTCTATCAGGCGGAAGTGGCTGAGCATGAAACACGCTACTGTACCATCAAGCAGGAGCACGGCCTTGACGACAGTCTGGATCGTACCACGCTTCTCTCCATCTGCGAGCCAGCCATCAAAAGGCAGGAGCGGGTTGTTACCACGCTTCCCATACGCAATACCAACAGGGTTGTCGGCACCATTGTCGGCTATGAAGTAACCAAGGCCTACGGTTCTGCCGGATTGCCGGACGATACCATTCACCTGAAATTTATCGGCACTGCCGGTCAAAGCTTCGGCGCCTTTATGCCCAACGGTATGACCCTTGAGCTTGAGGGCGATGCCAACGACTATGTTGGCAAGGGGCTCTCCGGTGGACGGATTATCGTTTATCAGTCCGGGGGCTCCTCGTTCCTTCCCTCAGAGAATATCATCATCGGTAACGTCGGCTTTTACGGCGCAACCTCCGGAGAGGCCTTTATCCGAGGCATGGCCGGAGAGCGCTTCTGTGTCCGCAACAGCGGTGTGACCGCCGTGGTAGAGGCAATTGGCGATCATGGCTGCGAATACATGACCGGCGGTACCGTGGTCATTCTCGGCAAAACAGGCAGGAACTTTGCCGCTGGTATGTCGGGTGGTATTGCATACATCTATGATGCGGATGGCACCTTTGCCAGCAACTGCAACCGCGAAATGGTCGATCTCTCGCCGGTTGATGACGTGCTGGAACTCGCAGCGGTTCAGTCACTGATTGAGCGGCATGTTGAGTACACCGGAAGCGACCTTGGCCAGGCAATTCTTGATGACCCGAACGCCCTTCGCCAGCGTTTTGTTAAAGTGATGCCGCAGGATTACCGTCGTGCGCTTGAAGCGATGAAAGAGGTTGAGGCCGCAGGGCTGAGTGGAGATGAAGCGGTGATGGCCGCCTTTCATAAAAATATTCATGACCCGGCACGAGTTTCAGGGAATTAAGACTTTCGCGTGGTGGTAGAGCCTGGTTAGAAAAAGATTAAATCATTGATATGGGTAAAGTTAAAGGTTTCATGGAGTTCCAGAGAGCATTGCCCACCGACAGGGCGCCTCTGGAGAGGATAAAAGATTGGCAGGAGTTTCACGAGGAGATGGAGGCCACGGAGCTGCAGAAGCAGGGTGCCCGCTGCATGGATTGCGGCACACCCTACTGCCACACCGGATTCATGCTGAGCGGCATGACGAGTGGCTGCCCGATTCACAATCTTGTGCCCGAGTGGAATGACTATGTCTACAACGGATTCTGGCACCAAGCCTACGACCGGCTGGTAAAAACCAACAACTTTCCGGAATTTACGGGAAGGGTTTGCCCCGCTCCCTGCGAAGGCTCCTGTGTGCTTGGTCTCATAGAACCTCCGGTCACCATCAAAAATATTGAGTGCTCCATTATTGAGCACGCCTTTGCCGAAGGGTGGGTAGAACCAAAAATAATCAACAACAGAACCGGAAAACGGGTGGTCGTTGTGGGCTCCGGCCCTTCGGGACTTGCCTGCGCTGACCAGCTCAACAAGGCTGGCCACAGCGTCACCGTTTTTGAGCGGGACGACCGTTTTGGCGGACTGATGATGTACGGCATACCCAACATGAAGCTCGACAAAAAGCTTGTGGTTGAGCGCCGTATCAATTTGATGAAGAGCGAAGGCGTTACCTTTGTGGAGAGCACCGAGGTTGGCCGCGACTATCCGGCAGACAAGCTCCTTGAAGAGTTTGATGCTGTTGTACTCTGTACAGGCGCCACAAAGCCCCGCGACCTTGATGCCGAGGGACGCAAGTTTGCTGGCATCCACTTTGCCATGGACTTTTTGCGTTCAGGCACCAAAGCCCTGCTCGACCAGAGTGCACCGCTCCTTACGGCCGAAGGCAAACATGTGGTCGTCATTGGTGGCGGTGATACCGGTACTGACTGTGTTGCAACCTCATTGCGCCAGGGGTGCAAGAGTGTGCTGCAGCTCGAAATCATGCCAAAACCACCCCTCGATCGCCAGCTCAACAACCCCTGGCCAGAATGGCCAAAAACCTTCAAGGTCGACTATGGGCAGGAAGAGGCGGATGCTGTGCAGGGAGAGGATCCGCGTCAATACTCCATGATGACCAAGAAATTTCTTGCTGCCGACACCGGTGCCGTGCAGGCCGTTGAGGTCTCCAAGGTGGAGTGGGTGAAAGAGGAGGGACGCTTTATGCCCCGACCGGTTCCCGGCACAGAAGAGATCATTCCTGCCGATCTGGTGCTGCTCGCCATGGGCTTTATCGGCCCCGAGGAGCACCTTTTACAGCAACTGCAGGTTGTTCAGGATGAGCGCTCCAACATCAAGGCAACAGAAAAAAATTATAGGACCAACCGCGATGGAATCTTTGCTGCGGGTGACGCCCGCCGTGGTCAGAGCCTTGTAGTCTGGGCCATCCATGAGGGCAGAGCTGCCGCACGTGAATGTGACCGGTTTTTGATGGGTGGCACAAATTTGCCCTGAACTTTATTTAACGAGGGAGACGCAACATGGAACAGCAAAAACTCAGGGATCTTCTTCTGCAGCTTCATCAGGAGCTTGAACAGGTAGACTCCGTCGATACAACCACTGAAGGCGTGCTGTCGAACCTCAGGGCGGATATGCAGCGCCTGCTTGACGAAAAAACAGGGACAGCCAAAGAGGACGAATCCCTTGTAGAACGTATGAAAGAGGCCCTCAGCCATTTTGAAGAGGGTCATCCCAAACTGAGCCTGACCTTGCAGCTCCTGCTGGAAAGTTTGGCAAAAATGGGATTTTAGAGAGGTATCAGCTTATTAACTTGACGGAAAGTGTGATTGTTTCATGACGAGAGAACGAGAACCGGGAAGAGGTAAAATAAAAGGCGGCAATGACACGACAGACCAGGTTTTCTGCTCGTTTTGCGGCAGAAGTGCCAATGAGGTCAACAGCATGATTGCCGGCCCGAAAGCCTTTATATGCGATCGCTGTATCAAAACATCCTTCGATATTCTGCGCAAAGAGGTTGGTGCACCCGCTGCTCCGGTTGAACGGGTTGTGGAGAAGCCCTTTCAGCCCCGGCTTGCAAGCCCCAAAGCGATCATGGATTCGCTCGACCAGTATGTAGTCGGCCAGGAGAGAGCCAAAAAGTCGCTGGCCGTCGCGGTCTATAACCACTACAAGAGGATTGACTCGCAGGAGCAGAAACTGGAGGGTGATGAGGTGGTCATCGAAAAAAGCAATATCCTCCTCATCGGCCCCACCGGCACAGGAAAAACTCTCCTTGCCCAGACGCTGGCCAACCTGCTCGAAGTACCCTTTTCCATCGTTGACGCCACCTCGCTCACCGAAGCCGGCTACGTGGGCGACGATGTCGAAACCATTCTTGCCCGTCTGCTCCACGCCTCCGACTTCAACCTCGAACGGGCAGAGCGCGGCATCATCTATGTGGACGAAATCGATAAAATTGCCCGCAAATCGGCCAACGTCTCCATCACCCGTGACGTCTCGGGCGAGGGAGTGCAGCAGGCGCTGCTCAAGATTCTTGAAGGCGCTGTTGTCGGCGTTCCGCCAAAGGGAGGGCGTAAACACCCGGAACAGCAACTCATCAACGTCAACACCAAGAACATCCTCTTTATTTGCGGAGGTGCCTTCGAAGGGCTCGACAAGCTCATCGCCAAAAGGGTCTCAAAATCCTCCATGGGCTTTGGTGCAAAGGTCAAGACCACACATATCGGCTACGACCCGGAAATCCTCAAGCTCGTCATGCAGGACGATTTGCACGAATACGGCCTTATCCCCGAATTCATCGGTCGGCTCCCCGTCATTTCAACCCTTGAAATGCTTGATGAAGCTGCGCTGCGCAACATCCTCGTTGAGCCAAAAAATGCCATTACCAAGCAGTACAAGAAGCTCTTTGAAATGGACGGCGTTGAACTTGAGTTTACCGAAGAGGCGCTCGACAAGGTGGTCAAAATTGCCATTGAGCGGGGAACAGGGGCGCGTGCCCTGCGTTCAGTGCTCGAAAACGTGATGATCGACATCATGTTCGAGATCCCTTCGATGAAAAGCACCCATAAATGTGTCATCACCGCCGACACCATCGAGAACAAGGCGGAACCGGAATATTTTACCGGTGAACGCAAAAAGAAAAAAAGTGCATGACAAGGCATCATAAGCTTTGCATTTCATGAATGAAAGGCTATATTAACAGCCTTTCAGAGAGGACGATTAGCTCAGTTGGTTAGAGCGCTACATTGACACTGTAGAGGTCAGAAGTTCGAATCTTCTATCGTCCACAACCATAAAAGCCTGTAAGTAAATAACTTACAGGCTTTTCCTCTTTGCTCTAAACACACTCAAAATACGCGAAAGCTGTCGAAATTAACGCCGTTTATACCGGTTTTGCGACGTATATGCGACGCGAGAATTAACAGCTGTTTTGAAATACGCGGTTAATGCGTTGTTCGGAATAATCTTATACGGCCATGTTTACGAGAAGCGCTACCTTGACAGGAAATATGTTCAGGTTTGCTGTTTTTGTTACACCATTGTTACACGGAATTCATTTTCAAGCTGAAGGAAAGTAAATCTATTGATTCCGGTCAGATGAGTCGGGACAAATTATTTTTATTGGTGTTCAGCTGTTTTTGTGTTTCAAACAGTGCAATCCTCTTTTTTTAGCTCTCCAGTACACACAATCCGGTGGATAGGAAGCGCATATTTCCTGATATCTACCAGAAACCATTGAGATAATAAGAGGACGGCTGGAATGTTTTTTCAGGTTTTGTTCTGCATCTTCGATTGATGCAAGTCTGGCTTGTCCTGAACTAATCATTGCTTCGGCGAGTTCATCGAGAAAAACCGAATCCGTCGATACTGATCCGGGATGGAGAGCTCGGCAGACACGCTCACCCAGAGCGATTATTGAAGCTTTTCGGATATAGACGGAGGCTTCAGGAAAAGAGAGAATCCTTGCTTCAAACTCCTGAATTTTTTCCTGTATCCGCAGAGCCTGCTCGTTATTGGAGAGTGATCCCTCTGTACTGTCGAAAACATGCAATGCCTTTCTGATGTTTTCAAGAATACGCCCTGTACTATAATCGCCTGTTGTGCCCATTTTATTGACTGATGAGATTTATCGTCATGTCATGGCAATAAGCGAGCTGTCTGCTATTCTTTTTGTTTCGCATGTGCTGAGCAACCCGTTTATTCCTATCGTGCGCAGTATGAGCAAATTTTGCACATACTGATCACCTATTCAAGCTTTCCTTCTTTGAAGATGTACCGGGCAGATGTTTTGTGATCACATTTCGTCCCTCAATCAAAAGAACAGATAGCTACCCCCTTGATTTAGCCTGATGCTTTCCTTTTCAAGGTGAACTTCAAGTTCAGGGCTGGTATTTCCGGCTTGCCACATGATAATGTCACCCCTTCTACCGGATTCCTTGTTTTCTGGATTTGTTGACTGTTTCATCATGCATTATTGGCTGGACTGGCTTGTCATTGTATAACCTGAAAGTCGGATAAAGCGCACACTATTAGGGAGGCACTCCCAGATATTCCAGGAACAGCCGATCTCTGGCTACTGATTCAGTAGACCAGCGGTAGTTGCCCATGACAGTCTTTACATGAGTCGTCTCAATGCAGTCGA
>CAJAIK010000059.1 GCA_903939765.1 uncultured Chlorobiaceae bacterium | reverse complement strand
GGCATCTACCTCCGCCAGATCGACCTGCCCGGCGTACACAGCAAATTCATCGAAGGGCACCGGGGCGTGCTTGGGGAGCTCTTCGACCTTGTCCTGCCACCGGAAGAGATTGACGCAACAGCCACCGGAGCCATCGGGTTCTGCCGCCGTTATGGCTATCAGGACAAACCCCTGCGGGTGCGCTTTCGTATCCTTGACCCGACACTGGCGCTGCTGCCAACACAGAGCGCTCAGGATATCACGGTGACTCAGGAGACCTTTGCCCGGCTGAAACTGCCTGTTACAACGCTCTTCATCACCGAAAACGAAATCAACTTTCTGGCCTTCCCCGAGGTGCCAGAGGCCATGGTAATTTTCGGTGCCGGCTATGGGTTCGAGAATCTGGCTTCAGTTGAGTGGATGCGTTACCGCGTTATCCTCTACTGGGGCGACATCGACTCGCACGGCTTCGCCATCCTCAACCAGTTGCGCGGATTCTTTCCCCATGCAACCTCCCTGTTGATGAATCAGGAGACGCTGATGGAGCATCAAGCGCTCTGGGGCGTTGAACCATCTCCCGAAACCGGTGCACTTATGCGACTGACCGCTGAAGAAAGTGCACTTTACGATCAGTTACGACGAAATGAGCTGGGCCATCACATCCGGCTGGAGCAGGAAAAGATCGGGTTTAAGTGGCTGGTTGAGGCGCTGGGGAGAGTTTAACTGCCTTCATGATGCAACTCGATTCATTCAACCACCAGCTTATGTTTGTTCGGCGGCTGTTCACCTGCCAAGATGGTCCAATCAGGAATTGAGTCCACAGTCCCTTTCTCCTGGAAATCGGCATAACGCGATGTCAGGCAAGCAACTTGTCATAGTCGGAGTGAGCGCCAATCCAAACCCAAAGAAAACCACCATCAATCGACGTGGCGACTGCGCGATAATGAGAGCCGACACAAGCAGACCAGACTTTGCCCACTTTCTTGAATTGCAAAAAAGGGTGGGAGTGATCTGCTTTTATCATTTGAAAGTTCTTCCTGGCGAGACTACGAATCTCCACAGGAAGGCGTTCATAGCATGTCCAGAAGCTGGAAGCCGTTTTGTGTTTCAAAGGTCTCTCGCCAGTCCTGCTTCATGTTCGGCAAGCGCCGCATTGATAAGGAAATCAAGCTTTCCTGCATTGGAGTCGTCTTCCAGTTGTTTATCCCAACGTGCATGCTCGAATTTGATAAACCATTCACGGAGTTTTGAAAAAGAATCGTCATCCAATTCCGCAATATGTTGTTCTATTAGCTCCACTTGAGTCATATTACCCTCAATTTGTTAAAATATTTGGCACCTTTAAAGAGGTTGTCCACATCAGCTTTCTTTATAATTTTACCGAACACTTTTGAACAGTACTTGCTGTGTCGAAATAACTGCTTTTCGAAGTATAACAAACAATTTCAGGCCATAAAAACTCATCTACCCGAAACAGACCAAAGCGACATCCCCTGTTCTTTTCGGACAATCGCCTTTGCCTTGAGTCTTACGCCTTCAAAAATTGCATCGGCAACCTGTGCGGGAAATCCGGCAGGCAATTGGCTGTTGACCCGGTCGATAACGTCTGGCGTTTTCCAGATCATATCATCGATAATGTCGACACATACCGATTCACTCAGACCGCAAGCAATGCCCGTTGACACAAGATGCTGTTTCTGCATATTTTTCCACGGGTAGTGTTTGTTTTTGCCCCATAAACCCATCGCCATTCTTGCCTTGTGAAGCGAGAGTATTTTTTGCCGGTTGCATAGCACACTCGCATCAATGCGCAACCCACTCCCATAAAACGTGATTGCGTGTTCCCCTGAGCGATTTGTTACTGATCTCTGCAGGAGAGAACAATATCAAGCGGATTTCGCCAGCTTTTCAGTCCGCTGATCCAGGGTGCGCAGAACTTCTTGAATAGCTTCAACTTCGGGTTCATCAAAATAGACTTCACCACACTGGGTACATACCCATGCAGGAATTCTGTCTAAAGTGATGTGATAGCCTTTCCTGTCGGTATGGAAGGGTGCAATCCCCCGCTCCATATTCCCGCTACAATAAATGCAGTTCATCGTCTCCTCCTTCGTTTGTAATCGTACTCCCACTCTTCAATGTTAGGAATATACGCAGTGATAACAGCCAGATAATCGTCCTTCGGTGAGCAAACTACATGAATTGGAGTTTCATCCGGTTTATAGCCCAGAATAAGGCAACTATGTCCACGCACATCTTCAGGATAATCTTCGACCAATTCCCCGCGCTCAACCACATTTCTGACCTCTGGAACCAAAATCATCCTGTCTGGTCGGGACATTTGTCGGACAGCATGTGGAAGATAGACAATCCTTTTTGCAGCACTCTTCTGTACAGAGCTTATGATATCCGAATGATCAATCATAGGGTACTTGCAATCTGTATCTCAGTGGCTCGGTGCACGAATGCCAAAATTCATAACGAACTACCCGTCTATGTGATATCCGTTCAGGGTATCGGCTGCCAACACTCTTCAACAGTACTCGCCTTGTAACGCATCTACTTTTCGAAGTATAATAAACAATTTCAGCAAGTAAAAACACATCTGCAAAACGACTCTTTCCGTTCAGACAAACGCCTTTTCCCTTAGTCGTACCCCTTCAAAAATTGAATCGGCAACCTGTGCGGGATAATCCTCTTTGCGGCAGGCTGATCGATCCGAGCCAACTCTTGTTCAGCCTCACCCGTCATTTCAATTTTCCAGTCTGAACTCGCTCCCTTTTCGTGGAGAGAGCAAAAAACTGTATCTTGAACGTGGTGACGCTATCACATTTTAGCCAAAGCCAAAAAAAACAGCACGTCAAAAACAACTCCACAACACGACAATGAATACTCCAGTGAACATCCTTGCGATTGTCGGCAGTTACCGCAAAGAGGGCGTTATTGAACGGGCGGTCGATGAAATACTTACCTCTGCAAAAGAGAAGGGTGCTGTAACCCGAAAAATCACCCTGCTCGACAAGCGTCTGGTATTCTGCACCAACTGCCGCAGTTGCACCCAGGTTGCCGGGGAGAACTACGGAGTCTGCATCCTTGATGATGATATGGCTGAACTCTTGCAGGAGGTTGAGCGGGCCGATGCCCTTGTTCTTGCTTCACCGATGAATGCCGGGACGGTCACCGCTCTGATGAAAACCTTTATTGAACGTCTTGTCTGCACAGCATACTGGCCTTGGGGAGCGCCCGCGCCCAAAGCCCGACGCCGGGGAAAATCAAAACGGGCGGTACTCGTGGCCTCTTCCGCTGCACCAGGCTTTCTTGCAAGGTTAACCGGAGATGTGACAAAGCGGCTTAAATCTGCCGCAACGATGCTTGGCGCTGAAACGGTGGGAACGCTCTTTATCGGGCTTGCAGCACAACAACAGCATCAGGAGCTGAGCAAAGGAACCATCCATAAGGCGCATAAACTCGGTCACAAACTCGCTGCCGGTAAATAAAAGCCAAAGCATCCTGATGTTTTGTTGAGTTACCCATCACAACATGTATTATTCAGCGTATGCGAAGCATACGTTGCTATCCTCAACGCAAGGACTTTTATCAACACATAACCCACTCATCATGGAGCCAATCCTCATTAATGACTACTGTTTTAAACGGGTGTACTACTGGATGCAGTATGCTCCTCAAGATCTCTTTTTCACGGAAATAGCGATAGATGTCTATTATCCGCAAGATCGGCAGGCAAATGGTCTGGTTATGTTCAATCACGGCTTCATGATCGGTACCGATCTCCTCTATCTTCCGAAACGACTGCTTGCAAGCCTTTTCAGCAACACGCACCCTCCGCTGTTTGACAACTACCCCTCCTTTTACTACAACTACACCTCTGCAATTATAGAACAGAACTGGGCAATGGCTTTCGTGACCTCGACGCACAGGCAAACCGAATTCACTCCCACGACTGATTTCGGCGGCAATCCGAGAGTAGGCCAGGAGGCGTTCCTGGCGGCCTCCTATCTTATCCGTTTCGGCGCAAGCAGCTCCTTCTACAATAAAAGCCGATCAGACCAGTTTCAGTTCATGAACTCCAACAATGTCATTTTTGCCGGCCACTCGGTCGGAGGCGCGCATGCACAGGTGGCTGCAACCGGATTTGACAACCTCACGGCGATCGGAGAAGAGACAAACCAGAGGTTTGACCCCATTGTTTACGACCGGATGGCCTTTCCAAGCTTTACCGATAAGCTTTCGACCTGGGGAGAAGAGGAGCGGGCCAAACCCGTCGGCCTTGTCCAACTCTCGCCCGTAGATATGAAAAATCCGCTTTTTTGCGGCATGGAACCCTACCGGAAAAAACTGGCGAGTATACCAATACCAAACCTGATGATTATCGGCCAGTGCGATTGTGCCTGCCTTGATGCATCGCAGCCACCGGCATGGTCGAGCGACTCTTCGGTTGTCAGCGAGTACAGCCAGATGGCTCCTGCAGAAAGCAGTTCATGGGCGGTTGTCGCCAATGTTGAAAAAGGCAGCCATTGCGGATACCTGACTGCACCAAACCCGCTCTGCTCTGCGGCCGACAGCAGTTCGTCGTGCAAACGCTGTCCGAATACGGATAAATACAAACCGGTCGGTCTGGAGAGTGATTTTACCGCAGAGCTTTTCAAACGCTTTATCGGCACCTATCCCGCCAATTCAGGATTTACAGGTACACGCGAAACGTGGCTTGAGGGTGACAACAGTTGTTTGAAGTGGCTCAACAACAAAAACCCGGCTGACACCGCCATCAACCTTGTTCCGTTCAGCGGCGGGCAATACGTTTATCACGTGTAGTATGGTGAGCACAGACCCGGTTTCAACAGAATCCGGGTCTCTCTTTTCGTGATTAAAGAACCCTCCTGCGATTTTCCGGTGGCTTTACGAGCACCCCGTGGTCATGCCGCAATCGTCGCACACCTTGCAGGTTCCGTTCTGTTTGACGCGCATGGAGCCGCAATTTTCGCACTGCTCACCGGTATAACCCTGAACTTTGGCCTGGTAAACCTGGCTTTTGCGGGTTGCGGAGCGCTCCGGCTCGACATGCAGGGAGAGTGAGGGCTCGGCAACCTCTGCATGGCCGTTCTCGCCATTGCTTTCGACCACTTCGTCAACGGCCTTGACATGCACAAAATCCTTGCGACCAAGATAGTCATAACCGATTGAGCGGAAAACATAGTCAAGAATGGAGGTGGAATTCTTGATGACATTGTGCCCCTGAACCGCGCCGGCAGGCTCAAAGCGGGTAAAGGTGAAACTGTCGACCAGCTCTTCGAGCGGCATACCATATTGCAGCGCCTTTGAGGCGAGCACAGCAAAACAGTTCAGCAATCCCTTGAATGAGGCGCCCTCCTTGTACATGTCGATAAAGACTTCGCCAAGAGAGCCGTCATCATACTCCCCTGTCCGGAGAAAGACCTTGTGGCCACCTACGTGGGCTTCGCGGATATAGCCCTTCCGCCGTTTCGGCAGCATCCTGCGCTCGGAACGGTGGTAGACCCGCTCAACAATGCGCTCCTGAACCTCCCGCGGCCCCTTGGTTTCATCAAGACTCTCCTCTGTTCCAAGCATGATGACCTCATCAAGATCCTGAAAGCTTGAAATATTGAGCGGCTGGGAGAGCTTTGAGCCGTCCCGGTAGACGGTGATCGCCTTGACCATCTGCAGCCATGCCGCCTGAAACACTTCACCAATTTCGACGGTGGTGGCAGAACCCGGCATATTGACCGTTTTGGAGATTGCTCCGGAAATGAAGGGCTGTACGGAAGACATCATGCGCACATGGGCCATGTGGCCGATATAGCGGAGCCCTTTGCGACCGCAACGGCTGGCGCAATCAAAAACCGGCAGATGCTCAAGCTTCAGATGAGGCGCTCCCTCGATGGTCATGGTACCGCAGACATAGTCATTGGCCAGTTCGGCATCCTGCGCCGTTGCGCCAAGTGCCTGCAGCATATCAAAATCGGGATCGCTGAGCTGCTCATCGGTAAAGCCGAGCGCGGCACAGAAATCTTCGCCAAGAATCCACTTGTTAAAGGCAAACCGGATATCGAAGACCGCTTCAAGCTGCGACTCAACGACTTCAATCCTGTCGTCCGTGAATCCACGGCTTTTGAGCCACTGCCGGTTGATTGAGGGAGAACCGGCAAGAGTGCCGTGACCTTTGCAGTAGTGCTCAATATCATCAATCTGCGCACTACTGTAACCGAGTCGTTCAAGGGCTTTGTGCACCGACTGGTTGACAATCTTGAAATAGCCTCCGCCCGCCAGTTTCTTGAACTTGACAATGGCAAACTCCGGCTCAATACCGGTGGTATCGCAATCCATCACCAAGCCAATGGTGCCGGTCGGAGCAATAACACTCACCTGGGCATTGCGGAACCCGTACTCCGTTCCCCTCTCCAGCGCCTCATCCCACACATGCCCTGCCGCTTCAAAAAGTTCACCGGGGCAATACTCCGAATCAATGCCGCGCGGCTTGACCGACAAGCGCTCGTACTCCTCTTCCGACCTGTTCTTTGCCGCCCGACGATGGTTGCGGATAACACGGAGCATCTCCTCACGGTTTGCCTCATGGCCGGAAAAGGTACCAAGATCACGGGCCATCTCAGCCGAAGTTACATAAGCCTGACCGGTCATCACCGCTGAAATGGCTCCGGCGAGGGCAAGCGCCCTGGGTGAATCGTAGGGAATACCGAAAACCATCAGCACCGTTCCAAGATTGGCAAAACCGAGACCGAGGGTTCTGAACTCGTAACTGAGCCGGGCAATCTCCTTTGACGGAAAGTGGGCCATCAGCACTGAAATTTCAAGCACAATGGTCCAGAGGCTCGACGCGTGCTGCAACTCCCTGACCTTCATCTTGCCGGAAGCCTCATCGATAAAATGGATCAGGTTCAAGCTCGCCAGATTGCAGGCGGTATCGTCGAGGAACATATATTCCGAACAGGGGTTGCTCGCGTTGATGCGTCCGCTCTTCGGGCAGGTGTGCCACTCGTTGATGGTGGTATCGAACTGCAAACCAGGATCGGCACACTTCCATGCGCTGAGCAAAATTTTCTCCCACAAATCGCGCGCCTTGACCACCCTTGCGGTCTTGCCGGTTGTCCGCTCACGGAGTTCCCATACATCGTTATTTTCGACCGCCTTCATAAACTTGTTGGTCATCCGGACAGTATTGTTCGAATTCTGCCCGCCAACGGTCTGATAGGCTTCCGACTCGTAGTTGGAATTATACTCTTCAAAATCAAGCGAAGTATACCCCTGCTCAACAAGAGCAAGTACACGGAGGATATAGCTCATCGGCACGGCACGGCTGAGCGCATTCTGTATCAGGCGGTGCAAACGGGGGTTCGCCTTGCGGTCAGCGCCATTGGCAAGCGCCTCTTCAACAATTGCCTGGAGAAAACGGGAACAGATTCTCGAACCGGCCACCAGCGAAGCCACCTTGTCTTCCTCCTTCGCCTTCCACTCAATAAATTTTTCAACATCAGGATGGTCAATATCTACAATGACCATCTTGGCGGCACGGCGTGTTGTTCCGCCCGACTTGATGGCGCCCGCTGCCGAATCAAATATCTTCAAAAAACTCATCAGGCCCGACGAACTTCCGCCGCCGCTCAGCTTCTCCCCACCCGAACGGAGATTGGAGTAGTTGGTGCCCGAACCACTGCCAAACTTGAAAACCCGCGCCTCACGAATCGCCAGATCAAAAATCCCCCCCTCATTGACCAGATCGTCACTGACCGACTGGATAAAACAGGCATGGGCCTGGGGGCGCCCGTAGGCATCCTCCGACTCCTTTACCTCACCACTCTCGGGATCAACATAAAAATGACCCTGGGCCGGGCCGGTCGTACCGTAGGCAAAATTAAGTCCTGTATTGAACCACTGAGGCGAGTTGGGAGCGGCCATCTGCTTGAGAATCATGAACGCCACCTCATCATAAAAGGCCGCAGCATCATCCGGCGTATCGAAATAACGGTTCTTTTCACCCCAATCTCTCCAGCAACCCGCCATACGATGCACAACCTGGCGGATCGAATGCTCACTACCGGTTACCGGATTGCCCTCGCTGTCGGTCAGAGCAACTCCCTTTTCATCATAAAGGGGAATGCCGGTTTTGCGAAAATATTTCTGGGCCAGAATATCGGACGCCACCTGCGACCACTGCTTCGGCACCTCCACATTGTTCATTTCAAAGACCTTCGAACCGTCAGGATTCCTCAAAACAGAGCTGCGGAAGACATAGTCGAAACGGTCAAAAACATTTTCACCGGCACTGGTGAACAAACGGGATATTTTCATGGAAACTCTCCGGAGTCAAAAATGGAACTGAAGAAGCAACCCTTTTTTTATAAAAGAGTTACCCTTTCAAAGGGAAGCAATTTTTATGGTCAGTTTTTCATTGACACAGCCGACAATATAACCTCACGGAGGTATCCGGCAATGGATAATTGACAATTTTTTTGCTTCGAAGAAGTGATTTTATCGGCCATATCCCGGGAGGCCGACCGCTCAGGCCAAAAAGAGTTCGCGCTCACACTCACGCCGTTTTGTCAAGCCAGCAAGCACCTTCCCATTCGCCTTGTTCCACTTCAAAAACTCATTCGCCGCCGCCGCCCTATCATCAGCATTAAGCTTTTTCAGCAAGGTCGATCCCTTCAATGAGCCTGCCCCGAGATTAAAAGAAAAACTGATCAGCGCATCAAACATTCCCTGTGTCATTGGCGCCGTCACCAGTTCATTGACCGCATGCTCAAAACGCTGAACATCTTTTTGAAGCAGTGCATTTGCCTCTTCAACGTCAATTTTCTGGCCCGATTTTACATCCGGGCCAGTATGGCCATAACCGATTGTAAGCTTTTTTCCAGGGCAGAGATAAGCCGAAAGCACCAACCCCTCATGCTTGCGGATAAGATCAAGCCCCTTTTCACTGGTCTGCATCATGGTCTCAATTGTTTAAAAGTTGCCTCACCAAACCACACAAAACCAAAAACAAAAGTTACGCAATATCAGTATAATCCAAAAGAATGGCTGAAAAACGGTTATCCTCTTCCTGCATCACTTCACCGACTGGCGATCATCAACAAAATCCCAACCACTTATTTGACGGGTATGCTGCAAAGTGTTTCAACAAGAAACTCCCAGAATTTCCGGACGGAGGGAATCCACACCTTTTCATCCGGAGAGTGGGGAAAACGAATGGTCGGGCCAAAAGAGATCATCTCCAAGTCAGGATAGGTGCTGCCAAGAATTCCGCATTCGAGACCGGCATGAACCGCGCTGGTTTTTGCAATTTTGCCGAATTTTTTGAGATAAACATCCTGCATGATTTTCAGAATTGAAGATGCGGGGTCTGGCTTCCAGCCGGGATAGCGACCATCAAAAAGCGTATCGGCCCCGGCCAGGTCAAAGAGACTTTTGATCATCACCTCAAGATCCTCTTTGGCAGAATCAACCGAACTGCGGAGCAACATCTCAATGGTGACCTTGCCATGACCGGATTGCACCATGGCAAGATTATTGGAGGTTTCAACCAGACCCGCCATCTCGCTGCTCATGCGCACCACCCCGTTCGGGCAGCCGTAGAGCGCACTGAGGAGCCGCACAACAACACTCTTTTCAAGCACCGACTCCGGCAGAGATGCTGGAACCGCCTCGATAATCAGGGTTGGCTCAACTGCCAGGAGTTCCTCTTTGATGGTGGAGGTGATGCTTGCAAAGCTGCCAAGAAACTCCTGCACCATCGACGCCGGAAGAGCCACATGGGCAAACGATTCACGCGGAATAGCGTTGCGGAGGCTCCCCCCGTCAATGGAGGCGAGACGCAATCCGTAGTGAGCATATCCATGATAGAGGATACGGTTCATGATCTTGTTGGCATTGCCACGGCCCAGATGAATATCCACACCACTGTGGCCACCCTTCAAGCCGGTCACACTGATCATGAATCCCTTCCACTCACCCTGCAGCGCCTCTTCGCGACAGGCAAAGCTCACCCTCCCGTTACTGCCACCGGCACATCCAATACAAAGCTCCCCCTCATCTTCCGTATCAAGGTTCAAAAGAATATCTCCCCTGAGCAGGCCAGGTTTGAGGCCGAAGGCGCCCGTCATACCGCTCTCCTCATTGCTGGTAAAAAGCGCTTCGAGAGGGCCATGCTGCAACTCCCGCGACTCGAGCACAGACATTGCCGCAGCAACACCCATACCGTTGTCGGCACCAAGGGTTGTACCATTGGCACGCACCCACTCACCATCCAGAATGGTTTCAATCGGATCTGTTGCAAAATCATGCAGCGTGCCAAGGTTCTTTTGCGGCACCATATCAAGATGGCTCTGCAAAATCACTCCTCGCCGATCTTCCATACCCGGCGAAGCAGGCTTGCGGATAATAACATTGCCAGCCTCATCCACCATGCTCTCCAGCCCAAGCTTTTGCCCGAAATCAGCAAGAAACTCCCTGATCTTTTCCTCATTGCCGGAAGCGCGGGGAATCCGGGTCAAAAGGTAAAAATTGCTCCATACCTCACGCGGAGAAAGCTGTGAAATGTTGTTGTTCATGGCAAAAAATAACTTTTCGTAAAAAATTGGCAACGTGCCTTGACACCCGAGACTGATCAATAGCTTCATAACCAGCCCGCCAATCGAGAGCCTGGCACCGGTGCCTTTTAAGAGGTAAATTGACGTCCATACAGCGTTACTGATCATTCCCTGCGACCAGGCAAAGAAGAGACCTTTGCCGAAATGTACCATAAATCCCACCATACTCCGTAGGAACGCGACATGGCGTCTCCTCACAATACCATCACAATCCAGATCATCCGTAGGGGGCCCCCTTGTGGGAGCCCCTCGCCCCGTATTGCAATCCCTTTTGATATGTCAGGTCGTAGATAATACAAATAAAATGGCTCTTTAATTAAAAATGAGAAACTTATGTCGTAATCCCTTTTGATATGTCAGGTCGTAGATAATATCCTGCGCCGATTCCCTGCTCATTGTCCCGAATTGTTGTCGTAATCCCTTTTGATATGTCAGGTCGTAGATAATAAGAAACCTGAAATCAGAACCGACGATCCCAGGAATGGAGAGTCGTAATCCCTTTTGATATGTCAGGTCGTAGATAATTCTATTTATTTTCTCTCACGAAAAAACAGGAAAAAAAGTCGTAATCCCTTTTGATATGTCAGGTCGTAGATAATAAAACGGAAAAGGGCGCCTCCTTCGAAATAGCCCGAAGTCGTAATCCCTTTTGATATGTCAGGTCGTAGATAATGGTAGTGTTGATGTGGGGGGCTATAGCTCCTATATGGTCGTAATCCCTTTTGATATGTCAGGTCGTAGATAATAAGCTATCATAGATGACGCTGTAATACTCAATAACACTAGTCGTAATCCCTTTTG
>CAJAIK010000058.1 GCA_903939765.1 uncultured Chlorobiaceae bacterium | reverse complement strand
TCTCATCTTTACATGCCTAAACCTTGCCGCCGAAAATCTTTCTTTTTTCAAGCAGCTTGACCTGAAACACTTTATCGGTCAACCGTTTGGCCGCAGTCAAACCAGCAAGGCCGCCACCAAGAATCAATACTGACTTTTTTTCTGAACTCATACTTCGGAATTGAAAGGAGATTGGCAAAAAAAACACTACACAGCAGTACGTCCTTCCATTGCGCGTGAAAGGGTTGCTTCGTCAATAAATTCAAGCTCCGCTCCCACAGGAATCCCTCTCGCTATTTTTGTAACCTGGACGCCAAGTGGCTTGAGCAGTTTGCTGAGATAGAGGGCTGTTGTTTCACCCTCAATGGTCGGATTCAGAGCAAGAACAATCTCCCGGACAGCAGTACTCTCTGAAGCCGAAAGACGCAGAAGCAGTTCACGAACCTTGATGTCGTCAGGCCCTATGCCATCAAGAGGAGAAATGACACCGTGAAGGACATGGTAAAGTCCTTTGTAGTGGCCCGTCTTCTCAAAAGCAAGCATGTCAACGGGGGATTCAACCACGCAGATCACCGAACGGTCACGCGCCCTGCTGCTGCAAAGTGCGCATGGGTCGGTACCGATATCGGTGATATTCTGGCAGACTGAACACCGGATAACCTTGTCTTTGGCATCAAGCAGGGCTCCGGCAAGCTTTTCCGCCTCAGCTCTTGGCTCACGCAGAATATACATGGCCAGACGCTGGGCGGTTTTGCGACCGACACCGGGGAGTTTGGCAAATTCATCAATAAGGGCATCAAGAGCGGCCGAAGTATATCGCATACAGAGCTACAAACCGAGATTCAGGTTTTTGAGCATATCCGCAGGATTTATCATCCCGCCGGTCACTTTGGATATCTCCTCCTGAGCAAGCCGGCCAGCTTCGTCCAACGCATTGTTCACCGCCGCAAGGACGAGATCCTGAACCATTTCCGCATCATCCATGATATCGGGATCAATGGTCAGGCTGAGCACCTTCTGCTTGCCGCTGACCGTGACCTTCACCATCCCGCCTCCGGCTTCACCATGAGCCACAAGCTTTTCAAGCTGTTTCTGTACATCCTGCATCTTTTCACCAGCCTGCTGGATCTGTTTCATCATATCACCCAAGTTCGGCATTGCCATCAGTTCTTCTCTCCTGTAGGTTGTAAAATAGTTCCTTTCAATTTTTTCTGCGCAAGGCGAGGTAAATTTTTTCAAGTATGTCACCGGTTGTCAGCTTGTATTTTTCCAGCAATTCATCCGCCTTGCCTGACTCACCGAACTGATCTTCAACTCCAACCATCTCAATCGGCACCGGGATATTGAGAGCGCATACATGGGCCACTGCATCGCCAAGACCATTATTCGTCTGGTGCTCTTCCGCCGTCACGATGGCACCGGTATCATTGGCTGCACGCACAATGGCAAGGGTATCGATTGGCTTGATGGTATGCATGTTAATCACCCTGACGCCAACGCCCTCTTTTTCGAGTATGCGGGCAGCTTCGAGGGCCTTCCAGACCATGATGCCGCAGGCAATGACCGTAACATCCTTGCCAGGATGGAGTTCAATCGATTTGCCAATTTCAAAACCATCCTCATCAAGCGAAAAATCAGGAACGTTGGGCCTTCCAAAACGGAGATAGACCGGCCCCTGATGTTGCACAATCGCTTTTGTTGCGCGAACGGTTTCGCTGTAATCAGCAGGCACAACCACAGTCATTCTCGGCAGACCGCGCATAAGGCCAATATCCTCAAGAATCTGGTGGGTAGCACCATCTTCACCAAGGGTCAATCCGGCATGTGACGCACAGATCTTGACATTGAGATTCGAATAGCAGACCGACTGGCGGATCTGGTCATAAACCCTTCCTGTAGCAAAGACGGCAAACGTTGCTGCAACAGGTATCTTTCCTGTGGTAGCAAGACCTGCTGACATGGAAATCATGTTGGCCTCGGCAATCCCTGTCTGGATAAAACGGTCAGGGAAAGCTTCGCGAAACAAATTCATGTTCAGCGATCCGGTCAAGTCAGCACACAAGGCGACAACAGAACTGTTCTCCCTGCCGATTTCAAGCAAAGCATCACCAAACCCCGTACGGGTTGCTTTGTTTCCCCTCGAAACATATTGCGCAGTCGAAACCGCGATGTTATTTTCTTCCATTACTTCCAGAATAACTTAAATTATGAAAAGCACTTCCGCTTGGCTATGGTACCGAAAAAATTTTAAACCCCATGAGAAAAGTTGTTGAATATAAGGATACTGAAATAGCGGTGAAAAAAAAATTAGGTCAAAACTTTCTGACAGACCGCAATATCACAAGAAAAATAGTAATTGCTTCGGGAGCGGGCCCTCAAGAAAACATTCTTGAAATTGGTCCGGGGTTCGGAGCCCTGACAAGAGAGCTTGTTATATGCTGCCCGGTATTTACCGTTGTCGAAAAAGACCCTAAACTTGCTGAATTCATACGCTGCGAGTACCCGCAGCTCAAGGTGATTGAGGGCGACTTTCTTGAAACCGATCTTGCCGCACTTGCAAATGAAAAACCACTCAGGGTGCTCGGCAATATACCCTACTCCATCACAACCCCCATTCTTTTCAAGCTTCTTGAACATCGAAACCATCTCCTCTCGGCAACACTGATGATGCAGCATGAAGTTGCCATGCGAATTGTCGCAAAGCCGAGCACTAAAGATTATGGCATTCTTGCAGTCCAATTGCAGGCGTTCTGCGATGTCAGCTACCTTTTCAAGGTCGGGCGCAAGGTCTTTCGACCGCAACCGGGAGTCGACAGTGCTGTTCTGCAGATGACACCGAAAAAGAATAACCCGGTAGATGATGCGGAGGGGTTCCGGCGGTTTGTCCGCACCGCCTTTCACCAGCGCCGCAAAACCCTGCTGAACAATCTCAAAGAGAGTTATAACCTTGATTCCGTGAAGAGTGAAACCCTGAAACTGCGAGCTGAAGCACTCTCCATTGAAGAGTTTTTTGAGCTCTTCAGGGAGCTAAAACCACTCCCCCGATAAATGTTCATTGGTCTACTGTTAATTTTTTGTTAACATTGGCTTACAATAACCAGATTGTTTCAATTTGTGTTTTGCCGTGATCACTCAACCTGTTCTTTTTTTTGATGATTTTGACTAATTCGTTCTCCCTTCTATTTTATTAACTCATTTTTTACCGGGGGGTTACTCGTATGCCGCAGTCCTTTAACACTGTTTATCAACAATCAATTGAGAACCCGGAAGCCTTCTGGGGAGAAGCCGCCGAAAAGCTCCACTGGTACAAGAAATGGAACACCGTTCTTGATAGAAGTAACCCCCCTTTTTACCGATGGTTTGCAGGAGGAATAACCAACACCTGCTACAATGCTCTCGATCGCCATGTGGATGAAGGACGTGGCAACGATTTGGCTGTTATTTTCGACAGTCCGGTAACAGGCACCAAACAACGCTATACCTTCCGGCAGTTCCGCGACATTGTTGCGCTCTTCGCCGGTGCTTTACAATCAAGAGGGGTACGCAAGGGTGATCGTGTTATCATCTATATGCCGATGATTCCTGAAGCCGTTGTCGCCATGCTCGCCTGTGCAAGACTCGGAGCCATCCACTCCGTCGTGTTCGGAGGTTTTGCCTCTCATGAGCTTGCCATAAGAATAGACGATTGCAAACCGAAGGTGATCATTTCAGCATCATGCGGTATTGAACACAGCAAAATCATTGATTATAAACGGCTGCTCGACTTTGCCATCGAGCTGGCCCACTTTAAACCTGAAATCTGTATCATAAAACAGCGCGACCAGCTCAAGGCGGAACTCAATGAAGAGCGCGACCTGACCTGGAACCAGTCTCTTCTCGGCGCCGAACCAGCACAATGTGTCCCCGTTGAATCTTCCGACCCCCTCTATATTCTTTACACTTCAGGAACCACCGGCCAACCGAAGGGCATTGTTCGCGATCACGGCGGCCACATGGTTGCACTGCAATGGTCAATGAAAAATGTTTATAACGTTGAACCGGGCGAGGTCTTCTGGGCAGCAAGCGATGTCGGCTGGGTTGTCGGTCACTCCTATATTGTTTACGCTCCCCTGCTTCAGGGTTGCACCACGCTGATTTTTGAAGGCAAACCCGTAGGCACACCCGACCCAGGCACCTTCTGGCGAATCATCAGCGAGTACAATGTCGCAGTACTCTTTACGGCACCGACCGCATTCCGTGCCATCAAAAAAGAGGATCCAAACGGCAACTACATCAAGAACTACGACCTCTCCGGATTCCGGACGCTCTTTCTTGCCGGAGAACGGGCTGATCCCGATACCGTCAAGTGGGCTGAGAAACAACTGAATGTACCAGTTATTGACCATTGGTGGCAAACCGAGACAGGCTGGGCCATTGCTGCAAACTGCCAGGGTATTGAACCAGGACCGGTCAAGTACGGATCATCATCAAGAGCTGTACCGGGCTATAACGTTCAGGTCGTCAACTCGGATCTTGAGCAACTTCCCGCTGGACAAATGGGCGACATTGTCATCAAACAGCCTCTGCCTCCAGGAACCATGCTGACGCTCTGGAAAGCCGACAACCGTTTTGTGGAAACATACATGAAGGAGTTTCCCGGCTACTACCAGACGAGCGATGCCGGCTTTATCGACGCAGATGGTTACATCAATATCATGTCACGAACTGATGACGTTATCAATGTTGCCGGCCATCGGCTCTCGACCGGCGCAATTGAGGGTGCACTTTGCGAACATCCTGATGTTGCAGAAACCGCGGTCATCGGCGCTCATGACGATCTGAAAGGACAGATACCGCTGGCCTTCATCGTCCTCAAG
>CAJAIK010000057.1 GCA_903939765.1 uncultured Chlorobiaceae bacterium | reverse complement strand
CTTGGTAGTATCGTTTGTTGCCGGGTTTGTTGTAGTAGAGTAATTTTAAAATTTCGATATCAATATCGGGCAGGATTTTGGTCAGGGCATATTCTACTTGAACGGATGCTTTTGCAAAAACAGGGAATTCGTCAGGGGTTTGTCTGTTTTCGGGTGTGCGTTGCTGATTTTGCGACGGTGCGGCTGGCGGGGGTGCTGACTGCGGCTGTTGTTCTTCATTTTTTGGTGCGTGGTTGATGTAGGAGCGCCCTGCTTGACGAATTGCGTCAATAATCCAAAAGACATCTTCGGACAGAATGCCTATGACTACCCCTTGTGGTTCTTGATTTGTGACGTTTGTTTGTTGATTTTTTTTTGGTTGTTGATCGTCGATTGAAAATGTGGTTTCGAGTTCGGTAATCCAGTTTAAAGCATGGAGGTTGGCAAGGGAGAGCGCAAATTCCTGGCCTTCATGATCAACAGGTATGCCGAGTTCACGGCGTAAATTAAATTTGTCTACTTGCTCACGGATGTAGGCTGGTGTGTAGTGTGGCAGGTTGAGGGCAGCTCGATGCTTTTCAAAATCTGTTCTCCAATCGGTCAAGGCAACCCGGAGAGCAAAGAGGAGCGGCTCCCCTTTTTCGGCTATCAGGGATTGGATTTGGTCGAATTCGGCGTCGGAACAGTGAAAGTAGTTGCCATTGTAACCCCAATTAAGGGAGGATATCAGGGGGTTTAATGCTTCAGTATGGCAGGGGTTGACGTAGCTGTGCACTGCGGTTTTGATTGCTAATGCCAAGTCGCTAAGGCCAATGACGCGCGAGGCTTCTCCGAGTGCATATTGGTTGCCCAACTTCCTTCCTTTGTTAAGCGTCCCTCTTTTTTTATGGCTTCCGGAAATTCTGGATAGCTTGACCGTTCTTGCATTGATTTTGTGAGGACGCTGTTTTTTGAGGGAAAATCACTGAAAAAAATAATGTTTTTTTGTAGGATAGGTAATCTTTTTAACAGTGTGAAAGCATTTTATCGTTAAACTTTTCGGAATCTGGCGCTATGTGAGCGATTTGTTACCAACTGGGGAGCTTGTCCATTGCGGCCGTTTTTGTTTCGTCAACGACTTTGGCATAAATTTGTGTGGCTGATATGGTGGCATGGCCCATCAATTTGCTCAGGGTGTAAAGGTCAACGCCATTTTGAAGGCTCATGACGGCGAAGGAGTGCCGCCCGCAATGCCAGCCAAGGTTGAACGGTATGCCTGCCGCCGCGCCCCATGCTCGAAGGATTTTTCCCCCCCATATTTTGCCGGGTAGAACAAAAACCCGGCTGTCATGGTCTGCTCTGTCTTTGTGGAGTTCTTTGGCTTGCCCAAGATATTTTAAGGCTTGCGCTCCAAGGGTCAAACGCTCCCATCTCTGGGTTTTTTGGGCCTTGAAACAAATCGTTACTCTGTCGCCATCCTGGTGGACGTCTCCATCTTTGAGGGCTTCAATATCTGAAACCCTCAAGCCGGAAAAACAAGAGAAGAGGAATGCTGTTCTTACTGCCTGGTATTTGCAGGGTGTGGCTTCAAGGGTTTTGATCTGTTCAATGGTCAGGAATTTGAGGGGAACATCATTTTTGCCAAATTGTTTTATTTTTCTCGAGAAGTCAGGGATGAGGTTTTCTTCGGCCGCCTGTTTTAGAATGATCTTTAAGCCAAGCAGGTAGTTTTGTTTTGTTGTTTCTTTGAGGTTCAAGCCGTCGATGTAGGCCCGGAACCGCTCTGCCCATGTTTGGCAAATGTTGCCCATCGGTAACGGCTTTGTTCCGTTGAAATCGCGAAGGTGTTTTAGGGCGTTTCTGTAAAGGGATTCGTTGTTTTTTTCGTCATGCATCACTTTTTCGAAATATTCAAGAAAATCGTTGCCGCGCTTTTCTTTGCCAAGAAAAACGGCTGATGGGTCGATTTTCAGTTGTGCGGCAAGCTGTGCCGCCTTCGCTTCGGCTTGCTGCTTTGCTTTTTTGTATTCTCTCCCTTCTGATCTTTCGGTTTGAATTTCGGTTTTCAGTTGCCGCCTTTGGCCTTTGTGGTAGATGTCGAGAGAGAAGGAGTAGCCTCCCTCTTTGAGTGGAATTTCGCGAACTGAAACGCTCATGTAAGCTCCCTTTTGCCTTGTAAACTTTACGAAAACTTTACGAATTCAGGGGAAAATTACGGAAAAGGCGGGAAAAATCAAAAGGGAATTGGGGAGTATTGAGGAAGGTTGTGAGCACTAAGATGTTATACTATAATCATTTTTGGAGATGGATTGAAAAGAGGGGGAAATAAGGGAAAAGTTTGTACGAGAAATACGACCTTCCACAGTATTGAATTTAGTATTTAATCACTGACACGTAACACGGGGGCAACTTCACCCTCGCAGCACCCAGAAAACTACCGTATAACCATCTCGGGAGATGCACTGACAAAGCTCGACCAGTTTCCCCCGCCCCTCTTCCAGCTTTTGGTCGGTGGCAGGAGAGAGTCCCGACTTTCACCTCTGAGCAGATCGCACAGCGCAATACCCAGAGCATCAGTCTCATCAAAGGGCCTGGGAACCGACGTGAGGGCAAGTATCCTTGCAACCATAAATGCCACCTGCTCCTTGCTTGCCGCCCCCTTTCCGGTCACAGCCAACTTAACCTCACGGGGAGCATACTCGTGCAGCAGAAGATCCCTGTTCATCGCAAGGGCGATAACGGCTCCCCTCACCTGACCCAGTTTCAGTGCAGATTGTACATTTCTGCTTAAAAAAGCGGTCTCAAGAGCGAGGCGTCCAGGCCGAAAATCGGTAATCACCCTCTCAAGCTCCCTGTATATCTGACCGATCCGTTCGGCATGGGTGCTGCGGGGATGCAGCCTGATAACACCAGATGCGAGCACCACAAAACCCCCGCCCTCCTGGCAAACCACACCATAACCGGTTACACGGCTTCCGGGATCAACTCCAAGGACAACCACCCCTCTACTCGTTTAAACTGCTCATTGCACTCTCGCTGAGCTCCATATTGGAATAGACCGACTGCACATCATCATTGCTTTCAAACGCATCAATCAGCTTGATCACTTTGCGGGCATCATCAGCCTCAAGCACAATATAATTTTCCGGCACCAGATCAATTTTTGCATTCTCATACTTGATAGAGGCCTCATCAAGCACTTTTTTTACTTTTTCAAGATCCTTCACATCGGTTGTGATCGTGAAACAGGTTTCATCATCGATGCCAAGATCTTCAAGACCTGCATCAAGAAGAAGTTCCATAAGCTGATCCTCTCCTGCCGCCGAGCGAGGAACATCAAGCGAGCCTTTACGCTGGAACATCCAGGAAACACTGCCACTTTCACCAAGGGATCCATTGTTACGGCTCATAATGTGACGGATATCGGCCACGGTACGGTTGCGGTTATCCGTTGCCGTCTCGATAATAAGCGCAATCCCGGCAGGGCCATACCCCTCGTAGGTAATTTCGTCCCAGGTTACCCCCTCCAGCTCCCCGGTTCCCTTCTTGACCGCTCGCTGGATATTCTCCATCGGCATGGAATTGTCCCTTGCCGTATCAATCGCAAGTCGGAGACGGGGATTGCCCGAAGCATCACCTCCACCCATTTTCGCCGCAATGGTAATTTCCTTGACCAGTTTGGTGAACAAACTTCCCCTTTTCTGATCGGTTACCGCCTTTTTCCTCTTAATGGTTGCCCATTTACTGTGTCCTGACATAATAAAAAATGGTGATTTATTATTCCCTTCAAACGTCTGCCTATGATAATAGATTTATTTTCTTTAAATAAAATCAAATCTGACGGCATTCGTGCAAGTTACCAACAAGAAAAAACAATGACAAACGTAATGACCGCCTACCAGGGTGAACCTGGAGCTTACAGTGAAATCGCCGCTCTCAGAATCGGAGAGCCAAAACCCTTTGAATCATTTGACGAAGTGTTTGCTGCCGTTGAAAACCACGAGGTCAATTATGCCGTCATCCCTATAGAAAATTCACTTGGCGGCAGCATTCATCACAACTATGACCTTCTGCTTCAGCATCCGGTCATCATTGTGGCCGAAACCTTTGTCAAGGTAAAGCACTGCCTGCTCGGTATTCCCGGCTCATCAATAAAAGATGCCCGGAAGGTACTCTCACACCCACAGGCATTGGCTCAGTGCCGAAACTTTTTTGCCACTCACCAGCATCTCAAGGCTGAAGTAGCATACGATACAGCCGGTAGCGCAAAAATGATCGCTGCCGACCAGAATGCAACAAAGCTTGCCATCGCCTCAAAAAGGGCTGCCGAACTCTACGGGCTGGAAATCCTGCAGGAAAATCTCGCTGATGAAGAGTGGAACATCACCCGTTTTTTCTGCATTGCCCATGCAAAAAATCCAGCACCTCTGCCGCTTGAAACAGCATTGGAGAGTCGCCAACACAAGACCTCCATCGTCTTCACGCTCCCCAATGAACCGGGATCACTTTTCAAGGCACTGGCTACTTTTGCCCTGCGTGATATTGACTTGACAAAAATCGAATCAAGACCGTTCAGGAAAAAAGCCTTTGAGTACCTCTTTTATGTTGACTTTATCGGAGACCAGAACGATCAGAATATCCACAACGCCATAAACCATCTCCGGGAATTTGCCACCATGGTCAAGGTCCTCGGAAGTTACGGAGTGGTTGCAGAATGAAGCATCGACAGCTCGATTTTTTTTCTCCCGCTGCAATGGAGACGACTGCTGAAAAACCGGCAACGACACCCCGGAAACCTGCGCTCTTTCTGCTCGACGGCATGGCCATCGTCTACCGCGCCTTTTTTGCCCTGCAACGGGCAGGCATGACAAGCCGGGAGGGAATGCCCACCGGAGCAATTTACGGGTTTACCTCTGCGCTGCTGAAAATCTTTGAAACCTTTAAACCGCACTACCTTGCAGCGGTATTTGACAGCAAAGAAAAGACCTTCCGCCACAATCTCTACCCGCTCTACAAGGCCAATCGACCCTCGCCGCCTGAAGAGCTCATCATGCAGCTTGATACCATCTTCGAGCTCCTTGAAGCCTTCGATATTCCACTCATCAAAGCCCCGGGATACGAGGCCGACGATCTAATCGGCACCGCTGCGCGTCAATTCGCACAAACCTGTCAGGTCTACATTGTCACCCCCGACAAGGATCTTGCCCAACTGGTGCACGAAGGGGTGAAGATCCTCAAACCCGGCAACAACCAGAATGAACTTGAGCTGCTTGGAAAAAAGGAGATCACCGAACAATTCGGGGTTCCGCCTGAACTCTTCACCCAGTTTTTGACCCTCACCGGTGATACATCAGACAATATTCCCGGAGCTAAAGGCATTGGCCCTAAAACCGCAGCCTCCCTGCTTGGCAAATATGGCTCCCTGCAGAATATCTATGCGCATCTCGACGACATCTCCCCGAAAAACCGTCACAGCCTGCAGGAATTTCAGCCGACGCTCGGCCTGATAACTGAACTGGTCACCATACGCACCGACCTGCAGATTGATGTTACCCTGAAAGAACTTGCCTGTGGATTACCAGACCCGGAAAAACTTTTTCCGCTGCTGCAAAAACTTGGTCTTAAAACGGTTGCGTCAAGAGTATCAGCGCTTTTCGGAGAATTTTCGTCCCATCCCTCAGAAAAAGAGCCACTCCCTGAAGAGTCAGCCGTGAATTCTGAAAACCAGCCACCAGCACTTCGCTCCCCGCAAGAGGGGGCGGACTATGCACGTGTCGATACAGAGGAAAAACTGCATGAGCTGATAACGTCGCTCCAGGGAGCGGGGCGTATCGCCGTCGATACTGAAACCACCAGTCTTGATACGTTTGAAGCTGAACTGGCCGGCATCTCGATCTGCAAAGAGGCCGGAGCGGCGCGATTCATCTCTTTTGCAAAAAGCACGCTTCACCGTGAAACAACGCTCAAACTTCTCAAACCGCTGCTTGAAGATACCGAACTGCCAAAAACCGGCCAGAACCTCAAATACGACATGCTCGTGCTGAAAAAATATGGCATAGAGCTCTCTCCTGTTGGATTCGACACCATGCTTGCGAGCTATGTGCTCAACCCCGATGAGCGGCACAATCTCGATGACCTGGCGGCTCTCCATCTTGGATACCAGACCACAACCTTCGATGAATTGGTCGGAACCGGAAAAACAAAGCTGCATATTTTTGAGGTAGAACCTGAAAAGCTTTCGAACTATGCCTGTCAGGATGCTGATCTTGCCCTTCAGCTTGAGGAAGTCTTCCGCAAAAAACTGGAAAATGAAACCGGGCTGCTCTGGCTCTGTGAACACATTGAATTCCCGCTGGTCGCCGTTCTTGCCGCAATGGAGTATGAGGGAGTCTGCATTGACACCGTGCATCTTGAAAAAGCCTCTGAAAAAGCAAAAAAAGAGCTTGATCTGCTGACAGAAAAAATTTATGCTGCCGCTGGCTCCCTCTTCAACATCGACTCCCCGAAACAGCTTGCCCATATCCTCTTCACGGTGCTTGGCATTCCACCAAAAAAAGCGACAAAAACGGGCTACTCAACCAATGTCGAAGTACTTGAAGAGCTTGCTGTACTCTATCCCATTGCACGTGACACACTCGAATACCGGAGCCTGCAGAAACTCAAAAGCACCTATATTGACGCATTACCGAAAATGCTCAACCCCTTGACAGGCCGACTCCACACCACGTTCAATCAATTTGTCACAGCTACAGGTCGGCTCTCATCATCAAAACCGAATCTCCAGAACATTCCCATACGCTCTGCGCTCGGAAAAGAGATCCGTAAGGCATTCATCCCCTCTTCGCCTGAAAAATGGCTGCTCTCGGCCGATTATTCACAGATCGAGCTGAGAATTGCCGCCGAAATCTCCAAAGACCCGCAGCTCCTCGATGCATTCCGGAACGGAGAAGACATTCACACCGCAACCGCAAAAGTGATTTTCGAGACCGACGAAATTACCAGCGATATGCGGCGCAAGGCAAAAGAGGTGAATTTCGGAGTTCTGTACGGCATTATGCCTTTTGGCCTTGCACGAAGACTCAATATCGGGCAAAAAGAGGCCAAAGCAATTATCGACACCTACATATCCAAGTATCCCAAACTCTTCGAATCATTGCAGGATATTATTGAAACCGGAAGGAAAACGGGATATGTGTCAACCATCCTCGGAAGGCGCCGTTACCTTGCTGACCTGAGCAGCCGGAACACAAACCTGAAAAAAGCCGCCGAAAGGGCTGCCATGAATACACCAATTCAGGGAACAGCCGCTGACATCATCAAATGTGCCATGAACCTCTGCAGCACCAGGATGCGACATCAAAACATGAAATCAGTCATGCTGCTCCAGGTGCATGACGAACTGCTCTTTGAAACCACTGATGCAGAGAAAGAGCTGCTTTCAACTCTTGTGGAACAGGCAATGATTGATGCTGCAATAACTTGTGGACTAAAAACCGTACCAGTACTGGTCGATACCGGCATTGGAAAAAACTGGCTGGAAGCCCACTAATCATTGCCTTATACACAAAAGTTTATTTATATTTGACCATTGACAGCATTCCTGTTCAGCCAAACTATACCCGATATCCCATGACTTCGAACAATCGATTTATGGCTCCATCTGAATACGGCACTAAGGTGACAGGTTTTCTCTTTGGGCACCTCCCGGCCAAGGCGCTTGTTCTGTCGGTTACCCTGATCTCCTCATTATTCTGGAATCCGGCGCCGCTCCTTGCGGAAGGAAATAAGCCTGCTGAGAGCAAAAACAGTGCCCAGGAAAACAGCACCGAAAAACTGCTTGCAAACACTGAAAAGATGATTGAGCAGCTAATATTGCAGATAGAGTCACAGAAAAACAGCTCCGGTGAATCAGGAGAAGTTGTTGAAAACCAGAATCCAACCTCCTTTTTTTCCAGTATACCAAACATTAAACCCGTCAGCGGCTCAATTACCAGCGCTTTCGGACGTCGGCTGCACCCGATCTATAATGTCACCCTTTTTCATACCGGCATTGATTTTGCCGCTTCCGAAGGAACAAGGGTACATTCGACAGGTGACGGAATTGTCGCATTTTCAGGATATGACAAAGGGTATGGACAAAAAGTCGCCATTAATCATGGATACGGTTTCACAACTATCTATGCCCATCTCTCAAAATCTCTTGTTCGCCAGGGGCAGAAAGTTTCCCGGGGAGAAATCATCGCACTTTCTGGAAACACCGGTGTATCAACCGGACCTCATCTGCACTATGAAGTACAGAAGGACAACGTAAAAGTCAACCCAACCGCTTATTTCTTTGATGAAAACAATCCGGACAAGTTCATCACGACACAAAAAACTTTACCGGAACCGAGCGGCAATAACTCGTAACCTGAAAAACTCAATCAACGTAGTATGTACTGGAATTTAGACCTTGCCCGTCATATAGCTGATGCTCCATGGCCTGTAACAAAAGATGAACTGATCAATTACGCAACCAGGAGCGGCGCTCCCCAACAGGTGATCGACAATCTGCTCGACCTTCCTGAAAGCGATGATATGTATGAAAGCCTTGATGAAGTATGGCCTGACTACCCGACCGACGAAGACTTTGGCTACGGTGATGAAGAGCCATTAACATAGAACAAAACAGGATTCATGCTTGGCAAAAGCATTCGCTCTTATCGTTTTTCTTCTGCTCTGTGCATATCCTGCACAGAGCCGTGCTGTTGACGGCGGGAAGAAAGAGGCTGACGCATCGCCTTATGTCGGAAAAATCCACTTCAGCGGCAATAAGGCGATCAGTGAGGAGGAGCTTCGCCTGATCATCTCCACATCCGAACCGCGCTCTTTTCTTGGGCTCGGCCTCTTCGGAAGATCCAGCAAACCCTTCAATGGAGATGAATTTGAAAAAGACATCTTCCTCATCAAAAAACTCTATACCTATAAAGGCTATTTTTTTGCTGGCATCGATACCACCATTACCCGAAAAAACGGCGGGAAAAAGTTAACCCTCAACATCAATATCCATGAAAATGAGCCGTCAAGGGTTGACTTCGTCACCTATGAGGGACTTGAAAAGATTCCGGCAGAACTCAAAAAAGAGTATCTCACAAAAAAACGGCTGAACGTCAACGATATTTTTTCTGTTGACCGACTCATTGAGGAGAGGGATCGCACCATCTCGTTTTTCAAAGAGTATGGCTTTGCCTTTTTTCATCAAGACAGTATCCGCATCAAAATTGACACTGTTGGCACTCGTGCAGGCCTCCTCTTTCAACTTAAACTGCCGAAACAACTGCAATATGGACCAATCAATGCGGTGGTTCACAATCCGTTAAAAAACGATATCGCGCCAACAGAAAAAATATTTACACAAGGTAATATCAGCGGTAAAATTATAGGCAACCAAAAAATTTCCCCGCGTCTGATAACCTCATCCATCGAATTCCGCCCGGGCGGCGTTACCCGCCAGAGTCTGGAACAGCGCACTTTGCAAAATTTTGGTTCGACCAATCTCTTTTCCTCCATTTACATCAACCCTGACTCGGTGCACGCCGACCGGCTCTACACCACAATCCATCTTGAAACCGCACCAAAGCACCAGATAGAACCAAAAATACTGGTCGACAACCGGTACGGCTCTCTTTTTTTTGGTGCATCTCTTGCTTATGAAAACAAAAACCTGCTTGGAGGAGCTGAACAATTCCGCACATCAACGGAATACGGCACACAGGCCAGTTACAACAACAAACTGCTGCAAAATCTTGGCGAAGACCAATATGCGAAGGTGATTCCTTACGAGTTCAACCTGAAAAGCAGCCTTGTCATGCCGATTCTCAAAAAAAACGGCAATTTTTATGCAACAACCCTTGAATACTCAACAGCCAAACAGCCTGTACTGCTCTCAAACAAAAACGGACTGATCCGGGGAACATACAGCGCTCGCCTGAACCCATCATCGCGACTGACTTTTGATTTTTTTGAATTTGAATGGGTTAAAAAAGACTCTCTGAAAGGGTTCAAACAGCTTTTTAAAACCGATCTTGCCAATAATATCGGCATAAATCCCTCCAATGAAGCCGCCGTCAAAGCCGGAATTGACAGCCTGCTTGAAACTCATGTCAACCAAACCTTCCGACTTCGCTACAACACCACAAACCGTCAGCGAGTTCTTCCGGAACAGACAATCTGGAACCTCGATCTTCTTCTTGAAGAGTCCGGAAGCCTTGCATGGCTGATTGATACCTATTTAGACACCAAAACATACAACGGATTCAGTGAGAAGGATCCGCAGATATTCGGCACGACCTATTCACAGTATCTGAAATTTGAAAGCGGTCTGGCACTTGTAAAAAGCATCTCTCCAAAGGGCCAGTTTGCCGGAAGAGGAGTGATCGGATGGATGACCCCCTACGGTAAAGCTGAAACAACTCCTGAAGAACGACGTTTTTATGCAGGCGGGCCAAACAGTATGCGGGGCTGGCTTTTCAATACCCTCGGACCTGGACGAAGCACCAGCAAGGCCGCGGCGAATTTCGGTGCGAACATCAAACTTGAACTTAATCTGGAATATCGGCAAAAGTTTTTCACCCTTTTCAATCAGCCATCGGGTTTAACATTTTTTACTGATATCGGAAACATCTGGGACAGAAAAGGACTCTATGGCTTCAACCTTGAAGCGCTGACAAAAGAGTTCGCCTGGGACGCAGGCATCGGATTGCGGATAGGCTCGCCCATAGGCCCCTTCCGTTTTGATTTCGCCTATAAACTCCATGATCCATCTCAAGAGAAACCATGGCGATTCTCAGCATTGAAGATCGGTGAATACACCTTCAATTTTGGAATTGGCGAAGCTTTTTAATTATTTAGGCAGTTTATTTTTTTCACGATCAAGAACGTATCACCATGCCTGCACCATCCACACTCCTCGCTCCATCAATCCTTTCGGCTGACTTCACCCGGCTTCAGCACTCCATTGAGATCGCCACAAAAGCTGGAGCAGACTGGATGCACTGCGATATCATGGATGGAAACTTTGTCCCCAATATCACCTTCGGACCACTCATCGTACAGGCAATTGCATCCTGCACACCAATGGTTATTGACACCCATCTGATGATAGCCAATCCAGACCGCTTCATTGAGGAGTTTATCAAGGCTGGCTCCCACCAGATCACCGTGCATCAGGAAGCATGCCCGCACCTGCACCGCACCATTCAGTTCATCAAAAGCCTTGGCGCAAAAGCCGGAGTCTCCATCAATCCCGGAACACCGGTATCGACACTCGAATCCATCCTGCCCGATCTTGATCTTGTTCTTCTGATGTCGGTCAATCCCGGCTTCGGCGGGCAGAAGTTTATACCCTCATCCATTGGCAAAATCCGCCAGCTCCATGAGATGCGCCTCAAAGAGAACCCACAGATGGTCATTGCCATTGATGGCGGAATTACGGAAGAGAATGCACAGGAGGTGGTTTCGGCTGGAGCCGATGCGCTGATTGCCGGCACAGCATTCTTCAAGGCGGCCAATCCAGCACAAACAGCGGCAAAAATAAGGGCTATGACCAGATAATCCCACGAAGTCCGGAGCTTGTATGCAGCCCCTCACCTATCAGCACGGCATCAAACGATGCCTGCTCGATAAGGGCAATATCAGCAGGGCTTTTCATGCCACTTTCGGAGACAGCAATAACATCTGAAGGAATAAACGGTCGAAGCGAGAGCGAGGTCTCAAGTTTGAGGGAAAAATCATTAAGATCCCGGTTGTTGATACCAATGACCGCGGCACCCTTCTCAATGGCCAGATCCAGCTCTTTACGGTCATGCACCTCCACAAGCACGTGCAGACCTATCGAAGCCGCCAACTGCAGGTAATCGGCAAGCTGGGAAGGTTCAAGCGCGGCCACAATAAGCAGAATGGCATCCGCTCCGATCAAACGGGACTGAAAAATCTGGGACTCGTCAATGATAAACTCCTTGCGCAACACCGGCAACAAAAATGAACGACTTACCAACTGGAGATACTCGATCGAACCCTGAAAAAAGAGCCTGTCAGTCAGCACGGAATAAGCCGAGGCACCAATCTCCCCATAACGGCGAGCAATGGCGACGGGGTCGAAATCAGCAACAATAAGACCCCGCGAAGGAGATGCCCTCTTGATTTCAGCAATAAGCTTCAATCCCCCTTCGCGGCGCAGGAGTGCCGCAGTAAAATCACGGGTCGGCACCAGAGAGGCCTGCAGCTCCTCATAACGCGCTGCAGGCCTCTCCTTTTGAAGTTCCTTTACCTCTTCCCTTTTCTCCTCCAATATCCTGACAAGATAGCTCATAATGGGGTGATCAGACTGCTGCCGCCAGTTCGCGAAGTTCACTTTCAAGCTCAACAATCTGGAGAATATTGTCGAGGAACCAGCGGTCAATACCGGTCGACTGATGTATCTCCTCAATGGTAGCTCCGGCCTGGAAGGCATAGCGAAGATAAAAGAGTCGGTCAGCTTTCGGGATTTTGATTTTTTCAAGAATATCCTCTTTGGCAAACTTTTTCTGCTGCGGAGTCATATCAAGAACATTCATCACATCCTTGCCGTCTGAGCCAAGCCCTGCACGACCGATTTCAAGGCCACGAAGCGATTTCTGCAACGCTTCCCTGAAGTTTCGCCCGAAGGCCATAACCTCACCGACAGACTTCATCTGCACACCAAGACGGGCATCAACATTCTTGAACTTTTCAAAATCCCAGCGCGGAATCTTGACAACACAATAGTCAATCGCCGGTTCAAAACTGGCCGGTGTTGTTTTGGTAATATCATTGAGAATCTCGTCAAGCCGGTAACCGACAGCAAGTTTGGCGGCAACTTTGGCAATAGGAAAACCGGTTGCCTTTGAGGCCAGCGCCGAACTGCGCGAAACACGAGGATTCATCTCAATGACCACGATACGGCCATCAAGGGGATTGATCGCAAACTGAATATTACTGCCGCCGGTCTCGACACCGATTTCACGGATAATGCGTACCGAAGCATCCCGGAGTTCCTGGTACTGGCGGTCAGTGAGCGTCTGTGCCGGAGCAACGGTGATGCTGTCACCGGTATGCACTCCCATCGGGTCAAAATTCTCTATTGAACAGACAATAATGACATTATCAGCCAGATCACGAATAACCTCAAGCTCATACTCCTTCCATCCCGACAGGCACTCCTCGACAAGCACTTCGCTGATAGGACTTTCAGTAAGCCCCCTCCGAACCGCTTCATAGTAATCAGCTTTGGTTTCAGCAAAACCTCCACCGGTACCGCCAAGCGTAAACGATGGCCTTATAACAATCGGAAGACCTATCTCCTCAAGCGCCTCTTTCGCCTCTTTTTCATTGCGGACAAAGAACCCCTTGGCCATTTCAAGACCGATTTTTTTCATGGCATCGCTGAAAAATTCACGATTTTCAGCTTTTCTGATCGCACGAAGCTTCGCGCCAATCAGTTCAACTCCATTCCGTTCAAGAATACCCGATTCAGCCAGAGCAACCGCAATATTCAGAGCAGTCTGGCCGCCCATGGTCGGCAGAAGCGCATCAGGCTTTTCCCGCTCAATAATTTTCTGTACATATTCCGGCGTAATCGGCTCAATATAGGTTGCATCAGCAAACTCTATATCAGTCATAATGGTAGCCGGATTACTGTTCACCAGCACAACCCTGTATCCCTCCTCTTTGAGGGCCTGGCACGCCTGAGTACCTGAATAATCAAATTCACAGGCCTGCCCGATCACAATAGGGCCAGCACCAATCACTAAAATCGACTTTATATCTTCCCGCTTTGGCACGTTATTCAGGGGGTTTAATACTTGGTAAGCTTAAAAAAAGGTAATGTACAAAATATTTGAAGAGTTATTGGCACCCGCACAGGGCTAACTACTCAATCACACGGATTTGCTCCTGATGAAACCCTCCTGACTCCCTTCTCTGCCATGCCGTAACCTCCCTTGGTCGCGCATTGGTCAGCGAAATAATCAGCAACGTATGACCTGGACTTGCAAAATCAACATCATGCAATGAGGGCAGAGCAGGAGAGTTGATGTGGGAATGGTAGGAGCCTATTATATCATAACCAAACATCCTCGCCTCACGCTCCACTTCCAGATACTCATGATGGGCGATCTCAAAGCTCTGTTCCTTGCCATGATAGAGACAATTCCTGCATGGAGCAACCTCATAGACGATGTTCTCCACATTTCCCCTGTAATCACATTGCTGTATTCCGACAAGCAGCCCGCAACATTCATAGGGCAACTCACGAAACGCCTGTTCCTGGATAATCTCAAATTGACGCCTGGGCAATTTCATAGAACAACCATTGACTGAAAATTAAAGTGCCTTGGCTCCTATATCGGTACGATAACAGGCTCCCTCAAAAGAGATTTTTTCAACCGCACGGTAAGCGCTGTCAATACTCTCCCTGAGCGTTGAACCAAGCGCTGTAACCGAAAAAACCCGTCCACCAGCAGTAACAAGCTGCCGCTCTTCATAAGCCGTTCCAGCATGAAAGAGCATGCAATCCTCCATGGCAGCAAGCTCATCAGAAAGAGTAACAGGCTTGCCTGTTTCATAATGGTCGGGATAGCCGCCGGAGGCGATAACGACCGTTGCCGCCGATTTCCGGTGCATCTCAAAGGGCACCTCATCAAGCGAGCCGTCAACACTTGCCATAAGGGCCTGAACAAAATCACTCTTCAACAACGGAAGCACCACCTGGCACTCAGGATCGCCCATACGCGCATTATACTCAACCACAAAGGGTTCTGCGTTATCAATCATCAGTCCAACATACAAAAATCCGGTATACACAGCGCCCTCATCCCTCATACCCTTCAGTGTCGGCTGGATGATTCGCTCTTCAACCTTCTGCATCACCTCAGCAGTCACCAACGGCGCCGGGGCATAGGCGCCCATACCACCGGTATTCTTGCCGGTATCGCCATCACCGATACGCTTATGATCCTGGGCTGGCAAAAAGAGCCGGTATGCCGTACCGTCAGTCAGGGCGAAAACACTCGCCTCCTCTCCCTGCAGAAACTCCTCAATGACGACTTCATTTCCGGCATCACCGAAAATGCGCTCTTCAAACAGCTCTCTGATTGCACTCAATGCCTGCTCCTTGTCCAAAGCGATATAAACCCCTTTTCCGGCACATAAACCGCTTGCCTTGATCACCTGGGGATAACGTGTTTCTGCCAGACCGATATGACAACTTGCAGACTGAGCATCCCGAAAAACAGAATACCCTGCCGTAGGAATGCCGTGACGATGCATAAACTCCTTGGAAAAGAGCTTGCTTGACTCAAGACGGGCGGCTGACTGAGTCGGACCGACTATTTTCTTCCCCGCCCTGCGAAACAGATCCACAATACCCAGTTCAAGCGGAGACTCCGAACCGACAACAGTTAATTCGACATCGTTGTCGACCGCAAAACGAAGCAGATCATCAAGCGAAGTGGCTTTCAATGGCACATTGGAGACCTTTCCGCCCATCAAGGCGGTACCGCCATTCCCAGGTGCCACAAAGACCCTGCGCACACCTTCACTCAGGGCGGCAGACCAGCACATGGCATGTTCACGCGCACCACTTCCTATAATCAAAACATTCATAACTCTCACTCTGGGCATTTGCCGTATTTGACCCTGTGGTTTATCGGCACGTTTTGTTAAATTGACCCCGTCTTTATGACACACAGCCAGTATATAATGCGCTTGTCACAAAATTAATAATTAAAAAACTTATTCTCGTGCTCCCAACTTCCCCGATAGAGAATTATTTTCAACACCCATGCCGCTCTCTTTGCTGATTTCCCGCCATATCATTCCCGTTGCACTGAAGCTTCTTTACGCAAGCCTGCGAATATCAGTAACCTCAGGGCATACAGATCTCCCTGAAAAAGGAGCCATTTTTACCTTCTGGCACGGAAAAATGATCACTGGCTGGCTCCTTGCCCAAACACTTTTTCCCCCAAAAAAAATTACTGCTGTAGTAAGCAGCTCTGAAGACGGGAATATTCTCGCCGAAACGCTTGAACGACTTGGCTTCTCACTTATTCGGGGATCAAGCTCAAGAGGAGGCGATGAGGTCAAACGCGCCATGCAGCACTCACTTCAGAAAAAAGAAATTGTCGCTCTCACGCCCGACGGACCACGCGGCCCCGCTAACCAGTACAAATTCGGCATGTTGCGCTTAGCCTCAGAGAACCACTATCCGCTTGTTTTTGCTGATATCCGCCATACAAGCAGTTGGAAACTCAAAAGCTGGGACGGGTTTGAAATTCCAAAACCTTTCAGCAGAGCAACGGTCACGCTCCACCTCATTGACCTTCCTGCATTCAATAACGAAGAGGAACTCCAATCGTATACAAAGCAACTTTCAATCACGCTCAGCCATGCATAACCCACTCTCCATACTTCTCAGACCTGCGGCTCTTTTCTTCCATGGTATCGTACTGCTTCGCAATACACTGTTCGACCGCCATTTTTTCAAAGCATGGCAGTCACCAATTCCTGTTGTTTCAATAGGAAACCTCTCTGTCGGCGGTACAGGAAAAACGCCGCTCGTTGACTGGGTGGTCAAATACTATCTCTCTGTCGGATGCACACCCGCCATCGTCTCACGGGGATATCGACGGGAGTCAAAAGGGGCACAACTTGTTTCAGACGGCCAAAAAATCATGCTTGGCAGCAGAGAGGCCGGTGATGAAACGGCAATGCTCGCATGGAACAACCCCAACGCCATTGTCATGGTTGCCGAAAAGCGAAAAGATGCCATAACCTACCTTGCAAAACGCTTTGCAAAAAGGCTGCCATCGGTCATCATTCTTGACGATGCTTTTCAGCACCGCCAAATCCACCGGGAGCTCAACATCGCTCTCATCAACGCATCAGAACCTTTTTCAAAAGCAAAAATGCTGCCCGAAGGACGATTAAGGGAGCCGCTGAAAAACCTCAAAAGAGCAAACCTGATAGTGCTCAACAAAATCAACAATCCTGAAACAGCAGACACCATAGAAAAAAAACTGGAGAAAACCGGCCTGCCTCTCATAAAAGCCCGCGTTAAAACCGCAGAACTGGTTTGTGTTTCAGGCGCATTTACCACTTCTGAAGAGGCGCGCTCCATGAAAGATATCAACGCATTTGCCTTTGCAGGGATCTCTTCACCCGAAAGCTTTCTGGAAAGCCTCAGGCAAGAGGGTGTAAGCATCGCAGCACACCGTTTTTTCCCTGATCACGCACCCTATAGTGTGAAAAAGCTGCAAGCCATTCGCCAGGAAGCGGAAGCCAAAGGGCTCAGCCTGGTAACAACTGAAAAAGATTACTTCCGGATGCTTGGCCATCCTGAACTTATCCGTATTATCACCGCAAGACCCTGCTACTATCTGAAAATCGAAACGGATATTTTCGAAGGGAAAGAAATGCTGCAGCAGATGCTCCGAAAAACTGTGGGGATGGAATGAGTAGTCAGTGGTCAGTACTGACTAATCTTTGATGATTTTTGAAATCGCCTTGAAGGGCAACCACAAGGGATTGCCCCCTACTCTTTGATGATTTTGGAGATTGCCTTGAACCGCTCACCCTCAGCCACACGCAACAATTCAAAAATTGCCATTTCACTGCTGGTCAGAGATGCTCCAGCCTTTTCAATACAGCGAATTCCAAGGGTTCTGTTCTCTTCACTTCTCGACGAAACACAATCGGTCACCAGATGAACATTGTAACCAAACTCAACAAGATCCACCGCCGTCTGGTAAACACAGACATGAGCCTCCATACCGGCAACAAGAATATCATTACGGTTGAATGAACGAAGTTGCTTCATGAATTCCGGTGATCCGCAACAACTGAATGACAATTTCTCAACCGTAACAGCCTCCGTCAGCAACTCCTTCAAAGAATCGATGGTTGTACCCAGCCCTTTCGGATATTGTTCGGTCAACAGAACTGGCACTTCAAGAATTTTGCAAGCCCTCGCCAGTTTTCCTGTACCAGCCACAAGAGCCGAGGAGCGAACAACGCTCTGAGCAAGGCGACCCTGCACGTCAATAATCAGCAGCAACGTCTCAGATGGAGTAATCATGGCAAAACAAACTCAATAAAAAACTTGATAACCTGAAGCATAGCAAAGGCAACACAAAAACGCACAATGAATCAACAACCTAAAACTTCCGTACGGGTCGTACACGCCTGATCCCAGGCAGGGCACCCGACTTGACGCTGATAACCTTGTCTCCATTGAAAAAATCAACGGTCAACGCTTTTTGCGGGTCAACCTCAGAGCCACTCCAGTAATAGCTGTAATCACGGAAACCACCTACCACATCCCTGCTCTGATACAACAGGCTCAACTCCTTTTCATTCGGCAAACTCCATCCCTTATTGCCGCTTACATCCATCCTCGACACTGCGGCCTTGGCCTCAAACCAGGAGAGCGACTCCTGTGGCAAATCCTCCTTGGCTGCAATCAGGCCATGCGACTCGCCCGCCTTGTAACCCTGATCACCCGGCTGAAGCAGATAAACAACCTTTCCCCCCCCATATTCATCTCCAACATTGACGGGGGCCGCAAACAAAAGGGGTGAAACAGAAACAACACCAAGACCCATGAGCACCAACGTGCGCATAAGTCCAGGAATGAGTGTTCTAAAAAAATATTTCATAATTATAGAGAATTATTGTTAACAAACTCATCTTCATCAAAAATTTCGCACTGGCCACACCAGCAAAATCGTGCCTCTGATACTAAAGAACCCAGAAAAAGCTTTCACCGCTCTCTCGCCGAGCTGCAGGCAAGAACACAAAAAACAGAGATTATCCAAACCCCTGAGACAAAAGCTATTGATGGAACGTTCGCACAACATATCATCAAAAAACACCTTACACACACTGACATCCTAAAACAACCTCATAAAAAAAACAATACGAACCACGCAACCAAGGCCAAGACGCTACGTATAAAATACACATATTCAGAAAATAAGCGATAAGAAATTACATGCTTTTGAAAAAACCTGGCTGGCGCGCCCTGTTGCAATTGCCTCAGTCAACGGAGATACAAAACAGCGCACGTCTGATTCAACGTCCACACAGGACGCAAACCCGGTATCAGCTCCAACCCGGTTGAAATCGCTCGCCGGAAATACAAGAAATTCGCTGTAAACCGAAAAAATAATTCGCCTGTTTGAAGGCAATATCAGCTATGTCGATCGTAATGCCCAGGTCAAGAAACATTGCAGCACATTAATCCATAAAAGAGCTTTTGCAGTTTTCTCCAGAATTCTTTGCTGTATGATGATTGCGTGTTTCAATGAGCTGTAAATTGTTCTATAATTGGGCATACTGAAATGAAAAATGTCAGACTTTTATTTTATAAACAATTATTGAGATTTCGTAATTTTTATTTTTTTTCAAAACCACCACGATCAAGCCAACAGCTCTTGAAGTACGCAAGATCTCGGCTACCGCCACGTTTTGCCCTTGCAGTAACCTGCCCAAAGGGGAAAGAGCAAACTCCTGCTTTACCAGGTTAAAGCGCTCTGTTTTCCATCCAAGATACCAATACCAGTCAGTGTAGTAAAGCCAACTCCACCCATTGAACGCCCGAACATGAGTCGGATCCTGCCATGCACTATACGAGAGGTCATAAGGCACCTGAACATGCATTTCGTCCCACTCTTTGAGCAAAAAGAGGGAAGATGTCATTGCTGCAACAAGATAAGGCAGATGCTCCAGCAGATCATTCGCCATGATAAGAGCAAACGCTCCCGCCTCAAGGGAAAAATCGCCAAAACGATGCGTATGAACAATCTGCCCCAAGGCAACGGTGAACAAATATCAAGAATCCAGTCTGCATTTAAGCTATCAACAACAAGTCAATCGGTAATCGTTGCCGAAACAGGCCATTATCTGGCTTGCACTCTGTTTCCTGACTGGCCGTTTCATTACCGAACCAATTCTTGTGGGGCGCTTACCCGATCAAGGATATCAGCATTCAGAAAATCTTCACGCCAATCCTTGCCGCTTCCAAAATTGATCTTTTTTGGCATAAGCTCTCCCTTGACTGAACAATTACCAGAAAATAGTGACTCCGGCCTCATCAACAAAGTATCCATCAACACCTCCGCATAACTGATTTTTTGTAAAGCTGAAAGTGCTTGTTGTTCAAGCTGTCGGCGTTTAACCGAATCAGTCAGCAAATCCATACAAGCATGAACCAATTCATCATGGGTAATCAGACAGATACCGTCACGATAATGAGGATAAACTTCCGTATCGCCGGCACATTCACTCACAACAGCTTTTGAGTTGGCCATTAGATAGGAGACACGCACAGACTCCAAAATGTGACCGTCGTCATCATGGATATTAAGCACCAATTTTGCTTTTCTGATAAGCGCTCAACAAGAATTGATACCAAAATCAAACAAGATTGAACGCTAAAAAATCAGGGCAAACCAAACCAATATTACAAAAAAAACTTATCGTAGAGCAATTAACAAATCATCATTTTGAACACATTTTTTCGGCCAATAAATGATAACAGGCATGCACAAATAATACTATTTTATGAATTACCCGGCATTGGCCGCAAATAGTCAGGTAATCGCAACACTTCATCCCAGAACGGCCTATCATATATTTCCCAGGCATGGCAACCAAAAGGCAACTGCTTATTGTTAAGAGCATAGAGATAACGACATTCCGTTTCAAATGCAAAAGCAGCAGAATCCATCAAGCCTGGCGTTGTAAAGAAATCATAAAACTGCGGAATTAAAACACCCCAAAAAATATCTTCATTCACATAAATAATATTATCTCTGGCAGGATTATCATATAATGTATTTGTCATTATTTTGAAGAGTATTTCTTCATTTTTATTGGCAAATGAATCAGGAATACAATCAGATACCGAAAGAACATCAAGAAAATCGTTAACTTTTCGCAATGAAAAGCCGCCGTTACCCGCACCAATAAACTTAAGAGGCTCTATTGGTCTTGAAAATCCTTCAAACCAGGGCGCTCCTATATATGAGTATGTTTTATTGCACCAGTATTCAAGCGAATCCGAAAAAACCAACGCATCGGTCTGCACAATTAACACATATTGATATGTTTCAAACCGCTTATAGAACAAACTTGAAATCATCAGTTGATTATAACCACTGACAGAGACAAAATAATTATCAGAAAACAGTTCAATACGAATATTTTTCCTTATATGTTCAGCTATTTTAGTTATTTCAGAATAAAGACTTTCCGGCCCAATAAAAACAACATCCCAGTGGCCCAGCACATTCAGTGTATTGTTTATCGAATATAATTCAGACTGGGTAAGCTCCGATTTATAAAGAGGAATTATTACTGCTGCAAGTTTCACCTCAGCTTGAACTATATGGGTTTTCTGATGCAGTGCACGTGCCCCTTGCTGCCGGAATGGCTGATCACCTGCAAATGAACGCAACGGTATGGCAAGGTGATCAGGCGGTAAATCCCGCTGATATCGTTCGTACATTGCCGTATAGGCTGCTTCGATGTGCCGGGTAAAACGTTGCGCATCAAACAACGGTGTTGATAATCGGTTCTGCTCCAGCTTACAGCGAATCTGCCCCAGCTTTTTTGGATTGGTGGCAAGTTCAATCGCAAGCGCCTCATACTCTTCCTGGCTTGAGGTAATGAGCTCCGGTAACTGCATGGCATTGAGCAGACTTGCCGCCACTCTGCCGGCAAATGCTTGGCCCATGCAGGTCAACAACGGCAACCCCGCCCACAAGGCATCACTGGCCGTCGTATGGGCATTGCACGGCAACGTATCCAAAAAGAGATCAGCCAACCGATGCCTTGCGAGATGTTCAGGAAGCAACAAAAGCTTG
>CAJAIK010000056.1 GCA_903939765.1 uncultured Chlorobiaceae bacterium | reverse complement strand
TGATCAGCAGAGAAAACAGAGCCATCGAGGCACCACAGATGCTATAGAATGAAAATGGGCGTTCAGAGACGTAAAGACGAAAAATGGTTTTGAGGATGCGCAACCCGTCACGATAGGTCGATAATTTACTTTCTGATCCTTCCGCTCTGGCTCCATAAGGGGTCATAACTTCACCGTAAGGCATCCGAAGTTCCAATGCGTGCACGGTCAACTCCGTCTCAATTTCAAAACCCTTGGATAGAGCAGGAAAGGATTTTGCATACCGTTTGGAAAACACACGGTACCCGGAGAGCATATCGGTAAACCCGCCACCAAATATTTTCAGGACACTTTGTGTCAACATGCGGTTTCCCAATTGGTGACCGCGACGGTATGCAGAGCTGGCAACTTCCTGGGGGGTTACCCGACAGCCAACAACCATATCCAGGCGCTCATCAATCAATTTATCGACCAGTCTGGTGACGGATGGAGCATAATAGGTCCCATCTCCATCGACCATGACAAAAACATCAGCGTCCACATCGGCAAACATCCGTCGCACCACATTGCCTTTTCCGAGCAGCGGAACGGTTACGACATGAGCGTTTTCTGACTGTGCAACAGCCGGAGTACTGTCGCTTGAATTGTTGTCAAAGATAAAAATTTCAATACCTGGCATCGCCTCACGAAAGCCCCGAATCACTTGAGCGATTGCCATCTCCTCGTTATAACAGGGAACAATAAGTGCAACTCTCAGATCACGATAAGACATACGTACACTCCTGTTTACCTGAAAAAAGTCTCTTCAGCACCATCTCTCCTTCTCAAGCAAGATCAGAAAGGTATCGTCCACGCAGGCATTAACCCTCGCTTTGAACCGGGCGGGGGAAATACTCATCTCATAAACGACTGGTTCACCCGTTCAAACAGGGCTGTATCAGAAATGGAATCCCGTAATATAAGCCTTGGGCTGTATTTCATAATTGTTTCTTCATCCTCTCTCATACCATAGTAGAGATCGGAAGAGCCGTCGAGTCCACTCCGATCAAGCGGCAGCAGTGACGATTCTATGCCCATGGTGTGTCGATAGAAGTTTGCACCGGGTTCAAAATTCCAGTTTACGCGCATGTGCAACGGCTGAGAGGGTTTTTCACGATCAATCTTCTTTTTTACGGCAAGCATGATGTCGCGAGCGCCTGCATCTGCTTGCCAGTCATAAACATATTTGAGGTTGACCGACAGCAATCCATTCACGCCGAGAACGGCAGGCACAAGCACGCCAACCAGGAGTCCCGCCGCACGAATCCAGGGTGATACAGCAAGCGGGAGATGACCGAGTACCAAAGAGATAAGCAGGAAGAGCGGAATCAGGAAGATCCCGCGTCGCCCCTGCAGGAACGCTACGTTGAAAAGTAAGTGCTGAGCCAAACTTTCGAGAACAATGATGCCGGTCAAGGTCGCCAACACCATGAGCACAGTAAATCGCAGTTTGTCCGAACGATTCAAAACCCATAGCCCAAAGGGGATGAAGAGCAGTGTCACTGAGAGCCAGATTTCGAGAACCCATCGCTGATCGACAAGCAATGGAGTGTCGTACATGGTACCCTCAAGAAGACTGCCGACCGTATCCACCCAGAATCCGGTGGAGCCGCCCATCTCAAAGAGCTTTTCTTGATGAATAATGCCCAGCGGAATGATCAGGTAGGCAAAGAGCGGAAGCATGGAGAAGAGAATTTTCAGCAACCGTGCCCATGGCGATTCAATGGGCATCAGGCTGAGACGGGATGAAATTCCCGCATAAGCCAAAGAGAGTGAGATGATGCAGAGTGCGGCCGCCAAAACAAGCAGAAAGGAGAGGTTTGACAAGACGGCCAGCGCGAAGAAGAGGAGGCTCCATTTCAAGGGAGCTGACAGAATCTTTCCGGGTGACTGGGCAAAAGCGGCGAGCAACGCATTGAGAGCAATCATGGTGAAACCCAATCCCAAACCATACCCACGTGCAAGCCCGAGAAAGTCGAGTACATAGGGATTCGTGCCTGCAGCCAGCACGCCCAGCACCTGCCGCCAACCGGGAATAATGCGCCTGAGAGAAAGATTCAGACCAATCAGATAGAGTAAACAACCCAGTATGCTCGGAAGCCGAAGCGTCAATTCCGACACTCCAAACAGCTTTACCGATATTTTACAGAGTAACGTGAAAAGCACATGGTTGTTATCCGGAAGCCCGGTTGTTCGAAAAAGCACTATATCACGCCAGCCGCCCGTAACGTGCCAGGCGTAGGTCAGGGCTTCGTCATGTGTTATGGCAATCGTGGCGGCCCGCATCGCCACGTAGGCGAAAATGATCAAGGAAATCCCTGCGGCGAATAAAGTCGGACCGGAAATTTGGCGATTCAGAGGGCCAATACACTTCCCTGTTTTTTCGACGCGCAACATCACTGAGGCATCCTTGAGCCCTGCCCGGTCGGCTCAATTTTCGGCATTGACCCAATAAAGAGTTGATGGATACGATCCAGTAATTGAGGATTGAGTTTCTGCACTCCCCCATCCTGAACAGAAAACGGCAGGCCTGGAAAGAGACTGATGCCATCAAATCCGGTCGAGAGCTCTTTCGAAACAATTGATTTCAATTCTGCTGAAACCAGACTGCCATCCGGGAAGTCGTTCACTCTGAGCATCATAGGCCTCTTGCCTGCGCAGACGCGCAAGGAAAACAGCAAACGCCCCAGTTTTGCAACGTCAATGGCATTGTCTTTCTGAAATACGGAGATGTCCGGCACGAGAAAATCGAAGTTCCTGTCAAACATCGCAAAGTTTTGGCCTGACGTTTCTGTCGTTCGATAGTTGATTGCCGAATTGCTTGCTATTGTCGCTGAAAATGCAACAGCGCCTTTTCCCTCCCGGCGCACCGTTTTCCCTATTTTTCCGGCAACGTTGGAAATGACCTGCGAGCGCCAGTTGCACCACTCCGTGTAATATCGGTTCATCAGCAAGGTCAAGGTCGGCGTGTGATTGAGATGATTATGTTTCGCAAAAGCTTTAAGCATCTGCTGCGAATAATCATACTCGGCACTCGGGTAGAGCAGATTGTCGAGACAGATTCCGTCAGGATGATATTTCCGGATTAACTCCTTTACCGATTTGGCGATGCGGGAAACTACCTCCGGGTTTCCCGGTGACATCCAGAGTGCCGAACGCGCGTTGTTCTTTTCGGTCATAGCCCACTCTGGATGTTGGGCGAGGGCTGTCTGGCTGGTCAGGGGCGAAAGCCATAAGTGCACTTTCAACCCTTTTGACTGCACTACGAAAACCATTTTGCCGATCATCTCCCCGCCATCATGCAAACCATTTGAGTGGCCGGAGATCATCTCTGGATACTTGATAAAAACATCGGTAGCGCCAACTTTTTGGAGGGCGGAAGCGATGGAAGCAGGATCGCCAGCTCCATCACTGAAATCAGCCCAAACAGCAAAATGGTGTGGACGCTGCTGCTGCAATTTTGCACAGTAGCCGTCGATAGAAAAGAATTCGCCCTGCTTCTTTTTGACAGAGGTGATAAAGCGCCTCAAATCATCCGGATATTTGGCAGAAACTGACGGATGAATAAGAACCACAAGGGGTTGACCTGAAGAGGCCTTTTCCTGATAGAATTTTCTGAGCGTCGCCTCATAGGAACTCATAGAGAAATGGTAGACCTTGAGCATATCATAATCAGAGGCAATCAGCGTGCCATCCTCCCTCCCTGACACCGGAAGTTCGCAAATCATGGCTTGATCCGACCAGGGCTCCTTATCCGAACTGTCGCCCTGAAAGCCCAAGGCCTTCAAGGTCTGCAAGGTTCGTTCATCATATTCCAGGTATGGAGCCCGAAACCATGCAAGAGGCTTGCCGGTGATTGATTCGAGGATTTTTTTTGAAGCGGATAAATCGACCTGCACCGCAGCGGAATCAAGGGATTTGAAGTGTGGATGACTGCAGGAGTGCGATCCGATGGTATTGTCGCCCTTCGAGAGGGCGGCTACCAGTTCCTTGTGCTTTTCCGCAAATTCCCCCGTAATGAAGTAGGTTGCCGGAACATCAGGGTTCAGCGTCTTGAGGGCATCTTCGTCAGTAGGGGCCTCAACATCAAACGTCAGAAGGACGGGAGATGCAGAGAGTATTGTCGGCTGCAACAGGTTTAGCCATAACACAAAGAGAGAGACTATGGCAAGTATGCGTCTCATAATCGTATCAAATAGTATAAAATTGCCGGACAAGAACAGAGCCATAAACGCACTGCACATGGCTCTGCTTGAATTGTACAATAACTGAGCGGGCCGTTAACCGCGGCAATTACAGGCTTTTTTGAGCAGTGGAAAGAGCGAGGTCTTCAATGGAGAGCTCTTTCTTTGCGACACCCTGCATGACATCCTCAACACTCTCTTTCAGACCGATAAAAGTAATTATGGCATAAAGCAGAATAGCCGCGTTCATCAGTGAAAAACAGCCGAGGAAGAGATGAGCTTTGAGAATGCTGTACATCCCGCCCGCAAAAAACTGTGCCAGCAACACATAAGAAAAAATGATATACGATGAGCCCGCAGCGGTCCGACCTTCTACTTTTGGTGTCCGCGCAAAGGGAATGTGCTTGCCGGTAAAGGCCTGTTCGACAGACTTGAAAACTCCACCCAGATTGATCGGGATCAACAGCAAATTGAGGGCATAAACCCTGAAAACATCAGTTATCCTGTAACCATTCTGCCTGAGATCACGAGCATAAAGGATATAGTAGGTCAACGAGGTTAACGGCAACCAGATGGTGTTGAACTCTTCACCAAACGGCAACAGCATCAGCATAAGCAAGCCAATGTTGACGGCCGCGATAGAAACAAGGTAATGAAACCGAAAGAAGCCCTCTGAAAGTCCGGATAAGGAGAAGTTCCTGAACATATACCTTATCAATTTTGGCAGAATAAGCAGGCCGCCGTTAGCCCACCGTCGGCGCTGAATGACAAGGGAGCCGAAATCGGGAGGGGTCGCACTGTATGCAAGCCTTTCGGGATGATTGTAAAGGTTCCAATTCTTCCCTGCTATATCGATGCTTGACTCAGTATCCTCAATGACGGTATGGTCCTGAATATATTTACAGACCTCGTAACCGCGCTCCTGGGTCACAACTTTTATATCCTGAAGAGCGGCCGCACGAATCACGGCATTGGCTCCAACCCAGTAGGTTGCATTGAAAAATGTGAACCCCTGGTGAATCAAATACTGGATATCAGTCGTTGCTCCGGCGACTCTTTCAAGGAGACTATCAGAGCCGGGAATAGCACTGTATGGGGTCTGAGCGATGCCCGTGCGGCTGTTTTCCGGATTTTCCATCATACTGATCAACCGGACGGAATATTCCGGAACCACAAGGCTGTCGGCATCCAGGGTGATAAAATACTCTGTTTCAGGAATGGAGAGCGTGGCATCTTTTTCCTCACATCTCGAAAGAACCATACCGCCCGGCACCCGTTCCTCCCTGAAAAAACCACCGACAAGGCCGATATAACTGTTCAAGTTCATCGCCTTATTGGCCGCATGCGAAAAATTCAAATATTTTTTTCTTTCGAATGAATCAAACTCGACGTCGAACAAGATTACCAGAAAACGGTATTCCATCCTGATTACATCAAGAGTTAAAGCGTTACTTTTGCTTCTCTTCTCGTTGATAATAGAGAGCAAACGTTCATAAATCAACTTCAAAAACAGACGATCGACATGATTATGAACATCATAAGAGTCAATCAAGCTCGAAAAATGGCCCTCCAATTCATCCCACAATTTCGTCAGTCGTTCAGCCTCTGCATATATGTCGAGTGATACGGAATCATTACGGGTTAAAAACTCATGCTCAGCCTGAACAAACTGCTGTTTGTGGGCTTTGAAATAATCTGTCAGCGTTTTCGGTACACTGCGTGCCTTGCTCAACTGCCAATAATCGTGATCCGAAGTGCTTGATACCGGGGGGTTGTCAATCAACAGAACAACGCGACGCTTTGGATAGAGCTGAAACGCTGCCGACAAAAGTGTCTGCATGATGACGCGCTGCTCTTCCTTGTATGATGGCACCAAAACAGTGAGTCGAGGAGCATCACTATTAAAAATCAGTTCTTGCTCTCTATCGGCATTATTCCGGGTTTTTGCAACCCTCTTGAAATAACCGATTCTCGTAAAATGATAGAGCACACCGCCATAAACAAGAACCGATGTCAGTGCCAAAAACAGCGCGTGCATGAATATTTCATACCATGCACGACCTTCAATCAGGTTGGGCAGCGAATAAAACTGTTCATGAACCATGAAGCCATAAGCAATCAAGGTAAAAAGCAAAAAGCTGGAGGTAAGGGCAACTTCAAATTTACTTCTCTTATTTGATACTGAAGAGGAATCAACCGGGGACATAGAACTTGATATCACTACTGTAAAAATGGTTAATTAAACTTTATGAATCATCTACTGGATATACCACCTTAGTACGACCTGTAAAAAGATTTTCTTTCAATAAAATTTTTTCTGAAGCCCTGAAACAAGAAAACCAGACATCTTGAGGGTAACGGCTTCACATTCTGAATGTTGCGGGAAGAACGATTTTCAGAATTACATTCCATTCATAAGCAAAAATTCTTGACCATCATCCAGCAACACAACCCATGAGCAGAAAAATACTGATCGTCAAAAACATGACCCAGGAAGGGCCTGGACTTCTTGAAACCCTGCTCTGCGAGCACGGTATTGCTTCGCACAGTGAAGATCTTTCTGCGGGTGGAGCATTTCCCGATCCACGGGGCTACAGCGCACTTGTCGTGCTTGGCGGGTACCAGAGCGCCAATGATGAAACCCCTTCCATGCGGCTTCAGCTTCGCCGTATTGAAGCTGCATTGCATGAGGAGATCCCGTACCTCGGTATCTGCCTTGGGATGCAGTGCCTTGTCAAGGCGGGTGGCGGAAAGGTGATGAAGGCTGCGGTAAAAGAGACTGGATTTGTTGATCCCGAAGGCAGTCCCTACCGCATCGATCTCACCCCTGCCGGCAGAAAGGATCCCCTCTTTGGTGGACTTGGCAAGAGCTTTCCGGTTTTTCAGCTTCATGGCGAGACGGTGGAGCTTGCTGCCTCAGGAATGGAGCTGCTTGCAACGGGCAAAGGGTGCCCGATACAGGCGGTCCGGGTTGGAAAAAACGGCTACGGGCTCCAGTGTCATTTTGAACTGACCGATGCGATGTTTTTGGAGTGGTGCGAGAATGATGCTGATCTGAAGAGGATAAATCGAGGCGAACTCCTGGAGCAGTTTGAGAGCATCAGGGAGGAGTACCACACAACTGGCCTCAAACTCCTCTACAACTTTCTCCGGATTTCCGGCCTTGTCTGAGCTGCAAGAACAGCCCCCCGAGAGTGCAGGAGCACACTACCGGAGGAACAGTCAAGCCGCGAAAGGTGCTACTCTATGACAAGATCAATGGTACGGCGATGCAAATCCACGCTGTTCACCTTGACCTTGACCCGCTGGCCAATCTGCAACCGCTTCTTGCGGCGTTTGCCGACCAGAGAGTAGGTTGCCTCGTCATATTCGTAATAGTCGTCGGTGAGGTTGCGCATGTGCACCATCCCCTCAATGGCAAAATCAACCATTCTCACATAGATACCATAATCGGTCGCGCCTGAAATGACTCCGGGATAGACCTTGCCGACGTGGCTGGCCATATACTCAACCTGCTTGAGCTTGATCGACTCCCGCTCGGCCTCCACAGCACTTTTTACACGCTCGTTGGATATCTGGCAGACCGTCTGAATCTTGTCGGCCAGTTCAGCAAGACGTGTTGCGGAAATTTTCCGGCGTTTCTTGCGAAGGTTCTCATACTCAAAGAGCATACGGTGCACAATCAGGTCAGGATAGCGTCTGATAGGCGAGGTGAAGTGGGTGTAATGCTCAAAGCCAAGACCGTAATGGCCCACATTGTCGCCGGTATAGACCGCCTTCGACATGCAGCGCAGCACCAGTTCGCTGAC
>CAJAIK010000055.1 GCA_903939765.1 uncultured Chlorobiaceae bacterium | reverse complement strand
CTTGTAGCTTTGTACGCTCATCGGCAGATAATTCCAAGTGACTTAACTTCATGATTTACAGGGGCATGTGTATCTGTTTTCTGTCTGTCCCTTATACTACGGAATTATTTCCTATGAAGCGCTTATTAGTTTCTCTAAACCATTAACATCTTGATTAAGCTTACTCTCTGGAACACTATATCCTTGCTGTTCTACCGCGCCTCTCACTGTGGCGAAATCAGCCTGAGTTATCTCTGCAAACTTGACTTCAATGCCGCTTGCCTTTCCGATCTCTTTCACCTGTTTTTTCACCTGATCTTCCAACCCGGCAAGCAAACGTGTGCCGCCTGCCAAGAGACACCAGACATTCTTGCGTCCAACTTCACGCTGATAATTCACAACTTTTTGCATATACCCCTCTATTCGTCCCAAAGCCTGATCGATAACCGCACGTTTTACCACATTCACGAAGATTTTCCGATCAAACGTATAACTTTCAGTTCCGAGACGGATAACAAGTACCTGACTTTCTTCACCGGACAAAATCGCTCGACTGTTCTGTGACTCTTTCATCAACCTTATTTGTTCAAGTACCTGTGCCCGATGTGAAAGCGCATAGTCTCTCTCTTGTTTCTCTATTCGAAGCATCATCTCATCAAACAAAGCGATATCTACATGCAATCCGGCTACAGTCATACCATCTGGACGTAATTCCGGAATCATAATCGGACGACTGCTCTCATCAATCTGAAGAGTCGCCCAATCAATCGTACCGCCACCAAAATCAAGAACAACAAGCACTTCTCCATTCTCAGGAGTTACCTCCTTTACCCATGCCCAACCAGCAGCTTCAGGCTCACGGATAAACACAATATCTCCCCAATACCCGGCATCTTTGAGAGCATCCCTGTAAATATCTTCATAATCAAGCTTTGCAGGATAAGTCAATACAAGCTTATCTGGCGGTTTTCCAACAAATCCGATCACATTCTGAGCGCTGTATTCAATAATCCTTCCCAATAACAGAGTCATTAAGTCAGATGTTTTTACCCGCTGGGATTCACGCAGATATTGAAACGCTTTGTCCAGATCCAGCTTCAGATTATCCAATACTCCTTCCGGATCATGATGCAATTCAAGTTCAGCTTCATCGCCAAATTTAATTTTCCCATCCCGGCTTACATAAAAAAGAGAGGGAACAAAGAGTCTTCCACCCTGACCTATCTGCATCATAAGCGCTTCGCCCTTCGATTCATCCCAATACGCCGCTTTGATGCGTGATGTCCCGAAATCTATTGCCAGTATGCCCATTTTAAACTCAACTGATAATTGATAAATCTCCTGCTATTTTTTTCTCAGTCACCATTCCGGCAAATTTGGGCATGGGTTCTTCATTCAATAATTCCTGATCCTGATAATCAGCAAAGTTTACTCAGTACGAACCACTCTAAAGCCGATAAAAGAGAATGTGTCGTCCGGTTCATACACCTGACGATTGGTGCAAACCTCAGACCAGGCTTGGCTGTCCCAAGCGCTACCGCGACACGAGCGATCTGTTTTATTGATATCATACCGGTGTGCCATCCACTGCTTCACATTACCCGCCATATCGAACAACCCTTCGGGCGTTGCACCTTTGGTATAGCTACCAACAGGCGTTGTTTTACCGACATTGTCATAAGTATTAGCCATTTGGCTGTTAGGCTCTCCTGACGATTCAGGCCATGGGTAAAGCCTGACTTTTTTTGCTGGTGGAGGTTCACCCTGCCTTCCGCCAGCGGACCACTCCCACTCCATTTCGTTAGGCAAACGATACAAATCGGATTGACGTCCTTTGCTTTCAACAAGCGATAGCCAGAGGCAATAGGCACGTGCAGCATACCAGCTCACACCAACCACCGGCTGATCGTCACCATAAAAGCTGTCATCGCTATCATATTTGGAACGAAACAGATCGGCAAGATTCTGATCTCCAGTTAGGTACTCCCCGAGCCCAGAGCCCCATGCAATACCCTTTGCCTCACGGTTCAGAGCATTCCTGAACGTATTGAGCGGTAGGCGAGCTTCATTTTCAGGTGATGATGACTCCAGATAGGCTATGAATGCCCGGTACTGCCGGTTGGTCACCGGATATTTAGCCATAAGGAGGTCAGGGATGCTTTCCACTTTTTCTGTTACTGAAAAGATGAACTTGCCGCCAGGTATTTTCATATACTCAGCATCCTGCTCAAAATTGTTGATAAAAGCTGGTTGAGGAATGGTCCGACTGGTGGTTGATTCTGTTTGTTGCTGCATGGAACTCTCTCTCTGCTGCTTCCATCCACCTTTTTGCACCCAGGGAACCACAAAAAAAACAACGGAAAGCACAACAGCCAATACCGCAATAATCCAAATAAAAAGAGCTGATTTTGATTTGCCTATGTTCGGCATAATTACTTTAATGATTTAATTATTACGTAATCAATTCACTCAGATAGAATTGCTTCTGTATACAAGTTTGTTAAGCAAATTTTCTGTGCAAAGAGCTTCCCGCAAGGCGATGACTGCTCTTCCATTTGAGAATGCCTGAGATATTTGGCTGGTACTTCTGTTGGTTTCGTCATAGTATTTCGCCTGGCGGGCAACGGCATTCTGCTTGGCAAGCAATCCCTGAAGTTTAAGAATTACATTATAAAGCATCTGTTTTTCCTGCTGTGCAGACAGTTGCACTGAATTAAATTTGACAACGACTTCTTCAGTAATCATCCCTGTCATCTGGTCATTTCTTCCTCCAAGATTAATTGCATAGGGGAGATTATAGTATGCAAAAACATAAGCCTGAGGCTGATCAATTGTAAGCCTTCGGCTTCTGTCCCTGTTTGCCGGAGCCGCATAGTTTACAACAGGAACATTACGAAGGGCTTCCTGAAGTCTATTTTTGGGAAATTGTTGAAGAGGCGGCACCTGAAAAGTAATCTCCTGCGAAAATCCGCCCATCTCAGAAAATGCATTTACAGGCAAGAAGCACAACACACCCAACAGAACAAGATTAATGACCCTCTTTTCCATGGCGATCAAGTTTGATTAGAGATAACCTGAAAACAACCAGATAATCACTTGCATTTTTCAATTATTCCTTAAAACAAAAACAGCTTTTGGGTTTATATTCTTGCGAATGAATTTCACGCCTTTTTGATTATTGCAAATCATAACGGTATTGCCATTGTCAGATCTATAAAGCAAAACGTTTGCACTGAATGACAAACCAGATATAGAATTCCATGTGATTATTGATGATATAACACGTAACCTGCCATTGTCAAGTTCAGTTATTGCAAATTTCTGTTTGTCGTAGCTTTTTGTATTAAGAAGTTTTTCTTTTAATGAATCGAAAGAACTGTTTAAATGGAATTTACAATGCGCTGCTTCAAGATTTTTTACAATAGCAACACAAATAGCCAACATGACCCCTGCCATAATAAATAACAAAATTAATGGTGGCCTGCCATTAAAAAGAACAGCTAAAATAATCAATACCTCAATTGCAAGGGCAATAAAAAAAATAACACCGACACGCCAATAAGAAGGAATGTCTTCTTTTGTTCGGCCATAATAAACGGTATCAGGGTCTTCTTTTCGTTTATCGGGATGATTTCCAACGGGTTGAGTGACCGGTTCCGCTACAGGAGCTTTTGAAATCCGCGCCTTTTCAGCAAATACTTCGGGTGTGGGAATTTTCTCATCCACCGCAAAAAATTGGCTTACGGCACCTCTCACGGTAGCAAAATCGGCCTGCTCTATTTCAGCAAATTGTATCTCTATGCCACCGGCCTTTCCCGTCTCTTTTACCCGTTGCTTTACCTGTTCTTCCAACCCGGAGAGCAACCGGGTGCCTCCAACCAGAACACACCATATCTGCTTCCGCCCTCCGTTTTCATGCTGGTGTTTCACCACTTTCTTCAGGTAACCCTCAATCGAAACCAGCGCCTGATCGAGAGCCTCGCGTTTTACAACTTCCTGAAAGACTTTTCGATCAAAGAGATAGGCTTGCTCCCCCAACTGAACTTCAAGCATCTGACTCTCTTTGCCAGAAAGGAGTGAGCGCCCGTTCTGTGACTCTTTCATTTGACGGATCTGTTCAATCACTCGAGCACGGTTAGCCATTGCATAGCTTTTCTGCCCTTCATTGATGTGCTTCATCATCTCTTCAAATAATCCCTGATCCACATCGACGCCTGCCGCAGTGATGCCACTGGCAGGCAAATCTGCAACCATCCTTGGACGGCACTTCTCATCAACACAAAGAGTTGCCCAATCAACCGTTCCCCCTCCAAAGTCGAGCACTACCAGCACCTCGCCTGGTTCCCGTTTTTCCTCCTTGAGCCATGCCCAGCCTGCGGCCTCCGGCTCACGGATATAGCTCTCCTCGCCTCGATACCCGGCAGCTCTCAGTGCATCTTTGTAAATGGTTGTGTAGTCGAGAAGAGCTGGATAGGTCAGTACAATCTTTTCAGGCGGTTTTCCACGAAACCCCTTCACCTCCTGCACACTATGCTGAATAATATTGCGGAACAGCAGCGCCATCAACTCAGAGGATGCAGCCTGCCGGTTATTCGGCAAGTTCTGCAACGGCTTGCCCAGTTTCAGCTTCAGATTTTCCACTACGCCTTGCGGGTCATGGAAGAGCATTGCTTTTGCCTCATCGCCAAAGCGAATTTTTCCCTCCCTGTTTACATAAAAAAGGGAGGGTACATAGAGCCGTCCCCCGTCACCGAGAGGCAGCATCACGGCTTCACCCCTCTTGTCGTTCCAGTAGGCGGCCTTGATGCGCGATGTCCCGAAATCTATTGCCAGTACGCTCATGATTTTCTGTAATGATGATTCTCTCTTGTCAAACCCTCCAAAATTCCGGCCGCCACGAGGCGGCATTTTCTGTAGTCGGTAGTTACCGGAACATTTTGGCGTGCGGCGCTGCGTCCCTTGCTGCCGCTCACCAAAATGTTGGTTCTGCCCTCTCGCTCAAAGCAAAGTCGGAATGAGCTGCCAACTGACTACGGGACGAAGACCAGGCGGAAGCCAACATTAGCGTAGCGGTAGTCGGGGGTGCCGTTGCCGCGAAAAGCCGACCGGCAGCGCCCCGCAGGGCCGCCCCAGCCCCCGCCACGAATAACACGGGGCGAACCGCTTTTCGAGCCAACCGGGTTCTCTACACAGCCACTTTCATACTCACCATACCAGTCGCTGCACCACTCCCACACATTACCGTGCATGTTGTACAAACCCCATGCATTGGGCTCAAAACTGTCAACCGCAACCGTTTGCTTCCGGTACTGGCCTTTCCGATTGTTGTTGTAGGGATAGTTCCCGTCATAGTTCGCCTGTTCTGTTGTCAGATTGCCGCCTGTATTGAACGGAGTTGTTGTCCCGGCACGGCAGGCATACTCCCATTCAGCCTCCGTCGGCAAGCGGTATGTATGGCCCGTTTTGCGGTTCAATACCTGAATGAATGCCTGGCAATCATCCCAACTCACCTGCTCCACTGGCAGGTTGGCTCCTTTAAAATGTGACGGATTTGTTCCTGTCACAGATTCCCACTCTGCTTGCGTTACCGCATATTTACCAATGTAAAAATCACTCACTCTTACCTGATGCTGTGTTTCATTGCTTTGGCGCTCTGGCTCATACGTCGGGCTGCCCATCGTAAACTCGCCGCCTCGAATCAGCACAAAATTCTCCGGCACCTCCACCGACGATGCTGCCTGCTTTAGTTGAGTTTTGACCTCCACCCGTATCTCTCTTGCAGGCGCTCCCCGAAGCACCGCACCCCTCACTGTAGCAAAATCAGCCTGTGCTATCGCTCCAATATTCATAGCCATACCACTGGCTTTTCCAATCTCAAGTAACTGTTCTTTCACCCTCTCTTCCAGCCCCGACAGCAGCCGGGTTCCTCCGGCCATAACACACCAGAGTTGCTGCTCAGCACTGCCACCGTTCAACGTTCTTGCCACTTTCCGCAAATAGCCGCCAATGCCCTCCAACGCCTGATCAATAACCTCGCGCCTTACGACCTGTTCAAACACTTCTCGCGAAAAGACGAACGCCTCCGCACCCAACTGTATTTCGAGCTGCCCATCCTCTCCAGACAGGCTTGCCCCGCCATTCTGCGACTCTTTTACCTGACGAATCTGCTCCAATACTTGAGCCTTGTGTTGTTGCGCCTCCTTTCTTTGATCTTCACTCGCACGCTGCATCAGTTCATCAAGCAGTCCGGCATCCACATGTGCACCAGCAGCGGTAATACCTCCCGGCGGAAGCTCCGCAATCATGCCAGGCCTGCCTTTCTCATCAATGCGGAGGCAGGCCCAGTCTATCGTTCCCCCTCCAAAATCGAGCACCACCAGCATATCACCCACCTGCGGTTTCTTCTCCTCTATCCATGCAAGTCCTGCGGCTTCCGGTTCACGAACAACCATTTTCTCTCCCGTATACCCAATCGATTCCAGAGCATCCATATAAATATCCCCGTAATCCCACCGTGAGGGCAAGGTCAACACCAGCGTTTTCGGGGCATTCCCGCCTAATGATGGCACCTGACGGCTTGCATAGTCAATAATTCGCCTGAAGAGCAACGCCATCAGCTCCACTGATTTCACCTGCTGACCATTCGGCACATATTTTATCGGTTTGTCAAGATCAAGCTTCAGGTTCTCTACCACACCGGATGAATCATGGTGCAGCATCACCTCTGCCTCATCACCAAACCGGATTTTACCATCCTTGCTGACATGAAAAAGGGAGGGCACGTAGAGCCGCCCTCCTTTGCCAAGCGGCAACACAACCGCTTCGCTTTTCGCTTCGTCCCAGTAGGCGGCCTTGATGCGTGATGTCCCGAAATCAATTGCTAATATGGTCATGAGAGACTAAACTGATGTTCATTTTACAAACTTATTTCTATAATTTTAAAATCGGATTCGATCTCTCAAAATCTCTATCATAGAGAATTAAAGTCCAACTTTATTTCAAAAATAAGTCTATTTCAAACAACTATTTAACTAATGATTTAAAAAAACTCCAGATTAATGGGACGGGAAGTTTTATACAATTTTCTAAAATATATTCTTCAGAAACTGGCTCATCAAGAAAAAAATCACATTCAACCGTAACGGTATTATCATCAAGATCTACATATGACTTTGGAAGTCTGTAAGACTTGTTCCATTTATTGCAAAGAAATACAAGGCTTGCTTTATTTTCATCATTTACAGGGAATTTAGTCGCCCACCCTGTTATATTTAAAGTATTTTTATCTTTACCTTGCATTGAAAATATAATCCCGACATCATAGCCAAAATCTTTATCTGCATCTAGAAACATTAAAAAGCTCCCATTCTCTGTCACTTTATGTGCATAACCAGCTTTATCGAGAAGAGTGCGTAGTTGTTCGTTTGTGAGCCCTTTAATCATAAATCACCTCTTTTGTTATGGTTATTAAATGTTTATCTTTAAAAAGAAAAATCATGTTTCTCTACAAAAGCTTATTTAATGCCGTTAGTAAGTCATCAGGTATGCCTGAATGATTAATTGTTTTTTTTGTTATTATTTTTTGGTCATCCTGTTCTATCTGAATTTGCCCTGCTTTAAGAACATTATTTAAAGATTGAATCAAACTACCATGTTCGTTAATCGGTGCAAGGATGGGGGATGACCCTGCTGCTGTTGTTTTTTGGTGTATACTTGCTCCTCGAAGCACAGCCCCTCTGACCGTGGCAAAATCAGCCTGCGCTATTGATGCAACCTGCATTGCAACGCCACTCTCTTTACCGATCTCCGTAATTCGCTCATTCACACGCTCTTCCAGCCCGGCAAGTAACCTCGTCCCGCCTGCCATGACCCACCAGAGATCCTTGTTGCTCTCTTTCGAAGCTTTTACAACCTTCTTGACATACCCGCCGATCCCCTCTACCGCCTGGTCAACAACGGCATAACGGATAATCGCATCAAACACTTCTCGCGAAAAGACGAACGCCTCGGCTCCCAACTGCACTTCGAGCTGCCCATCCTCTCCCGACAGGCTTGCCCCGCCATTCTGCGACTCTTTTACCTGACGGATCTGTTCCAATACTTGAGCCTTGTGTTGTTGCGCCTCCTTTCTTTGATCTTCACTCGCACGCTGCATCAGTTCATCAAGCAGTCCGGCATCTACATGCGCACCCGCAGCGGTAATGCCTCCCGATGGAAGCTCCGCAATCATGCCCGGTCTACCCTTCTCATCAATGCGGAGGCAGGCCCAGTCAACCGTACCGCCTCCAAAATCGAGCACCACCAGCATATCGCCCACCTGCGGTTTCTTTTCATCTATCCACGCAAGTCCTGCGGCTTCCGGTTCACGGATAACGATCTTCTCTCCCGTATATTCGATCGTTTCCAGCGCATCCATGTAGATATCACCGTAATCCCACCGTGACGGCAAGGTCAACACCAGCGTTTTTGGTGCATTGCCGCCAAACGATGGCACATTTCGGCTTGCATAGTCGATAATGCGCCTGAAAACCAACGCCATCAGCTCTCTGGATTTGACCTGCTGGCCGTTTGGAACATGTTTGATAGGCAAGTCAAGATCAAGCTTCAGGTTCTCTACCACACCGGACGAATCATGGTGCAGCATCACCTCCGCCTCATCGCCAAAGCGGATTTTACCATCCTTGCTCACATGAAAAAGGGAGGGCACATAGAGCCGTCCCCCTTTGCCGAGCGGCAGCACCACCGCTTCGCTTTTCGCTTCGTCCCAGTAAGCGGCCTTGATCCGCGATGTCCCGAAATCTATTGCCAGTACGCTCATGTACAACAACTCGTTGATTAATTGTTTTTTCCTGCTGCCTGAACGATGCTTTTTCTGAAATTTTGTACCTTTTTCAGATTCTCGGAAAGCTTTTTGTTACGTTCATTGACGTTTTCCCCTTCACTATTGCCCAAGTCACTGATTTCCTGGAGACGATTTTTCATTCTCTGTTTCATGGTTTTGGTTATCCGGTACTGTTCATCGCGTACTTTTCGCCTTACCTCTTTCATGACATCGCCGTACTGAGCGGCAAAACTCTTTTGAAGCTGCAGAAGAATTCCTGGCAATGCCTGCTGAAAATGGCTGATAATCTGCTGATGTTGCTGATGAACGGTACTTTTATAATTGAAAAACCCACCCAAAGCTGAACCTAAAGCACCCATGCCGCCAATAATGTACAGGGCAAAGGGGAGCGCCGGGGGAAATAACGTTACGATTGCAACACCCGTTACCTTGCCCGCTACAGCTCCGATGGTACCTCCTACCGAAGCTCCGAGAGAAAGACTTTTCATCGTGTCGAAGAAATGAAAACGCAAGTCGTTCTGTTTTTTTATAATGTCGGGCAATGTAGCGCCCGGCTTTTCTGTGCAAGCAAGAGAAAATGTTTTTGACTCTTCCGGATCATCTTCCCCATTCTCTCTTTTTTCAGGACCACAAAGTTCTTCCAGACGCATGTTGAGGAAGGTGATTTCTGACGTGACAAATTCAATAATACGTTGTTGAGAG
>CAJAIK010000054.1 GCA_903939765.1 uncultured Chlorobiaceae bacterium | reverse complement strand
TATCTGGATCATTATCAAACGCTTCGTAAATTTCTGATGCAGACGCGTATTGATTCATCATCACAGGACGGATTACGGAGAATGAACTTTTGAGTAAAGTTACATTCTTTTTTATTGGTGCTATCTTTTCTACCAATTCTGCTTTGCCACCGATGGTAACGTGATCAGCAAGGCTAACGACGCTCGGATCAGGAGAGCAAATAGTAGCGCACCCGTTAAGAGCAGCGCAGAAAGTTAACAGGATAAAAAGAATTGTTTGGCCCGTCGCTATTTCAAGTGGGTAGCGCAAAATCGAGTTTGCCCGCAATGAGGTAGGCCATGTTGATCAGGTTCTCGGTCGTTGTCAAGAAAGTTGTCGCATTTCCTATGCAGCCTTGTTTTGAATTGCCATACCGTTCTGAGTCGATTTTTGCGGATTCAAGCAGACCACCGTTGGTCGATTCCAGTTTCGGCACTTACCTGACCACCGCTCGGGTTTGGCGGACTTTGCCGTTTCGTAAAGTGCTTTTCGCTTGTTAAGCAATGCCTGGTCTTCTCCACGGTGACGCTGGCCTGGTGTCACGAATTTTATGGCGCTATGCTGATGCTCTTCATTATACCAATGATGGAAACCAGCAACCCATAGACGTGCCTCGTCCAGGGTATCGAAAGGCTTTTCAGGGAGTCCCGTGTGACGATACTTCAAGGTCTTAAACAATGACTCTGAATAAGGGTTGTCATTACTGACAGATGGCCGGCTAAAAGAAGGCATTACCCCTAATTTCTGGAGAGTTCCCAGCATGGTTGCTCCCTTCATGGGAGAGCCATTGTCGGAGTGCAGGTTCAACTCTCGACCGGCGATTCCTTCACGGAGATAGGCCCTTTGAAACGTGGTTGCGGCATGGTCGGCTGATTCTTCCGCATAGATCTCCCAGCCGACGATTTTGCGGCTAAAGACGTCCATGATCAGATAGAGGTAGAAGTACAGTCCTTTCACCGTCGTGCCCAGATACGTAATATCCCAACTCCAGAGTTGGTTCGGCGCAGTGGATTGAAACGCTTCTGGACGCTTACGTGTGGCGGCCTTGGCTCGACCGCGATGCGTCAGTTGCTTATCGTCTCGTAAAATCCGATAAAAGGTAGATTCCGCAGCCAGATAGCGGCCTTCATCGGCAAGCTTCGGCACGATCTGACTGGGTGGCAAATGAGCGAATTCCACCTTGTTCGCAGTTGCCAAGACTTCGGCCCGCTCGGTTTCAGAGAGCTTGTTGGCGGGCACCCGGTTGTGAGATGCGGCCTTTCGCCCATCGGAGGGGATGGTCTCAGGTCGCTGCCAGCGTTGCACGGTGCGAGGCGAAAGCCCAACGGCCTGACAGGTCTTGGCCAGCCGTGCTCCGGCGACACAGGTCTCACCAATCAGGGCTATCAATTCTTGGCGCTCCGGGAGGTCGATCTTTCTGCCGCGGGCTCCTCCCAGAGCGCCTGGAACTTTTTTTGAAGAACCAGCAACGCCGCCGTTTCGGCCAAGGCTTTATCCTTGCGGTTCAACTCTTTTTCGAGCTGTTTGATCGTCGACTGCTGTTCCTTCATTTGTTCGCGTTCGGCCTTGTTGAGGATTGCCGATGTCCCCTGGACAAAGGCATTCTTCCAGCCGACGATCTGCTCGGGGTAGAGCCCCTTTCGTCGGCAGTATTCACCCAGTTCTATTTCGCTGAGGCTGGCAGTCTCGATTATTACCGCCAACTTCTCTTCGTTGTTGAAGCTGCCGGTCTGATGATTGACGTTCGCTACGGTTGCGCCATGAGCTTTGCGGTACTGAATCCGCCAGGAGTACAGAGTATCCTTAGGAATCCCGGTTTCTTTGACCATGTCAGGAACGCTGACATTATGCGGTGGCAGTAGCTTGGCAATAATGCTCGACTTGAATTCTTCGGAGTATTTGGTAGTCATGTTCCCTCTCTCTCTTGCCCCGCAGGTTAACACAAATATTCAGAGGAGAGGCGACATCTATCCTGACACAGGGGGGAATGATACCAGTTTGATCCCGTCCATTTCCACAGGAATCCTGCGATTGGCTCCCAATGTCACCAAATCGAATC
>CAJAIK010000053.1 GCA_903939765.1 uncultured Chlorobiaceae bacterium | reverse complement strand
CCAGTGGTGCTCAGGGAGATTAACCGTCGGAAAAGTGCGAGATCGAGACTTACGGGTGTTTCGGTAACCTTACAGTTTAATTTGTTTCTGCAGGCCCCAATTTATAGGATGGTGATGGTGAGCCATATTGCAGAGTTTGACGTTGAGTATGATATCGACCCGTACACGTTGATTTTTGCGCTTGGGTCGGAGTATGATGCTCGGGTGTTGATTGGCATTAAGGGATATAATAGTCTGGGGGTGGTCGTTGGGGAGACTGTTTTCCCAACGGCGATTCTTAGGGGAGGGTGCGCTGTGACAATTCGGTTGTCGCTTGATTTGTCTGAGGTCTTTTCTTTTGATGATAGTGTTGATTTTGATAGCTCTTCAACTAATTTTTGATAGTAATGAGACGTTTTGGTTTTAGTGTGGCGCTGGTGCTGGCTTTAGTGGTGTCCTTTTGTGATGGTTACTCGACTTTGCTGTTACCACAAGGCGGAGATAAGCTTGGTACAGGTGGGCATTTGAAGATGCATAGGGTGTTTGCGGTGGATTCTGCAGCTCCAGATACCTCCGCCTACATTGATTCTCTTGGTAAGTTGAGGATTAAAGGGTTAAGGGTGAACGGAGTGTTGCTTGGCGCAACACCGGCGCAGCTTGATAAGATTAATCAAGCGGTAACGGTGAGTCCTGCAGCTCCTGTCGGGGCGTTGAGTGTTTCATCATCGGGAGTGACTACGGGGTCATTTAACGCGTCAGCTTTACAGATATCAGGAACAACAATGTTGTCAACTGCTGCGCAGCTCAACCAGGCAGGGAATGTATCCCAGCCAGGATTGGTGATGATGTGGCCGAAGACGTCAGCTCCGGGTGGATGGCTTGTATGTGATGGGTCAGCGGTGTCAAGATCTACGTATGCGAGTTTATATGCCGTGATTGGTACCGGATTTGGTTCTGGGGATGGATCTACAACATTTAATCTTCCTAATTTTAAAGGCCGCATCCCGGCTGGTTATGATATATCACAAACAGAGTTTAATTCCATTGGGAAGATTGGTGGTGAAAAAACCCATCTTCAAACGGTTCAGGAGATGCCAACTCATACCCATACCGGGGCTGTGATGTCGGGCGGAATGCGAGGATCGGGCGTGGATTGGTCGATAAGTTCTGGTACGACTGGAGCGGCAGGTGGAGGTAGTGCTTTTAATGTACTTAACCCATACTTTACGATTAAATATATTATAAAATATTAATTTATGGCTTATCTAATTGACGTTGATATTTTTGCTCCAAAAATATGGCGATTTGAGCTTGACACACCGGCAGAGGGTGGTCTACCGAGTTTTACGAGTGATGATTCTGGCAATGTGATCGCAAGTGGTGGATATGATAATATCCCTGCGCAGCTTTTGGCAAATCGCACACGTAACCTGCACAACAGGCTTTTAACGATCGAAAACCAACTGTTAAATCAACGTTTAAGCACGCTTGAAAGTAACGGTGTTGGCGAGTTGGTTCGTATGAGTTTTTATCCAGCAGACCTCTTAAGTCTCACGGATTTTGCGTTCTCGGGAGTGTTGTGGTTCCGTGGTCAGACGATTTCGCGCACCACTTATAGCAGGCTGTTTTCTCGTGTGCAACATCAAATTTCGGGAACCGGTCTTTTTGGCGCTGGAGATGGGTCTACAACTTTTACTCTCGCGGATCTCCGAGGGGAGTTTGAGCGTTCTTGGGATGGAGGGCGTGGTGTGGATGCTGGGCGATCGTTTGGCTCGTGGCAGGATTATGCTACGGCGAGGCCTAAGACGACAACACCGCAAATTCTTGATGTAAATGGTATAAGTCATCCGCCCGAATCTTATCACCCAACCGGCGATTATGGTAACCGTAGTGCTGGTGCTGTTGCAGGCTTTGCAAGGCACGCGAAGTCTGGTGAGACGGTGTCTTATGTCAGTAAGGATGCAACAGATGCCGGATTTGAAATGGACATTGAAGCGATGGTGGATGGTGACCCGGAAACAAGGCCACGCAACCGTGCTTTTTTGTGGTGTGTTCGGTATTAGCATCGCTTTGGATGCGATTTATCGGCGTTAAATTACTTCAATTTTTAGCGGTATTATGGGGTTTTAAATTTCCTAAACCTCGTGATAAAATTTCATAATCTTCTCGTCGCGTTATAACCGTTGCATTATATAATGTTGTATCCATACGCTTCTGAAATCCTTTATCCTGATACTTAATAAGATTTTAAACCTGCTTTTTCAAATAAACACGCAACTCCCGGAAACAATTCCGTGTCGGTAAACTCTTTACCGCCATCCACCCCCAAGTGAGCGGTAAAGTTCGGCCTTGGCCGCAAGGTGCTGACGCCGTATGTCAGCAAGGGTCAGTTCCGCCTGCAAGGCATTGCTCTGTGAAACAATCACCTCAAGATAGGTTGCCATGCCGCTCCTGAAAAGCAATCCTGCGTTTGAGAGTGCGCCCTGAAGCGTTGCTAACCGTTGAGCCGCAATGAGCTCCTGCGACTTTATCTTTTCAAGCGTAACCAGCGCATTGGAGACCTCACCGACCGCCTTGAGCAAAGCCTGTTTGAATTCGAGTTCTGACTGATCCCGTTTTATTTTAGACTGTTCATACTTTGCTTTCAACTGGCCTCGCTGAAAAATTGGCTGAAGCACCGCTCCCTGCACCAAACCGAAAATAGAACCGGGAAGCGTAAACCAGTTGCTTGCTTTAAACGCCTCAACTCCGCCTGCTGCGGTAACCGTCAGCGAAGGATAGAGTGTGGCTTTTGCTTCGCCCATATCAGCATAAGCCCCCCTCAGAGCCAGTTCCGCAGCACGAACATCCGGTCTGTTCTGCAGCAAGGCTGAAGGAATTCCGGATGGAAGATCATCAATTTCTTTGATGGTGAAGAGAGCCTGGTCACGCTCAATTGCGCCCGGCATTCTGCCGCAGAGAATACTGAGGGCATTTTCCTGCACCGCTATTTTCTGTTCAATTGCCGGAAGTGACCCCTCTATCGACTGCTTTAAAGCCTCCTGCTGTTGAACGGCAAGAGAGGTAACCTGACCGGCATCGTACTGCAGCGCAATCATCTTAACCGTCGTATCAGCCAGGGCGAGATTTTTTTTCGAACTTTCAAGCTGAACATCAAGCATCAGGAGATTGTAGTACCCTGAGGCTACATCTGCCACCAGGCGGGTACGCACAGCTTTTGCAGCCTCCTGCGTCTTCAGGTATGAGGCAAGGGCTGAACGGCTTCGGCTGCGGATTTTTCCCCAGATATCCACTTCCCATGATGATGTTGCCGAAGCAGAGTAATCGTCAATGTTTGTTTTTGCCCCGTTTTCCGAAGGGTTGGTGCGGGTATTCTGGACACCGACATTAAGGGTTGGCAAAAGTCCAAGCTTTGACGAATTAAGGGTTTGGTGAACGTAATCAATATTTTTAAGTGCCACCTGCAAATCAATATTATTGGCAACCGCGCTGTCAATCAAAAGGCAGAGCGTTTTGTCGGCAAAAAAACTGCTGTAGGGAAGCATGGCAACAGAGCTGTCAGCCAGAGCCCCTTTTGCCGAAATCAACCCGCCACGATAACTCTCAGGAACGGCTACATCAGGCTTTTTATATTCGGATGTGACACCACATGCCGAGAGGCTGATGAGCAGCAGGAAATGCACCGCACCCTTTATTAAATCTTTTACCGGTATTCTCATAGGTCAAGCGTTAATTCATTGTTACTCGTCATGATGTCCGCCGGGCACTCTCGTTTTCCTTGCTGATGAACTCTTCGAGAAGATCCCCGGCTTCAACAATAACGGTGGCATGGCCAGTAATGCGCTCCTGGAGAAATTGGAAGGTTACAAAAAGCACCGGGACAACAAAAATACCGAGCACCATACCGATAAACATGCCTCCGATAGCCGCCGCGCCGATGGAGTGGTTACCCAAAGCAGCCGGACCGGTCACAAAGAGAAGCGGAAGCAAACCAGCAACAAAGGCAAGTGAGGTCATAAGAATCGGTCGGAGTCTTGCCTTTGCGCCCGCAATGGCTGCCGCCGAGAGCGAACTCCCGGCGACCCTCCGCTGCAAGGCAAACTCTACAATCAGAATGGCATTCTTCGCCAGAAGCCCGATCAACATGATAACAGCAACCTGCACATAGATATTGTTCTCGACTCCGGCAAGCTTAATGCCGATAAAGACTCCAAGCAGCCCTGTCGGGATGGAAAACATAACCGCAAGAGGAAGCAGATAGCTCTCATAGAGCGCCGCAAGCAGAAAGTAGACAAAGAGCACCGAAAGCATGAAGATAAAAAGCAGGCCACCGGTGGATTCGAGTTCCTCGCGGCTTTGGCCCTTCCAGTCGTAGGTATAACCCAATGGAAGATGGGTTTTGGAAACCGCTTCAACGGCCTTGATGGCTTGGCCGGTACTGAAGCCTGGTTTAACCGTCGCATTGATGGCTACGGCATTAAACATATTGAAATGATCAACCGATTCGGTGCCATAAACCCGTTTCAGTGTAATAATCGAAGAGACTGGCACCATGCTGCCACCAGAGTTTTTAACAAAGATGCCGTTCAGGGAGGCCGGTTCAGAGCGCTCCCCTGGCTCAGCCTGCATGATCACCCGGTAATACTTGCCGAAACGGTTTAAATCCGAAGCTTGCATGCTGCCATAGTAAGCCTGCAAAACGGTCAGCAGCTCCTTGACATTGACCCCGAGCTGACCCGCCTTTACGTTATCCAAGACAAGCTCATACTGCGGATTGGTCGCCTTGAAGGTGGTGAACGCAAAACCGATTTCCGGGCGTTTCATCAGTTCACCGATAAAGCCCTGCGCCACATTGCCCAGTTTATCGAGCGAGCCTCCGCTGCGATCCTGCAACACAAATTCAAGGCCGCTGACGGTACTGAAACCGGGAACCGTCGGCTGGGCAAGCGCAAAGAACGAACCCTCCCTGCCCGACAGTTTTTTTGATATTGTTGCAAGAATCTTCTTGATATTTCCGTCCGGCCCACGCTCTCCGGGATCCTTGAGCTGCAGAAAAAGAAGACCCGAAGAGGGCGAAGAACTTCTCGACAGAACATTGATGCCCGAAATCGCATTCACTCTTTTCACGGACGGCATGGTTTTGAGGGTAAGGGCTGCCCTGTCCATAACAGCCCTGGTCCGGTCAAAAGAGGCGCCCGGCGGCAGGCTGACAGAGACAATCACAAAGCCGTTATCCTCATCCGGAATAAACCCGGTCGGTGTAACCTTGAACATCCAGACAGAGACAGCAACCATCAGGCCAAGAATCGTGAAGGTGATAAGCTTGTTTCGGATCAGATAGACAAGAGAACCGAGATACTTCCGTTTAAGAAAGTCAAAGCCGGTGTTGAACCCGGTAAAAAAACGCTTGCCAAACCCTCCGAACTTGTGCAGTTTTCCCTCTTTCCCGCGGCCATCAGCATCATGAAGATTGGTCAGAAAGAGTGCGCAGAGGGCTGGGCTCAAGGTAAGGGCGTTGACCGCTGAGATCAGAATGGCAATGGCAAGGGTGAACGCGAACTGCCGGTAAAAAACACCGGTCGATCCCTGAAGAAAGCCGACAGGAAGAAAGACTGATGCCATCACAAGGGTAATGGTGACAATCGCCGTGGTAATCTCCCGCATGGCTGAAACGGTCGCAACCTTGGCGGGATAGTTTTTCTGTTCCATTTTGGCATGAACTGCCTCAACAACCACAATGGCATCATCCACAACAATACCTATGGCCAGCACCAGCCCGAAAAGGGTGAGGACGTTGATGGAAAAACCAAACAGGTTCATAAAGAAAAAAGTACCAATAATGGCAACCGGTACGGCTATGGCCGGAATAATGGTGGAGCGGAGATCCTGCAGAAAGAGAAAGACAACAAGAAAAACGAGCAGAAATGCCTCAATCAGGGTATGCTCAACCTGAACAATCGACTCGTCAACCACCTTTTTGGAACTGAAGGGAATCGAATAGCTGATGCCTGACGGGAAAGAACCGGAAGCCTTCTCAAGCACCTTGCGCAGGCCGGTTTCAACCTTGTTGGCGTTTGACCCCGGCGCCTGATAGACCGCAAGCACCACACCGGCCTCTCCGTTTGCCTTGGTATCGACCGTATAGCGGTAGGCACCAAACTCGACACGGGCAATATCACCAAGCTTGAGCAACGAACCATCCGGATTGGCACGAATCACCATATCCTCATAGTCCTGCGGGTAGGCATTCTTGCCCTTGTACTTCATCACATACTGCATCGCCTCGGTACTGTTCTCGCCGAACGAACCGGGAGCCGCTTCAAGGTTCTGGCTCTGAATAGCCGCCGATACCTCCTGCGGCGTCACCTTGTAGGCCGCCATCTGCTGCGGACGAAGCCAGATGCGCATGGCATAATCCATATTGCCGTAGACCGAAACCTGACCGACTCCGGGAACCCTTGCCAGATCGTCGACAATATTGATCTTGGCATAGTTCTGCAAAAAGATCTGGTCATAAGCCTTCGAACTGCTTGACAGTGTGATCAGCATGATCTGACTGTTCTGGCGCTTGACGGTCGAAACACCAATCTGGTTGACCTCCGCAGGGAGCCTGCTTGTAGCCTGCGCAACCCGGTTCTGCACGTTAACTGCCGCTTGGTCCGGATTGGTACCCTGCTTGAAAAAGACCGCAATGGAAAGAGAGCCATCATTGGCGGAGGTCGAGGTCATGTAGGTCATGTTTTCAACCCCGTTGATCGCCTCCTCAAGCGGAGGTGCAACCGAACGTCCGACAGTTTCTGCACTGGCACCGGGATAACTCGCCGACACCGACACGCTCGGAGGCGCAATGTCGGGGAAACGGGTAATCGAAAGCTGATTGATGCCGACAATACCAAGAATAAGCAGAATTATCGATATGACGGTAGCAAGAACAGGCCTTGATATAAAACGTTCAAACATAAATAGTCAGGTTTAGCGCCTTCATACCGTTACGGAAAACTGTTACTCTCTCTCTCATTGCCGTGCCTCCGCTGCCGCTGGAGCACTCCTGACCGGCTTGATAACCGAACCGTCCGGCAGTTTTTCAGTACCGGCAGTCACGATAACGTCACCCGGTTTAAGACCTGAACTCACGATATAGTCATTACCACTCTTGCCTGAAACCGTAATCACCTGCTTGTTCACCTTATTACCCTTACCAAGAAGGGAAACAAAAACCTTGTCCTGCAGCTCAACCGTTGCAGCCTGTGGCACCAGCAGCACATTGTGATAGAGTGACTCAATAACAACCTTTCCGGTATTGCCGGAACGCAACAGGCCCCCTGGATTTGGAAAAACTGCCCTGATCCTGACTGAACCGGTTGACTGGTCAAACTGACCACTTATGGTACCGATCGTTCCCTTTTCCGCGAACATGTTCCCGTCTGCCATAATCAGTGAAACCGGCGCAACCTGCTTCACCTTCTCCTGTATGGTTGCACCTTCATACTGATTACGGAACCGGATAAAATCTATTTCGCTCATGCTGAAATAGGCATAAATCTCACTGACATCGCTCAAAAGAGTGAGCCATGCGCTCTGATTTTTGCTGACCAGACTGCCAAGACGTAACGGAATTTTTCCGATGTACCCGCTAACCGGAGCCTTGATGGTTGAATAATCAAAATTGACAAAGGCAGAACGGGCGGCAGCTCTCGACTGCTCCACCGCCGCCATGGCCGCCTGACGGTTTGCCTTGGCGGTTTTGAGCTGAATGTCAGAAATCACGTTATTTTTAACCAGAGGAACAAGTTTATCCTCGTTTAGCTTTGCAACAAACAGCGAAGCTTCAGCAGCATGTTGAGCCGCAAGTGCGCTGTTGTATTGCTCACGGTAAACCCGATCATCAATTTTAAAGAGCGGTTGGCCCGCCTTGACAAAGGCTCCCTCATCGACATAGATCGTGCTGAGCGCTCCGTCAACCTGCGGACGAATTTCCACATTGACTTTTCCTTCAAGCAGAGAGGAATATTCTGTGCGAACCTTTGCATCTCCCAGAGTAACCGTTATCACCGGCAAAGCTGGCGTTCCCTTCTTTTCACCATCTTTGCCCCCGGTTCCCGCACTTCCTCCGCAACCGGAAAACAAGATTGGTATGCAGATGCCCATAACAACCGGAAGACGGAAAAAGCTCTTTATCGAATTTTTGTTCATCATCTCATTTTAATTATCTGCTGAACTGGCCGAAACCGTAGCTACACTATCCTTTTTTGACACTTGCAATGTATGGCTCCTGAAATCAGCCGCCATCATACCAGTCTGCACCTTGAAAAACCTGCTGAAATAGGCCTGGTCGCTGAACCCAAGCTCAAAAGAGATCTCCTTGAAATTTTTGCGGCCATAGGCAATCTCCCGCTTGGCCTCAAGAATGAGCCGCATGTGCAGAATACGGGTCATGGTAAGATCAAATTTCTTATGAAGAATTTCGTTGAGCCGTTTTGGAGTAATACCGAGTGCTGCAGCATAAAAAGCGGCATGACGCTCCTTGCGGAAGTTTCTTTCGAGCAATTCAAACAACAGGCTCATCCGTTGACCCGTTTTATCGACGGAAAAAGCGGCATCGTGATGCATTCTCGCAAGATGAAAGAGAAAAGCCTTGAGATAGCAAAGCAGAATAACCAATTCCCTGCTTCCCCGGCACTCTTCTACCATAAGCCCTGCCAACTGCATCAACACGCCAGCCTTCCCCTCCCCTATCCTCAGGCCACTGTTCACAAAGGGATTGAACAACACCCTGAGTTCCGGATCCATGATGCGGCTGAACATTTCAAGCGAAAACACTATAACATAACCCGAAGGCGACGCTCCCTGATATGCATGCACCTGACCCGGAGCCAGACAATAAACCAGACCTGACTCAACCGGATAGGGCTCAAAATCGATATAATGAACCCTCTCTACCGACGAAGTGAACCAGATAATCTCAAAAAAATCGTGACGATGATTATCGCGTGCAAACACAACCCCCGAGTTTTCAATACCAAAGATGTCGAAAAAGGTATTGCCGAGCCGGGCTACCGGTATATCACGAGAGGGGCTTACCACAAACAGATACGGGTTTTACTTTTTTGCATTATCACGTCCGGTAACATAAGATATAGATGGCTGTATAACGATAGACAATCTTCCGCAATATTTGCACTATCTGCACCTTTTATTCTTCAACGCCCTGAAAACAGTCTGACCCATCATCCTGAAAACCCATTATTTTCCCTTATTTTTAATACAGTTAACAGAAAAACCTTTATGCAGAACAAAAACAGATCATCATCGTTGTCATCACACATTTTAAACCTTACCGGCTCATGATCCCCCGTTCAAGTTCCAGCAACCTCTTTTTCAAGCCGAGACCGCCACGATACCCGACAAGCGCACCATTACTTCCAATAACCCGATGACAGGGAATAAAAATCGGCACCGGATTTCTGTTGTTCGCCATGCCCACCGCTCTCGTTGCAAGAGGATTCCCCGCAGCGACAGCAACATCGCGATACGTGAGGGTTGTGCCATAGGGAATTGTACGAAGAATTTCCCAGACCCGTTGCATGAAGGGTGTTCCCGCAGGAGCAACTGGCACCGAAAAGAGCCGCAGTTCACCGGCAAGATAAGCATCAATCTGCCGGAACGCCTCCCTCGTCAGCTCCGTTTCACCAATCTCAGCTTGTTGCGGCAGAGTATCCATACCAAAACAGAGGTTGGTTATCGCGCCGCCGCACTCCGCCACTGCGACCCTGCCGATTGTGGTCTGCTGAAAAGCGATAATCATGCGTTTATGAGCTCTCTTTCGGCAATGCGGCAGGTGACGATGTAACAGCCTCTGTTTGTTTGAATCCGTTGTAGGCAAAGGTAATACCAATTGCAAAAACCATTGCCCCGATACCAAGAAGGACATTAAAAAAGGGCGGAGCCGTCAGTGCAAGCCGAACGACCACGGTGGCAACAGCAAAACCGGAATTGCGAAAAAGAATTTCATAACTTGAACTGTAACGGAGGGAAACCAGCACCAGCAGCACATCGCTGAAAACAAGAGCAGTGTAAAATATAGCAAAAAAATCGTATATCGGCTGGCCTGAGAGGTAAAACGAGACATCAGTGATGCCGATTCCAATAAAAATGAGCAAAAGCAACAGCGATACCAGCTTTTTTGATGCAATAAAGTCTGCTGTAGTAACGGAGCTTTGTGTAATAACGCGATGTTGCTGAAGTTTGTAATACAGGCCAAGCAAAAGAAAAATCAGCAGGCCGCCGCCAGCATTCGAGAGGATATGCAGTACCGGCTTTGAGGTCTCCACCCACACCAGAGGCTCGTTAAAATAGATAAATTCCTCAAAAGATTGCCGAAGCAGAATGAGAGAGAGAATTTCGAACTGCTTGCCGACCGAATCTGAAACCGAGTTCGCAAGACTGAAAACCAACCCGATAACTTCCAATCCAAGCAACATGGAAAACGCAATATTGATAGCGTAATAGTGACTTGATGGAATAATTGCCGCAATCTCTCCCGGCAGCCATCCCTGACGGCAAAGCTCTATCAGTGTAAGAGCTACAAGGAAAGTAAAGATCAAAATGTTTGCAGCCGTTCGCTTCGTCCGCTTATGCTCCCAAAAATGCTCCAACGCATCAAAAAGGAGGTCAACCCTGCCGAGTAACAATGTCATAACGTATTCTTGTGTTGGCTGAAGAACTATTTATCTGTTTTGCCCGGCACCATTATTTCAAGAAGATTAAGCTTTCGCAAGTTATCACTTGAAACATTCTTTTTTCAACTCAGTGATGATAAGTTGCCATTTTTTTACAAACAGACAACTCTCGTGAACACTTGCCTTCATAACGGGATATTGATATTTTTACCCATTTAACGACAGGTTACCACAAGATAAATCACAGCAAGCCGTATACTGCACAAAACATTCCAATACCTTTGAAACAGGCGGCAGTGGAAAAGATGTATTTCAATGTGTGAACAACAGAGCACAAGGCGGAAAAGATGAGCAATGCAGCCAAAAGCGTTTTCATATTCGGGATTTATGAGCTTGTTCTGGGAATCACTCTCATGAATATGCCCAACCCCATTCTTGCTGTATTTGGTTTTCCCTGTACCAATGAGGTCTGGATTCGAGTCACAGGATTACTCGTCTGCCTCTTCGCCTTTTACGACTTTCAGGCAGCGAGGCGTGAACTGATCGACTTCTTTCGTTGGACCGTCTATGCCCGTTCATCCGTCATTCTTTTTTTTACGGCATTTGTCTTGTCGGGCCTCGTTAATCCCATGCTCATCCTCTTTGGGGTAGTCGACCTGCTTGGCGCAATCTGGACAGCCCTTGCACTCCGAAAGAGATAGCCAAATCGTTTTTCTACTCGCAGAGAAGGTTTTTTATACAATATCCTGACAGGGGCAAAATTTAACGGGTATTATTCCAAAACGGTTCTGCGACGATCGATTAACCATACAATAACTGCTGCGATCCCAGCAACCAACGTCGCTACAGGTGGTTCAAAGAAAATCATCAGAACACCGGCTGACATCTGATAAGAAGAGATCGCATCGGCAACGAATCCAATGATCATTGAGCAGGGAATTGCGCCGAGTATGGTATACTTGAACACAAAAAGCGTTGGATTTGAGATTTTTTTTGAATAAAGCGCATAAATTGACAAGCCAAAAGCGATAATGACTGGCATCACAAACCAGGCAATAGAGACAAGAGTGTCACCACTATGAGAGTCAGTCATATACTTTACTTTTCAAAAAGTTATCGACCGTGTTGTAAACATATCTTTGCAAAGGATGTTTAAGATGCAACCTCTATGCCATGAATCATGTTTATGCTCTTGTTACTCTTTTGCACAGGAAAATAACGCATTTATTAATTTTTTTTAAATCGGGTGCGGTCTGGGGCATCATTTCGTTGCAGGGATATGCACAAAAGATCTACAACCATACAACCCAAAATAATGACACTTATCTTTGTCTACAACACCGACGGCAACCCGATCAGCAGTCTCATCGACCTGGGACACAAGATCCTGAGCCCCGAAACCTACAGTTGCAGTCTTTGTAAACTGACCCATGGGCCATTCACTGAAATTGATGCTTGGAAAGCGTTCCGAACCTCCATTGGCTTTCCCATGGAGTTTCTGCACCGTGACGAATTCGAGAAAAAATACGAGCAGCGCTTTGAGTACCCTGTTATCCTGAAAAAGGATACAACGATCGAAGTGCTTCTGCCTAAAAAGGATATTGATGATCTGGCCGACCTTGATGCACTCATCGCTGCTGTTCAAAAACACCTGCCAGAAAAGGAGTAAGTGCCGATGAAGAACAAAACGGTCTCTATACTGAGACGTACACTTTCTCAGCAAAACCGGCAATACCGGACTGCAGATTGACGGTTTTTACTGATGCATCATGAGTGGTTCACCTGCTGATTTTTTAACACTTTTAACTGCCCCGCAATAATTGGTTCGGTAATGAAACGGCCATGCAGAAAACAGAGTGTCAGCCAGATAGTGGCCTGTTTCGGCAAGGATTACTGATTGACTTGTTGTTGATAGCTTAAGAATATACTCTGGTCGCAGGCTTACAATCAGAGCGTAGCACCGTCTAATCGCAGCTACAGGCTTTTCCTGAAAAAATGTAAAATTATTAAACGTAAAGGAACTGAATAACCCAGGAAATCCTTTGAAAGAAAAACTCAGCAGATTCTTTATAACCGTCAAGGAGCAAAAATGGACAAGAATATGGGACAGGTGGACCGCATTATCCGGGCAGTTATCGGCATAGTCGTTGTGGTGTTTGGCGTTATGTACCACTCCTGGTTGGGGGCGATAGGATTGATTCCCCTCATTACGGCAGGGATCGGCTTTTGCCCGCTCTATAAGATACTGGGCTACAAAAGCTGCAATAACTGCTGACAAACCATCTCCCGGTTAACGATACTTTTTTTGACCGGTACGTCAGAAAGTATTCTGCTGTTCCCTTTTTCAAGAGAGATGGCTTGATGAAATCCAAAAACAGGATATCATTGAGTTTCTTTACCTGTACGTTTAAAATATTTACGCATTACTATTGCTATAAAACGCTGAAAATAAAATAATCGTAGAGTAAAACACGCCGTGCCGAACTATTTCTTCAGAAATAAACTCCATCTCTCCTTTCTTTCTGCTCTTGGGGCTGTGAGCTGGTCTATTTATTTTGATATTCCTGTCAATGGATGGGCCATTTTGACGGTCTTCCTGTTGACCTTTTCGATATACCAGGACAATCGACTCACCGATGATATCGAAGATGCAGCCAACAACCCCGAAGGTCTGAAAAACGCCCTCAAGAACGAAAAGCTTATCACGTACGTCACCTTCCATCTGGCTTCCGTCATCTCACTCGTTATCGCCTTTCAATTTGGACAATTGGCATTCTGGACAACAGCGCTTGTCATCCTCATCGGTTTTCTGTACAATCATAAAAGCTTCCCGGCTTTTCTCTCCAGACGTTTGAACGGTGCCCAGCGACTGAAAGATATCTACATTGTTAAAAACCTCATCCCTCCTCTCGATTGGGCGACCGCGACAATCTTTCTGCCCCTCTTTTTTGCAGGTCACTCTCTTTCGTTCAAAACCTGGGTTTGTTGGGGTTATCTCTTTATCTGTGAGTTTTTTATAGAGGTAATGTGGGACATGCGTGACCGCCGCGGCGACCTGTTAAGCGGCATCAAAACAATCGCAAACTCATCCTCCTTTCTGCATACAAAACAATTTCTCATCATCACGAGCATGATCTCCGGAATCCTCCTCTTTTATTTTACCTACACAAAAACTCTGCCGAAATCAACCTATTTTCTTCTGTTAAATAATGTTGCCGTAATAGGCATCGCAAGTATGTACCAGGAAAAGCAGGAAGCGTTTATGCGCAAAATAAGTGACGCGACCATTCTTCTTGCCTCCGTTCTTTTTCTCTCTTTCGGCTTGATCGCCTTTTATTCGAAATAATCCATTGGCAACAGGCGTAAGTGCACATAACACAATAGGGGTATCCGACAATTTTTGGTGAATCAAAATAAAATCGCTTAATTCAAAAAATAGGCGGAGCACCTTAATAAATTCAGACTTCTCCCTTATTGCATCAACACTTTTCAGGAATTTTGTTGATTATAACGAAATCTGTAAACCAAAGCAATTTATCTCTCAGAACGGAACCGGATGTTTTACTCATAAACGATCCCTTTTGTAAGTCATTGAAAAAGCATCAACCATACCAGAAAGAATTCCGATCATGAGTGATACACCCTCCAAGGTCAATACGCCCCACACCACCGATGTCGCATGGTGCCCGGCATGCGGAAACCACATGCTGCACAAGGCCGTAGAGTTGACAATGCATGAACTCAATATTGAGCCGGAAAACCTCGTCATGCTCTCTGGAATAGATCAGGCAGGCAAAACCCTGCACGATCTGAATGCCATGTTCAACGAGCTGCACAGCCGTTCGCGTCCTGCCGATTCTGGCATGAAGCTTCCGGAGAGGAGACTTGTTGTTATTGTTGAATCGGGCGACGGCAATATGCTGGACGAGGGAGAAAATCATTTTATCCATGCCATCCCGAAAAGCATTGATGTCACGGTGATTGTCCACAACAACATGGTCTACAACCCCGACAACGCTAAAGCCTCTCTCGCATCGCCGCGCAGCATGAAGAGTTCGACAAAGGTTACGGGAGTCAAACTCGAACCTTTTCATCCGCTGGAAGTGGCTCTGGCCATGAATGCTCAGTTCATAGCAAGAGGATTAGCCAGAGATGTAGAACAGACAAAATTGATGATCATGGAGGCGATTGCATTCAGGGGATTTTCGGTAGTCGAAGTATGCCAACCATGCGTCGTATTCAACAAACTGAATACCTGCCAATGGTTCAAGAAAAACATTTACTACCTGCCCAAGAGCTACGATACCACGAATCGCAATGCAGCATTCCGTCTTGCTGCCGGATACGATAAACTACCTCTGGGCGTTTTCTTTCGCCATGAAGGTCCTGAACTGTACGAAGAGCAGATGGGTTGCAATACTGCCCAGCTCATTCAGCCGCAGCCACCTGATGAAAAAATTTTTCAAATGATGAATGAGGTTTGCCGCTGAAGCAAACCTCTTCCCCCCCAGGATCAACCGGGTTAAAAGATCTGTTATTTGAATGAAATCAAAAAGTCTGAAAAAAGAACGGAGATCAGAGGTTGGGCCGCGTCCATATCTGCCGGGCTGCATAATTCTCAAGCTTGAGCGCTATGGAGAGCAGTTCTATCTTGCCGGCATGCAGCAGGAAAAATTGCCTCGACTGAGCTGGACATGAAAACATTTTTTTGTATAATTTATTGTTGTTTTTTTCATGCGTACGACAAAACGTTTACTCCCTGACGCAGTCAGATGTTCTGTTTTTTTTGCGTTTTGAAATTACAAAACTCTCCTGCAATACCTGAATCGACTTTTGAGACACCGTCCGCAGGGACAGTGATTTTACCCATCATCATCATTTCATTTCGTCACTGAGTACAAGCGATGGGTAGCTGTTTTTGTCGTAAAGTACCTGTAAACGTTTCATCCTGCTTTTTCACTCACCATTCAAACAAGGGAGGAATTCCTATGTCAGCAAGACCGTTCTACGTCGTTGCCCACCGATGCAACAGCACTGATGCCGTCAAGAATGCTATCGCAGATGGAGCTAATGCAATTGAATGTGACATCCGCTATTACGACAGCCCAAAGTATTTTCTGGTCAGTCACGATAAATCGGTTACTCCCGAAGCAGATGCGCTTATCCCCTATCTTGACCGAATGAGCGTGGTGCTGAAAGCAAAGCCTGCCGTCGCTCTGGTGATTTTCGACTGCAAGGATCAGCCGGAAAACCAGTTTCTCACCTTGTTGAAGCTCGTTCGCAAACACCTGACCGATCAGGTACCGGTAAATGTTCTGTTTTCAATTTCTTCCTATGACGACAGAGCTTTCTTCAACCCGCTGAAAGGATTCGCCATGGCTTCCAATGAAGGAGTGGGCATCGACGAGGACAACGACTCAAAGCGTGTTTCGGAATTCTTTCAGGAACTGGGAATCGCTCAGCACACCTATGGCAATGGCATTTATGCTTATGGAATCGGCCCAAATGTGCCGCATACCGTCATGAATGCGGTGGCTCGCAGGGCACGCGGGGGACACCTCAAGATGGTGTATGTGTGGACGCTTCAGGATTCCGACTCCATGCGTAATTATATGAGGATGGGAGTGGACGGTATTCTTGTAAACAATCCCGCTACCCTGCGCGAGGTACTCAATGAAAAGGAGTTCTCCGGGAATCTGCGGCTGGCAACCCGTACCGATCGCCCCTTCATCACTCCCCCCGCTCCTGCATATGTGCTTGATGTCAAGACTGCTGATGTCAGCGGCGGCGGAACAGATGCATGGTTGCGCTTCGCTGTCGTGGGACCGGACGAAAAAATGGTGCATTATATCGTCGATTCCGGTCCCATCGGACTCTTCGAATCGGGTGATACCAACAGCGTGACTATTTTCGGTGATGTCGGCGCTCCGGAAAAAGTTCGTGTATGGCGGGACGACTCAGGCAATGGTCCCGGATGGTACCTCGACCGCATCACCCTCACAAAAACCAAAGGGACGACACCGGCTGTTGGCGCAAAGACCATTATCTTCGACCAGTGGATACCAGCAAGTGAGGTAATCGTCAAACCGGTTCCCTGATCGTCCGCTCTCTTTTGAACTTTTTTCAGGCGTGCCTGCGGTACCAGCAATACCGTTAACTTTTATCAGGCACGCCCTTTTTTGCCGCGACCTTGAGGCTGACGACCGAACGACCAATCCGCTGCAGTTCGCTCATCGGAATATTGACCGAGGCAGCAAGGTCCTGCAAAAGCGGCTCTCCGGCAATCATCTCCTCAGGGAAGTGGCTCTCTCCGACTACCGATATCTCCTCAAACCCGGCCTCTTTTATCGCGTCGAGATATTCCTCCTTGCGAACGGCACCCGCAATGCATACAGCATACGCCTCAACCGATCCGCTGAGGTAAGCGGGCAGATCTTCAAGAAGAACGATATCCGACACCATAAGCCTTCCTCCTGGTTTCAGCACACGCCATGCCTCCTGAAAAACCTTTGGCTTGTCGGTCGAAAGATTGATGACGCAATTTGAGATGATCACGTCAACACTTGATCTCTCCACAGGAAGCTTCTCAATCTCTCCCAACCGGAAGTCGACATTATGATAACCGTTTTTTCGAGCGTTCGCTTTTGCCCGTTCGACCATCTCCGGTGTCATATCCACGCCAATCACACGCCCCCTCTCGCCGACAATGTTTGAAGCAAGAAAACAGTCAAACCCGGCCCCCGAACCGAGGTCAAGCACCACATCACCCTTTTTGAGCACCGCAAGAGCCACGGGATTGCCGCAACCAAGCCCGAGATTGGCACCCTCAGGTATGCTCTTCAGCTCCCTTTCGGAATACCCCACAGCCTTGCCTGCCGAGCGAATATATTCAGCTTTCGCATCCCCGGCTTTCCGGGAACATCCGCACGAACCATCCTGCTTGACCGTTTTAGCGTAACTCTCCTTAACCGCTTCCCTGATATGCCTCTCGTCCATGTTGCCTCCCTTCATCTGTTTTATAGAATATTGTATTCATTACTGAACATTGTGTTCAAAAAAAGAATACCTATATTTAATCGTTGTGTCAACAACCAATGTTTTGAGAATTGTTCACTACCGGACAAAACAACCGGTTTTGTCGGGCTGAAAAAGCAGATTTATGAAAGAAAAAAGGGAAGACCGGAGGATCAGCCGCACACGCAGACTGATGCATGAGGCACTCATGACGTTGATTGTAGAAAAAGGGTACGAGGCCATCACCGTGCAGGACATTCTTGATCGTGCAGACGTGGGAAGATCAACCTTCTATGCACACTATCGCGACAAAGATGAACTGCTCCTCTCCAGTTTCGAGCATTTGCGCACCCTCTTCGAACAACAGCAGCAGGCGCTTTTTGATTCAAGACGTACCGGCGCAGAGCCTGAAGTCCATTTCATTCTGGAACTCTTCCGCCACACCGGGCAGCACCATAAACTCTACAAGGCCATCGCAGGCAAACAAAGCGGCGAGATGATTTTGAAATACTTCAACCGCTATCTCTATACCATGCTGATCGGGCCTCTTACCGAGCTCAACAGGAACAAAAAATCGATGCCCGTTCCCATAGAGATAACCACTCACCATCTGCTCAGTACGCTGCTCTCGCTTATGACCTGGTGGCTCGACAACAACATGCCTTACTCAGCGGAAAGGATGGATGAAATATTCAGAATACTCTCGACGCCCGTCATTGAAACGGCGTTCGGCCGTAAAGTGCAGAAGAGTGAGTATGAGAGCATCGCGGGCGAACACCTCCCCGGAAGCGTGAAGGCGTTCTACAGCCTCTTTGTCGACAGCGGCTGCTGCCCCGACAAATAACGCCTGTTCAACAACATCACAAAGCCAAGTCCAGTTTTACCGGCGCTCCTCATATCTTCATGCGGGTCACGATAAGCCCGGGAAGCATGGGCAGCCAGAGGGTGAAACCTCGAAGCAGCAGCGTCGCCGTCAAAGCCGTTTCGATCCTGATCTCAAACATGACGAGTAACCCTACACATGCGGCTTCAAAGGTGCCGAGCCCAAGAGGAATCGGGCTGAGCATTGCCACCATGGAAGCAAAAACCAAACAGGGAAACACGAAAATAATTGAAACCGATTCACCAAGAGCCTGCAGCATAGCCCAGAGCGTAGCGGTATCGAAAAGAAACACTGTTGTCTGGTAGATGGTCGTCTCAACGAAAAGCAGCGGCCTGAGCTTCGACTTGCGTTCCTCAGTCTGCGGCACTTCTGACCAGAGGGCAAGAAGAGGGGCTACACGGGGCAGCTTGACAATCCATGCAGGCAACCGATCATTTGCGCCCAACTGTTTAAGAAAGAGAACCGCACCCGGTATAAAAAGAGCAATAGCAACAAATATCGATGCCACAATAACCATCCATTTGTGAATGTCGTTATGCTGCCACAGCACAAAGAGCGCTCCTGTTGCAGAGAGAATATATGCGCCGTAGTAGGAAAATATGTCGAACAACATGACCCTCATGCAAACGTCTCCAGGCACATCATCTTTACGCAACGCATTAAAAATGAATGCGATACCGCTGATACCGCCGGATGGAACCGCCTTGTCTGTAAACAGCCTTCCAACAGCAAGCGGTACGAGCCGGCGAAGCTGGTATCGAACACCTGCAGAACGCAGGGTGCGGTACCAAACCATGGCGAGCGCGATGTAGGTACCCAGTTGGAGAAAGAGGGCTACAAACAACCAGGAAAGATCAATGCTGTGCAGTAGAGCGACAAAACGAGTGAATTCGCCATAATGAGTCGCAGCATAGACCAGCGCAAAAAAAAGGACAAGGCCTGCGAATAGCTGCTTATATGATCGTTTCTTCATGATTCTCCACTATTCAAAAGAAATGCCTGAAGAGCGCATGTCCGGTCACCTCGAAGAACTCTTTGCAGAGGGCAAAAAAAAGCACAATCGCCAACCGCACATCAGCAGGCAGGCAAAAAAAAAGCCCACTGACGTTCCTGAAGGGAAATATAAGCAAAAGCAACCATGAAATGAGCCATAACGACTCTACGAAAGGCGAAAATGACATCAGGAATTCCAGGGAAAAGCAACAGCAGAATTATCAGTCGTCTCATCATCACACACACTATTGAATCCTGAAACGGTATCGGCTTTTGATGGAAAAGTTCATGGTATTGATTTCTCCCACTGATTCTCATGGAGGAAGATGGGTTGCGGGATGCATCACGCTGGCTCCAATGCGTTCTGCAATTGCAAACGGCTCTTGCGAATGGATTTCAGCCGATGCGGACTGAAAGCATGGAAAGCGACCCGCCTTCAATCCCTTCGACAGGAAAGCTGACCTGTTCATGTTCTCTCCGTAAACCAAGTATATAGAGCAGCGGCAAAAAGTGGTCAGGCGTCGGAACAGCAAGCCGCGCGTCGTTGCCCATCCTTCGGTAACCCACAAGCTCCCGATCCCTGCCTTCGACCATGAGTTTTTTTGCCTCTTCTTCAAAGCAAACAGCCCAGTCAAACGGTTGCGCGTTCTCAGTACCCCAGGCATAGGCTTGAAGGTTATGGACAAGATTACCACTTCCGGCAATCAGAATGCCATCATCGCGTAGCGGTTGCAGCAGCAGGCCGGTCTCATAATGAAACTCAGGACTCATTTTTTCGTCAATGCTGAGCTGAACAACTGGAATATCGGCCTCAGGAAAGAGATGGCAGAGCACCGACCAGGTTCCATGATCCAGACCGCGTCGCTCATCAAATCGTACGTCGAGAGGAGCAAGCAGTTTCTGAACCTTCCGGGCAAGTTCCGGACTGCCCGGAGCAGGATAGGAGACATTGTACAGCTCCGGTGGAAACCCTCCGAAATCGTGTATGGTCTTGGGAAAAGGGCTTCCTGTCACCGCAGTATAGGAAATATACCAGTGTGCCGATATGGCAAGTATCGCCTTCGGGCGTGGTATGCTTTGAGCAAAATGGCGCCAGCTTTCGGTGTATCCATTTGTCTGAATCGCATTCATCGGGTTTCCATGCCCGAAAAAAACAGCCGGCATTACCATCCCCATTGCCTGTCTCCCTTATCGTTATTAAACAATTCACGCATCAAGCCAGCTCTCCTCAACCGGGCTGTTCTGTAAACATACCCTTTTTTGCCGCTACATTCAGGCTGACGACCGCATTTCCTCTCCGCTGCAGTTCACTCATGCTTACGGCAAGTTCATTCAAAAACGGCTGTTCAGCAATCGGCTCCGCAGGATAATGGCTCTCTTTGCCGACTGATATCTCCTCAAATCTTGCCTGTTTTATGGCATCAAAATATTCTATCTTTACAAACAACACCAGCAATGCAACCAGCATAAGCGTTGTCGACAGCGGCTGCTGCCCTGAAAAATAATCGCTCATTCGAAAAGCATTACCTCAATCAAACAAACTTCACAAATCAGGAGGAAAATAAATTGCGGGCGGAATTGTTTACCAAAAATAGCGTTAACATATAGCAAAGAAACCGTGACGGTTAAAGAAATTGCTTTTGCTTGAATACTTTGGCTTTGGTTTTTCTTTTTACTGTGATACTTTGAAGATATGTTTTTTTGCAGGTTTCCTGTTTTAACCCTAATAACCCCGGAGGCTCATCATGCGGATTAAAGCTTTTCTGCTGTTTCTGTTTTTGTTTTCCATTTCTGTTTTTTCTGAAGGATATGCCCTGGTAAAGCCACGAATTGGGGTTTTGAGGTTTACAAACCACACCTCTGCAGGATGGTGGGGAGGGGGTGTCGGAACGGATCTGCAGGATATGCTCATTGCAGAACTGGCATCGACGAACAATTTTCGGGTACTCGAACGCAAAGAACTCGACGATGTTATCAATGAGCAGGATCTGGGAGCGTCCGGAATGGTTAACCCCAGAACAAGATCAAGGTTAGGAAATATTACCGGTGCAAAATATCTGATTGCTGCCACGCTTTCAGCCTTTGAACAGAATACGAGCGGCGGCGGGCTCTCCTTTGGCGGTATCAGCCTGGGAGGAAGCCAGGATAAAGCCTACATGGCTGTCGATCTGAAAGTCATTGACGTTGAAACAGGCGAAATCTATGACGCCAGGACTGTAGAGGCCACGTCAAAATCGAGTGGTATCAGCATTGGAGTGTCGAGAGGAGGCTTTAACGGTCACCTTGGCGAGTATAAGAATACACCTGTCGGCAAGGCAATCAGAGCTTGTATCATGGAAATAGTCGAGTATCTGGATTGTTCTCTGATTGAAGGAAAGGACAGTGGTTGCATGGACGATTACAGAGCAAAAGAAAGAAACAGAAGGGAGAAGACCAGAGGTTCAATTCAACTCGATTGACCGTAAGGTTAAAGGATTCTCCCTGTCATTCTCCAGGGATGGCAGGGAGAGTTCGATACTATTGAAGCAACGCCGGATAGTCGGTATATCCCTTTGGGCCGGGGGTATAGAAGGTCCCCATATCAGGAGTGTTCAGAGCTGCTCCGCTTTTCCAGCGTTCCACAAGATCAGGATTGGCAATGAAAGAGCGCCCAAAAGCAACAAGATCGCATTTCCCTCCAGACAGATCGCTTTCGGCACGCTCGGCATCGTAACCTCCAGAGAGAATCAACGAACCCTTGAAGGCACTGCGGAAAGTCGCCTTCATGCTCTCGGGTACGGCTGGAGCTCCCATTGAGGAGTGATCGACGAGATGAATATACGCCGGAGCTGAATCATTGAGCTGTTTGGCCAGCCAGGTATACTCCTCCTCCATTCGGTCGTAGAGCGGCATATCGTTGAAGACCCCGAACGGGGAGAGCCGGATACCAACACGCTCCCTTCCGATGGCCACAGTCACCGCATCGACAACTTCAAACACAAAACGCCCACGGTTTTCCAGCGAACCGCCGTAACGGTCAGTGCGCAGGTTTGAATTCGGACGGATAAACTGTTCAAGCAGATAGCCGTTTGCGGCATGAAGCTCAACTCCGTCAAACCCTGCCGCCACGGCATTTTTGGCCGCCTCGGCATATTCGGCAATAGCATCCCTGATATCATCACCACTCATGGCCTCCGGCACAGGAAAAGGCTGCAAACCATCGGCATCCGTGTACATTTCACCGGCGGCCGCAACGGCGGAAGGCGCAACCACGCGTGCACCCGCAGGCATGTTCAACGGGTGAGAGATCCGTCCGCAGTGCATGAGTTGCAGAAAAATTTTTGCTTCCGTCCCGTGCACCGCTTCCGTAATGGCTCTCCATCCCTCCACCTGAGCGGCGGAAAATATTCCCGGTATGCGCGGGTAACCCAACCCATTCGGCGAAGAGGAGGTACCCTCGGTAATGATGAGCCCTGCCGAGCTGCGTTGTGCGTAATACTCCACCATGAGCGCATTGGGGATGTTGCCGGGTGCACGGCTGCGTGTCATCGGCGCCATAACCAGACGGTTCTGCAAAACAATCGGGCCAAGAGTGGTTGGGGTGTAAAGTATCGACATGGTAATCTCCTCAAAAAAAATGGTTCAACAGGCCGCAATGTTTTGCGCCAATTACACATCAACACATTTATGAACTTGAGGGTTCACGCCGCTGATATCTATGGTGCTTTATCCGGTTCGAAGTCGAGAACGATGGAGTTCATGCAAAAGCGCTTTCCCGTAGGGGCCGGACCGTCGTCAAACACGTGACCGAGATGTGCCTTGCATCGTCCGCAAACAACCTCCGTTCGCGCCATCCCGAATGAGGAGTCTTTCCGGTAGAGAACACTGTTCGGGCGTACGGTTTCAAAAAAGCTGGGCCATCCGCATGTACTGGCAAACTTGGCGTCGGAGCGGAAGAGCCTGTTGCCACATGCCGCGCAGGAGTAAGTCCCCGTTCCCTCATAATCCCAGTATTTCCCTGAAAAGGCCTGCTCGGTCGAGCCGTGGCGTGCCACCTCATAAACTGCAGGTGAGAGCACCTCCTTCCATACGGCATCAGAAAGGGCGAGGCTTGTGGTATCGGTACGCGAGTAGTAGGGGTTGACGGGATGTTGTTTTTCAGTCATGGCTGTCGGTGTTTTGGTTATGGTGAGGGGCGGCTTCCCGTTGCATGCCAATAGTACAGTTATCAACAGCAGAAGGAGAGGAACCGTTCGGGCCCGTCGGCAAAAAAACTGATTCATGGCTAACGTTTTATTATTGGTGGCCTCTTTTTTGGCGAACTTTTTTGTAGACTTTTTTCAGGATTTTGTCGAAGTTGACAAAACTTTTCTGGAAAGGCTGGAGAGGAGTGATTTCGAAAGCCTCTTCGGGAATACCGCTCTGGACGGGATAGATGAGAATGAAGCTGTTTTTCTGGAAATAGCGGTTGAGATAGGATGAAATCCTGGCCATCTTTGAGTGATAAGAGAGGTTGTTTTTCCGGCTCATCACGATAATAAGGTTGTCGTCATTTTTTATCTCTTTCGACAAAAGCAGAAACTCATCCCACTCCCTGAACATCTTGTACTCGGCAGGGGCAAGGCTCCCGGAGTAGCCCTCCTTGAGGCTGGCAATGGTCTGGCGGGAGGCATGAATCACCAGTTTGCTCCCCGTGTTTTTTATAATAGCGATGAGCCTCTCCATCCAGAGCACAAAACCGCTCTCATTTTCCGCCATTTCAGGAATAATGACAATGGTTCGCTTGATGGTGGAGAGAGGCTGTACCGGTTTATAGATAAAGGTGGTGACATTGCAGCGTCCAAGGATGCTCTCTGATGTACTGCCGAGAAAACTCTCGGTGATGCTCTTTTTGTGATGAAGTCCCAAAATAAGGAGGGTAATTTTCTGTTCCCTGATTACCCCGGCAATGCCGTTGACCGCATCACGGTCATAACGAATCAGCGAAGTCAGGGCGTGATCGGTAGAAGATGCGGCCACTACCGCTTTTTCAAGGAGCTTGGCCGCACTCTTCTCTGCCGCATCACCGGTTATACTGTTACTCGCGACATGCAGGGCATAGATACCGTTGCGGGATTTAAGCGATTTGACGGTTATGCCAAGATTGACCAGTTCATCAACAGTGCTGATCTCGTTCATGGGAATCAGTATCCGTTCTTCAGTTGCCGAAAGTCCGGGTTTCGGAACATCGTCAAGTGCCTCGGCCAACGCAATGTTTTGCGCACCTTTCTCGCCAACGATGGTTGCAAGGGTACAGGTTACCAGTATAAAAAGGATCGTTCCGTTCAGCACGCTTTCGTCAAGCAGCCTGACGGGATCGCCACTGAGGGTATAGCCGACAACAATGTTGTAGCCGATCAAGACGGTTGCAAGGGCCAGTGCTGCATGGGCACTGATCAGTCCAAAAATCAGCCTGCGCTGATCGAGGGAAAAATTAAAGAGTTTCTGTGTAATCCAGGCTGAAAGGTATTTGGCCACCGTAGCGGCAACGGTGATAACCAAAGCAACTTTAATGGTTTCATAACCCTTGAAAAAAGCCTGGATATTGATCAACATGCCAACACCGATCAGAAAAAAGGGAATAAAAATGGCGTTTCCGACAAACTTTATCCGGTTCATGAGGGGCGATGTCCGCGGAATAAGGCGGTTCAGTGCAAGCCCTCCAAGAAAGGCACCGATAATGGCTTCAACACCGGCGGCTTCGGCAAGAAAGGCACTGAAAAAGACCAGCGCCAGCACAAAAAGGTACTGTTGTACGCTGTCGTCAAAACGTTTAAAAAACCATCGGGCCACAACCGGAAAAAGCAGGAGCACAATCAGGCTGAAAAGCGTTACACCGATAATCAGCCTTATCCAGAATGCAACCGTCAACTCTCCGCCCGACAATTCAACCACAACCGCAAGCACCAGAAGGGCTAGGGTATCGGTGATAATGGTGCCGCCGATTGCTACATTGACTGCCTTGTTTTTGGCGATGCCGAGCTTGCTGACGACCGGATACAGAATAAGCGTATGGGAGGCAAAGATACTGCCGATAAGAATGGAGGAGAGAAGCGAAAACTGAAGGATATAGAGCGCGACCAGAATGCCGAGCACAATTGAAATCAGAAAGGTATAGAGTCCGAAAAAGATGCTTTTCGTGCTGTTTTGCCGGAAATCGGCCACATCAATCTCCAGCCCGGCGAGAAACATGATATAAAGCAGCCCCACCGTTCCAAAGAGGATGATACTGCTGTCACGAAGCATCAGGTTCAACCCGTAGGGACCAATCACTGCTCCGGCAAGAATGAGGGTAATCAGGCTCGGGATTTTCAGCCGCTTAAAAAGAACCGGTGCAAAGAGAATGATAAAGAGCAACAGTGAAAACTGGAGCACCGGGTTTTTCAATGGCAATGGTATATCTGTCAGGCTCATCAACAGCATCATGTACAATCCAGAAGTTCATCACGGACCAGACAAGGAACCGCCAAGTCCAAACGCGGCGCACTTTTTTTGTGAAATTCGTATCTACGGTTATCTACTACATTCTGTTGCGCTCTTGCTTATCTGCTTTCTGTAAACATTTAAACAGTTTATCGATTTTTTCCCACTCTTTCAGCTTCTTTTTATTTTTCATCATTTCCCTTTCTCTTGTACCTCATTTGGAACATTTACCGTGGTTCGTTACAAAAATTTGCTGCAAGGCGGTGACAAATGGGCGTAAAGATCAGAGAAAGAAGCATGGAGAGCGGTGAAGTCGCCTCCTCGATTGATACTCATCATAAGGATTTCGGGCGGGTTTCCCAAAAAACAGGGGTGCAAGCTGCAAGCGAACCCGAAGAACAGGAAGGAGTATAACCTTGTCGAGGCAAAGGCACTGGAGAAGTTGCGCAAGATCGAAAATGATTTTCAGCGAGATCCTTTTAAAGCGGTGTTCGACAGGAAAGCAGTGTCAGGTGATGACATTGAGGAAGACACACGGGCACTGGCTGAAAAAGTTCTAAACCCTTCATACATAAACGCGCTCAAGCTGTTGAGATATTGCAGAGCGTCCAGAATCTTTGTTGAAGGCGAATGCGGAGGCGCTGCTGGGGTTGTTGCTAATTTCCGACTACAACGCTCCTGATATAGGCATTTGTGGCAAACAAAAAGGTATTTATAGGCTTATTATACTAATTGAGTTGGTTTTGTGTTACATTGCTGAATTATTGTTTCATAATCCCTTCCCTAGGGTATAAATCCGAAACATGAGCTTGAATCAAGAACACACTCGACAACTGAGGCTCCATTTTGATGGTGCCGCCACGGATGGCCATAAGCTTCCAGCCTCTGCTTTGGTGCAAGCCCTTGAACGCTTTCAGCGTGTGGTACATTTGATTGCAATGGCTGAAGAAGGTCGTGAAGTACTACAAATAGCAAGGGTTACCAAAGAAATTGAGCGTCGATTCCCTATAATTTGCAGCATACCTGAAGATGGCGGGTTCGCTCTTCCCATAAAAATTGGAGGTGAGGCTGATCAGTTGTTTGATGAACATGAGTGTCAGCAAATAGCCAAAACCACTCGTAAAGTAATTTCGGCGGTTAACTCAGGAGATGCTAAACAATTAGGTAGTATCGTGCCAGACTCGTTTTATCGGCGCTCTATTTTGCAAGCATTAGAAAGTATGCAGCCTGCAAAACACTCTTGTCTCATTATAAATATTGAAGATTATTATCAAAAAAAACTTTTACACGGCTCCTCTGCACTTGAAAAAATCAAGCAACTGTTAACCCCCCCGCTCAGCGAAGTTTCTACTGCTGATTTTGGATATATTACAGGCGCTCTCATAGAGATGAAGTTCCATGAAAGAAGGTTGGTTGTAACGTTATTAGATTCAAGCAAAACACTCACAGCAACCTATGCCGATGACTTTGAACCTGTTTTGCTAAACAATGCTCGTGAGCTTATTCAGGTTCATGGAAACATAGTCTGGAATGATGATGGGTCACCCCAATCTATTTCAGAAGTTGATGATATACTTGAGATTGACGAAACCGTAATCGAAATAAGCCTTGTGAAGTTTAATGTCATAACCCTTAAGTCAAAAAAACCGCTTTGTTTTGCAGTTACTTTTGATAGAGAGAGTTCATCATATAACGCAACCGGCCCTTTTGATATATTCATATTTGCAGAGACACGACCAGAACTTGAGGAAGAGCTTTAAGCGCTCGTTAGAAGGTCATTACGTAATGCGTGCCAAAACCGTCTAAGATTTTGCAGACATCTTCTTCAAGAGTTTTGACATTTCGAGTCTTGAATTCCATCAATTCATACTTCACCTTGTGCCAAAACTTTTCAATTCGATTGAGTTCTGGACT
>CAJAIK010000052.1 GCA_903939765.1 uncultured Chlorobiaceae bacterium | reverse complement strand
CTTTGCCACAATCTCTTGTAGCTTTGTACGCTCATCGGCAGATAATTCCAAGTGACTTAACTTCATGATTTACAGGGGCATGTGTATCTGTTTTCTGTCTGTCCCTTATACTACGGAATTATTTCCTATGAAGCGCTTATGAAGTCAGGAATAGTGGCAGCAACCAGAAAAATGATGGTAGTTGAAGGGAAGTCGTGGAGAGGGAATAATCTCTCTGGTTATACCAGAACTTTGTCTGTAACTGTACCGGTTACCTTCCATTTGGCTTCGATGGTATCGACGGATAAGTCGGCACCGCAGGCCCATTCGACAAAATAACCACCGTTCGAAATGTCCATAAACTCAGAGACTGTTTTTAACGCTTCAAAAGCTTCGTCTTGCAGGTAGGGATTCACATCAAATTCACCGACACGCCCATCATCAGCAACTATGGTTATCGTTTTGTCTTGGTGAGGTGTTAAGTTGATGATTTTCATTGGTCAAGCCCTTTGATTGTAAAAGGTTTTCTGCCATTGACAGCCAGTTCCCAATCAGCGATAAGATCGTCTTTATGAATTTCAATCCAAGCTACAACAAGTTTGTGCTTGTTCGGTGGCAACTCACCAGCGAGAAGAACCCATCAGGAACCGAATACACTCCAACTCGTCCCTGATAATCTGCATGAATATGTGGCATAAAGTGCTTTTCAGTGTCGCGGAAAAACATACGAATGAGCACCCCATAAAACATCGATATGGTCGGCATAGAAACAACAAATTCAATACTTATTACTTTGAGACTCAAGTTAATATTTTATTTCGGAACGACAATGATGCTGGTAACAGCCCATTTTCTATCTGAGGCGCAAGAATAGTGGCAGCGACCAGAAAAATGATGGCAGTTGAAGGGGAGTCGCGGAGAAATTCATAGGTGGTCATTTATGAATCAAATCTTGATTACTATTTCCTTAATTGGTATTTTAAGGAAATACTTTGAAATACCTATCCATAGTATACGGGAACAACATGTTATCACCAGCGAAACAAAAGGAACCGCGTGACCAAGTCAGTTTTAAAATTCCTGCGAGCACGAAAAACAGGATTAAACAGCTTGCTGTAGCAACCAGAAGAACAAAAACCTTTGTTATCGAAGAAGCAATTGATCAGTATCTTGCTCTGAATGAATGGCAGCTCAGAAGCATTCAGGACGGTCTTCGTGACCTTGATGAAGGTAAGGTTATCTCGCAAGAGAATATGAATGAACTCTGGGAGGGGAAAATTGCAGGTACAGTGGACTAACAAGGCAAAAATCCGTCTCGAAGAAATTGAGGCTTATATCACTCAGGAAAGTCCTGCAGCAGCAAAAAAAGTCATTCTTACCATCATCAAAAAAACTGCTACACAGCTTTCAAAATATCCGGATAGCAGCAAACCAGGTCGTCTGATGGGTACACGAGAACTCATGTTTTCAGATACACCATTCCTTGTAGTTTATACGGTTCGTAGTAATATCGTGACGATTCTTACGATCTTCCATACAGCTCAGAATTTTTATTGAGCTGTGTAGTTTAGGTCTAGTTGGCCTGACAACTATAACCACAAAAAAACACTAAAAGTTAATCACGCAACGCATTCAAATTTAATCGCTTATGTTATTTACTTTACATAACTAATATTATACAACAAACCAGGGGCGCTAAAAGGGATTATATGCTGATAATTTTGGGGCTTCATGATTCAATGTTTCTCCTGTGCCATGTTCGGTTTCGCCGCACCATTTGTGAACGCACTGTTATCATGATGTAAGTTGAATCCGGGATGCACCTGTTTTAGCTATTGGTTTATAATTCAGAGTCAATGATCTGGGGTTGACAGAAAAACTCAAATAGAACAAATCACATCAATATTTCGACTCGATTGAGATGGTTAACCAAGTTTGGCATGCAGTACATCAGGCATTATCATTAGTTTTGAATTACGGCTGCAAAATCAAGAGTTTCAGGGTGGTTTGCCTCCCCTGCCAATTGATACAACAAAAACACTCTTTTTTGGACAATTTATAGTTGTAAACGTTTAATAAAATCGTAGATTTGCGTACAATTTGAAAACGCACAAAAGGAACAATGCCCTTATGCCACAACTCCCATTACAAAGTAACGAGCGACTGTCGCTGCGTATTGCTTCAGAAGAAAAATCTCTTCTTATACGCGCAGCAACATTACAGCATACGCATCTGACTGAATTCGTCACCCGTACTGTTGTTGCTGCCGCAAGAAAGGTAATTGAGCAGAACGAACGACTGGAGCTTACCGAGAGGGATAGCCTTCTTGTCATGAAGATGCTTGAGGATCCACCAACTCCCAATAAAAAGCTCATGGCAGCAGCATTTGCTTTACCAAAACGATCATGATACTACCGGCTTGGCATGAAGAGCCAATCGCAAAACGCCATGATCGGACGGCTTTTGATTGCGGGGATCATGCACTTAATGAGTTTCTCAGGCGTCATGCCCGGCAAAGTCATGAAAAAAGTGGAGCAAAGACGTTTTTGGCGATGGACGATACAGACAATAAAAAGATTCTTGGTTATTACAGTATTGCTCCAGCTTCTATTGCTTATAAAAACACACCAGAAATAATTAAGCACGGGTTGGCTCGCTACGAGGTGCCCGTATTCAGGCTTGGCCGTTTGGCTGTGGATCTATCTGTTCAAGGGTTAGGATTAGGTGGACAATTATTGCTTGCTGCTGGTCGTCGCTGTATTCTTGTTGCTGCACAGGTCGGTGGTGTCGCTCTTCTGATAGATGCCAAAAACGTGCAAGTTGCTGCATGGTATGCAAGTTATGGGGCTATTTCGCTACTCGATAAACCCCTTTCACTTCTTTTGTCATTCAAAACCATTCATGAGGCCCTCAACACAGCCGATAGTCTTTAAAAACAAGTTTGATAAAGTAGTGCGACGTGAGGTTGCGTAGTTGAATTGTCCGGTAAAACGGACCCGTTGTTCAGTCAGCGGAGCCCACCGACACATGCATAAGGAGTAATCCTCTTGTGTGAAGCTGTCGGAAAAGTACCCGCAGGAAATTGTAGGCT
>CAJAIK010000051.1 GCA_903939765.1 uncultured Chlorobiaceae bacterium | reverse complement strand
GTTCTGATTGTCAAGTCTCCGCGCATGGACGCAAGATACCATTAGTGCGAAAACTCGGAAATCAGAAAATGCTAACCACAAAGAAAAAAATGACTTAATTTTTCGGGTCGGCAGATTTTCAAAAAGTGGCACAACTCAGGAAAAAAACGGGTGCTCATCAAGATTATCGGCGAATAAGGGGCCCTTTCAGGATGAGAGTGCGTCAGCGTGTCCGCTGCGGCGGCTTGATACGTGCCAACTTCTTTAACTCTGCTTCATACGGCTCATACTCGCCCAGGTGAAGCCGCATCAGGCTCTTCCAGAGCTTGCCGTGGTTGGGGACGAAAAAATGGAGCAGTTCGTGTACAATGACATAATCCCAGAGTTCAGGGTCGAGCACCAGCAATTCGACATTAAAGTTCATGTGGCCATTGGTGGAACAGGATGCCCATTTATTCCGCATCATGCGCATACCAAGCCATGCCACCTTGACATCAAGTTTTTCTGCCCATTGATAAGTGCGTTTTTTAAACGCTCGTTTTTGATCCAGTACTGCCATCACCTTATATCCTGTTTGCCTTTTCAAGCAGCCTGAAAAGCTGCTCCACCAGAGCCGTCACCTGCTCCAGGTCATCACTATGGGCAAGAACGGCGAAGGTCACCTTCTTGCGCAATTCGCGCAGGGAATTTTCACTCTTTTTCCAGTTGGGAAACTCGATGAAGGCCTGCCTGATCCTGCGGCTCACCTCTTCCGGGTTTTCTATCTGTGCATCAAGGAGCGTACGATAGACAAAGTAGGTCAGCCCGTCAAAGCCCTTCTCTGCCTGCTCCCTTTTTCGAGCCTCGTTCGCCTCAACTTCCCTCAATAATGTATCCAGCGCTTCAGCCGTGCTGGTCTGGCGATCCTCAAAACTCTGCTGTACCGCCTGAGCCCGCTCGGCCATGGCGATCAGATACGGGTCATCGCTCTCATCTTCCGCTATTTTTTCAATACTCTTGACCAGGTTAATGACCTTTTTCCCATCTCCGCCTCTGCGGTTGGCAATATACCTTACGGTCTCTTCGTTGATTTCCAGTATTTCGCTGACAGGCTGAATGGAACTGCTTCCGACATACTTCTGAACCAGCTCACTGGTCTTTCTCTGAAATGCGCGATCGACCATAACGCGCCGGGTATAGGCATTTCTCACAACAGCATACATCGCCGAAAGAGAGCTGTAATCATCGATGAAGGGGCGCAGAAAGGCATCAGGGGAGATGATTTCGTAGAGCATCTCGATCTCCTTGTACTCCTTGAAAAAGGCCTTGCGCCGTTCCGGATCGCGGAAGTGCTCGATCAGGGTATCGACATCCCTGTCGTCAAAGTTCCGTTCAATCAGCCCAAGGTATCCAGGGGCCTGCTGCTCCATCTTGTTCCGGAACAGCACCTTCAGGAGCTTGATATCCTTGACGATGGCATTAATCTCTTCGCTGTCGAAACAGAGCGCCTTCTCCAGCTTGTCGAAAATACCAACAAAATCGAGCACAAAGCCGTGCGGCTTCACCATCTCCAGCAACTCGTTTTCATAGGGACGGTTCACCCTTGCGATGGCCTGCAGCAGGGTATGGTCGCGCATCGGCTTGTCGAGATAGATCGCATAGAGCACGGGCGCGTCGAAGCCGGTGAGCAGTTTCTCTGTGACGATCAGGATCTTCGGCTGCTGGTCGAGTTTGCCAAAGCTCTTGCGGATCTGCCGCTCCTTTTTGGGGTCGAGGTGAAACTCCTTGAGCAGTGCAGAGTCATTGTTGTTGCCGGTGTAGACGACCTCGGAATATTCTGGAGGCAGGAACTGATCCAGCGCATGTTTATAGAGGGCGCAGGCCTCGCGGTCGACGCCGACCAGAAAAGCCTTGTACCCCAGCGGCTCAACATTTTCCCGGTAGTGATCCGCAACAAATCGGGCCACCTCCCGAATGCACGCTTTGCCCTTGAGGAAGTTCTTCAGGTTCACCGCCCGATCAAGGATTTTGTTCAGCTCCTCGATATCGGCAACACCCTCGGCTTCGGCCAGGGAAAGGAACTCCTTGTCGAGGATTTCATGCGGCACCAGCATCTCGTTCGGGGCAAGAGCGTAGTAGAGCGGCAGCGTCGTGCCGTCGCCAATGCTCTCGGCAATGGAATACTTGTGCAGGTAGCCTTTGTCATCTTCGCAGCCGAAGGTCTTGAAGGTACCCTTGCCGTAGACGGTCTTGTCAACCGGGGTACCGGTAAAACCGATGTAACTGGCGTTCGGCAGCCCGGCCATGAGGAAGTTACCCAGATCACCACCCGTTGTGCGGTGCGCCTCGTCGATCAGGACATAGATGTTTGTGCGGGTGTTGATATTGGCAGGCATATCACGGAACTTGTGGATCATGGAGACAATGATGCCCCGGTAGTCGTCGCGCAACAGCTTATTGAGCCGGGTAATGCTGGTGGCATGTTCCAGATTGCCCAGCCCCAGCGCAGCAAGATTTTTGAGCATCTGGTCTTCCAGCTCGTTCCGGTCGATCATCAGAAGGATGGTCGGCTTCTCTGCATCCGGTGCGCGAAAGAGCAGCTCCGCAGCCTTGATCATGGTGAAGGTCTTGCCGCTCCCCTGGGTATGCCAGACGAGACCGCGTCTGCGAGCGGGATCAAGGGCGCGCCTGACCACCTGCTCCACCGCGCCGGTCTGGTGCTGACGCAGGATGTATTTGTTCAGCTCCTCGTCCTTCTCGGCAAAGAGGATGTACTCTTTCAGGAAGTCGAGCACCTGCGGGATGGCGCAGAAGCTCTTCACCTTCGCCTCCAGCTTGCCAAGCTCCCCGTCCTTCCAATTGAAAATGTTCCGCCGCACCGTGTTCCAACTCACCCCATAGGAAAAACCGATGGCGTCGGTGGCAGTATATAGCTGCTGCGACACGAACAGCTCAGGCGTTTCACGATGGTATCGGCGGATCTGATCAACCCCGAGGGCAATCGCCTCCTCCTTGCCGGCATTCTTGCACTCGATCACCAGCACCGGGATGCCGTTGATGAGAAAAACAACATCCTCCCGCGTGCCGTAGTGGCCGTTGTGAAAGGCCCACTCCTCGGTAACTTCGTAAACGTTCCGCGCCGGTTCATCGTAATCGATCAGGATCAGGTCGCGCTCACGGTTTTCTTCATGGTCGAAGAACTTGCCCCGATTGCGCAGGTGCTCCACAAATTCCCGGTTGCCGTAAATATCTGCATGAAGATGGCGGAACTGTCCGAGCAGGGCGCCCTCGGCCTCGGAATAGCACGGGTTGAACTCCCGAACCTTGGCGTCGAACAGATCGTCGAAAAAGAGCGAGAGGTTTCTGGCTCGCTCGACAGACGGTAGCTCTGGATCAAACCCGCGCCGCCTCTCCGCTTCCTCGCGGGGAACAACGGTCCATCCGACGTTTTGCGCGTAGGCAAGAATGCGGGCCTGGACGGTTTTATGTTCGGAGGGTATGGGCATCGTGTTCTCGTATAGGCTCTTATTGAAATTATATTTAGCAGCAATTATACAGAAACTCGCATTGCTTTTACTTTCGTCAACAAATCACTATTTACTGTCGCGATTGCTATTACTTATTCACTTTTGCCGTTACATCGCGACATAATGTCGTGATTCATGTCGCGATAACTACCACTTATACATTTTTACCATTACATCGCGACATAGTGTCGTGATTCATGTCGCGATAACTACCACTTATACGTTTTTACCATTACATCGAAACACAACATCATGATTTATGTCACTTTTATGACTGAATTACCTGGTATGTTGTAGCTGGCCCGCTCCCTATTCGCTGAAGCAATCCCAAATCGACGAAATGGGACAAATGCCGTTGCGCCGTACGTGGCGTAACATCCATTTCTCGGACATATTCACTTTGAGTTATGGTTCCTGAGCTCACTATGAACGACCAACCATTTTTCTCTGCGTTATTAAGTTCTGTGAGAATGACTTCGTCTAATGTTTTCGTCGCACTTTCAGCCGTCCGATATATCGTCAAATCAAGATAGGGATCATTCCATGCATACTTGGGAAGAGGTAGCCCTGCTTGCTTGGCACGCTCCCGCATTGAGTGAAGCCCAAACCCTCGTTCCTCGGCCAACTCCATAGTATTGAAAACCGCATGAAGCCTCGGATTTCGGCTGAACATTGGAGCGTTAAATTCCTGCAACTGCTTTAAGGTGACCGGTTCCATAGGCGTTCCAGGACTACGGATCACCGTTTTCTCCTCTGTCACCACAAGTTGAATCTTAGCTTGCTTGATTCCATAATCACGATGAACGAGGGCATTCACCACCCCTTCTCGAATAAGCTCATAATAAATTTCGTTCTGCTCTTTACGTTGCGCCTCCGTCCGTAAAATCGGATTTGGCAATTTGTCCCGGAGCCATTGAATCGTCTGTTGCGGTGCGAGAACCATCGGTCCATCAAAATCTTTCAGTTCCTCCTTACCATCTTTGAAGATAGAGCCAAGAATTCCTGCCTGGGCCATCATGTCACGAGGATGCCGGGCGAACAAGAGCAGGCCAAAACCCGTCGGGCGAATCTTGTCTTTTACCTTTTCGAGCAACCCTTGATGGCAAAGCCTCCGATAAAACTCATCCTCCTTGTGGCGCCCTTTGCCCATAAGCATAAGTTGATAGCTGTTAAGAGCATCCGATGACAAATCGTTAACATCAACGTCCTGCATGACCTTGTCATACTCCGCTATGGCTGGCGTCCATTCGTGCTTCTGTTTTTCGGCTGCGGCTTGGGCTTGCCTGAAAAACTCATCGTTCTCCTTTTCAATCACCTCCTGCAGGTCACGGTCAAAGAAATGAACAATGACACCTTTGTCTTTAAGAAACCGAAATCCTTTTCCAGCCACCTTTGGATGTGGATCCTGACAACCGACCCAGACTTCCTTGATTCGGGCATTCACGATACGCTCAGCACAACTCAGCTTCGGATGGTTCCGAGCTCCGGGAGCGCAGGGTTCAAGAGTAGCAAACAGAATGCAACGATCAAGGGCATTTGGCCGATTCTTCCGCTCCAGTAAAGTGAATTCCGCATGATCTCCATATCGCAGTTCGCCACGGAAAGCAGTCTCGATGGTTCCGTCCGGCTTCCAAAGAGCCGCGCCCACTTTAGGTGTCACATTTCCGTCTACGCGCGGCTCACTGATCGATTGCTTCATTGCAGCGATGGCTTTCTCCATCAGCTCGCGAGAATTAAATTTCTGTTTAGCTGCCATGTTTAGGTGATCGCTTGATTCGATTGAAAGTCAGAATTGTCAATGAAAGTGATAATCAAGATGTAGATCGTGATGACGATGTTCATGATGATCATTTCGTTTGTTCGTGAGTTTCAAATAGGAAAACGGCCATCGTCGATGCGGCATCTCTGGATCAAACCCTCGCCATCCTTCGGCCTCCTCACGGGGCACAAAGTTCCATCCGACGTTTTGTGTATACGTCACTATTCTCGTTTCGACGGTTTTTTGTTTGAAAGATATGGGCATCGGTTACTTGTCTTGATGATATGGAATCAAAGGTGGGTATGGATTCTTCTTCGAATCCATTCCTCTCTCATTTGGCTGCATCTGGCGCGAACAAAACAACCGAGAATACTGACTAGGAGGTGCAAAAAGCTCTTTATCTACCACTACAAATTGGGTGTTACTTAACTCCTTCTGGGAAAGCTCATAAAGCATCTTTATGAAGCCTTCGAACTGCTCTCTATTCTGCCGCTCACTGGTATTCTTCATAGGTGAGTCGATGATCAAAATAGTCGGAAGAAGCGCTCCAATCTTCGACGCAAGACGATGAACGGCGACAGCAAAACAACACTTAAATAGGGTCTTCTTTCCACCGCTACCAAGATTACTGAAAGAAGTCACCGCCAAATCACCACCTCCAGCGGAAGTCACCTCTGGCAGAAAATGTGGCGACTTCATTTCTACACAATCGTCAGCGTAAAATCCCGATAGCTTGGAGCGCAATAAACAGTCAAGAAACAGCTTCTTGAGAAGGCTGATGTTTTGAGTGTCCTTTTCAGCCTTTTCTCTCGCGTCCTTGAGCTCTGACCTCGTATTGCGTTCTTCCACAATCAGTCGTTCGACCCTGTCGTTTAGCGCTCCAATTTTTTGGATTAAAACTTCTATTCTATATAAATCAGACAGCTGCTGTAGAATTGCCGCTCGTTGTTTCTCCGATTCAAGGGCGGCTGAAAGATAGGCAGAATCGTAATCTCGTGCCACACGATTTAATTCGCTATCAACCAAAGTCTTCTGTGCTTTAAGTTCCCGAAGTATTCGATCATTTCTCCGGAGTGCTGTTTCGTGACACTTGATCAGGTAATTTAGCTCTGCGACCCGAGCATCCATGTCTTTTTCAGCGCTAGCTTCATCCAAACTCCCTGTCGGATCTTTCGAGTGCTTTTGTCCGCAGACCGAACAATCATCGCTTGTTCTTTGAGGGAGATCTCGGCCACATTGAGGACAATCCTCAAAATTTACTCCGCTGAGAACTTCCCGCGCAGATTGGGAACGTCGAAATCGAGTTGAAAGTGAGAGGATTTCGTTGCGATGAGACTTGTCTCTACCCAAAACTTCCTTTAGTTCGCGGGAAGCTTCTTCAATCGCGGATGATTTCTCGGCAAGCGCTCTTGCCTCAACTTGAAGGCCGTCCATTGCATGTGGCTTAGTAGAACCAATATCCTCTCGGATTGAGAGAATCAAGGCATCCACTGCTGCCAGTTTTCGTTCCAGTTCCTGACGAATTCCGGAAAACTCAACTTCTGTTGCTATCTCTGCTTCGCTGAGGGCTTCTTTTATCGCTTGGGCTCCAGCTTCGCATTTCACTCTCTCGGCACGCTGACGCTCGAGTTTCACCTCAAGCTCTGAAACTTGCTCTTGATGGAATCCTACAAGGAACCGAAGGACATCCCGACTCTTGAGTCTTTTGTGAGGATGCGCGTCTCCGTCGAGATGGAAGAAGCTACTGTCCATTGAATCCTGGTCAAGGTAGCAATACCAGAGAAGATCTCGCAGACTCAACCTAGCCAGATCGGAATCCTCCTTGATCTTACTCTTTCGAACCTTCGGAGGCGTTCTACCACTCAATACGTAAATCAAGTCCGAAAGTACCTCGATTCCGGATTTGGGAATCACTTCACCATTGCTGGTACGAGCAGGAATCATGACTTCAAACGGCTCATTCTCGTAGGTACAATTAGCACGAATGAGGTTGGAACCAGAATCTCGTCTCAAATTTAGCTCCGTATCTTCAACCTTTAGTGATAAACTTGCAGAAACGAATTCAGACTGTAACGCTGGAGTCATCTCTTTCTCACCGAAGTGCCCTCCAAGACAAAAATCAACCAATCTTGCGATCGTTGATTTCCCTGCACCCATCGGGCCATAAAAATAGGTGAAATCCGCAAACTTTATCGTCTCTTTGCTCTTCTTGAAAGTAACATGCAACTCCTGAAGAACGAATCTCATAACTCAATCTCCTCTCCCCATTTCATTGTGGTAATCTCTGGAAACACACTGTATATAAAGTCTTTTAGCTTCGTCGCATTGTAATCACCGACGACAATCGATATTATTTTGCTACGAGCTGAGAGGTCATGAAATTCAGCTCTCTTCCCAAGGCTTTCAGCGAGCTCAAGCCCCTTCTCTGTCAGAACAATTTTCACCGTACGGCCCTCAAGGAATGTTTGAGCCAAACGCTTGGCGACTAACAGGCTGATCCATTTTCTGTATCGATCATCCCACGGTCCAAATCGAAACCTAATCATCCGCGCCTCAATCGTATTGCGTTCCTCTTCGCTAATGCCATCCGCAAGACTATCTTTCCTGAGCGCTTTGAGAACACGGACCAGACAGTTAGGATAGCGGAGCAAGAAATCGAGCTTCGCAAGCTTCATAATTCCATCTACGGGCTTGTTGTTTTTTTTCCCACATGCTTGAAGGAGAAGCAGCAGACGAGATAAATGAAACGCATCCGAATTCTCGATGTCAGCGGCTAAATAAATTGTCTTTAAGCTCATTGATCACCCTCCAGTTCGAATTTTTCACTCCACCAAACTTTGCAGGCTTCCGTTAGCATTCCAGCCATTCCAACTAACACTTCATAAGGTTGATAATTCACCTTTGAAGGGGTTTCCTTCGCTATCCGCTTTAAGCGATCCTGAACATCGATTAGCATAGAAGGGCCAATTGGGTTTGCCTGAGGATCCATTCGTAGGCTGGCTTCAGCACACTCCGACAGCACGACGTTTTCGACTTGAGAAACCTTCTGTTTCCCGTCTGCCGTTCTTGAAGCAACTTCCAACAGCTCAGCTTCAGCCGTAAGAGCCTGTCTTCGCATTGCTTCGAATTGCGCCCATAACCCCCCTCGTTCCATCTTTTTTTTAAGTACACTATGGGCCTTGTCGCTGGGATTCAAATTCAAGGTTGCGAGTTCTTCCGGATACTGAACCCCAAGATCACATGCTTCTCGAATGGTACAAATAACATGCTCAGAGAGAATCCTCTTCCCGAGAAGAACTGGATCAACTTCGTCAGACGAAGTAATGCTGAAGCAGTGCCTCATGGGATCAGAGCACTGCACATCAGCTGCACGCTCCATTAAACTTATTAGTGAGTTTAATACCTTAGAGAGCGACTTTGGAGTCAATCCTTGACACTCCTTGATTCTCGGAAGATGATTCTGGCAAATCTCGTCATCAAATGCCTTCTCAGTTGGCCCATTGACCAGCTCCACTCGTGAAAGAACTAAAAACAGATCATCATCGGGTTTCTTTGTCGCTCTCCTTAAAGCATCGAATCCTTTTGCTGCGTCACCGACGAGGTCTCTATGGATCTGAGTGCTACTCACCGCATCTAAGAGCTTCACTGGACTCAGATGGGAACTCTTTTTCGAATCAGAGATGGAATACTCGGCGTTGGACACAAAATAGAATTTCCTGACCTTGTCAGGGAACTTGATGTCAAAATCCACGAAGCGTTTGATACTTTTGACAAAAGCCTCATCTGTAATATTCCACGATCCATTTTCAGCTTTGCGGGTTTTCACCTGAAACGCATCAAATTTATCATCTTCGCGTTCAGCTAACAAGTCTTCGTGCTGCTCACACCAAATCGCGCGGTAGGGACGATCCTTGTTAATCATCATGACTGAAAGAATCACCCCATAAGCATGCTGATAGCGGAATTTCCTGATAACATGATCACCAGGATCAGATTGATTACGGGAATCGATAGGGCTTCTCATTTGTTGATCTCCATTTCTTGAACGCGGGTCTTTGCAGTCATCAGTTCTTGAAGAAGAGTGCGGAAAAGGTCTTGGAGCGCGGTTTGCCTCTGAATGGCAGCACTCAATTTCTGGTCAATTATGGCGAACGTTTCGATGATCGTGGCTTGTGTCACCTGATCAGGATAAAACACCGGTAAGCGTTTCATCACACTATTGTTGAGGTTGGGCATGATTGCACCCGCAGCATGAGAATAGAGCCACTTCACAAGCCGATCAGTAGCAAAATAGATCGCCAAAAATCGATTATCGATAAAAGGTTTGCTTGCGCGCACAAGAAAACAGCCAGTTCCACAAAGCCATGATACCTCCGCTTCAGTGACCAAGCCTTGTCGCCCGATTTCGCCCCGTCGTCCGAAAAGGATATCGAACTTTCGAAGACGGTGTTTCTTTAAGCGCTGCGCAACCTCCTCACTGACATGAGGAACACGCTCATGATTGATACGGTTTCCGGCAAGATGGGTGGGGTTCACCACAGCGATTCCGGTTTCCTGATATTCGTCTTTATGAAGCTGGCTACCAAACGGCCCTGTTTGCAAAGCGCCATTTGGCTTTTCACATAACTCGCCCAACGTTATAAGAGCCCAACTCTCAGGCACGGGGCCGATTTCGGTTTGTTTTTGGGGTTCGTTTCGGAGGCCTTCGGTGAAAAGCTTGTGCATGAGGGCCTTTTTCAGCTCGGTGGCGGTCTGAATGATCCGCTCCTGCGCTTCGATCGCCCGCTGCACTGTCGAAAGGATGTGCGCGATCTTTTTCTGCTCGGGGAGTGGCGGGATGTTGAGCCGTATCTGTTCAAGACAGTCTCGCGTGATCCCTTTGATTGTAGCTCCACGCTTATTCATCGCAACGTATTGCTGAATCGAGTCGAGCCCCAATTGGTAAGCGAGAAACTTGATGTCGTAGTTTTTGTTGTCGATCAGGATACCTGCAAGATCCTGATTGATAGCAAGATCGATTCGGTTGATACCGACTTTTCCGACACCAACCCGCGTTGCAAAAATGATACTGTCTTTTGGAACAATTTTGGTTGCCGAGTGTTTAATCGCTTCTTTTGAAACTAATTTTTCCCCGTTTGTGAGTTCCAGTTTGACACCGAGCCACTTACTCGTAATCCAAGGAATCTCTCCCTTCCAGTAATCAGCTCGCGAGGTAGTTGGAGTTCCGCCGCTGAGAAATCCGGTGGAAACCATACCAACTGTGGTTTTTTTCCAATCGCTCATGACAGTCCTCCTTCCTTACCCAACTGCTCCAGCAATCTGCGGCCTTTTTCAGTTAGCCGGTATTTCTGGAGGCGACTGGTTGGTTTGTCAGGGATGGTAGGCACCACCAGTCCGTCGGCAAGGGATGGGTCGATATAGGTGTCACGAAGGAGCCATGTGACATATTCTCCCACTGGTGCCGTGACTGGTGCCGTAACTGGTGACGTGACTTGTCCGGTGGGCAAGAGAATGCTCATAACCGACCTCCTTCCTTGCCCAACTCTTCCAGTAATCTGTGGCCTTTTTCCGTAAGCCGGTAAATTTGGAAGCGACTGGTGGGGTGACCTGTTACTCTGGCTGTTGCCCACTTAGTGCCAACATGGTGCTGACTTAGTTCCGACTGGACCCCTGACTGGGCCCTGTTTAATCCTGTTGCATTGTTATAAATCATACGCCGACTCCCAGTTGCCTGAGGATATTCCGCAGGGCTTCATCGGCCTCTTTGGCCTCCAGCTCGATGGCGTTCAGCTCTTCGACGATCTCGGCAATCGGCCGGTAGGTTTCGGCGTCGTTGGTGTGGATGTAGCGGCTGGGGGAGATGTTGTAGTCGTTTTTCTTCAGCTCGGCGTGATCGACGATGCGGCTGAGCTTCTCCTCCTCCTTCCATCCGATGAGGATATCGGCAATGCGCCGAATGCCTTCGTCCGGAATGAAGTTCTTGGGATCGCCCTTTTCGAAAATCTTGCTGGCGTTGACGAGCAGCACGCGGCGCTCTCGCTCTTTTGCCTTCGCCTTGTTCAGGAACAGCACAATACCCGGAGCGGTGGTGTTGTAGAAGAGGTTTTCGGGCAGGTAGAGAACGCTTTCGATGATGTCGTGGTCGACGAACCACTGGCGGACGCTCTTTTCCTTGTTGGTGCCTGCATTGCCCGAGCCTCGGGAGGCGGCACCGGTATCGAGAACAACGGCGGCGCGGCCGGTTTCGTTAAGGCTGGCGTGCATGTGCTGAACCCAGCCCCAGTCGGCGGAGGATTTGCCGGGGAATCCGGCCCCTGCGGGAAAGCGGTCAAATTCGTCGTTGTCGTAGTCGGCCTCGGTGAACCAGTCCTGGTTCCACATGGGATTGGCGACGACTCGGTCGAAGGTGCGAAGCCTACCCTGTTTGTTGCGGAATTTGGGGTTCTTGAAGGTATCGCCGATCTCGATCTGACCCTCCATGTCGTGGATGATCATGTTCATGTTGGCCATGGCCCAGGTGTCGGCGGTGTACTCCTGACCATAGAGCTTGAGCGGAGCGACGCTGCGCATCCTCCCTTTTGCCTCCTCTTCCATGGCGATTTCGCATTTCACAAGAAGGCCTCCGGAACCGGTGCAGGGATCATAGATCTCCATGCCCGGTTCGGGTGCGAGCACTCTCGACATGATGGTGCCGACTTCGGGTGGTGTATAAAACTCGCCCGCGCTCTGGCCGCCGCCTTCGGCGAACTTGCGGATCAGGTATTCGTAACTTTTGCCGATGATGTCGGCCTCGACGTCCTTGAGCCCGAGACGCTTGGTACTGATGGCTTCGATGAGATTGGAGAGTCGGTCGTCGTCGATATCCCGCTGGCCGTGCGTGGTGGCGTTGAAGTCGACGCGGTCGATGATACCCTGCAGGAGCGGGTTTTCTCTGGCGATGGCCCGCATATGGGTGGTGACGCCTTCACCAATCCTGAAGGAGAGTTTGCGGATGATCGACCATACCGATTCATCCGGATCGTCCGGCAGCAGGGGTAAAAAGAAGCGCACCAGCTTGTGATCGGCCTTGACCAACTGAAAGGCCTTCCTCCGCGAACCAACCTCCCCCGCGATACGGTTGACCTCATCATCGAAAACATCGCACAACCGCTTGGTAAAGATCAGTGGCAGGATGAAATCCTTGTACTTTGGCGCATCTTTGGCACCACGGATGGAACATGCCGCATCCCAGATCCAGGATTCGAGGGATTTTCCATTTCCGTTATTACTTACCATCAGCGTCAGCTCCTTTTTTTCTATGCGTATGAACAGTTGTTTAATGTAGTTAATCGCATAGATTTTTCGGCATTTATGCTCACAAGATTACACCGGAAAAGCAAGTTCTTCTCTTTCAAGTTTACTGCTGTTTTAATCATAATTGAAGGTGTGTAAACGAAAGCAACGTTCCAGCGCCATGGCAGACACCCTTCCGATCCTTGAAAAACGGGCACTTTCAGCGCTGGAGTTTTTATGCTCTGAAGGCCATGCTTCCAGAACTCGAATGGTATGCCAATGTCCAGAGTGAACAGACACTTTTCAGCTCAACAGGAGTTTGCTCCGTTTTATTGAGTGTTCAACTTGGAAATGGGTGTTAATGGGTGTATTGTTGGTTTATGCTTCAAACCGACACTCTTAAAATTACCCCGGAGATCCTGAACCTGATCGCTCAGATCGACGAGTTCAAAGGTGCCTGGCGTGCTCTGGGTACGCTTGCCCCAGATCGCCTCTCAGCTTTACGCAGGGTCGCTACCATCGAGAGTATTGGATCATCGACTCGTATAGAGGGCTGCAAACTATCCGATCGAGAGGTGGAACGCCTGCTTTCCAATCTGGCGATACACTCTTTTGAAACGCGTGACGAGCAGGAGGTTGCCGGTTATGCAGAGCTGATGGATTTGGTGTTCGACTCATGGCCGGGCATTCCGTTCAACGAGAACCACATCAAGCAGTTACATCAAATCTTGCTACACTATAGTGAGAAGGATGTCCGGCACAGGGGACAGTACAAAACCAACTCGAACAGCGTCGCAGCCTTTGATGAAAATGGCAAGCAGCTCGGTATCGTGTTCGAGACAGCAACCCCCTTCGACACCGCTCGTCTAATGGCTGAACTGGTGACTTGGGTGAAAGATGAACGTGAGTCTGCGCAACTGCATCCGCTGCTGATCATCGCCATCTTCGTGGTGGTCTTTCTGGCCATCCATCCATTCCAGGATGGCAACGGTCGGCTCAGTCGTGTGCTGAACACCTTGCTGTTACTTCAGGCAGGATATGCCTACGTACCGTACAGTTCATTGGAAAGTGTCATCGAACTCAACAAGGAGGCCTACTATCTGGCTCTGCGGCAAACTCAGGGTACTATCCGTACCGTTGCGCCAAACTGGCAGCCGTGGCTGTTGTTTTTCCTGCGTTCGCTATCCGATCAGGTACACCGTCTTGAGAAAAAGGTTGAACGTGAGAAGATCGTTATAGCCTCCTTGCCAGAACTCTCACTTCAGATCGTCGAGTTTACCCGTGAACATGGGCGCATCACGATAGGCGATGCTATCAAGTTAACTGGCGTCAGCCGCAACACCTTGAAAGGACACTTCCGAACCCTGGTCGAACGCGATCATCTTATCCAGCACGGCAGTGGGCGTGGTGTCTGGTACGAACTGGGGTAGATTCAGAAAAGTGACAATTTGCCCAACTTTCATTCTGCCGTATAATCCTGAATACTGGTGACAGGATATCAACAATCTGGTCAATGATTCCCTTTGTCGGGCCATCCGCCAAATGCAAATAATAATGCGAGTAGTAAACACAGTCCTGCACTCCACGATTCCGATATAAACGATAACATGAATACCATTAAATAGAGCGGAGGAGCATACCGGTACTGATTGGTGAGCTGAACAGCTTCATCTGCTTTCGCCTCGGATGCTGAAGGAGAAAGCAGATGGAGTGAAGCGTGCCTCCATAGAGCATACAAGGCGACTGACGTAGCCAGAAATGTTCCTGAGTAGAGGGTTGATGCCACCCTTGCCTCGGGGTGGACCAGGTACTCTGACAGCAACGCCGTCGGAAATGGTATAAATGAGACACAAAACAATAAAAGACCATTCCAGTAAAATAAGGCATGACCATCTCTGTTGATCAACTTGAATATCCAGTGATGGTGTATCCAGATAACAAGTATGGTGATAAAACTGGTCGAGAAGGCTAAATAACTGGGCCAAAGTGCTGCAAGAGATTGCGCCAGCCCTTTGATTGCGACGACCTCATGGCGAGGAACCTTGATTTGTATGACAAGCAGTGTCATGGCGATGGCAAATACACCATCACTAAATGATTCAAGACGGACAGTTTCATTATCCCGGCGCATACAATGTTATTTAATGTTAATGGCAAGTTCTTCAAAAAAGCTATCTCAGATGTCGGCTTCCGTAAGCAGGCGCTATATGATTTTTGACTGAACAAAAACCACTCACTCTCCCTTTTGATACGTACTTTAAAAAACAAAGCATGAGGACTAAAAATTCAGGATCAGGGCGATTATCGTCAAGCACCGACTGGATGATCGGCATCATGGCTGCAACTTCTCTGCATTGATGCGCCTTGGGTAATCGTTCCCGGGCAGTGCCCGCCGCCGTCATCCGGACCAATAAGTTAATGGGCCGGCTGGAATCGGTTGGTGTACGTCATCACGCAAGGTCGAAGCGATCGAGGTTCATCACCTTGTTCCATGCCGCCACAAAGTCACTCATGAACACCGGCAGGGAGTCGCTGCTTGCATAGACTTCCGCGATTGCCCGGAGCTGGGAGTTGGAACCGAAAACGAGATCAACAACGGTGCCTGTCCATGCAAGTTCGCCCGTAGCCCGATTGCGCCCTTCCAACACACATCCTGTTGTGGCGGACTTCTGCCACTTCGTTTGCATGTCGAGGAGATTCACAAAGAAATCATTGCTCAATGTTTCGGGCCTATTGGTGAAAACGCCATGTTTTGACTGGCCGACGTTGGCATTCAGCACGCGCAGGCCACCAATCAGCACGGTCATTTCAGGGGCGGTCAGGGTCATCAACTGCGCTTTGTCTACCAGCAGCTCAGCCGCTGATTCCTCGAGTTCCTGACGGACGTAGTTGCGGAATCCGTCGGCAGCGGGTTCAAGCACGGCGAACGACTCCACATCGGTCTGCTCCTGCGATGTATCCATGCGTCCCGGCGAGAAAGGCACCTTCACGTCATGGCCGCCCTGCTTCGCTGCGGCCTGAACGGCCGCGCAGCCGCCCAGAACGATCAGGTCGGCAAGCGAAACCTTCTTGCCGCCGGACTGGACGCTGTTGAATGCATGTTGTATCTCCTCCAAAGTCTTGAGTACCTTTGCCAGTTGTGCAGGCTGGTTGACTGCCCAATCCTTCTGTGGTGCCAGACGAATGCGGGCACCGTTTGCACCGCCTCGCATGTCGGAGCCACGGAACGTGGAGGCTGACGCCCATGCGGTCGATACCAGTTCCGAAACAGAGAGTCCTGAAGCAAGGATGGTGCCCTTGAGGGAGGCAATGTCCTCTGCATCAATCAGCGCATGATCGAGTGCCGGGATGGGGTCTTGCCAGATAAGCTCTTCCTTTGGTACTTCCGGACCGAGATAGCGCGTGCGGGGGCCCATGTCGCGGTGAGTCAGCTTGAACCACGCCCTGGCGAACGCCTCTCTGAACTGATCCGGATTTTCATAGAAGCGCCTCGATATTTTTTCGTAGAGAGGGTCGAGCCGCAGCGCGAGGTCGGTGGTCAGCATGGCTGGCGAGTGATGCTTCGACGGGTCGTGGGCATCAGGCACGGTATCGGCGCCCGCGCCACCCTTCGGCGTCCACTGGTGCGCACCGGCCGGGCTTTTCGTCAGCTCCCAGTCGTAGCCGAAGAGGTTCCGGAAGTAGCTGCTGCTCCATTTCGTCGGTGTGGTACTCCAGGTGACTTCCAGACCGCTGGAGATCGTATCACCACCTCTGCCTGTGCCAAAGCGGCTCTGCCAGCCAAGGCCTTGCTCCTCAATGCCGGCAGCTTCGGGCACAGGGCCAAGCAGTGCCGCATCGCCGGCGCCATGGGTTTTGCCGAAGGTGTGACCGCCAGCGATGAGCGCCACCGTCTCTTCGTCGTTCATCGCCATGCGGGCGAAGGTTTCGCGGATATCCCGTGCCGCAGCAAGCGGATCCGGGATGCCGTTCGGCCCTTCCGGGTTCACGTAGATCAGGCCCATTTGAACCGCAGCGAGGGGATTTTCAAGCTTATGGTCGCCGCTGTGGCGCTCGTCGGCCAGCCACTTGCCCTCAGCCCCCCAGTAGACGTTTTCGTCCGGCTCCCAGATGTCTTTACGCCCGCCACCGAAGCCGAAGCTCTTGAGCCCCATCGATTCGAGTGCAACGTTGCCCGCGAGAATCATAAGGTCGGCCCAGGAGATTTTTTGGCCGTATTTTTGCTTGATCGGCCAGATCAGCCTGCGCGCCTTGTCGAGGTTGACGTTGTCGGGCCAACTGTTGAGGGGAGCAAAGCGCTGACTGCCTCTTCCTGCGCCGCCACGACCATCGGCGGTGCGGTAGGTGCCGGCGCTGTGCCATGCCATGCGAACAAACAAAGGTCCGTAATGACCGAAATCCGCTGGCCACCACTCCTGTGAATTGGTCATCAGCTCGAGAAGATCCCTCTTGACGGCATTCAGGTCAAGGCTCTTGAACTCTTCGGCATAGTTGAACTCCGCACCCATGGGGTTGGAGAGTGAGGAGTGCTGGTGCAGAATGTTCAGCTTCAGTTGATTGGGCCACCATTCTGCGTTCGATCGGGATCCTGCGGCCGTGCTGGTGCGGAGGTCGCCCGAGAACGGGCACTTTGCTTCGGTTGACATGGCTATCCTGTTTGGTTGTTTGGAATCGTCGGATTTAACCCTCTCCAACAAGCTTTATTACTCAAAGTAACTCACAAAGAGATAGTGGTCAAAATTTTATTACGAAAAAAGTTCAGCAAAAGCGAGTGGGAGGTTAAGATCATTGGCGCTGAGCGGACCGCTTGTGCAGTCAGATCATCATGTCTGCAAAACTTGAAATCCTGTTGCTGTCATGTTATTGAGGGGAAAAAATATTAGTCGTTCCTTCGCTTTGGGCTCAGGATGAAAAAGGGCAGGGTAATTCCCGGCTTTGTTATGACTGAGTGCGGGCTTTTTTGTATGTTCCTGCATTCTCTATTGATTCAGCCTTATGACTTGTTTTGATGGGTTCTTTTCATGATGAGCAAACAGGTTGTTGAGGCGTTCATTTTGTGATTTTTGTGGCGCAGAAACCATAACTTATTATAAAAAAGGGCACTGCTATGATTATCAAGCAATTGTCGGTCTTTCTTGAAAACAGGACTGGCCGGCTGACCGAGCTGACCGGCATCCTGGCGGACAACGATATCAACATCTCGGCGTTCAGCATTGCCGATACGGCGGACTACGGCATTCTGCGCATGATTGTTGGACGGCCAGATGCTGCGGCCGAGATCTTGCGCAAGGCGGGGTTTGCGGTCAAAGTCACCGATGTTGTCGGGATGATTATTCCCCACAGGCCCGGCGGTTTGCACAAGGCACTGCAGCTCATCTCGGATAACAATGTCGCCATTGACTATATGTACGCTTTCGCCTCCGGAGAGTGCAAGGCGACGGTGGTCATCAGGGCGGAATCGCTGCAGAAACTTATTGACGTCCTGCAGGAGCATAAAATGGAGCTGCTTCAGGAGGGGGATGTCTATCAGGTGTAGCCGAGGTAAAACTGCGGCCATTGCGCTCCTCCCGAGCCCCGGACTTTTTTGAAGTGTCTGTAAAATCAATGCATCATGCCAAGGTTTTCAAAAGCGGTATCCTCTCTTCGTTCCTCGGAAATCAGGGATCTCATGACCCTTGCTTCGAGGCCGGATATCATCTCTTTTGCTGGGGGAATGCCCGGCAATGAGCTTTTTCCCGTTGAGGAGGTTGAGGAACTTTTTCGCGGTCTCGACCTTAAAAAGAAACAGGCGGCGTTTCAGTATGGCCCGACACCCGGCCTACCCTCCTTGCTTGAGTCGCTCGGCGGCTTCCTTAAAACAAAGGGGTTGCCCGTAGAGGAGAACCGACTGCTCATTACCACCGGCTCCCAGCAGGGGCTCAACCTGTTGGCCAAAGCCTTTATTGACCCAGGGGAACCAGTTCTTGTCGAAAACCCCTGCTTTATCGGGGCGCTCTCGGCATTCCGAGCCAGTGAAGCTGAGATGAGAGGGGTACCGGTTGACCGTGACGGTATTTCGATGGAGTTGTTACGCCAGGAGATCGAGAGGAAAGAGAGGGCAAAATTTCTCTATATCACACCCTACTTTCACAATCCGGCAGGGCTGCTCTACACGACTGAGCGCAAAGAGCAGCTCATCAATGCGCTTCAGGGCAAAAATATTCCACTCATTGAGGACGACGCCTATGGCGACCTTTACTTTTATGAAGAGGATCGCCCGCGACTCAGGCCGATCAAGGCGATCAACCCGGAAGGGATCAATGTCTGCTATACCGGCTCCTTCTCCAAAATTCTTGGCCCCGGCCTGCGGCTTGGCTGGATGCTTGTACCCGAAAAGATTTATCAGAAATGTGAGCTCATCAAGCAGTCGGCCGACGCCTGCTCACCAAGCTTTACCCAGGTGCTTGCCGACGCCTTCATCCGTTCCGGCCAGATCTACACCTATATTGAACAGGTACGGCAGGAGTACAAAAGAAGGGCTGAGGCCATGGTTGCCGCTCTCAGGCAGTACCTGCCGGATTACGTACAGTGGAACGAACCGCGAGGGGGGTTCTATATATGGCTCACGCTGCCCGAAGAAGCTGATGCAACCCGAATCATGACACTGGCGGTCGAAAAGGGCGCCGTGTTTGTGGCCGGAAAAACATTTGATCCTGCAGGAAAGCGCAACAACTCCCTGCGCCTCTCCTACTGCAACAACACTCCGGAGCAGATCGCCGAAGGCATTCCCATTGTCGCCGAAGCCATCGCCAGGTGCTGCGGTTGAAACTCCTTTGCCGCAAAACTGTTCTTCTCCACTGGAAATGCCTTGCTCTCACATGCAGACCCTGCTCTTGCCGAACAGGCAGGAGCAGGGTGCAGTAAAAATAATTTCAATTACTAAATAAAAAAATACAGTACATTGGTGGTAGTTGCGTGCCAAAATCCTTTGGTCACGTCGCTCTATAAGATGATCGTTTCTGTTTGCAGAGCGCTTTCAGCTTACACTCTTGAAATGACTCTTCTCCAAAAAGTTTTTGCAGTATCAACCAGAAAACTTCGGGTGGCGTATCAACACCCCGGAATAACGATCTCGCATCGCCTTCACCCGCTGGCAGAAAAAGGAGAGTGCATCGGTGCAGAATTGTTGCGGACGGTTGGAGGTAAGCATGTACTGCATAGCAAAAGAACCAATTGAACTAAATGAACCAATAAACCGCACAATCCATCTACAGCAAATCTTGTACGTAAAGGAGGTGGTGATCAACACTCCAACTGGTCGATTGCAAAAATAATTTTTTTCACAACTGAATGACGGAAACCAGGGTATATCCCCGGTTCTCTCATAAAATACAGGAGAATAAGTTATGCCGGTAAAACATCGTGCAAGAGCTGAAGCAGATCGTATTTGCAATCTGATTCCTTCACGCGATACAGAGAAAGACTGGGGCATCGAAAATGCATTTGCCTCCGATGCCCTTGCCGCTCCCTTAGCCCTGCCCGCAAGTGTGGATCTGCGTGATCCATCATGGTGGGATATTGGCGACCAGGGCCCAACGGGTTCGTGCGTCGGCTGGGGATCAACTGACAGCGTTGCCCGCTATCACTTCGTAAAAGCTGGCAGACTGGCCACAACAGAGCATTTGTCGATTCGCCTCTCCTGGATGGGATCCAAGGAACTCGATACGGACCCGAATCCAAACACCTTCATTGAATCTGCCGGGACAACACTCAAAGGAGCCGTTGATATTCTGAGAAATAAAGGTGCCGTCCTTGATTCCCTGCTTCCATTCCACATCTCAAACTATCTCTACCTTGGTGCCGAAAACACCTTCTACGCTACCGCCTCAACCCGTAAAATTGCGGCTTATTTTAACCTTAGAAAAAATCTGAACGATTGGCGAAGCTGGCTTGCAACCCGCGGTCCGATTCTTGCTGCCCTGAATGTTGATGCCACATGGGATAACGCCACATCAACCAAAGGCAAGCTGGAGCTCTTCCAGCCCAAAACGACACGAGGTGGACACGCTATTGCGATTGTTGGCTATACGGCCGACAATCACTTTATTGTACGCAACAGTTGGGGCACGGCCTGGGGTGATAAGGGTTTCGGCTATGCCAGTGAGGCTTATATCACTGCCGGTTTCTTTAACGAGAGCTATGGTATAACACTCTGAACCTGATTTGTATGACCGTGCCTGTGAGACAAAAACATAATTTTCTCTCCCTTGCGCGAATGGCTGCACTGGCGGGGACATGGTTCTTCTGTTCCGCCAGTACAGTTTCCTGTTCCAACCATGCAACCCATCTGAAAATGGAGCACAGAGTCGTTGAAAAGGATAATGGGACTACAGTGGATATCGGCCTGAATGAAACGGTCAGGATAACACTGCCGGAAAACGCAACAACAGGATACTCCTGGACGGTTGAGAGCTATGACAAGGAGCTGTTCAATGAACTTTTTTCAGAGGCGCACTATCCGGCAACAACGGCTGTTGGTTCCGGCGGTGAAGTCGGGTTCATCTTCAAGGGAAAAAAGAGCGGAACTGGAGACATCAAGCTGAAGCATTGGCGCTCATGGGAGGGCGACTCATCGGTGATTGGCCGTTTTCACATCAAGATCCATGTGATGCCATAGTGCCACGCTATGTTCATTGCTCAAGCGAAAAACTGAAGCCTACGAAAATTTTTTGCGGATAGCGAGCTTGTCAATACGTGAATAGAGCGTTTTTGGATGCATGGCAAGCTTTTCTGCCGCGCCGCCATCACCGCTCACCCGGCCATTTGAGTGGTCGAGTGCACCGAGTATCAGCTCCCGTTCCATCACCGCCATATCAAGTTCAAAATCGTGCATGGTTTTCTGCCGGAGAGAGTGCTGCGCATTCTGAACGGAAGGCAACGACGAAAGCAGTGTTGAAAAATCAAGCGAGGGCCCTTCAGACACAATAACCGCCTGCTCTATAAGATGAGCAAGTTCACGGATATTACCTTTCCACTCCCGCCCGACCAGACGCTGCAGATCACTCTCCCTGAAGGTGCGGAGCGGCCTGGCAAACTCCCTTGAAAATTTGGCGGCAAAATGAGCGGCAAGCATGGCAATATCCTCCCGGCGTTCAGAGAGCGGGGGAATGGCAAGAGGAAAGACGTTGAGCCGGAAAAAAAGATCTTCGCGGAAGCGCCCTTCGGCAACCTCGCGCGCGAGATCACGGTTGGTGGCCGCGATGACACGCACATCAACCTTGATCACCTGTCGCCCGCCAAGCCGCTCAAGTTCACGCTCCTGAAGCACACGCAGCAGTTTTGCCTGCAACTCCAGGGGGAGTTCACCAATTTCATCCAGAAAAATGGTTCCGCCCTCAGCCAGCTCAAACTTGCCGATGCGGCGTTCTGTGGCACCGGTAAAACTTCCTTTTTCGTGGCCGAACAGCTCCGATTCGATAAGCGGCCCAGGCAGGGTTGCACAGTTAATCTTGATCAAGGCTCGCTTGCTGCGGGCCGAAAGATTGTGCAGCGCACGGGCAAAAAGCTCCTTTCCAGTCCCGGTTTCACCCTGGATCAGTACCGTTGCGTCAGTCGGGGCAACCTGGCTGACCCGGCGGAGTGCCACCGAAAGGGAGGCGCTGCTGCCGATAATTTCCTCAAAGTTGTGCGCAGCCTTGATCTCCTCGATGAGGCAGGTTCGTTCCCCCTCAAGCTTGCGGCGCAGCTCATCAATCTCCTCAAAAGCAAGGTAATTCTGCAGGGCAAGCGAGAGCTGGGGAACAATCAGGCTTACGGTCGCCTGGTCATGCTCTTCGAACGAACGGGAGGTATCGGAGATGATCAGCCCGGCACGGCTTCCAGGCGTATCCCAGAGCGGAACCGTGAGCAGGGAGCAGACACCGAATCGTTCTTTGACCAAAGCAAGAATCCGGTACTCCTCGCAAAGATCGAGAAAGGCTTCGCCGCAAAAGCAACCCGGATTGGAAATCAGGGCAAAACTCTCCCGAGTGATCTCATCAATATCATCAACAGCTAGCATGTCACCTGGAGAGACTGGCGTAAAGCTGCCGCCACCCTCACGCATAAAACTGTCAAAAATGCGATAGCTTCCATCCTCTCCCATGACGCGAATGCCAAGAAAGGTGCAGGGCACCAGCTTGTCGATCTGCTCGCAGACCGCCAGCAACATTCGGCTTCGATCCTTTATGGTGAGCAGGGCGTTGTTGATAGCGAGCTGCATGGCCGTCTGCGCTTCACGCTGCCTCAACTCTTCGTAGGCCAGGGCATTGCTGACTCCAACTGCGACCGGCGATGAAAGCGTTGCCAGAAGCTCTTTTTCGCTCTCCGACCAGCTCTTTTTATCCTTTGAAACAAACGAGAGAAAGCCGATCACCTTGCCGCCAGTGCGCAGCGGCGAAAGCACCACCTGCCGCATACCGAGGTCGGAGAGTATTTGCAGGAGCGGAACGTCCGTCGTGTAACGTTCAAGAGCCTCTTCGATCGTGATAACCGAAACTGCCTTATCGCCAAGATGGGGTTCAATCCACGAGCCTGCAATCAGTCTCTTTCTGCGATCAAATGTTTCGGGAAGCTGAAAGCGCAGCATTTCAAAAAACACATTACTGTACCGCCCATCCTTGTCAAAAGTAATGATGACTGCGGAATCAAACTCAAAAACGAGACGAAGCTTGTCGATAACCGTTCGGAAAAGCTCCTGGGGATCACGGATTGAGCCGACGGCATCGCTGATGTACTGCATCAGCTTATGGGCCTCATGGACGGAAGAGTTGCTCATGGCACTATCAAAAAGAGAATGATATTCCTGAAAATTAAGAACACATAATACGGAAAATTCCTATTTTTTCAGAACGGCGAGATGCACAAAAGAGTCGATCTGCCCTCCAAAGCATTGATTCCACTCATTATTACTTCACTCGAACGATCTGGCATACAAATTGCGTTATGAAGAGCAACGGATATAACGGAACAAACCATAGCTCCATGACAAAGAAGAGTATACTGACCAGAACCGCCGGTATTGCGGCAACAGCACTGATGCTTGCATGGCCTGCGCCTGCGACAGCAACTGATGACCCGGCAAAAGTGCCACTCACCCTTGATCGAGCCATTCATCTTGTCCGCGAAAACAGTCCGGCACTGAAAGCCGCGGCTGAAGAGATTAACGCGGCAGATGCCCGCATCACCCAGAGCCGAAGCGCATATTTCCCGCAGATAAGCGCCAGCGCGGGATACACCTGGCTCGATACGGTCTCGAAAATGAGTTTCGGCGGCAGCCCTGAAATTCAATTCATGCCGAATGACAACTACGATGCCAAGGTAACGGCACGGGCAACCCTGCTTGATTTCGGAAAAAGAGGCACCAATGTCAATCTTGCCAAGAGTGGCAAAAAAACGGCCGAAGAATCGCTGGAACTGGCTCGCCGGGAGCTCTCCTTTCAAACCGTGCAACTCTTTTACGGCATTCTGTTTCTGCGTGAAAATCTTCGTGTAGAAGAGAAAGAGGTTGCCTCACTCAACAAGGCTCTCGACTATACAACCAAACGTTACAAGGCAGGATCGGCTACCCGCTTCGATGTCCTCTCCACCGAAGTGCGTATCGCGGCAACCCGGAACAGAACACTTGATATTGAGCATGAACTTCGTCGCAGCGAGTTAACCCTGCGGCGCCTGACCGGCATAGTGGAAAATACGCCCCTCTCGCTCCAGGGATCGTTTGCCCTGACCCCGAAAGTTTCTGATAACTCCGGTCTTGTCGCACAGGCGCTGGAGCAGCGCCTTGAGCTGCAACTCTCGCGGGAGAATGAGAGAGCGGCAAAACTGCATCGCTCGCTTGCCATGAAACAGGGAGTGCCAGTCGTTACCGGGAGTGTCTCCTGGGGCGTCACGAACGGCTATCAACCAGATATCTATGAACTGCGCAATAATGTTGCCGCAGGCCTGCACCTTGAAGTTCCGCTCTTTACCGGATTCCGTACCAGCGCAGAGCGTCAGGAGAGCGCAGCCTTGATGCGGGCAGCCACACAGCGGAGAATCGATACCGAGCAGCAGGTAAAAAGCGATGTTGAAGAGAGTCTGGATGCCCTCCGGACAGCTTCAGAAAAAATAACCACGACCGAAGTACAGGTGCAGCAGGCTGAACTTGCCGCACGTCACGTCAGGGCCCGCTACGAAAACGGCATGGCCACTGCGCTCGACCTGCTCAACACGGAAGCATCCCTTTCCCAGGCAGAACTTGCCCGGATTCAGGCCGTTTATGCTTATGTGATGAGCAACTATACGCTGAAACGAGTAACCGGTGAGGTCTTCTGGTAAGATGGAGAAGCTTATGACAAAAATTATCTGCGCCGTGGATTTTTCGGCATCCTCAGATGCCGTTGTGCACTATGCTGCCGCAATGCAGTGCGCCAATACGGAAATCATTGTGCTCTATGTCGTTCCTGGAGAAGAACATGAGACTGGCCTGTTCAGAATGCACCTGCATGAATTTTCGCGGTACAGCGACATGCTCTCCGAAAACAGGGCCCGTGCCCGCTTTACGGTTGAGCACGGCGAACCCGCAGCAGTCATTCTCCGTTATGCAAAAGAGCACCATGCAGATTTGATCATGCTCGGCTCCCACGGAACCACAGCAATAGCAAGGCTTTTGGTAGGAAGTACGGCCGAAGCGGTTTTGCGCCACGCAACATGCCCCGTTGTGATACTGAAAACACCCGATAACAACAACAAAGACCATGGAACAACCTGAATCAAACACAATGGCTGAAAACAAACCATCTGGACAAGAGAGACCGAAAGCAGCAAAGCCCCTGCGCATGGTTATTATTGGCGCTCTCGTTGCTGTCGCCCTGGTCTGGGGCGGAAACAAGCTCTACCACTCTTTCCTCTATGTTGAGACCGACAACGCCCAGATAGTTGGCGACATCTATCCGGTCATTTCCCGCGTTCCGGGAAGAGTCGAAACGGTCATGGCGGGCGATAACGAGCAGGTCAAAAAGGGCGATACGCTTATCACGCTCGACCCTGCGGACTACCAGATTAAACGGGACATGGCTGAGGCCGCCCTGCAGAACGCACGTTCATCGGTTTCTGCCGCCGGAGCGACCGCCAGTGCGGCTGCAGCGACCGAGCGGAAACTCAGTGCTGATCTCCGGCGCAACCGCAGCCTGAGGCAGCAGGACGTGATTTCACAGGCCGAATTTGATGCTGTCCAGGCAGGCGCAGAGTCATCGTCGGCACAGTTTGCCGCCGCGGCCAGCCAGCACAGTGCGGCCGACGCACAGGTTAAGTTGAAAGATGCAGAGCTGCGCAATGCGGAATTGCAACTGTCGTACACCACCATTACCGCCCCAGCCTCTGGTCACATTGCAAAAAAGAGTGTCCAGCCGGGGCAGTACGTAGCCCCCGGCCAGCAGCTCATCGCTCTGGTCGGCAGCAATGAACTCTGGATTGTGGCGAATTTCAAAGAGACGCAGCTCGACAAAATAGCTCCCGGCCTGCCGGTCATTATCAAGGTTGACGCATACCCTGACAAAGAGTTCAAGGGCAAGGTTGAGTCGCTCTCATCGGGCACCGGCGCACAATTCGCCCTGCTGCCGCCCGATAATGCCAGTGGCAACTTTGTGAAGGTCACGCAGCGTATTCCGGTAAAAATCATCTTTACCGAAAAGCCCGACAAAAGCCACCCGCTTTCCGCCGGCATGAACGTCGTGGTCGAGGTCAAGGTAAAATAGCACAGACAGCAATCACCCGGAAACTCCCGGCCATCGCATCCCCAGTCACCCTTCTGAGGTGATGGAGAGAGCGGCCGGGAGCACCCGACAACAACGGAACAACGCTCGAAGAAGCACTCATAAACGCATGGCTCGACCACAACAACAGAATGGCACATCGGTAGCGGCAATGCTGCCGAATCCAGCCCAGACCTACGACACCGGTCTGCGCAAGATTATCATCACCCTGACGGTTATCGTCTCAGCCATGCTTGAGCTGATCGATACCACCATTGTCAACGTCGCCATCACGCAGATCAGCGGAAACCTTGGCGCAAGCATTGAAGATGTTTCATGGGTGGTCACCAGCTATGCCATCGCCAACGTCATCGTCATCCCCCTTTCGGGTTTCCTCGGCAACCTGCTCGGACGGCGGAACTACTACATAGGCTCTATCCTGCTCTTTACCCTCGCCTCGCTCTTTTGCGGCATGGCTACCGACATCTGGGCGCTCGTCTTTTTCCGCTTCATTCAGGGGCTCGGCGGCGGAGCGCTGCTGCCAACATCCCAGGCAATCCTCTACGAAACCTACCGCCCCGAAGAGCGGGGCAAGGCAACCGGCATCTTTTCGATGGGCCTCGTGCTCGGCCCCACCATTGGCCCGCTGCTTGGCGGCTACCTGGTCGACTACCTCTCGTGGGAGTGGTGCTTTTTCGTCAACATCCCGGTCGGGCTCCTCGCGGCATGGTCGTCCTACACCTTTCTCAAGGAGCCAAAGGTGCGTCATGCCGTCTCAAAAATTGACTGGACGGGTATTGGGCTGCTTGCCGTCGGCATCGGCTCGCTCCAGTTCATTCTTGAACGCGGACAATCAAAAGACTGGTTTGATACCCCCTATATCACCTTCTTCACCTTCATCGCTGTGGTTGCCCTCCTTGGATTTGTCTGGTGGGAACTGCATACCAAAGAGCCCGCCGTCGATCTGCGCGTCCTGGCACGGAGCAAGAACCTTGCCATTGCGGCAGTGCTTACCTTTATCGTCGGTTACGGTCTCTATGGCTCACTCTTTGTCTTTCCGGTCTTTGTTCAGCGGCTACTCGGCTTTACCGCCTTACTGACAGGAGAAGTACTCTTTCCAAGCGCCATGGTTACCGGCATCATTTCTCTCCCGCTCGGCATCGCCCTGCAACGGGGAGTTTCGCCGAAAAAACTGATGGCTTTTGGCATGACCGCCTTTATTTTTTTCTGCTTTGAACTCAGCCAGCAGACCATGCAGTCCGGATCATCCAACTTTTTCTGGGTATTGCTTGTGCGTGGTGTGGCACTTGGCTTCATCTTCATCCCCGTCACCATGCTTGCCGTATCGGGGCTGCACGGCCGCGACATCGGCCAAGCCACCGGCCTGAACAACATGGTGCGCCAGCTCGGCGGCTCATTCGGCATCGCCCTCACCAACACCTACATCACTAACCGCATGGCAACGCACCGGGTGGAGCTGCTCAGCCACCTTTCGCCCTACGATCCGGCAGCCGCAGAAAGGATCAACGTCCTGCAACAAGCCGCCGCACTGAGAGGTGGGCTATCACCAGCCGGAGCTGAAATTGCCGCCCTGAAAGCGCTTGAAGGAACACTCACCGCCCAAAGCTACCACCTTGCCTATATGGACGCTTTCATGCTCATTGCATTCCTCTTTACCATCTGCTTGCCGCTGCTGCTCCTGATCAGGATACAGAAGAACGAACCAGTCGACCTCTCGGCGACACATTAACAGTCGTATAAGTCGCCAAAAGCGCCCCTGAAACGGGTGTTTGGATTCACTCCCCAACAGCCGTTTCTTCAGTTCTGTATAACCACATGTAGTGGCCACCATCTGATTACAGCTCGCTTTATTGTGACAGAAGATTGTTGAAAACAGGCGCTTTGCGGAGTAGTTAGCGGATATTTATTGCCATGTTTTTTTGAAGGCCCGACATTATTTCGCTATACTTTCAGCAAGCTGTTGTTATTAAAGTGTAAGCGATGGAAACACAAAAACCTGCGAAGAGGGACGGCATCATATCGATGAGTCTTTGATTCAAAAGGCTGTGAAAGATGCGGCTTTTCATGCACAATTGACAAAACGGGCCACTTGCCATACCTTCCGCCACTCTTTTGCTACTCACTTGCTGGAGGGTGGGTATGATATTCGAACCGTACAGGAACTACTTGGACATAATGATGTACGAACAACCATGTGCTTACACCCATGTTTTAAATAGAGGGCCATCCGGAGTTCGCTGCCCTGTTGACGGCTTGTAGTCAACGGTGTTATGCCGATCCATATAAGAAGCTGAAATAAAAAGCAACAATAGATTTAAGTGATTTATAAAAAATCGGTTGGCGATATTTTTAGTAGTTTGAAAATGACCTCTTATATGGGTTGTAACTCAAAAATCCGCAGTATAGGCGGATCAGTCTAATTCTTGTTAGGCGTCATGAACACGGCTACTATAGCCCTTAAGACAATAGGGGGCAGACCATTGTTGTTAGTTATTTTACCAATGATGTATATCTTAAAATCAGGAGAACTCCATGGAAAAAAAAGGAAAGTTCGTCCACATGACGCTTGCTGAATTCGCTGGCTGGCTGAAAGCCAATCGTTTCGACCGGCAGATCGGTGTCATACAGAACCACCACACCTATATACCGGGTTATGCCCATTTCAAAGGCAATAACCACATCGTACTGTGTGAAAGCATGGAGCGCTCCCACTTGGAAAGAGGATTTGCTGAAATCGCCCAGAATCTCACCATATTCCCGGATGGCGACGTTGTTCTATGCCGCAGCTTCAACACGATTCCGGCCGGCATCAAGGGGACTAACCAAAATGGTCTGTGCATCGAGAACCTGGGCAACTTTGATCTTGGTGGAGACGCCATGAGCGATGCGCAGCGCATCGCTATCGTGACAGCTAACGCACATCTACTGATGCGTTTTGGCCTGTTCTGCGACACAGATCACGTGGTCTATCACCACTGGTGGGATCTGAGTACCGGAAAACGCACCAACGGCAGCGGCAACACCAAGTCTTGCCCTGGCACCGCCTTCTTTGGTGGCAACAGCGTGGCCGCCGCGCAAGCAGGTTTTCTCCCACTCATTGCCGCTGAGATGGGCGCAGCGGCCAATCCTCCTGCGCCGCCACAAGCCCTGTTCCAGGGCGAGGTAAATACCGTCTCGCTCCGTATCCGCGATTCGTCTGGTCTGGACGGCACCCCACTCGGCAACGTTGCAAATGGCGCGCTGCTGGCGATCTACGAGGTGCGTAACAACTGGTACCGCATCCATCCGACAGCACAGCGCTGGGTCAGTGGCCGCTACGTCAACAAGCGGGAATAAAAGGGGACAGACCCAATGCAGTCAATTTGAGATAAGCAGAAAGCGTTCCGGCTAACGCAAAAACAAGTTGTATGCCGTTGCCAAACTGCGCCTGGTGATAAATCGATTAAATGAAAAGCATCAATAAGCGGCTGAATATTCGGATTTCTGAAAGAGACCTCACTGAGTTGCAAAGAAAGGCCATCAAGAAAGGTTTGCCGCATCAGACTTATATATCAAGTATTATTCACAAGTTCATCAACGGAACACTGGTTGATTGAGCAGCAAAAGAGGGGTAAACCAGGCAACAGTGACCATTTTCTGCCAGTGACCAACATGAAAACAGCCAGACAGAAGTTTCAGCGGGCTTTCGCCCAGGAATTTCTTTGCCCTGCGGAAGCGTTGAAGTGGTCTCCGGATCTCTCGTTTGCCGCTTCATTGAATCGACGGATCAGCTCTTCGAAGATCAGCCCCATGGTGATGTTCTCTGAAAAGCCGTTGATATAATCGGTGAGATGGCGACCAATGTTGTCGGGGTCACCCTTAAGCTTGTGAAAATCGAGCTGGCTGTGGTTATGGAAACCCAGCGACTTCCCATCTTCATCTTTGGCCAGGTTATTCAGGATTGCTTCAATGCTTTATTATGTAACGAAAATTGAGCGTGTACGATATTCTGCCGGGTATGAAAACGAAGATAGAACATATACCGATAGAGACAAAAAAGACAAAATCTTGCTTGAGGGCAGAGTGACCACTTAAAACCACCATCTGATTACAGCTCGCTTTATTGTAACCGGCGACTGCTGGACGCAGGCACGTTGCGCAGGAGTCCTCGAATATGTACTGCTCTGTTTTTTTGAAGGCCCAACATTATTTCGCTATACTTTCAGTAAAGTATCGTGAGAGAGAAGGCAAGTGGTGGAAAAATTTCAAAAATCCGCAGTTCAGACGGATGCCCGAACGATTGAGGAAGTACCAATGAACGAAGAGAGGTGGCATGACGTGGGCGAAGTGGCCGAACTTTCGAAGAAGCCACTCCAGCAGATACTGGTAGGTCGCACGAGGATTGCGCTCTCATGCGTTGGCGGGAGCTTTGGGGCAATCCACGGGGCTTGCAATCACGTGAACGGACCGCTTGGGCAGGGCACCCTCGACGGTGACTACATTGTCTGCCCATGGCACAACTGGAAGTTTCATCGCATCTCAGGAGAAGGTGAACCCGGCTTCGAGGCGGACCGTGTTCCTCGTTTCGAACTAAAGGTGGAGGGCGACCGGCTTCTGATACGCGAAATGCCGACTACCGATCGCCAGAAACTGGCGCATGCGCCGCATCCGCTCGATCGCGATACGCGACGCGAGCCCGGGGCGATTCGCGTGCTGGGTATCTCGACCACGGTCATGGACAACAACAACCCGCGCTATTCGACTTCGGAGGCGCTGCTGGAAAGCGCTCTTGAACACGCGCGAATGAACCACTCTCTGGAGACACGCATGGTCAAGCTGCGTGAGCACTCCTTTCGTGCCTGCGAAGGTTACTACTCCAAGAGCGCACAGGCTTGTACCTGGCCGTGCAGCATCTCTCAGATGGACCCGGCTGACGGCATGCACGCGGTGTATGAGAACCTGGTATTCTGGTCGGACGTTGTTCTGATTGCGACGCCCATCCGCTGGGGTGCGGCGAGTTCGTTGTACTTTAAGATGGCGGAGCGCCTGAATACGGTGCAGAACCAAATCACGCTGAAAAACCGCGTCATGCTGAAGAACAAAGTTGCGGGGTTCATAGTGACTGGAGGACAGGACAACATTCAGGCCGTCGTTGGGCAGATGATGCTGTTCTTTGGCGAGCTGGGCATGCACTTTCCCCAGTTTCCGTTCATTGCTCACAGTCGCGGCTGGACGGCGGAGGATATGGAGCACAATGTTGAGATGGTCAAACACAGCAAAGCTCTGCATGACGGTGCCTGGGCCCTGCTCGACCGCTCTCTGTATCTGGCGCAACGCCTGCAGAACGTTGCCACTCCGGAGTTCGAAAAAGCTGGCAGGAAAGCCTCCGGGCTTGAGCGGCGCAATCGCCTGTAGCAAAGCAAGTTCATGTCATTTCCTTGCAGGTTACGACGCCTGATAACGGCTGTAGGCCCTGCGCACCCCCTGGCTCGTGAAGATGAGAGCCAGAGCAGCCAGAATCGTTACAATGCATCCGATGCGGATGGCAATACTGGTGCCGAAGTGTTCGGAGAGATAGCCGATTTCAAGGTTGCCGATTGGCATGAAGCCCATGAAAATCATCATGTAGAGGCTCATCACCCGGCCGCGAAAACGGTCGTCAACCGTGCTCTGGATGGTGGCGCTGAGGGTTGAAACGGCCGAAACAAGCCCGAATCCGCTGACAAAGAGAAAGAAGAACGCTGCAGGAAGGTGCGTGGTAAAGGTAAAACCGATAAGGGCGAGTGCGAAGAGAATTGTTCCCCCGGCAATAAAGACCAGGCGGTCAATTTTTCTGGAGTAGATGGAGACCAGTACGGTACCGACAACCGAGCCGAGACCGGAAACGCCGTAGAGGTAGCCCATGCCCGACGCGTCCATGCCGAAGGTCCGCTTGGCAATAACAGGCAGCATGGTAACGTATGACCATGCAAAAATAGCGATGACCGCGATGAAGAAGATACTGGTTCTGATCAGCGGATGGTTCCATGAATAGAGCAGTCCCTCTTTGATCGCCTGCAGGGGATTCTGGGTAGTTTTCGCAACCGGCTCTTTTTGCGTTCTCTTCATGGAGAGCAGGGAGAGTATGACGGCAAAAAAGCTCACACCGTTGACCAGAAAGGCCGTCCCCGTACCGGTGGCCGATATAAGAAAGCCTGCAATGGCTGGGCCGATAATGCGTGAGCCGTTATAGATTGCCGAGTTCATGGCGATGGCTGAGGGGAGATGCTCCCGCTCGACAATTTCGCTCAGAAAGGCCTGGAGCGCGGGCACATTGAGGGCATTCACGCAGCCGAGCAGGAAGGAGAGTACAAGGATAATCCACAGAGTCACCGTGTCGGTCATGGCAAAAATACCAAGCACAAACGCAAGCAGCATGGCCGCCGACTGCGTCCAGAGCAGAATGGTGCGTCTTGGATAGCGATCAACAATAACGCCGCCCAAAAGGGAGAGAAAGAGTGGCGGCAGTGTGGATGCCGCAGCGGCAAGCCCCACGTCGAAGGCTGAGCCGGTTATTTCGAGCACCAGCCACCCTTGTGCTACCATCTGGATCCAGGTGCCAATCATCGAGATCACCTGCCCCGGAAAATAGCGGCGGAAGTTCTGGCTCTCAAAGGCGGGAAATGCTGAAAGCAGTTGGCCGGACATGCCGCTGCGCCTTCGAGGCTCCGGCATAACAGGATTGACAGGGGTGGCAGTTTCAGCAGGTAATGTCATCACATCAAAACATCTTCAGTTATCTCATTCTTTCGCGTTCAAAGTTATCAAAAGAAAGCGAAATCTCTTGCGACTTAAGAACAGATACCAGAGAAAAAGGAGGGCGACGTAAACCCAAATGCAAGAGATCGCCATTGATCACCCCGTAATTCTCTTCCTCTTTCAACAAAAATAGCCGTACATTTACGCAGCCATTGTGATGGCTATTTTTTAACTTTTATCAACAACAAAAAAAAAGGAGCTCTTCCAATGAATGTTGTTAATCCGGAAGCTATCGGGTTGTTCGGGCTGATGATCACCGTCTGGGTGTTCGGACTTGAACAGTTGGGATTCGGACTTGACAAGGAGACAGATCATGCAAAGCTGGGTCGGAATCTTGCCCACATCGCCCTCTGGTTCGGCGGTGTGGCGCAACTTTTCACGGCGGTCTGCATGTTTCTGTTCGACATGGGGTTACCTGCTGACATCAGGGTTTACCTCGGTACCATCTTTGCTACATACGGGCTTTTCTGGGTTATTGTCGCCATGCATTTTTACAACCCCGGCGACAAAAAGATCTATGCCCACATGTTTCTCGGTATCTTTTTTATCACGGCAGTTTTCAGCTACAAGGCCATTCTTCTTGGTAAAATCTGGCCGTTAGCCACCGTGCTGCTGCTTATCAACCTGCTTACAATTTTGTTACCGTTTACGTGGTACAAGCAGAACACCATCATTACTAAAATCTGTGGTGCAACGAATGTTGCCATCGGCCTCTGCGCTATTCCACTCCTCTTCAAAGCCCTGGGCGTGTAACCCTTGCCCATCTTGCCCGGAGCAGCCATCAGTTTTACGGCTGTTTCGGGCCGCACCGACCCTCTTTTTGCTCCATCACTTCTTGCTGCTCTCTTGATTTCACGGCTTTTACCATTGACTCCACAAACCGATAGAAACACCTTGCGGCCATTTATGTGATATCAGAAGCCGAAAACAAAAATTTATCAGCAAGCTCGCCTCCTGAACGAAGGCTTTTTGCAGATTCCGCCTGATTTGCTATTATAAATGCAGGTCTTATGACTTTTTTTCACGTACGAAAACCATTACTCGCCATGAGCGCTCACATCTATAAGAAAATTGAACTGGTAGGTTCCTCAGCAACAAGTATTGAGGAGGCAGTCAATAATGCCGTTGCCAAAGCGGCTGAAAGCATCAGAAACATCCGCTGGGTAGAGATTCTTGAAACCCGTTGCCATGTTGAGGAGCAGAAAGTTGCCTACTGGCAGGTAACCGTTAAAATCGGCTTTACCCTCGACGAAAACTGATTGGAACTGCTTGTGAGAAAAGAAAAAGGCGCCCTTGCAGGCGCCTTTTTGCTCTTCACGGAAAAACAATCGTCAGCCTTCGGAAGTATAATTTTCCGGAGCCAGTGACCAGTGTGCAGGAGACATCCAGAGCGTTGAGAGCATGAGTTCACGAATATGAGGGAACTCTTTGGGAAGCCTGTCGTAAATCGTTTCAAAAAGAGCCTCATGTGAAAGCAGCTCTTTTTTCCATGCTTCACGATCGACCGACATCAATTTGATGAACTTCTCTTCGGTCATCTCCTCCAGACCTGTCCAGTCAATCATCTCGTATTTCGGCATCCAGCCAAGCGGACTCTCTACAGCACCGGCTTTGCCTTGAACACGATCAACAATCCACTTCAGCACCCTCATGTTTTCGCCAAAACCTGGCCAGAGGAACTTGCCGTTCTCGTCTTTGCGGAACCAGTTGACACCAAAAATTCTTGGCAGTTCGGGCAGTGTACGGCCGACATGGAGCCAATGGTTGAAATAATCGCCCATGTGATAACCGCAGAACGGAATCATGGCAAAAGGGTCACGACGAACTTCTCCGACCGTGCCGGCTGCCGCAGCGGTCTTTTCAGAACCCATTGTGGCTGCCAGATAGACTCCCGAATTCCAGTTTGCTGACTGGTAAACAAGCGGCACCGTATCTCCGCGGCGGCCGCCAAAAATAAAGGCACTGATCGGCACCCCTTTCGGATCTTCCCAATCAGCATCAAGTGACGGGCACTGACTTGCAGGAGAGGTAAAGCGGGCATTTGGATGGGACGAGAGTCTGCCGCAATCAGGAGTCCAGGAGTGACCCTGCCAGTCGATCAGTTGATCGGGAGCATTGTCCGTCATCCCTTCCCACCAGACATCACCGTCAGGCGTCATGGCGACGTTGGTAAAAATACAGTTTTTTGCCAGCGTTGCCATGGCATTCGGATTTGATTTGTCCGACGTGCCAGGAGCAACACCGAAAAAGCCATATTCCGGATTGATTGCACGAAGACGTCCATCTTCACCTGGCTTGATCCAGGCGATATCATCACCAATAGTGGTAATCTTCCAGCCATCAAAAGATTGAGGCGGAATAAGCATGGCAAAATTAGTTTTACCGCAGGCACTCGGGAATGCTCCGCCAATGTAGGTTTTTTTCCCATCCGGAGACTCAACGCCAAGAATGAGCATGTGCTCGGCCAGCCACCCTTCATCCCGTGCCATTGAAGAGGCGATACGCAACGCAAAGCATTTTTTTCCAAGCAGGGCGTTGCCGCCATAACCGCTTCCAAAAGAGACAATTGAGCGTTCTTCAGGATAATGAACAATGTATTTCGTGTCATTGCACGGCCAGGCAACATCAAGTTCTCCGGGCTGAAGAGGCGCGCCGACAGAGTGCAGACAAGGAACAAATTCGCTGTTTTCACCAAGCAGCTCCATAACCTTGACTCCCATCCTCGTCATGATACGCATGTTGGTTACAACATAGGGCGAATCGGAAATTTCAACACCGATGTGGGCAATGGGTGATCCAAGCGGCCCCATGCTGAACGGAATGACGTACATGGTACGGCCAACCATACAGTTCCTGAAAAGCCCTTTCAGCGTCTCTTTCATCTCTTTTGGTGCAACCCAGTTGTTGGTTGGACCTGCATCCTGACGACGGATACTGCATATATAGGTTCTGTCTTCAACCCTTGCAACATCGCTTGGGTCAGAACGGCAGAGATAGCTGTTCGGGCGCTTCTCTTCGGAGAGCTTGATAAAGGTACCGCTTTCTACCATCTGTTGGGCGAGGGTGTCGTACTCTTCCTGGGAGCCATCACACCAGTGCACCGCACTCGGGCGACAAAGGTCAGCCGTCTCCTGTACCCACTGGATCAGCTTTGTGTTTTTCACATAGTCTGGAGGATTGATCTGCATGACAGTCATAATCGTTCTTATATAGCTAAGGGTTGTAAAAAAAAACGTTCGCAATCATCACTGACTGCGAACGTGTAGAGAAGAGAAACTGATTGCCCGGATTCTGTGGCCACCGGACATGAAAACCATCAATCATGGGGTGATGACTTTATTGAGGAAGTTCCGGTTTTTTGAGAGCATCAACAATTATTTTTTCAAAGTCCTCTTTGCTTCGGCCCCCCGTAATGACCAGAATAATACGGCCAGAAGAGTTAACGACAAAAGAGGTCGGAATGCCAGTAAGACCGCCAGTAACATGCCGACCAAAAGCAGAGACGAGTTTATCGTCCGACATGACAACCGGATAACCTATCTGATTTTTTGTGATAAAAGCGCGCATGTCCGTCACATTCTCATTGACGGCTACGCCAATAAAGGTAAACCCCTTGCGTTCATATTTTTTCTGCAGGGCGACCATATCAGGAATCTCCGATCGGCAGGGGGGACACCATGATGCAAAAAAATTCACGATATAGGCTTTTCCGACAAGTTGAGTCGATTCCACCGTTTTTCCATCAAGGGAGTGCGCAGCAAAAGAGGGTGCCAACGGTAACGCTGCCGATGGCAATGCCTGAAACGGAAGCCCCCCGTCCACTTTTTTTTCAACAGGCAGGATTGTCGAAGAGAAGAATGGCGAAACCTTAAACAGCACTCCTGCCACACAGCCGAACAAAAGAGCCGTGATCGCCCACACCTTCCAGGAGTGACTGAACATCTTTTTCATACCGGTCCAAATAAATATCAAAAGAAACAAAAAACCACCGTTCCTATAATATACAATTCTTCTTTTTTTTGACTGCTATAAAATCATGTGTTATTTAGTCTTTGTGATTCTCTATCAAAAAAATTATATTTGGACTTGTATTTTTCGCTCTGCTTAAGCCACCTTAGCTCAGTTGGTAGAGCAACTGTTTCGTAAATAGTAGGTCGTGGGTTCGACTCCCTCAGGTGGCTCGTCTCCGGAACAGTCAAAAAAAGCGAAGATTAATAATGCAACAGATCACTTCTGGTCAACAGGCAGAAAAGCCCGGAAGCACGAACGTTTGATTATACCATAAAATCCTATCCACACTGTCACTATGCAAGAAGGTAAGATTTCCCAAATCATCGGCCCTGTAGTTGATGTCGATTTTCCCGAAGGGCGGCTTCCGTCAATTTTGGATGCACTGACCATTACAAGAGCCGACGGTACCAAGCTCGTTCTGGAAACACAGCAGCATCTTGGAGAAGAGCGCGTTCGTACCGTTGCAATGGAGAGTACCGACGGTCTGGTCAGAGGCCTCAGCGTCGCAAATACCGGCAAACCGATACAGGTTCCTGTCGGCCTTGAAGTTCTCGGCAGAATGCTGAACGTCGTCGGAGACCCGATTGACGGACGCGGTCCGGTCAATACCAAAAAAAGCTATTCAATTCATCGTCTTGCGCCAAGATTTGATGAAATCTCTACGAAAGCAGAGATGTTTGAAACTGGTATCAAGGTTATCGATCTTCTTGAGCCTTACTCGCGCGGTGGAAAAACCGGTCTCTTCGGAGGAGCCGGTGTAGGCAAGACCGTTCTTATCATGGAGTTGATCAACAACATTGCCAAACAGCAGTCTGGCTTCAGCGTTTTTGCCGGAGTGGGCGAGCGTACGCGTGAAGGAAACGATTTATGGCATGAGATGATGGAGTCTGGCGTTATCGACAAGACTGCTCTTGTTTTTGGCCAGATGAACGAACCTCCAGGAGCCCGTCAGAGAGTTGCTCTTACCGGCTTGAGCATTGCCGAGTACTTCCGTGATGAGGAAGGTCGTGATGTTCTGCTCTTTATTGATAATATTTTCCGTTTTACCCAGGCCGGATCTGAAGTGTCAGCGTTGCTTGGACGTATGCCGAGCGCAGTAGGCTACCAGCCAACTCTCGCTACCGAGATGGGTGAACTTCAGGACAGGATTGTTTCAACCAACAAGGGCTCTGTTACCTCGGTACAGGCGATCTATGTGCCTGCGGATGATCTTACCGATCCAGCTCCTGCAACAGCCTTTGCTCACCTTGATGCAACGACCGTTCTGTCACGTTCAATTGCTGAACTTGGTATTTACCCGGCAGTTGACCCTCTCGACTCAACATCGCGTATCCTTGATCCGAACATTGTTGGAGATGATCACTACGATACTGCCCAGGCTGTTAAACAGCTCTTGCAGCGTTACAAAGATCTTCAGGATATTATTGCCATTCTCGGTATGGATGAACTGAGTGACGAAGACAAGCTTGTTGTTTCAAGAGCAAGAAAGGTACAGCGTTTCCTCTCACAGCCCTTCTTTGTGGCTGAGGCCTTTACCGGTCTTGCTGGCAAATACGTGAAGCTGGAAGAGACCATCAAAGGCTTTAAGGAGATCATCGCCGGAAAGCATGACAATCTGCCGGAAAGCGCATTTTACCTTGTCGGAACCATTGAGGAAGCCGTCGAGAAAGCAAAAACGCTCTAAACAGAAGCAATAACCATGGCGAATTCCGATAAAGGCTTTCAGATAGAGATCGTCACTCCCCAGAAGCTCCATTTTTCCGGGGAGGTCGTCAGTGTAACCGTGCCGGGTGATCTCGGGCAGTTTCAGATACTGAGAAACCATGCGCCACTGCTCTCCTCGCTGACAAAAGGCAAGGTCAAACTTGCCTTGGCGGATCGCAGTGAGCAATCGTTTTCTATTCTCGACGGTTTTTTTGAAGTCAGCGGCAACAAGGCAATTCTGCTGACCGAAACTATTTCCTGATTTTATGCCAATGATTAAAGAACATCAGCATCTTCACGGGTGCTGGTGTTTTATGGTTTTATGAAAACCCTTACCCCAAAAGCCCTGCGCAAGGGAGATACTATCGGCCTCATCTCCCCCTCTTCACATTGCGCCTATCCTGATAAAATCGGGCAGGCAGTTGGCTATCTCGAAAATAACGGCTACCGGGTCAAGCCCTCACGCCACCTCAACTGCATTGATACCGATCCGGCAATCGCTGACCAGCAGAAGCTTCACGATCTGCATGAGATGTTCCTTGATCCTGCAATAAAGGCAATTATCTGCCTGAGGGGAGGCGCTGGTGCATCAAGATTATTAAAAAAAATAAATTATGACCTTATAGCCGCCAATCCAAAAATAGTTGTCGGTTATTCGGACATAACCGCAATCTCGCTTGCATTGTTTGCCAAAACCGGACTGATCAGCTTTTCCGGTCCGATGCTTGCGACAGAACTCTACAAACCGACACCCTATACAGAAGAGCATTTCTGGGGCATGTTGACCTCTCCCGCTTATGCTCTTTCTCTTCAGAACTACCCTGACCACCCCATAACCTGCATCAGATCCGGGAAGGCAGAAGGGATGCTCGTTGGCGGGAATCTCTCCGTTCTCTCTTCGATGATTGGTACGCCCTACATGCCGATACTGAACGATTCGCTGCTTTTTCTGGAAGATATCAACGAACCGGCATACCGCATAGACAGAATGCTGTCACACCTCGACAATGCCGGTTTGCTGGCACAGTGCAAAGGGATTCTTTTCGGTCAGTTCGGCAATGAAGCCGAGAATACAAAAGCGGAAAATTTTCGGCAGCAGCATATTTTTAACTATTACAGTGAAGAGGCCCATATTGACGGCCCGGTCATGAGAGGGCTCTCTTACGGCCATATCAGAAATCTGATGACCATCCCGATTGGAGCCCGCTTCAAAATGGAGCTCTCTCAGGCTGGCAATTTTTCACTCGGGGCGGTTCAACCGGTCATTGCATGAGGATTAATTCCGGTTGAGCTTCCAGGTTACACTGCCTGTTTCGGCTCTTATAACATATCGTGTTGCTATCTTATGAACACCTCACCTGCAAACAGAGGGACGGCGTCCTTATCAATCACGGTCACGAAAGAGAGTGAACAACGCTCCGGAACTGATCTGCATGACGCATGCCGTGTCGTTCTGTTCAATGATGATGAGCATAGCTTCGACGAAGTGATTGAACAGATAATCAAAGCGATACGTTGCCCTCGCCAGAAAGCTGAAAAACATACATGGGAAGTTCACACCCGTGGTCGCACCATTGTATATGCTGGTCCGATCTTCCAGTGTTTGAAGGTAAGCTCAATTCTTGAAGAGATTGCTCTTAAAACCGAAATTCAGACTGGATAGCCGTAACCCTGTGATAAAAATCGTATAGAATTTATGAAGAGCTGTATTAGCCCCCTGCTGGTTTATCCTATAGCTTATATCGCGGCAGAATGAGCCTTTACCTATACACGGATTATCCTGCTTGCATTCTTAGTTTGAATGTTTTATCCTGTTGAAAGAAAGTTACCGTAAAGTTTTCCATAATATTGTTGATATATAATGAGTAATACCGATCAAGCACGGGTGCAGAGTGTGAATATGCCCCCTGATAAAGTGATGCATAAACTGGTTTCCCTGGCCAAACGACGCGGCTTTATTTTTCCATCGTCCGAGATCTATGAGGGGCTCTCCTCATGTTTTGATTACGGGCCGCTTGGCAGTGAGATGAAAAGGAATATCAAGGAACTTTGGTGGAACTCAATGACCCGACGCCATCAGAATATTGTTGGCCTTGATGCCGCCATCATGATGAATCCTCGGGTGTGGGAGGCTTCAGGCCATGTGGCGAGTTTCAATGATCCGATGATTGACGATCGTACCACTAAAAGGCGCTACCGCGCTGACCACCTGATCGAGAATCATATTGAAAAACTGCGCAGAGACAACAAGGACGAAGAGCTCCTGAGGGTACAGGGCGCTTATGAAGCTGTTGCCTTTTCTGAGGATTCAAACCGGGCACTGTACGACATCATCATCGCAGAAGGAATCAAGGCTCAGGATACGGGATCAGGTGACTGGACCGAGGTGCGCCAGTTCAATCTGATGTTCCAGTGCAATATGGGTGCTGTGGCTGACAAATCAAGTATTGTTTACCTGCGCCCTGAAACCGCGCAGGGGATTTTTGTGAACTTTCATAACATTCGTGAGTCATCACGCATGAAGGTTCCGTTTGGCATTGCGCAAATAGGCAAAGCTTTCCGGAACGAGATTGTGAAGGGAAACTTTATCTTTCGCATGGTGGAGTTTGAACAGATGGAGATGCAATACTTTGTCAAACCCGGCACCCAGGCGGAATCATTCGAGGCCTGGCGGGAAGAACGGTTTGCCTGGTATACCACTGCTCTCGGCATCAACAAGAAAAAGCTCCACTGGTACAAACACGACAAGCTTGCCCACTATGCTGACCTTGCCTACGATATCAAGTTTGAATTCCCTTTTGGGGTTGAGGAAATAGAGGGAATTCACTCCAGAACTGATTTTGACCTGAAACAGCATCAGGAGTTTTCAGGCAAAAATATGGAGTATATTGACCAGCTAACCAATGAGCGCTATCTCCCTTATGTGGTTGAAACCTCCGCCGGGTGCGACCGCCTCTTTCTTGCGCTGCTTGCAGATGCCTACACGGAAGATACCGTTGACGGTGATGAGCGTGTGGTCCTGAAGCTGTCGCCGAAAGTTGCGCCGGTAAAAGCCGCAGTACTGCCTCTGATGAAAAAGGGTGGGATGGGAGAAAAAGCTTCTCTGCTTCGGGATGAACTTTCGCAGGATTTTCTTGTTCAGTATGATGATGCGGGCTCTATCGGTAAACGCTATCGCCGCCAGGACGAGATTGGGACACCCTTCTGTATCACGGTTGATCATCAGTCACTTGAAGAGGGCAGTGTTACTGTGCGCTACCGCGACACGGCAACACAGGAGAGGATTGATATTTCGAGGGTACGGGAATTTATAGCATCAAAAATAAACAAGCTTTAAGCCATGCGTTACGATGTCGCAGTAATCGGTGGCGGCCCTTCGGGTGCCATCGCAGCAGCCGTACTGGCAACAGCCGGAATCTCAACAGTTCTCATTGAGCGAAACCTTGAAAACATTAAACCCTGTGGAGGCGCAATTCCACTTGGCCTTATCGAAGAGTTTCAAATTCCTGACGAACTGATCGAAAAAAAACTGTCGAGTATGAGAGCCCGCTCTCCAAAAGGGAGAATCATTGAGATGCAGATGCCAAACGGCTATGTAGGCATGGTACGGCGTGAAAAATTCGACAACTATCTGCGTTCTGAAGCTGAACGGGCCGGGGCCGTTGTGGTCGAAGGGCTTGTGAAATCAATTACACACTCTGGCGACGGCTTTGTCATCAATACACTTGACGACAAGGTTCCGTCTCTGCGTGTCCGAAGGATTATCGGGGCAGATGGAGCAAACTCAAAAACGGCCATTGATCTGCACTTTCCGCCCAACGAGCTGAAGGTAATTGCCATGCAGCAGCGATTCAAATACACTCCAGCCATCCAGAGTTTCAGCGATTCCATTGAAATCTGGTTTGATGGCGATGTCTCACCTGACTTTTACGGCTGGATTTTTCCCAAGGCCGACCATCTGGCCATTGGTACAGGGACTGATGACAAGCACCACAACATCAAAATTCTCCAGAAACGTTTTCTTGAAAAAATAGGGATCACCGATGAGCCCTACCTCGACGAAGCGGCCAAAATTCCGATGAAACCACGGAAATCATTTACCCAGGAAAAGGCCATTCTGGTCGGTGATGCTGCAGGCCTGGTTACTCCTGCAAACGGGGAGGGTATTTTTTTCGCTATGCGCTCAGGAAAGCTTGGGGCTGAGGCCATGATCAAGCACCTTAACCATAAAACACCACTGAAGAGCTATGAAAAAGAGTTTCGCAAACTCTATGCTCCGATCTTTTTTGGCCTTGAGGTTTTACAGTCCGTATACTACCGCAATGACCGGGTCAGGGAGAGTTTTGTTGCGATTTGCGCTGACGATGATGTGCAGCGGATAACCTTCGACTCTTATCTCTATAAAAAAATGGTGCCGGCGTCATGGTTGACCCAGATCAAAATTATGTCCAAAAACGTCTACCATCTGATCAAGGGTTCTTGAATGCTGCTCTCCTTTCCAAACTGGATTATCCATATCTCTTCGGCGCTTGAATGGGGAATTGCCGCAGCCCTGCTCTTTCATTATGGAAAAATAACGGGGCGGCGCGATATCCGTCTCTTTGGTCTTGCCATGCTGCCACACTGGAGTGGCAGCTTTTTTGTACTGGGTTATCATATCTCCGGCGATTCCATTCCGTTGCTTCTCGACATGTCGGAGCTCATTAACCTTTTTGGCAGCACCGCGCTCCTGCTTGCAACCCTGAACCTGCTGAAATCGACGAAGAAAACCTCTTCTGCAACTCCCGTTGCCGCTCTTGCCGCTATCATGATTGCCGGAAAGCCACAATCATGGCTCGGGGCAGATATCTTTGACGCCATTCTGCAGCTCTCAAGCGTTGTTTATATCACCTTTCTTGTACTGCTGCTGTTACTCTACCGTCGTGACCGGACTATTTTTTCCGGGTTGACGGTTGTCGGCTTCTGGTTTGTGCTGATCTTCATCTCGGTCACCATCTTTTGCATGTACCTCGCCACTGAAGTAAGGGGTTATTCAACGCTATCACATGATGACCTGCTGCACGGCGCTGCCGAAAGCCTGCTGAGCGTCAGTAATCTCATGATTGCCATCGGAGCACACCGCAAGATCAGAGAATATGAACGGGAGCAGTTGCTGGGTGATCAGGGATGAAGAATTCCTGCATATTTCCGTGAATCCGAAAGCTCCTCAACGGCCTTTTTTAACACAGGGTCGTGGTCAAGTTCGGCATGCCGTGCAATGCGTTCATCATAATGGCGGAGAATCTCCACTTCAAGTTCCTCTGCAACTGCTGATGACTCTTTTGCAATTTCCTGCTCTTTGAGCCGATCAATCTCCCGCTGAAAAGCCGAGACGTATTGCCGAGAACTGTCGGCCGTCTCCGGCTGAACTTTCTTCATGCTCTCTTTCAGCTCATTCAAGCGGCGTTCAGGGTCAGAGGTGTAAACAAATTTTTTGCTCCGCAAAAAGTCGGAGAATAACGCCATCAGAGCAGGACGGTCGAGCGGCAGTGATGGCCGAAGGGGGTGAGTCGAGCGATAGGCTGAGGCGAACAGAAAGAAAAACCCCTTTTTGCTGAGCTCCGAAAGGTAGGGGGATTTCGGTGGTTCAGAGAACTCAATATCGGGCATAATGCCACCACCACCGTAGACCTTTCTTCTTCCTTTGGTGTAAAACATCTCAGATACCGTTTTTTCCGGAACCCTCAGCAGTACCTTGCGTGATTCCTTCACCGCATTATTGCTCTCTTTCTGGATCAAGCGGCCCGAAGGGGTATAATATTTCGATGTTGTCACCTTTAGTGCCGTGTTATAAGAGAGCCTTACAACCGACTGTACCAGCCCTTTGCCGTAAGAGCGTTCTCCTATGATAATCCCCCGGTCAAGATCCTGAATAGCGCCAGCAACAATTTCTGCCGCAGAAGCGCTCTGAGCGTTGATCAGTATCGCAAGGGGTAGCCGCGCATCAAGTGGAGGCGTCTCGGTTACATAGGATTTTGCGGTTTCCAGCAATCGCCCGCGAATAGAGACCACCTCACTGCCGTTGGGCACAAAGAGCGAAGCAACATCAACGGCAACATTGAGCAGTCCGCCGGGATTGTTTCTGAGATCAAGGACCAGCCCTTTCAGCGGGATATGCTGCTCTGCCGACTGACGCACAAGCCCCTGAAAGGCATCACGCAGGTCGGCCGTCGAACGGGCACCGAAGCTTTTCATCTCAATGTAGCCTATACCGCCAAAATTCCCGGAATAACTCACCGTGCTTACCCGCACCTCCTCCCGCGTCAGCCTTATAGAAAAAGGGGGAGTGCCCTGACGCTCAAGCTTGAAAAGCAAAGGAGTTCCGGCAGCACCCTTGATCAATGCCTTGACCTTGTCGAGCGATATCTTTTCGACACTCTCGTTGTTAATGGCCACAATGCAGTCACCAACTTTGATGCCCACTTTTGCCGCAGCATAACCATCAAGCACGGAGGTGACAAAAACCGAACCATCAATGGAGGCAATGGAGATGCCGATACCGGCATACTGTCCGCTGGTCATTTCATCAAGCTCATCGGAGTCATTTTCATCAAGAAAAACAGTGTACTGGTCAAGGGTGCGAAGCATGCCATCAATACCCGCATACATCAGTCCGCTGACATTGAGTGTATCAACATAGTTTTTTGAAACCTCGCGATAGACCTCGCCCAGCAGATTGATGCTTTTTACAATCTCGAAATACTCTTTGTCGGTTGAATTTGCAGGAACGGAGCGGGTAGATGGTGCGGAAAGTGATACGGAGGGAACGGAACAGAAAAGAATAAGGGCCGTCATTAAGTATGCGACACTCTGCTGCATGGAGACCCTCTGCAGCCATCCTCCGTTATTCTTTCCGTTCCTCTGCATCATTCACCTTAAAGCCTCTTCAAGAGCCGTTGCACTGTCAGTTCGCTCGTCGCGGTATTTTATAATTACCGGCGTATAGATGGAAAGTCCGTGTTCAGCAGCAAAATCCCCCTTGATTTTTCGTGATCCGGCAACAACGACCGCCCCGGCAGGAATAATAAGAGGAGCGTCGGCGCTTTTGCGATAAATGGTATTGCGCACCAGGTCGTAGACAGGCGTTGAGCCGTTCAGGATGACTCCTGTACCAATAACCGCCCGTTCACTCACAATGGTTCCCTCATAAATGCCGCAGTTCCCGCCAACCATTACCTCATTCTCAATAATAACCGGCATGGCCCCCACTGGTTCAAGCACACCGCCGACCTGAACACCGGCAGAAAGATGCACCTTTTTGCCAACCTGGGCACAACTTCCCACAAGGGCATGGGAATCAATCATGGTTCCCTCATCAACGTAAGCCCCGACATTGACATAGGCCGGAGGCATGATCACCACCGAAGGTGCCAGATAGGAGCCGTCCCGAACCGCCGATCCTCCCGGTACAATTCGGACATGATTCTCCATTGTTATTGTTTTCAGAGGCCAGGTGTCCTTGTCGATAAAGGTAAATCCGGTGCCATGCTCATCAAGAGAGACATAACTGCCCTGAAGTCTTCCAAGACGCATACCGAGCAGAATGCCCTCCTTGACCCAGAAGTTGACCTGCCACTCGTCGCCCGATTTTTCCGCAGCCCTTACCAGCCCCTCATTGAGCAACTGCTTGAACTGGTTAAAAACTATCCGCGCTTCAGGAATTTCCCAGAGCGCGGCAGCTCCAAGCGATGAAAAACCAAGAATTGACTCTTTCAATGTATCATACTGTCCCATAACGCTCGCTCTGCTGTTTTACTGTTAAATATCGCCATATTCGGCGGTAATATCCTTATTGTTTTTTCTGCTGTAAAAGCGGAAATCATCACTTCTGAGACTCTCATCCGGCTTTACCTGTACAAACAGCATGTGCTGAAGAAACCACTTCAGTTCAGTCTTCATGTCACTGTTCTGCAATGGTTCAACAACTGTAGGGCTGACATAGAGATCGAGCTGCTGAAACTTCATGGGGTGCTGAAGCGCGTATTTCCTGAGCCATCGCTCAATCTGGTTAATGGTGGTAAACCTTGCCTGTACCACGCCGCTTCCCCCGCAGGCAGGACACTGATCGCCCATCCGCTGCATCAGGCTTGGGCGTATCCGCTCACGGGTAATCTGCATTATTCCGAAATCGGACATGGGAAGAATATTCGATTTTGCCCGATCATTGCGTAACTCGGTTTTCATGGAGTCATAGACTTTCTTGGCATTTTTCTGGTCGAGCATATCGATAAAGTCAACCACAATAATCCCTCCGATATCACGCAACCGCAACTGCCGCACAACTTCCCGTGCAGCCTCAAGGTTGGTTTTCAGCGAGTTCTCCTCCTGCTCCCGCTTGGCAGCATACCTGCCGCTGTTGACGTCAACAACTACCATCGCTTCGGTGTGCTCAATAATGATATAACCGCCTGACTTGAGCCACACTTTGCGAGAAAAGATTGACTCAACATCCTTGGCAATTCCGTACCCTTCGAAAAGGGGAAGCTTTCCCTGGTAAAAGGTTACATTTTTTACCATCTCTGGCGCAGCCCACTGGATATAGTTAAGCGTCTCTTTGTGTATCTGCGCTGAATTTGCAACAATTTCAGTGACGTCAGAGGTAAGCGAATCGCGCAGAACACTCGATATAATCGTATCCTCCTTGAAAATCAACTGGGGAGGGGCAGCATCCTGCAACTTTTCCTCAATCTGTGTCCACTTGGCAAGCAGCTTCTCAAGATCCTGCTTCAACAGCGTCTCCTCCTGATCTTCGGCAACGGTGCGAATAATGGCGCCAAAACCTTCCGGAAGGATGGATCGGACCAGCTTTTTCAGCCTTGAGCGCTCCTTGCGCGCAATGACCCGGCGCGAAACGGCAACCTGTCCGCCACCAAAAGGAAGCAGTACCATGAAACGCCCTGCAATGGTAATATCGGAGGTAAGGCGTGAACCCTTGCTGCTGATCGGTTCTTTGATGACCTGCACAAGGATGGAGTCGTTCGGTTTGAGCTTGGTGGCAATCAACTGGGTATAAGACTGCCTCTTTTCTGTTTTTTCCTGCTCCTCAACAGGATTTCTTTTGGCTCCGCTGCGCGCCGCACTCTTTACGGCCGTTCCGGAGGGAGGCTCTTCACTTGAACGGACTGGATGGAGTGTTTCATCAGCATCGGAATCCTCCCCGCCGCCATTCTCATCATCATCATCATCCTCAATCAGCGCCCGATAATCTTCATTCGTTGTGCCCACATCGGAAAAATGCAAGAAACCGTCTGACTTCTGCCCGATATCAACAAAAGCCGCCTTCAGTCCCTCTACAACCTTATGCACACGACCAAGATAGATATCACCGATACTTCTGCGGCTCTCGGGACGTTCAATAATCAACTCAACCAGACGACCCTCCTCAACCAGCGCAACCTGGATCTCGTCGCCGGTCTTGTTCATCAGCAACTGTTTATTCGAACTTTTTTTCATGTATTTCCTCTTTTATGATGGCAAGGGCCAGGGGAAGAAGTCCTCTCATAACCGTTTTAAAAATAAGCAGTAACAAATGTCGGTCCCCAAAATCATGCCGACCTCTGCAAGTGAGCATACTCCAACAGATAACTTTTTTTGCGTCATACTGCCAGCGAGTGCCGTCAGCCAGAAAAACAGTCTGAACGGCCTGCAAACCGACAGTCAAGATAAGAAATAATAGACAGGAAACCGCCAACAAGGGCAAGGATGATGGGGCTCTCCCGGATATCCGGATTTCACCCGTTCAAGAGTTGTGATAGTCGGGAGCAATGCTGAGATGAGAAGCCGGCCGAAAGCTCTTCACATAGCGGCCCCAATTCCCTCCATAAATCACATGGTGTAATCCTGTTGCAGTACAAAGAGGGTTGATCACCGTGCGTGCATCTTTGCAATCGCGGAAATAGCCCTCTCTCCATACCAGTCATTGCACCACGCGAACACATTGCCGCTTATGCTCTATACATCTAAAAGCATTGGGCTGAGAACTCCTGTAACCCTGACCGAGCAGGTAATGTTTTATTTTTCGGCGGACGTCAATCGGCGGCAGGTAGAGTGCAGCGTCTTGATGCCCCGGAAAGCTTCGAGTGCGAATGCTGTCAAGGATTCATTGGTAATAAACTTATGCTTTAGTTTAATACATTGGTGTGTTTCGGCAAGCCCTCAACGTTTTCAAGGTCTAAAAATCGAAGGTTATTATGGATTTTACTTTGGAACTGCCAGTATTCACGCAAAAGAGCGTAAAGCCCTGCTGTTTAGGCGATATTTGGCCAAATCCGGAGTTTTTTTGGAAGAAAGGTTTAGAAAAGATTAGGAAGGGAGAGTTAAAGATGATACATTGGGGACCCACTGAAGAAGAGCCG
>CAJAIK010000050.1 GCA_903939765.1 uncultured Chlorobiaceae bacterium | reverse complement strand
GTCAAACGATTGCATTGTAGTGCCTAAATTTTTGGTCCAATCCTTATTTTACTTACACTTACACGGTTTTATGTATGAAGTCAGGAGTTTCTGAATCGGAAGCAGGATGATGAATATTGACGGAACGTGATAACGTCATCCACAGACGGTAGTCCCGCTTTTTCATTATATTGGGGAAAGAAAATTCTTTACGGGTTTAAAGATTTATTGTTATGATCAAGGAATGTGGCTGTTCCGATGGACTCAGTGACCGTACCCGTTATGAGGAGGTGGTGCTTGATACCATGCTCTACAGTGCTCAGCTCAAGGAGAAGGTTGCGCGGCAGAACAGTGCTGTGATTGTTGCCATGGCACGCATGATTGCCGGAACGTTTGAGGATGGCGGCAAGGTGCTGCTTTGTGGCAACGGCGGCAGTGCGGCGGATGCCCAGCATCTTGCGACGGAGCTGACTATCCGTTACCGAAGCAGTGTGGATCGTCCGGCACTTGCGGCCATAGCGCTCTCCACCGATACCTCAGCCTTGACGGCGGGGGCGAATGACCTTGGTTATGATGCGGTCTTTTCGAGGCTGGTTGAGGCTTACGGGCGGGAGGGAGATGTTTTGCTGGGCCTCTCAACCAGCGGTAACAGCCCAAGTGTGGTTAATGCCCTCACCTTCGCGCAGCAGCAGGGGATGAAAACAATTGCCTTGATTGGGGGGAATGGTGGGAGGCTGAAGGGATTGGCCGATCTTGAAATTATTGTGCCCCATTCAGGCTCTGCTGATCGGGTGCAGGAGTGCCATATCACGATTGGTCATGTGCTTATTGATCTTGTGGAGCGGATGCTCGGCTATTGTCGTTCGTAAATATAATTCAAACAGCTAATTGTTATGCCGGTGAAACAGATTGAAGGAGTTTTGAGCGCTGGGGATATCCGTTTTGCGCTTGTGGTTGCACGTTTTAACGATTTTATAGGGCAGAAGCTTGTTGAGGGTGCGGTTGATTGTATCCGACGCCATGGAGGATCGGAAGAAAATATTGCCATCTACCGTTGTCCTGGAGCCTTTGAACTGCCGATGGTGGCCAAAAAGGTAGCTCTGAGTGGCAAGTATGATGCCATTATTACGCTTGGAGTCATTATCAGGGGTTCCACGCCCCATTTTGATGTCCTTGCCGCCGAAGCGACCAAAGGGATTGCCCAGGTTGCCCTTGATACCATGATTCCAATTGCCTTTGGCGTTTTGACCACGGAAAATCTCGAGCAGGCCATAGAGCGTGCAGGAACGAAAGCGGGCAACAAAGGCTTTGATGCTGCCATGACAGCCATCGAGATGGTAAATCTTTACCGCCAGATTTAGTTGTTCTGGTAGCGGTTAAAATTGGTCGTGATCACTTCGGAGCAGGCGGCCATAAGCTCTTCAACAGTGTCGAACTGTGATGGCAGGATTGGTTTGTCGATGATGATTCTGATTGTTCCCTTGTTGATTTTCAGACTTTTTTTCGGGGTGATCAGATGGCTTCCGATGATGGTAACGGGAAGAACGGGAGCGCCTCCTTTTTGCGCAACGCGGAACGCTCCGCGCTTGAACGGGAGGAGCTCTCCGGTTGCTGAGCGGGTGCCCTCAGGGAAAATGTGGAGCGAATGGCCGCTTTTCAGTACCTCTGTTGCCGCAAAGAGGCTTTGCAGTGCGGCCCGGTTTTGTCCCCGTTTGATCATGACGTAGCCTGCCTGCCTGAGCGCCCGGCCCAGCAATGGTATTTTTCCAAGCTCCTCTTTTGCCATAAAGCGCAGGTCGAGGTTCATGGCGCCGAGAAGCAGCGGAATATCAGCCATGCCGGCATGATTGCTGATGACAAGATAGTTCTGTTCCGTGCTGTAATTATTGCGGCCGGTTACCTCGATGGAAATGCCGAACAGCTTTGCGCTGAAGCGGCCCCACCATGCGGCTATTTTATGGAAAGACTCACCGGAGGGATCAAAAAGGTTGATCAGCAGGGCAAAAAGTATCCCGAAAAACATGATTGGTATCAGGATAAAAAGGAACAAAAGTGTTCTGAAGTTCATTCCGTACACAGTAAAGGGTTACTGGTCGAGTCCGTTGAGAAAAGAGGCGAGCTCTTTATACTCGGAACTGATCAGGGTGGCACTTTTCTTTTTTTCCATAAGCTCCTGAAGGTTTGCGGGGATACCGATCTCCAGGCCCAGGGCACTCTCTATGGCGTCAAGAAATTTTACCGGATGGGCGGTTGAAAGCGCTATACCAGCATGCTCTGCATTGCTTTCAATGTTTCTGAAACGTTCAAGGGCTCTGTATGCTACGGCAGTATGGGGATCTATGACATAGCCAAAACGTTCATGGACTGACTGGATGGTGGCGACGGTCTGTGCATCCGAAACGGCAATTCCGGTAATATCTTTTGCCATGGCGTCATGGTCGTTGTGGTAGAAATATCTCAGTCGTGCAAAATTGCTCGGGTTGCCGACGTCCATTGCGGTTGAAAGGGTGGTGATGGTCGGGCGTGGCTCGTAGCGCCCCTCATCAATATATCGGGTCACACTGTCGTTGGCGTTTGAGGCGGCAATAAAGTGACCTATCGGGAAGCCCATCCGTTTTGCAAGCACGCCGGCGGTGAGGTTTCCGTAATTGCCGCTTGGGACTGCAAAAAGCGGGTCATGGATGCCAAACCTCTCCTTGAGCTGCATGGACGCCCACCCGTAATAGAACGATTGCGGGATCAGCCGTGAGATGTTGATGGAGTTGGCCGAGGTGAGCGTCAGAAATTTGTTCAGGTCTGGATCAACAAAAGCCTGTTTTACCATGCGCTGACAGTCGTCGAAATCGCCCTGTACTTCAAGGGCGAAAACGTTGCCTCCGGCGGTGGTGAGTTGCTGTTCCTGCAGGCGACTTACTTTCGCGGAAGGATAGAGGAGTACGACCCTTGTGTTGGCAATACCCTGAAAGCCGTAGGCGACGGCGCTTCCCGTATCTCCTGATGTGGCAACAAGGACGGTAATCAGCTTCTTCTCCTCTGCAGCAAAATAGCCGGTCAGCCGGGCAAGAAAGCGTGCGCCATAATCCTTGAAGGCGAGTGTTGGCCCGCAAAAAAGCTCTTCGATAAAGGTGTTCCGGTCGAGCTGGACAATCGGCGTGTCGAAGGTGTAGCAGCTTTCAATGATGTCGCTGAGCTGGTCGGGGGGGACGCTGCCGTCGACAAATTTTTTTGCGATGGCAAAGGCGATGTTATTGAAGCTTGCTCCTTCGAGGAGCGCAATTTCAGCCGGCGAGAAGCGGGGAATTTCGGAGGGGATATAGAGCCCGCCATCGGGCGCAAGCCCTTCAAGTGTTGCTTTTTTTATGGAAACAGGTATTGATGATTTATTGGTGCTGAAATAGATCATTGGTTGTAGGGTTCCTGATTAATGGCTGTTACACTATTCTGGCGCCTTCTTTGCAGATGGGCGATACCCACAGGTCTGACTTCAGGTGGGCTTTGGAGTGAAGGAATGCCTCTTTCATGGCCAGACCAACTGCAAGGGCAGTTTTTTCAGAGGATGAAAAGGCAAAAATTGAGGGGCCTGAGCCTGCAATGCTGCATCCGAGGGCGCCGCTGTCGAGAGCTGCCTGCTTGACTTCAAAAAAACCGGGGATGAGCGGAGCACGTTTCGGCTCGGCGATAACGTCCACCAGAGAGCGCCCGATAAGATCAAAGTCGGAGGTGAGCAGGCCGGCAACAAGAGCGCCGACATTGCCCCATTGCTGGGTTGCGGTTTTGAGCGAAATCTCCTTGGGCAGCACCGAACGGGCGTAGGCTGTACGCAGTTCCGTATGCGGGTGAACCAGAGAGCAGTAGAGGTGTTCGGGTGAGGGGATCGTAATAAGATCAAGCGGAGTGTAGCTCCGAATCAGCACAAAATTACCAAGAATTGCCGGTGCGGCGTTGTCGGCATGGGCAGAGCCGCAGGCCACCCGCTCACCTTCAATGGCGAAGTGAACCAGTTCCATTTTCGAACAGGGGTTGCCCATCAGTTCGTTTGCTGCGATCAGTGCTGCGGCTGCGCTTGCTGCGCTGCTCCCCATGCCGCTGCTCAGCGGCAGGTGTTTTTTGAGTTCAAGGGAGATATGGCCGGTAAAATCGATCTGTTTGTGGGTGCGGATATATTCGAGAAACTTCAGGACAACAAAGCTTGACGTGTTTTTTTTTGGGTCAAGCGGAAGCGCACCACCATCGCCTGTTATGCTGACAATTGAAACCGGAGAGCCGGCGAGTGGTTGATCGGAAAGCGTCAGAATTACTTCATCACCGGGTTCGGTAATGGCAAATCCCAAGACATCAAAGCCACATGCAACGTTTCCGACGGTTGCTGAAGCGAATCCTCTGACAGTTTTCATACTGTTTTCTTCGGGCAAAATTCCTGTAGGTGTTGGTGCAGGGTTAAAGTCAGGAAAAGGAAGCTACTCAAATGAGAGAGAGAATTTGAATAACTAAAAGCTTTTCATTAAATTCAGGTTTTATCTTTTGGAATGGAAAACAGCCCGAGTTGGACTTAAAAAGAAGGTAAGCAGAATCTTTCTCTTTTCTTAACAAATAACCAAGCGGAATAAGATATGTCTACAACAGTCAGGCCTGATGAGGTTTCATCCATACT
>CAJAIK010000049.1 GCA_903939765.1 uncultured Chlorobiaceae bacterium | reverse complement strand
GTGAAGTTATGACCCCTTATGGAGCCAGGCCTGAAGGATCAGAAAGTAAATTATCGACTTATCGTGACGGGTTGCGCATCCTCAAAACCATTTTTCGTCTCTACGTCTCTGAACGCCCATTTTCATTCTATAGCATCTGTGGTGCCTCGATGGCTCTGTTTTCTCTGCTGATCACCATACCGGTTATTATTGAGTTTTTTGGAACAGGCCTTGTTCCGCGTTTTCCTACCATTATTCTTTCGACGGCGATCATGATCTGCGCCCTGCTTTCATTTTTTTGTGGACTTATTCTCGATAACGTTACCCGAGGCCGTCATGAAATGAAGTGTCTTGCCTATCTGGCGATTCCCCTTCATAAGAGAGATGACCCAAAAGATTAATCTTCAACTGCGGTTCCCGGATGGTAACCGGATTTTTATAAAGGGTGCAATGGTGAAATTTCGAGCTCAATTCTTCTGGTTTGCGCTCTCCGGTGTTGCTGGTTTTATTGTGGATTCAGCAGTGTTGTATCTGTTTAAAGATATCATGGGACTCTATGCGGCTCGCCTCGTTTCATTCCTCTGTGCTGCTTTTTCAACATGGCTGATTAACCGCACCATAACCTTCCGCAACCAAAATTCCGGCCACTCAAAAGTTAAAGAGTTTGGTTTGTACCTTGCCCTCATGTCGATAGGCGGAGGCATTAACTATGGCGTTTATGCACTCATGATTGCCCGATATTCGATGATTGCACTCTACCCGGTTTTTGGTGTGGCAGCGGGAAGTCTCGCTGGCATGACGGTTAACCTCTTTACCTCCCGCTTTTTTTTGTTTCGCTTTCGCCAGGAAGAGCGTGATGGACTTTGAACTCACGACAGCAATGAAGGAAAGAAGTTTATGCGATTACTGTTCCCGGTTATCAGCGTCAAAAGCAAGGTGAAATCCGGGAATAAAAAAGCAGGCTCCAACGCCTGCTTTTGTTGATAGTGGGTATTATTTCTATTCAAAGGATCTTCCGCAACTTTTCCGTAACTCGCGAGCATCTCTTATTGTCTGAAGTTTCGTCCGCTGAGCGGGTGTGAGAATCGAAACAAGTTCTGTAAGATGCCTGCTCTTCAGTTGAGCAAGCGATGCATATTTTTGGCCGATTTTGACGGAAAGCTCATCAATCGTCTTTCGGTCAGGATTTATCGTAAATGACTTTTCTTCAAGCTCCTTTCTTAATGCAACAAGTTCTTTCCTTTCTGCAACAACAACCGTGAACTGTTTTTCGCGCAGTTCCTTTACTTGAGCACTCTGACGTTTGCTCAATCCAAGTTTTTCCTCCAAACCGTTCATTCTGCAGTGCTCATCTCTTCTTTCTGACGATCTGTTAAAGCGCTCCCGCGCATCCGGACCGGGTTCTGAGAGTTTGCTCCTGCATTCGTTCCGATTTGAGGTTCGATCTTCCATGCGAGCGTTACATGATCCCGCCTGGCGTTTGGCAAACTCATTATCGGAACAGTGACGGTAATTGGTTGCTGCTGAAGCAATACTTCCAAACCCGAGCAGTGTTGTGGTTAACACCAGCATCATTGTCTTTTTCATCGTATTATCAGTTTACTTATTATAAAATATATGGATGTATGACTATTCCCCATCCTCTCATCCGATATGTCATTAGCTTCGACGGCAGATTGCCGAAAAACTTGTGCTTATAAAAAAGAACTTTTTTAATCGTACAAACTTTGATGCTGTTGGTCGGTTTAGTAACTATCAGCAATGATCACTATAACATAAGCCGCGACAACACCATGACAGCGAACCATAACGTTGATATCAATCGTCTTAACGCATTCGCAGAGAAAATGGTGCATGAAAAAAAGAGGGCTGTCGGGTTTCCTTGTAACCAGAACGTCAAACTGGCAGAATTCTACCATTGGTATGCCGTTTCAGGATTGGCAGATGTGGCCATGAACAACGTTGGTGATCCGCGCAAGCCAAGCTTGTTTTCTCTTAATACCCATGAATTTGAAAACGAAGTCATTGATTTCTTTTCCCCGCTTTACGGATTTTCACCCGAAGAGGTATGGGGTATCGTCACCAATGGTGGCACCGATGGGAACAACCATGGCATTTATTTCGGCGTCCACGTCTTGAGCGCACAGAGCCAAATCAAGCCGATTCTGTACGTTTCAGAAGAGGCGCACTACTCCATCATGAGGCTCTGCGATCTTCAGGGGCTGGAAATGCGCCAGATACCGACGAACATAAAGGGTGAAATGGAGGTGCAGGCGTTTGAGCGTGCACTCGACCCAAGTCGTCCAGCCTTGATCGTTATTGCGGTTGGCACCACCTTTAAGGGAGCCATCGACAATCAGAATGCGGTTGATGAGGTACTGGCAAAAAAACAGCCTCTCGCCGTATACCGTCATGTTGATGCTGCTCTCTTTGGGGGATATCTGCCTTTTACAGAACATGCTGATTTGGTCAGTCACTCGGTGCAAAATTATGATTCCATCGCTGTCAGTGGACACAAATTCTTCGGTTTCGATGAACCATTGGGCCTCTTTCTTACCACAAACAAAGTTCTTGCTACGCAAAATCCCTTTCGGGTTTCCTACCTGAATGCTTCGGTACCTACAATCACCTGCTCACGTTCAGCGCTGGCTCCACTGAAGTTCTGGTGGCAAATTCACAAGACTGGAGTGGAAGGGTACCGGCGTCAGGCTGAATTGATTTTGAAGAATGCGCTCTATCTGAAAGAGCGGCTTGACGAGATCAACTATCCGGCATGGAAAAACGACATTTCGAACACCGTCTATTTTCAGCGACCCGGTGACTGGGTCATGAAGAAGTGGAGTCTTGCACCCTACGAGGATGAGCGCCTTGGGGGAAAGTTGGCGCACGACATTGTCATGCGTCACGAAGGAATGCACATGATCGACCATTTTATTGACGATCTGTTACTGGATCGGAGAGGGGAGTGTGAGAGTGATGGAAGGTCTGAGACCGGATGAAAAATGGATAACCAGTCGTTTTTCATAAGCCCGGGAAGCCCGCGTGCTGCGGGCTTTTCGGTCGAAAGCGGCTCATTAACAGGGAAAAACAGGGCATTGAATAATATTTCAGGCTCAGGTCATAACAATTTTAATCTGATATCAGCAGCAAAGAATGCGGCCTTGACAGATTGAATTAATAAGTCCTCTTCAAATGGGCCAAAATTTTCGACATTGATCGGAAAATCAGTGCTCCCACTACCGAGAACAACCTCGTATTTGCCTTCGCTGTTTTTTTGCAGAACATCGACACGCCACTTTTCCAGCTCAGAATTGGTGTCCCACCAAATAACTATCTTTTCCTGTGACATTTTTTCTCTCCTTGTTTAGTTTTCCTTCGTCATGCGACATATATTTTTTGAGCATCACCTGTCTTGTTTCTTTTTCTGTCCGGCAATCCAGTGCCGGAGAATCTGCGTACCTTCAATTTCGGATTTCGCCCTGTGCATTGCTGCGCGCCATTGGCTGTCACCAGCCATTTTGCTGATCATCCCGAGCAACTTGATGTGGCTGTCCGGACGGTTGATGGGAGAGAGCATAAGAAACATGATCGTTGCCGTATTGTTGGAATCGGGGTCATAAATTCCGAGCTTGCTTACTCCGATTGCAAGGACGGTTTCATTGATTCCTTCAAGTCGGGCATGGGGTATGGCGATTTCTTCGCCGATAAAGGTCGCTCCCTGTTTTTCACGTTCGAGTATCGCTCTCCATGCATAATCGAATGGAATGGCGGCATTTGTCTGGCAAAGCGTATTGAGCAATTGACGGATGGCAGTTTCCTTTTCGAGCACTTCGTTCCAGAGCAGGACACTGGAATGAAAGATAGGAGCCTCCCGGTCATCAGGCTCCTGTTGCCGGCCCATCAGGTTTGCGCGAATATCCGATAGATATTTCCGGGAACGAAACCGTTTTCGGCCTTCATCCGGGTGGCGGATGTCGGGCACGACAATTGTAATCCCTTGACTCTCCCGCATAAGCCGTTCAATCATCGTGCGTTTTCCGGTCAGGGATCGCAAGAGAGAGAGTCGTTCTCCCGAATTGCCGACCACGATATGGCCAACCCGGTATTCCCGCGCGAATTGAAGAATGGTTGAAACAATATCGTTGCCCTTGTAGATGAAAACAGTTGCGCCAAGCTGTTGGGCAAGAGCAAGTGTATTGGACAACTTGCGCTGAATGCCGGCATCTATCCTTTCAGGGCTCTCTGAAAGACTCTGGACATACACAGCGTACCAGTTGCGGTTCAGGCGACCGGCTATTCTTGATGCATACCGCAGCAACGCCTCACTGTTTTCCGATCTTGAACTCAAACAGACCATTACCTGATCGGGACTTGATGCCGGCTCATCCTGCATTGGACTTCTGCGGCTTGAATCGATTTGGGCAGCAACTTCGCGCAGGGTCAGTTCCCTGAGCTGTTCAAGGTTTTCCTGCCTGAAAAAATTTGTGAGCGCTGATTCCGTCTTGCCAGCCAGATAGACTTTGCCCTCTTTAAGGCGCTGCAGCAAGTCATCAGTGGCAATATCGATGTTGACCAGTTGATCGGCCTGCAAGACGATCTTGTCAGGAACGCGCTCTTTGACCTTGACGCCGGTTGCATGCTCGACGGTTTCATACAGGCTTTCAAGGTGCTGGATGTTAAGCGTTGAAATCACATGAATGCCTGTTGCAAGAATTTCCTCAACATCCTGATACCGCTTTGCATTCCTGGAACCAGGCACATTGGTATGAGCGAGCTCATCGACCAGTAAAACGGCGGGACGACGCTTGATGATTGCATCAATATCCATTTCGGTAATTTCAATCCCGCGATAGGTCAGAGCTTTCCGGGGTATGATCTCAAGCTTTTCAAGCAAAGCTTCCGTCTCTTTTCTGCCGTGCGTTTCAACGATACCTACAACGACATCAATTCCTTGTTGTCGAAGACGTTTCGCTTCGAGCAGCATCTGGTAGGTTTTACCCACGCCCGCACAGTAGCCGAGGTAAATCCTCAGGTGACCCCGCTGCGATCGTTTTATCAATCGGAGAAAACTCTCCGCTCTGCTTTCTTCCATTTTGCTTTCTTCCATCGAAAATGCCTCCGGTTTTTACGGTCGAGGTGCGATATTATTTTTTCTGCACGGTATCGAGTTCCATATTCAACGCCAATACATTGACAAGACCCTCCCGAGACCAGAAGATCTTTTGAGTGTCAGCATGGCGACGTATTGCCGCATCGACATCGGAAAGCGCTATTCCTCTTGCGCGAGCAACTCTTGGAGCCTGAAACAGCGCCGCCTTAAGCGTAATGAAGGGGTCGAGTCCGCTGCCGGACGCAGTTGCAAGATCCGCAGGAAGAGGCCTGCGGGAGTCAGCACCGAAATCTGCGACTGTTTGTTCAGCACGCTCTCTTACTTCAGGGCCTGCCGGCGAGAGATTGCTGCCGCCAGCCCCGGCAGCATTATACTTTACCGCCGAAGGTCTTGGCCAGAAATAGCCAGGTCGCGTGAAGGCCTGGGCGAGCAGCCGGCTGCCGACGACATTTCCCGCCCTGTCGCGAAGCAGCGATCCGGAAGCGGTCTCCGGGGTCGCAAAGTGGGCAAAGCTTAAAATAATCAGCGGATAGAGGCCGCCGCAAAGCACGATCGTCGCAAGTGCGATTCTGAGCGATGCAGCAAGATTTGGCGCTGTATCTTTCATAATTGTTTTTTTCATAGAATGTTACTCCTTCAGAATAAACCGGTGATTGATAACAGCATGTCGATCAGTTTGATGCCGGCAAAAGGCACCAGAACGCCACCGACACCATAAACAAGAAGATTACTGCGTAACAGCGCCTCAGCCCCGAGGGGACGGTATTTGACCCCCTTAATTGCAATCGGGATAAGCATCGGGATGATTATCGCATTGAAGATCAACGCCGAAAGAATGGCGCTGTTCGGAGTCGAGAGTTGCATGATGTTCAGTATGCGGAGCCCAGGTATGGCAAGCAGGAACATGGCTGGAATGATGGCAAAATACTTTGCGATGTCATTGGCGATTGAAAAAGTAGTCAGCGCACCCCGGGTCATCAGAAGCTGCTTGCCGATCTCGATAATCTCGATCAGTTTGGTTGGATCGCTGTCGAGATCAACCATGTTACCCGCTTCCTTGGCCGCCTGTGTCCCCGAATTCATAGCCACCCCGATATCCGCCTGCGCAAGGGCTGGAGCGTCGTTCGTCCCGTCACCCATCATGGCGACGAGTCGTCCCGACTGCTGCTCCCTCCGGATATACTGCAGTTTATCTTCGGGTTTTGCTTCGGCGATATAGTCATCCACACCCGACTGCCTTGCGATTTCAGCCGCCGTCAGCGGGTTGTCGCCGGTCACCATAACAACTCGCAGTCCCATGGAACGCAGCCGTCTGAACCGGTCGGTGATCCCCGGTTTGAGCACATCGGACAACTCGATGACTCCAAGCGCCCGGTTGCCTTCGGCAACAACAAGCGGAGTCATGCCTTTGCGGGCAACCGCATCGACGATTGCCTGAAGTTCTCCGGTCGTTGTGCCTCCCTGCTCCGCAAGGTATTTCCGAACAGCATCTCCGGCTCCCTTGCGCAGTTGCCTTCCGTCCGGCATATCCATACCGCTCAGTCGGGTCTGGGCCGAAAAAGCGATTACTTCAGCTCCTGCGGGTTCAGCGGGGGCTTCCGCACCAAGCATGTTTTCGCCGAATACGACAATGGAACGTCCTTCCGGAGTCTGGTCACCGAACGAGGCCTCCATGGCAACCTTGGCAAGATGCCGGGAGTTCACTCCTTCCAGAGAAATGAAGCTGGTGGCCTGACGATTACCCATAGTAATGGTGCCGGTTTTGTCGAGAAGCAGGGTGTCGATATCGCCGGCAAGCTCGACGGCTTTGCCGCTTTTGGCAAGCACATTGGCCGAGAGAGCCCGGTCCATACCGGCGAGACCTATGGCGGAAAGCAGTGCGCCGATAGTAGTCGGAATAAGACAAACCAGCAGGGCAACCAGGGTCGGTACCGGTATGGCGATGCCGAAATATTTGCCGATCGGCCAAAGCGTAGCGGTCACCATCAGAAATGCGAGTGTCAATCCGGCAAGCGTAACCGTCAGGGCCAGTTCATTCGGAGTTTTCTGACGGACGGCTCCTTCGACCAGGGCGATCATCCGGTCGAGAAACGAGTTTCCGGCCGAGACGGTGATTTTTACCACAATCCGGTCGGAGATAACCCTGGTACCACCCACAACCCCTGAGCGGTCACCACCGGCCTCCCTTACCACAGGTGCCGATTCGCCGGTGATGGCCGATTCGTCGACCATCGCCACGCCTTCATCAACTTCACCGTCACCAGGAATGAGCTCCCCGACGGAAACGACTACCAGGTCGCCTTCCAGCAGGTCATCCGAATTGACTTGCGTTACCTTGCCGTCACGAAGCCTGTTGGCCACGGTGTTCTGCCTCGTCCGTTTGAGACTGTCAGCCTGCGCTTTTCCGCGAGCCTCGGCAAGCGACTCGGCAAAATTCGAAAACAGCACAGTCAGCCAGAGAATCAGCAGCACCGCCAGATTGTAGATCAGCCCAGCCTTTCCGGTCGATGCGTCGTACACCGTAATTGCTGTTGTCAGCACCGCGCCCACTTCGGTAATGAACATGACCGGATTTTTGGCCATAACCACCGGATTGAGCATCATGAACGACTGCCCAAGGGCTGCCCTGACCAGTGAAACCTCAAAAATAGAGGCATTGCGTGCTTTTCTTCGTTCTGTTTTTCCCGCCATACTTTCTGCAGGCACGCTGCCTGATGTACCAGTATTAGTGTAGTTCATCATGGTTGCTGGATTCATTTAATGAATTGATGTCGAAAGGTAGTCGGCCACCGGACCAAGGACGGCGACAGGCATAAAGAGCAGTGCGCCGATCAGAAGCACGCTGCCGAGAATAACGACGGCGAAAAGCGGAGTATCGATGCGCAGCGTGCCGATGGTTTCCGGTACAGGTTTCTTTGCTGCCATGGAGCCTGCGATCGCCAGCGGCAGAATGATGGGAATAAAACGGCCAAGGAGCATGACCAGACCGGTTGCTACATTCCATGGCACCGTATTGTCACCGAGTCCTTCGAATCCCGAGCCATTGTTGGCTGCCGCAGAACTGAACTCGTAGAGGATTTCAGTGAATCCGTGAGCACCCTTGTTAAGCACCGTGCCTGCTCCCCATGAAGTTGAGGCGAAAACGGCGGTCCCGACAAGGATAAGCAACGGATGGACCAACAGCGCGAGCAATGCGAGCTTCATTTCATGGGTTTCCACCTTTCGGGCGCAGTATTCGGGCGTCCTGCCGACCATCATGCCACAGATAAAGACGCCGACGATGATGAAAATGAACATGTTGATGAATCCAACCCCCACTCCGCCGAATATCACATTCAGCCACATCCCGGCAAGCGGTACCAGACCGGTCAGCGGGTTGAGGCTGTCGTGCATGCAGTTGACCGAGCCATTGCTGGTAGCCGTTGTGACGGCAGCCCATATTGCGGCAGTACCAGGCCCGAAACGCAGCTCTTTGCCTTCGAGATTCGACATGGTCTCGATTGGTAACCCCCTGAAAGCCATGGAAGGAGCGCTTTCAAGATTGAGTGCGATACCCGATTTCAGGATGAGCAGCAGCAGCATCACGGAAAAAATCACTGCGGCATGGCGCATCCGCCCGGTAATGCGTCCGAACATCCATACCGTTGCCATCGCAATCAGAGGAATGCTGATACATTCGATATAATTGGTCAGGAATGATGGGTTTTCGAAAGGATGCGTCGAGTTGGGGCCAAAAAATCCTCCACCGTTTGTACCGAGCTGTTTGATGGCCACCATGGCCGCCACCGGTCCTCGGGCGATGGTCTGCATCGCCCCTTCAAGCGTTTGGGCTGCGGTCGCCCCTTCAAATGTCATGGGCACGCCGCCAACCACGAGCAACAAAGCGACTACAATCGAAAGCGGCAGAAGAATGAAGAGGGTTGAGCGAAGCATATCGCGATAAAAGTTGCCGACAAGCGTATTTCCTGCAAGTGCCCTGGCTAAAGCAGCAAGGCAGGCAATACCCGTCGCCGCCGAAACAAACTGCAGCCACGTCAGGGCAAAAAGCTGAGAGAAATAGCTCATCGAAACTTCACCAGAGTAATGCTGCAGGTTGGTGTTGGTCACAAATGAAGCCGCCGTATTGAAAATCAGGCTGGCTTCAAGAGGGCCCTTGCCGTCCGGATTGAGCGGAAGCACATGCTGCAATGCGAGCATGAGAACGACAGCACCGAACATAATGGCATTAAAAAAGAGCATGGAGATCAGGTATCCTTTCCACTCCTGCTCCCTGTCGAGCATCCTTCCTCCGGTTTTTCTCAGAAGGATGGACACTCTTCCATCACCGGATTTGGACGAAGGATCCATAACTTTGGTCATAAAAAGCCCCAGCGGCCATGAAAGCAGAACAGGCAAGGAAATAAAGAGCAACAGCATGAGTATCGGCATAAAAGACTCCGTTAAAATTTTTCAGGTGACACAACGGCGATCATCAGATAGACCGCACAGGCAAGCAGAACAGGCAAGACGAAATATTCCATTTCAACCTCCGGGTTATTGGTGAATTAAGGCCGCAAGGCCCGTTAACAGTAAAAAAATCAGTAGTCCCAGAAACATCGCGTGGTAGACGTTCATCTTCATCCCGTATCTCCTCCGACAATTGTTTTTTCTTTTGTAATACCCTGTTTATAGAGAGGTATGGTGAAGCTGAAGCAGGATCCTTTGCCTGGCTGACTTTGTGAGGAGACCGTTCCGCCTTGAGCTTCGACGAGCTCTTTTACGATTGAAAGCCCCAGGCCGACCCCTGAGTGCATATCCTGACCAGGAACTCTGAAAAACTGCTCAAACAGATGCGCTATATGTTCAGAGTCAATTCCTGATCCGGTATCTTCGACGAAAAACCGGACAACGTCATCCTCCTGTCTTGCTCCTGCCGTCACACTGCCTCCAGGCATGGTAAATCGCAGGGCATTTGACAGGAGATTGGTAAAAACATGTTGGATAGCCGACAAATCAGCAACAACATCGGGCAGTCCATCTGCAGTGACCTCCACGAGGGAGACCTTCCTGTCTTTCGCGTCACGTTCAAAAGGTTCGATGCCTTCCCGAACAAGCACTGATGGCTGGATTGGACGGGCCCTGAGTTGCTCCTTGCCCGATTCGATGCGGTTCAAATCAAGGATATCATCAAGCATTTCGACCAATCGTTCGCAGTCCTCCCGAGCGTCCAGGAGCAGTTCACTCTGTTTCTCGTTCAGAGTACCGAGCTCTTCATCAAGCATCAGGTGAATCGACATGCGCAGCGAGGTCAAGGGCGTTTTGAGCTGATGCGAGACGGTGGATAACAATCCTCGCTTCAGCTCCTGTTGTTCGTGTAACTGCGTAACATCGCTGATCGTCAGTATTGATCCGGTGACTTCGCTTGATTCCGATACAATCGGCACGGTAAACGGCTGAAAAAAATATTCTTTGTTGCCGACGAACTGCTGCACATAGCCCTTATCATTGAGATTGAGTACTGCCGGTCGCAGATCAGCAAAAGGCTTTTCGAGAAGTTCCGACATCCACGAAAAGGGAAGATCCCAGACTGAAACTCCCGGTTTCAGGCCAAAAAACCGAACGGCCGTTTTAGTCGAAACCCTTACATGCCCCTGCTGGTCGAGAACTGCCACAGGCATCGGCAATGCCCTGAAAACATCTTCGGTCAACTTTCGGCTTCTGATCAGGTTTGCCGTGTCGCTGTTACGGTTCTGACGAAGGGCAATCAACATGGCGTTGAACGAACGGGACAACTGGCCCACCTCGTCATGAGCCGCAGTCTGGAGTACCACTTCAAGATTGCCACGACGGATCTCTTCAGTGCTTTCAATCAGGTTCCGTAACGGATTGAGCACCCAACGGTGAATCTGATAACCCAGCAGAATAGCGAGCAAAACACTTGCAAAATTTATGGATAGCACCCTCCAGCGGGCTGAAATCGAAAGATTATGTGCGGCATTTTTTTCAGAAATCATGTTCGATTCATTCAACTCAAAAATTTCACGGGCAACCGCTTTGAGCTCATTGAACATCGGCACCAGCTTTTCATAGTAAAGCGTGCGCCGAACAGGCTCGGGTTTCGAACTCTCCATGATCATGGAAAGAATTCCAAAGTATTCTGCTGACAGGGTGCGAACCCGTTCGGCCCTCTCTTTTTCTCCCGGAATGGTGATATTGTGCAGTTCACGATCGAGCGCATCGCTGAACTTCGCTTTATGCTCGTTCACCATACGCACCCCATCCTCGCGATTGTCGATAAAGGTGTTCAATACTCCGCTGTCTATTCTTTCCAGCGCATCTTTCATATCCTGACATGCTACTACGCTCAGGTAATTCTGCTTAAGCACAACGGCCAGCGACTTTCCAAGATCGTCGATCTGGCGGATAGTCATGAGGCTGATGACCGTCACAATTACCAGCATTCCGCTCAGGCCGAACAACAGTTTCTCTCTGATTCCAATTTTCATGATCCAACATTTATCTCTCTCTATTACAAATAGCGTGCCACGCACAGAATCAAAGGGAATCGGATTGAACTTGAAGGAATCAGGGCGGTTTCCGTATCAAAATGCACGCTCGACGATCATGCAATAGTGCAAAATTCAACGTTGAGGTAAAGGGAAGCCTTAAGGAGAGATCGCGATACAGAGGGTCTTCAGAAGATGAGAATCAGTCGGTCAAGCCGACAAAAAAAGGGAGAATGAAAAGGATCACAGAAATAATAGGTTACCGTGAAGGACGCAACGCTTATATCCCGAACTGCTTGCGCTTTCGCCAGAGCGTCGCCTTGTCGATACCCAACACCTCTGCCGCTTCATGAACGGAGGAGGTCGAAGCAAGCACCCTTCGAATATGCAATTCCTCTATGGTGTCCAGTTTTATTCTGTCTCCGATCCTGATTTGAAGCTGCACAGCAGAAGCCATTGACTCAGGGAGAAGTTCCTCACCGATCATTGCCGTCTGGCACAAAATCACTGCACGTTCAACCACGTTTCGAAGCTCCCGGATGTTTCCGGGCCAGCCATAGTCACGAAAAATACGGAGCACCCCAGGGCTGAATCCCTGAATGGCCTTGTGATTCTGGGCATTGAAAAAAGTGAGCATACTGCCGGTCAATGCTTCAATATCCCCGGAACGCTCGGCAAGAGATGGCAGTGTTATCTGAATAACGTTCAGGCGATAGTAAAGATCTTCCCTGAAACGGCCTGATGCAACTGCCGACTTGAGATCGGCGTTGGTGGCAGCAATTATCCGCACATTCGCTTTCCGGGTACGCTGATCACCGACACGTTCATATTCCCGCTCCTGTATGAATCGCAGAAGTTTCGACTGGATCGAAAGCGGAAGATCACCTATCTCGTCAAGGAACAGTGTCCCGCCCTCGCAACTCGTAACACGTCCCGGATTGTCCCTGAGAGCACCGGTAAAGGAGCCCTTGACGTGACCGAACAACTCGCTTTCCAGAAGTTCCTGATTCAGGGAGGGGCAGGAAATAACGCCGAATGGATTGTCGGATCGATTGCTCCAGCGGTGAATGAGTCGGGCAAGCATGGTTTTTCCCGATCCGCTCGGCCCTAAAAGCATGACAACCGCATCGGAAGTCGAAACCTGCCGGGCAAGTGCTATCACCCTCTGCATGCACGGATGACAGGAGTTCAGTGACACATCCGGATCGTTACGGTCCAGATCGTTCTGGAGGAGGCTGATGCGCTGTTCAAGCGTCCGAATAGCGGCCAGTCTTTCAAGAACGAGCTTGAGCTGGCCCGGTATAAACGGCTTGGGAAGATAATCAACCGCACCTCGTTTCATCGCTTCGACCGCCGTATCCACCGATGCGAATGCTGTAATAACAACGATCTTAAGCCAGGGAGACTTGGCAAGAAGCAAAGAAACCAGATCGAGACCATTCTCCAGGCCTAACCTGAGATCCACGAAAGCAAGATCGAAAATCTGCAGGCCCGCTTCGATCAATGCATCCTTTGCATTTGAGACCGCCGTGACCCTATGGTGTTGCAGATCAAAAAACATCATCATCGTTTTTCTGATGTTGCTCTCATCATCAACAACCAGCACATTCATCGGTGAAAATGGTGCCATTTTTGCAACACGATCCATCACATGCTTTATCTGACAATAGTTAAAACAACCTCTCGTAAATAATAAAAACTTTCCTGTAAAAAATCTGTTGTAAAACCTGATTTTATGATCGGTCATGCTTTCAGGGAGTGTGCATCATTTTTACCGCATCCAAATGGTCCTGTTACTCGGGCTCACGTACCTGAAAATTTGTGCCAAAACGTGTGTTTTAATTGTGTCTTATCGCTGAAAAAAAGTAAATTAAACAATCAAATAATTTGTTGTGCCGCAGGGTTTCTCTGTATTAATCTATTGATATAGGGTTATGGTTGAATTTTCGACGATTGCCTCTGAACCTGCCGGACATAGAATTTCACCAAATCTTACCCGTCAAGCAGCCAAACTTTCGCCAGCTTATACTGATAGAAAATTCTGTTTCAGTGATTCAGCCTGGCTGGCCATCGCTCGTGTTTTGTGGAGATTATTCAATACTGATAATACGTTACGCAATGCAAAACAACAGGTATGGCTGGCGATTATGCCCATTTTCACCGTGCGTGACAATCCGGAAATTCTGCAACTGCCAAGGCAAACTCTCCACCGCAGCAAATTCTGGTTTCTTGCCTGGCATAATGGATTCAGGTTTTCCATGAATTGCCCCTCACTCGATACCTGACGATAAGCGATTGTACAAGGTCTACAACAGATATCCCTGATGAAACCGATCAGCTTCAGATCCAAAAATAACAGGTGCAGGTACTCGAAGTTCATTGGCAGTGGCGACAACGTGGCTCGTGGTACAGTATACTTGTTTTGTGGTCCGGATTATTGGGCTAAGGCACTAACTTGTTAGAGGCACAACTTCATCAAGGAGGGCGAAATGGTATTTGTTCCTGGTTTTCAGCATGATATTTTTATCAGCTATGCACATGTTGACGATTTGCCGTTACCAGGAGTTGAAAAAGGTTGGGTAACAAATCTGATCGACACCTTAAAAACCAAATTATCGATGCAATTGGGGCGTAGCGATGCATACTCGCTCTGGATGGACAATGAACTGGCTCACTCCGTCAAGCTCACTCCGCAGATAATGGATGCTCTCAATCATACTGCGATCATGATAGCCATCCTCTCTCCGGGGTATCTCGCATCAGAGTGGTGCAAGCGTGAAAAAAACACTTTTCTGCAATTCATCAAAGAAGGGAGTTCACGAGTTTTTCTTATTGAGCGGAATATCATTGATCCGCAGGATCGACCTTCTGAATTTAAGGATCTTATCGGGTTTCGTTTCTGGTTACGTGACAGGGAGGGAAAACCCCCGAAAATACTTGGTGAGCCAAAACCATCGCCGGATGAACTCGACTATTACAGAGTTGTCGATGAGGTTGTTGCTGAATTACAAAAGGCATTGGGTGATCTGAAGCAAGAGCATGGGAACCATTCCGATGGCATCGCAAGAAATCAGGAGCCTACGGTATTTCTTGCTGAGGTTACCGATGACCTGGAACAGGAGCGTGCCAGCTTGAAAAGTTACCTGAACCAGTTTGCAATCAACACGCTTCCAAATACCTGGTACTGCCAGGACCCAACGAATTTCAGGCAGTGTGCAGAGAGAGATCTTGCCCAATGCGTTGCTTTCGTCCAGCTTTTAAGCGGAAGTGCGGGCAGGAAACCGCCGGATCTGCCAAAAGGGTATCTGCATCTGCAGCTTGAGCTTGCCGAAACTATGGGGAAAAAGGTTTTTCAGTGGCGCAGCCCCTCTCTTGATCTTTCATCCATTAAAGATGATGAGCACAAATCACTGGTTAACGGAGCCAAAGTTCATGCTGAAGGTATTGAAGAGTTCAAGCGGGCAGTGAAGGATTTTGTGATGAAGCCTCCTCCTGTAGAACAGCCGCCACACCTCGACGCATTAGTCTTTGTAAATATGGAGTCATCAGATCGCCCTCTGGCAGAAAAGGTCTGTTGCGAACTGGAGCGGCATGGCATCGGATACGGTCTTCCTATCAACAGCGGAAATCCCTCTGAAATCAGGGAAGATCTGGAAGCAAATCTTCTTGAAAGTAATGGCATCATTATCATCTATGGATGCAGTACGGTTGCCTGGGTACGCAGGCAAATGCTTGAGTGCAGAAAAATTCTTTCAAAACGCGAGAAGCCTCTTCAGGCCTTTGCAATATTCGAAGGGCCTCCTGAACAGAAATGTCCCATTGATCTGAAACTGCCAAACGTACAGATGCTGAATTTAAAGCAAGGAATAAACGATACGCTTCTGGAAAAAGAGCTTTCTGTTTTTATTGACAGCCTTGAAAAGGAGGATGCATAATGCCTTCCATGTTTCCCTATCCCGGATTAAGACCCTTTCATTCGGATGAGGCTGATATTTTTTTCGGACGAGAGGAGCAGACTGACGAGCTTTTGCTGAAACTTTCACAAACCCGGTTTCTCGCGGTTGTGGGCCCATCCGGATGTGGAAAATCATCTCTGGTTCTGGCAGGAATGATCTCTGCCCTTGAATCGGGATTTATGGTGACAGCGGGATCCCACTGGAAAATTGCTGAAATGCGGCCGGGCAGCCATCCACTCAGGCGTCTTGCCGAAGCCTTGATGGATAAAGAGGCTCTTGGTGATCAGCGAACCGGTGAACATGCCATGCCGTTTCTTGAAACCACATTACAACGTGGACCCAGGGGTTTGATTGATATAATTGCAGAAACTCCGCTGGAGCCGGGCACAAATCTGCTTCTCCTTGTTGACCAGTTTGAGGAACTTTTCCGCTTTCGTAATGAACATAATAGCAAAGAGCAGGATGCGTTTATAGCGCTGCTTCTTGAGAGTGTGGCTCAACCGGACCTGTGTATTTACGTGGTTATTACCATGCGATCCGATTATCTCGGAGATTGTGCCATATTTCCAGGTTTGCCTGAGGCTTTGAACCAAAGCCAGTATCTTACACCGAGGTTAAATCGCGAGCAGCGGGAAGCCGCCATTACCGGTCCTGCACAAGTTTTCGGAGGAGAGGTTGATGCGGCGTTGCTCAACCAGCTTCTCAATGAAACAGGCAATGATCCCAATCAACTGCCGGTTCTCCAGCATCTTTTGATGCGAATGTGGTCGTCTACAAAACCTTCAAAACCAATTAAGCCAGGAAATCCTTTTTTAACCGGAATTCCAGAGGATAATCTTGGGCATGTCCTTGCTCTTTCAGATTACGAGCAGGTTGGGGGAATTACCGGTGCGCTGTCGCGACATGCTGATCAGGCTTATGAGACTTTGGATAATGAACAGAAACGAGTTGCAGAAATTCTTTTTCGCTCTCTCTGTGAACGCAGTTCCACGCGGCGGGACGGTCGGCGCCCCACGGCTGTCGGTGTCATTGCGGAACGGGCCGGGGTTACGCCTGAAAAAATTATTGAGATTGTCGAACTCTTTCGCAATCCGGTTTATGGTTTTCTTGTGCCAGCGCCTCCTGAAAAGCTCTTTGCAGAGACCGTTATAGACATTACCCATGAAAGTTTGATCAAGCTATGGAAGCGATTGAACGTATGGGTTGACCAAGAATTCAGATCGGCAGAGACCTACTGTTTTCTCGAAAAGAGTGCCCAACGGTGGAATGATAATGGGAAAAAAGGAACACTGTGGGTTACCCCTGATCTTGAAAAAGCTCTTGAGTGGAAAAAGCGTGAGCAGCCCTCTGAGCATTGGGCGGAACGGTACGGAGGCAACTTACCGCTTGCTATGGAATTTCTTGAAGCCAGTAATAAGCAGGAAGAAGCCAAAAAAACTGAAGAGCTACAAAAACAACAGAGTCAGTTAAGAAAAACCCGGCGATTGTTAAGGTTATCGATTTTTGCAATCATAACCGGAGAACTCGCCACCTTTCTCTATTTATACTTGAAAGTGATTCCATATCAATCATATAGCAGGAATTTCACCAGACGTTGGGGAGTCATCTATCCGGTAGGGCCCCTTTCACGCGATGCAGTTGCACATCGTTCTGTGACGCTGAAGCTGACCAGTAATGGCATGTTAAACCCTGTTCAATCGGTTGAAGTAATTGATGCAAATGAAAAACCGACGCCTAATCATTCAATAAAGACCTATCTGTCAGACGACGAAAATACGGAATTACAGGAAAAACCAGTGCGTTACGAATATATCTATGACCGTTATGGTATGATAGTCTATGAGGTAGCCTGGGATCGCTTCAACCATAAAAGTTGGACTTTCGTCCATATCCCTTCCAGCCAAAAGGGAACGGTTTCAACGAAAGGTTTTTTTGTGGATTCTGAGGGATATCCGAAACCAATGGGACATAGCCGTGCAGAAATTATTGATATACAATTCGACAATCATGGTTTCGAAACCATCCTGAAGTACTATGACCGGAAGGGGGAGCCTCAACCGGGCCCCTATCATGCCTACGGTAGTCAACTGAAGTATGATGACAAGGGACGAGTAATCCGGAGCACATCATTGAACGAGCAGGGTAAGCCGATTAATGATGATTTTGGAAACGCGGCCATTGATATGAAGTACGATGACAATGGAAATATGATTGAGGGAGATGCTTTTGACGCAAATCGAGAGCCAATCCTGGTCAAATCAGGCTGGCATTCAGAGAAGCAATCGTATGACAAATGGGGGAATAAGGTGGAGATACGCTACTTTGGTCTTTCGGCCGAACCTGTTGTCGAGACAGCAACGTACAATGCTCACAAAATCACCTTTGATTATGACGATCGGGGAAACCGTACAAGCATCAAGCTGTTCGATACCTTCGATAAACCAGTAGTCGCACGGTCAGATTTATTCGGTTTTCCAGCGCATGAAGTTCGCTATACCTATAATTCCCAAAATAAAAAGGAGACACTCTCATATTTTGATGCTTCAGGAAAACCGGCCACCAGCCCTGCAGGCTGGAATCAACTGAAGTACGAATATGACAGTAACGGTTTTTATAGCGCCGTTACAAATTTGGGGCCGACAGGAAGTGTTTTATGTCGTGCTGAGTTCGTGAACGATGGCTTTGGCAGAGTAAGAGAAGTGAGATCCTTCGGTGCCGATCACCAGCCGATAGTTAATGTTAATGGGTATCACTGCAAGAAGAATAGCTATGATCGTGCTGGCAATATTGTCAAAGAGGCCTATTTCGACACAGGAAACAGGCCTGTATCAGATAAGACCAATGGTGTGCCTTGCATTCTCCGAACCTTCGATCTGTTTGGGCACTGCAGGTCTGAGCAGTTCACAGACCCATCAGGAAAACCTGTCAATGGGCGGCAGCATTTCAGTCGCATTATATATGAGTACGATCGCTTCGGCAACAATAAAGCAACCCGTTGGTTCGATAAAGACAATAATCCTTGCAAAGGGCCGAATTGAGTTCATTGCGTAAAATAAGTGATGATTCTTATCCGTGACTTGGACTTACTATCTTTCATTTCATCATCTGACAGGAGCCTATCATCATGCCAGAAAAGCAACCAGAGCTCATCGAGCACCGGAATAGATCCCAGGAGGCCGCTGTTCTTTTCATTCATGGTTTCGGAGGCAATTCGGGAAAAGGAACATGGGGAAGCTTCCCGGACTATCTCAAAAAGAACCGCTACCTTTCCAACTGGGACGTTTACAGCCTCAGTTATGCCACCAGACTCCGTATTGACTTCCTCGCTGGTTTATGGGAGGCTGATCCGGACATTCCAAAGCTTGCTCTTTACCTCCGTACCTGCTGTACACACCCCCCTCTCGACCGGTACAAAAGCATAGCCCTTGTTGCACACAGCATGGGAGGACTTGTTGTCCAGAAATCGCTGGTCGATTACGATGATCTACCCAAAGTTGTCAGCCACGTTATGCTGTTTGGAACACCCAGTGGCGGACTACGAAAAGCCTCACCATTTCGTTGGTTGAAACGGCAGGTGAGCAACATGAGCAGTAACGGGCCATTCATTATTGACCTCAGGCAGCGTTGGTTGCAGAAGTTCGGCAACCCATCAGGGAAACCCCTCCCGTTCAAATTTCTGGTTGTTGCTGGCGATCGTGACGAATTTGTGCCTGCTGATTCTTCGCTTGCACCGTTTCAAAAAGAGTTTCCGCAGGCTCAGATTGCTGTTGTTCCGGGCAATCACCTTGAAATCGTCAAACCCTCCTCCGAAAAACATCTCAGTGTTCAGCTTCTCTGCAAAGCGTTACAAGGCAACGCTGGTGTTTCCGGTCTATGGAACGGAGCTGCTGTTGCCGTTGAGTCGCGTCATTTTCAAAAAGCAATCGAACAGCTTGAACCACACCAGGATGAACTTGATGCAGACGCCATAGTTCAACTTGCACTTGCTTTTGAAAGCGTCGGTCGTTCATCAGACGCTCTTTCACTTCTCGAAAAGCACAGGGATTCCAGCACGGACGCCATGGGCGTGCTTGCTGGCAGACTGAAGCGACGCTGGCTGGTCGAACGCCGGGATGCCGATGCCCGTCGGGCAAGAGAGCTCTATGCAGAAGCCTACAGGATTGCTGAAACCGCTGGTGATCACGACCAAGCGCTCTATCATGGCATCAACATAGCCTTCATGGATCTGGCATACGCTCAGAACCGCACCGAAGCAAAAGCAAAGGCGGCCGAAATGGCCAGGAAAGTTCTTCAACATTGTCAACAGGCAGAACCTGGCAAATGGCGGTATGCCACAGAAGGCGAAGCGTATTTAATGCTCGGAGAGAGTTCAACTGCAATGGAGCGTTACCATGCCTGCCTCAACGAATTGCCTGCACCAAGAGAAGTTGAGTCAACCTTCATGCAGGCAAAGAAAGTAGCTGATCTCATGGCAGACAGAAAAGCATTCGACCAACTTGATCACTTGTTTCGCGGGAACGAGGAGTCGTGATGTGCTGTCAGTGAGAACTTCGTTATAAGAAGAACAACGATTACAAAAAACAGGGGAGCCATCAATGCCAAATCCACTTTGTTTTGTTCTGATGCCATTCGGCAAAAAAGCAGCCCATTCAGGATTGTTGATCGATTTCGATGCCGTCTATGAAGAGCTTATCAAGCCATCAATCCTGCAAGCCGGGCTTGAGCCTTTGCGTGCTGACGAGGAAATGAGCGGGGGTATTATTCACAAGCCCATGTTCGAGCGTTTGATTTTGTGTGAATATGCCATCTGCGACCTGACCACAGCCAATGCCAATGTCTATTACGAGCTTGGCTTGCGTCATGCCGTGCGTCCCTGTACGACCATGCTGCTCTTTGCCGAGGGTACCGGACAGCTTCCTTTTGATGTCGCCCCCCTGCGAGCCATACCCTATCAGCTTGGGGCTGACGGACGTCCTCTCTCCGTCATCGATACACAGTCCCAGCTCGCAGAAAAACTCAAAGCATCCCGTTGTGCCAATACCGACAGTCCGATCTACCAGATGGTCGAAGGATTTCCCGATATTCAGCGCCTCAAAACCGATGTTTTTCGTGACCGGGTTGATTATTCACAAAGCATGAAAAAACAGTTGTCTCTGGCACGGAAAAGCGGCAGAGATGCTGTAGCAGCGATAGAAACTGCATTAGGCAAGATAGAAGATGCTGAATCTGCGGTGGTGATCGATCTCTTTCTTTCGTACCGCTCGGTCAAGGCATGGAATGCCATGATCGCTCTTGTGCCAAACATGTCGCCACCCCTACAGGCAACCGTACTCGTTCAGGAACAGCTCGGACTTGCCCTGAACCGAGCGGGTCGTGGGGATGAGGCCGAACAGGTGCTGAATGAACTGATACAAAAGCGTGGACCAAGCAGCGAAACCTACGGTATACTCGGTCGAGTGTATAAAGACCGGTGGGAGACAGCAGTCAAGTCAGGCAATACCATTCTTGGAGAAGGTCTGCTGGTCAAAGCTATTGCAACGTATACCAAAGGATTTGAATCCGACTGGCGCGATGCCTATCCCGGTGTCAATGCCGTAACACTCATGGAAATCAAAGATCCTCCTGATACCCGTCGCAGTGAACTGCTTCCTGTAGTTACCTATGCTGTTAAACGGCGCATAGCAGCCGGCAGCCCGGATTATTGGGATTATGCCACCTTGCTTGAACTTGCTGTGCTCGCAAAGAACAGGGAAGAAGCAAGTTCAGCACTTGCCAACGCACTTGCCAATGTCAGGGAGTCGTGGGAACCAGAAACCACTGCGCGTAATCTGCGATTGATCCGAGAAGCTCGTGAACGGAGAGGGGAGGATGTTTCATGGCAATTGCAGATTGAACAGGCATGCTGTTCAACTCTTACATGAAAACGTATGAAAATTGTCGTAACAAGAATTCTGGCTGAGATATGATGTTGTTAGCATAAACTGTGTGACTGTTTTCGGTCAACAAAAACATTATCCAGATCTGCAACGCCCCATCCCCCGCAGGCGAAGGTTCCACATCGTTCTTTTCTTCCCTTCCCTTTTTTTATCCCGTTCCAGCACCTCCCGTGCCCCCCATCCTCAAAAAACGAGTCATTCTTGCCGACAGAACCCAGGGTTTCGACTTTGCTGACTTCCTCCTTGATGTTACAATCCGGCATTATGAGCACAATAATCCGGTATTTCTTTTGCTAATCCTTTCTTATTGTCCTGTTTCAGCAATATCTTGCCAGAAGATAAGAATGCAAACGGCGGTTACTGGTCGGACTTGTTGAAAGATGAACCAGAGTTCCAGTCATCAGGTATCTACGTTCTTATACAGGAGGGTACCGTGGGCTTTTTCAGAAGTATGCAGATCAGTCTGAAAAGTGTTAGCAGTACATAAATAAGAAAATAATGAGATACACAATGATGCCGGAGGTATTGCGAGAACTGATGAAGAAGGATGGCGTAGTTGCTATTGCGACCATAGGAGAGGGCGGACCTCATATGGTCAACACACATGGAATGCCTATATGGCAATGACGGAGGATGGCCGTTTGTTGATATAAAGGCACTGATAGCGTTGTTATGCCGATCAGTACAGTGCGCAGAAATTCAATCGACTAAATGGGATAACCGCTTGCCATGCATCAAATGAACAGTGTTTTGAATCGTGAGCAACTCCCATTGGCTCCTGAAACACCCGGCAGCCCGAACCTCGTGACCAGAAAATGGAGCGATTCTTAATGAAAGCCAAGAGTGCGGAGAGGGACTTCCCGGTCGTATGCGTGGGAGGTTCGGCTGGTGGTCTCGATGCATACGTTCGGTTGCTGCAGAATTTGCCGGCTGACATGGGGGTAGCCATCGTCATTGTCAATCACCTCAGAACCGTGGCGACCAGGTTGCCCGAGATCCTTCCGAACTACACGACGATGCCAGTTGAGTTGATCACCGACCACCTCGTCATTGAGCCCAACCACGTGTTCATTATCCCGGAGAATCGTGACCTGCATGTTCTTGATGGCGAATTCCGCCTTGAGCCGATTTCCAAGCCCAGGGGATGGCCTGACGTGATCACGGTCTTCCTGCGTTCACTCACGGACAACTGGCACGGGAAGCTCATCGCCGTAATCGTCTCCGGCTATGACGGTGACGGTGCGGCTGCGCTATGCGGCATCAAGGAGGTGGGCGGCATCACCATCGCCCAGAAGCTCGATACGGCGACACAGCCAGACATGCCCGAAAGCGCAATAGATACCGGGTGCATCGACTTCGTCCTCGCACCTGAGAGTATCGCCAAGGAAATTGCCAGAATAGCGCGATCAATCGAGTAGTGGAATAGAGGAGCCTACGGCAATATTGTCGAAGTCAAACCAGAGCATCAAGCGGAGAGGGTGGGATTCGAACAACGGTTTAAGTATTATTATAAAAATACTTTTGTAATCGGTATTGAAAAAAATACCCCCAAAAATACCACCAAAACAGTTCTGTTGCTCAGTTCGAATCCATAAAATCATTGCACGACCTGCAGTCCCCCCACATGCCAACTGCCGATCAATCTCCCTCCGTAATGTAGGGAACCTAATTTGACTTGCAATGCAGGGAAGGCTGACGGTGTTGAATGATGTGCCCTTGATCTTGATAACCGAGCAAGCACTCGATATTGCCAACTTGCTGGTAGCGAAAGGGATTATTCCAGCCAAGGCGGCTGAAGATGCGCTCCAGATTGCAATTGCCAAGGTAAATGGAGTTGATTATCTTCTGACGTGGAACTGTAGGCACATTGCAAACTCGGAGATACAAAGGGGTATTGCTGCTCACCTCGAAGATATTGGTTTATCGTTGCCATTTATTTGCACCCCTGAAGAACTACTTGGAGAAGAAGATGTGGAATGACGAAATCGTAGATGAAGTAAGAGCTATTCGTGATGCCCATGCAGCAAAATTTGGCTATGACTTGCAGGCTATCTATGCTGATCTGAAAAAGTCAGAAGCTGAACATATTGCCGCCGGTCATCCATTTATTCCTGCACCTGAGCGTCCGGAGCCCAATCCTGCATGGCAGCGGACTCGTTTCGCTCAGCGCTGAATTCAAACGTTAGCATCGAAGAAACCAGACCATGGACGCTATCGGTATCATTCGTACTCCATACAAAACAAAACAGGAATGCCCGATCCAGCCGCTTTACACGTCCGGTTCTTCGGGACGTGTAGAAGTGTTGGAACAGTACGCCGATGGATTAAAGGATATCGAAACCTTTTCCCACATCTATTTGCTGTATCAGTTTGACCGAGCCGATGCGATCAGACCGCAACCAAATGGCGAGAGGTATTCGGACAGATTTTAACTAAACTGCTGGCACAAAAGGAGTCTCGAACAAATGAGCAAAAAGGCATTAGCGTTGCATCTTGTTGAGAAGGGTTTACACAAGGCAAATTTGCAAAAAGTCCCAGAAACATTGAACGAATGGGACACTGGCAACTGGTGGATCAGTGACAGAACCGCCGCGCAGTTGCAGGGCCAAAAAGTCTACCTCCATAAAGGTCAAGACAAGGCATCACACATTGGAGGCGAAGTGATCTTCTTCCGCCAAGCTTCAGGTGCCGACACAAAGCGCAAGGTTTTCAGATTCCGGGAATCGCCACAGTGCTTCGGAGTGCCCGCACCAACAACCGGTTGGGGCAACGAGAAGTGCATCATTTGGGCACCACAGTGAGGCCTAACACGCCAATCAACCGGAAACGCTACAGTCGGCCTCGCCACCTTTCACGTTCTGGTTATCAGCAACGTTATTTGCTTATAAACAAAGATGCCGCATGAATAGAAAACAATTTATCGAATCTCAAGGGGCAACCTGTAAAAATTGGACCTGGAGCTGGTCTTTTATAAATGAACCAGAAAAGTTTATCATTTTTGGGGCTTGGGATGTCTACGACGATGGAAATATGACGCTGATCTTCAGCCAAGACTGGGAAATCAGTCGAAAAGGCAGCAGGCAGGCCGGTTATCCTCAGTCGCGAGAGCATATACGCTTGATTGAAGAGGAAGGTTACCAGCTTAAAACCTTCCCTATGGAATATATGGCAGCAGATGAGGAAGAAGGTGCACCAGCAAAAATCAAAGGCTTTACTCCCGAACTAACAAATAAAGAATTAATCCGTATTGACAATAGTTGGTATGCCTATGACCAAATTCTTGGAACTCGCTTACCGGAAGAAATAGATCCAAAAGAAGTATTTAAAGAAGGTGCTTCGAAAACTATAACGGTGAATCAGTATGAACGGAGTGCGGTAGCAAGGTCAAAATGCTTGGCGCAACATGGTTATAAATGCGCAGTATGCTCATTTGACTTTGAAAATACATACGGAGAAATTGGTAAAAACTAAGCGCTTCATAGGAAATAATTCCGTAGTATAAGGGACGGACAGAAAACAGATACACATGCCCCTGTAAATCATGAAGTTAAGTCACTTGGAATTATCTGCCGATGAGCGTACAAAGCTACAAGAGATTGTGGCAAAGGG
>CAJAIK010000048.1 GCA_903939765.1 uncultured Chlorobiaceae bacterium | reverse complement strand
ACCGATGTGCGCAACTGGTTCGTCTTTGCCGCCAGCGAACGGTGGCGCGAAGACAACACCGAACACGAACACTACGCCGATTCAGGCGGCAAATCCGGCGGCCAGAAGGAGAAGCTTGCCTACACCGTCCTTGCCGCCAGCCTTGCCTACCAGTTCGGCCTCGAATGGGGCGCCGTGCGCTCGCGCTCCTTCCGTTTTGTAGTCATCGACGAAGCCTTCGGGCGCGGCTCCGACGAGTCGGCCCAATACGGCCTGCAACTCTTTGCCCAGCTCAACCTGCAACTGCTCATCGTCACCCCCTTGCAAAAAATCCACATTATCGAGCCCTTCGTCTCCAGTGTCGGCTTTGTCCACAACAAGGAGGGACGCAACTCAGAACTGCGCAACCTCACCATCGAAGAGTATCGCACCGAAAAAGAGAAGGCGGGGGAATAATGAACTGGACAACCCCCGCCGAACTCAAAGCCCAGGTGCAGAAACTCTGGGATCGGGGCATCATCCTCTCCGCGATGATTAGCGGCGAATCGGTTTTTCCCCGTCGCCTGACGCTCAAAGGGCCCGACTCCAGAGAGTTAAGCAACTCATTTCAGGAAGTGCGCGACTGGATTGCGCGACTCTCAAGTGGAGGCAAACACTACCGCATTGTGTGGCGCAGCGTCAACCACCGCATTCTTGGAGCCAATGAACTTCCAGCGGAAATCTGGATGCATTCGCTTGATGACGCCCTTGGCTGGATTGGCAAACGGCAAGAGGCCCGGCAATTCGCCGCCATGATCACGCTCACCCGCGACTGGCAACCGGCACTGCTCCCCTGGCTCGAAAAACGCCCCCTGCGAGGCCTCGAACTGGCCGAAGAGTGGCCAAACCTTCTCTACATTGTGGCCTGGCGCATCAAGCATCCCCGGCCTGGCATCTACCTCCGCCAGATCGACCTGCCCGGCGTACACAGCAAATTCATCGAAGGGCACCGGGGCGTGCTCGGGGAACTCTTCGACCTCGTTTTACCTCCGGAAGAGATTGACACAACAGCCACAGGAGCCATCGGGTTCTGCCTCCGTTATGGCTTTCAGGACAAACCCCTGCGGGTGCGCTTCCGTATCCTTGACACCAAACTGGCGCTGCTGCCAACGGAGACCGATCAGGATATCACCCTGACGCAGGAAACCTTTGCCCGGCTGAAACTGCATGTTACCAAGGTCTTCATCACCGAAAATGAAATCAACTTTTTAGCCTTCCCCGAGGTGCCAGAGGCAATAGTGATTTTTGGAGCCGGGTATGGGTTCGAGAATCTGGCGTCAGTGGAGTGGATGCGTGACCGCATTATCCACTACTGGGGAGATATCGACACCCACGGCTTCGCCATCCTCAACCAGTTGCGCGGGTTCTTTCCGCACGCGGCTTCCCTTCTGATGGATAGTGAAACATTGATTGAGCATCAACCGCTTTGGGGCGTTGAACCATCTCCCGAAACTGGTGCACTCACACGACTGACTGCTGAAGAGAGTGCGCTTTATGGGCAGTTGGGGCGGAATGAGCTGGGCAGTCAGATACGGCTGGAACAGGAGAAGATCGGGTTTGAGTGGCTGGTTGAGGCGCTGGGGAGGGTTTGAGCAAGGGTTACAGTTTAAAACAAGGCAAGTTTTCAACGAACGCTGAAAAGCCTTTGTTTTTTTGAAGAAATTTATCATTTTGATCAAAATATCCAAATAGGCAAAATGAATTGAAAATACGATGAAATGCCCTTCATGTGGTTGTGACGGAATGATAGATAAAGTTGTAGAGGAAACGCTCTCATACAGCGGAAAGTCGATGACCCTGCACGCAATGCATGGCCAGTTCTGCTCACATTGCGGCGAAGGAATCTGGGACGAAGAGAGTTATCGACGGTATACAGAGGCTCAGGAAGGATTGGTGAGAGCCGTAAAGGGTGACCCTGGTGCAGACATTCGACGAATCCGAAAAAAGCTGAACATCACTCAGGCCAATCTTGCTTTGGCGTTCGGTGTAGGTAAAGTGGCATTTTCACGATATGAACGTGGCGAAACCCGCCCTCCGGCGCCGTTAGTCAAGTTGTTGAAACTCATAGACCGGCATCCGGATTTACTCGATGAGATGCAAAAAATGTAAGATTTGATGGCCTTTCGGAAACGGCATGGCGCTATTGCTGCTGAATTTAGAGGATGCCGGATTACTCGATCCGATTGGAGCTGGTACGGCAACGTCCTATCGTAGAACCGAGGTGAAAATCTGATCCGGACATTATCCGGACATATTCTTGCGCAGGTTATTTGCTGGTCACAACTTGCGTCAACACAGCTAACAGTATGCAAAAATGATACTTAAAAAGCATTAGAGCCATTATGGGTGGTTGCGGAATTTACCTATCCGGACATAATCCGGACATAAACCAGCTACCCGAAAACAGTGCACTCACGCGATTGACTACTGAAAAGAGTGCGCTTTATGATCAGTTGTGGCGGAATGAGCTGGGCTGTCAGATACGGTTGAAGCAGGAGAAGATCTGGTTTAATTGGCTGGTTGAAGCGCTGGAAAAGCTCTAATCACAAATGTTTCTCAAATACATTGTGAACTGTCAATGATGCGTATTATACTCACACTTATTATACTCATATTTGTTCAATAATATCTTCTACCTCTTTTTGGATAACCCTACCAGCAATATAGATTTCTTTAAATTTTGCACGAAGATAGTCTGCCACCCATCTATATTTGGTGTAAATCTCATTTTTCTGATAGATATTTTTTTGAATATTATTTGCAACATCCCTCAAGTCTTCTCCGTTCAAAATACAGAAATAAAACATATAATCTATAAACAAAGAAACATCTCTTTCAATCGTCCCAACATTTTCACCATTAGAATATCTCCAATTAAATAATATATTTCCACCCCAGTGTCCGTCACTTATTTCATTGTTAACAGGATGGTTATTGATGGTATCGATGAAATTTTCGGCACATTTAAACTTGTGAAACTGAATAAGTGCAGGATCTAAGATCACACGCGGCCATTTTGCATGATTTTCCTCAAGCTTATAGGCATTTATATAGGCAGGCCCAATCACTTGTACTTTTGCCAAATCGACAAATGAATTACCATATGAAATACCACCTCTCAACCAAAAGTTCTCTTTTGCAAGAGCACATTAAAAAATACCAACAGCAACACACAATTGTTTTAAATTATCAAAAGGATTCTCAAATTCCGAGTTAATTGGTAATGATAATATGATAGAGTCGCTTATTGCAATTATTTGAACCTTATCTTTAAGAGGAAGCTTTTCGAAATATGCAGTTAATCCATCAACACGATCAAAATAGCTTGCTAAACGCTTTTTTGATTTTTTATCTTCATTCATCACCATTTCTGTAAAACCAAGGACATCAAGATATGCTACATAGCTTAAAGTGTAATCTATTCTATCGTTCATTTACCATATTTCGTTTTATTTCGAAAATTTTGTGGCTTTGGTAATATCAGTAAAAAAAATAGTTTTATAATAAAATCCGTTCGGCCGCAGGTATGGGAAATTTAATACCAGTTATTAATTTATTTATTTGCGATAAACGCATTAAGCTCAGACAACGATTTAAGCCGCATTTTATCGTTCAGATCAATATCTGCAAATGTAATATTGTGCTTTTGTAACAACTCACTAACGACGCCAGTATCCATAATTTCAATGTTACGAAGTTTACACTGCTGAGCGACAGAATGAGGGACCACTGCATTTGTTGCCAGAACACGCCTAAGTGTGTACCCGCTTTCATGAAAATATCCGGCTCGATAATTATCACAAGCATTGATGGTTTCATTTATAACTTCAGGATTAATATCCCCACCTGTGCATGTATGTTTACATTGAATCAACCTGACTATCTTGCCATTGATAGATACTACATCGATTCCCAAATCGCCTGCCCTTGGTGTTACAACAGAACGATTCCCTCCCCGATCCTCAATAACTCCAATGAGTGATTCAAAACGATCCCATGTTAATAACTTTATATCCTGAGCTGATATAGTTTTGACTGGTTCTCCTGAAAGTGCATTGTCTTCTAGTATATCTCGAAATAACTCACCGAGATTTTCGGCATCATCAGGCAAAGGAAGAAAAAAATCATTGGCCATTTTTAGGCGTCGGTCAATCAAAGCATCAAGTTTTTGATCAAACGTCTGAAATTCCCCTTCAGGATCCTTTGCTATGAGATAGTATACATGAACATCCTTTTTTTGGCCAAGGCGATAAACACGATCAGTGGCTTGAGACTCTTTAGCAGGATTCCACCATCTCCCATAATGTATAACATGATTTGCTTCAACTAATGTAAGTCCAACTCCTGCTACATCAGGAGACAGCACTATAAAGTTAACAGCAGGATCAAATTGAAATCTGTGAATCATTGATTTTCTTGTAGAAGATGAAGTCAGCGTTTCAGAACCAGTTTTTGCGGCTCCGTTAACAATATCAACTCTTTGCCCGAAAACTTCTCTTATCGCAGCAGCAAGCAACTGCTGCATATCCAAACTTCTTGTAAAAATAAGCGCTTTTTCGCCTAAACGTTTTACCTCCAGTAAAATATCAATAAGAACCCCAAGCTTAGGACAATCATCCTTCATTTTTTGGATTTCTCCCACTTCGTATGGTATATAAACAGGATGGATTGCGGGATGCTGATACAGTTCCATTAATCCATGAATTACAGATAAGTGTATCCCTTTTTTATTACTACCACGAACAGTCTCGATATACTCTATATGACGGCGTCGCTGTTCAGAAGCAAGAAAACACTCTTTTTTATGGATATATTTTTTAGGAAGTCCAGGTAATTCCTGTGACTTTTCTCTGCGCAAAATATATGGCTGTGCGCAATCCGCATCTTGTTTATCATTCGTTATGCTATACTTAAGTTTATCCTTGAGTGCATCAAGAATTTTTATGGTTTCCTCTGGATTGTTTGCAATCGGTTGTTCATAAGTCTTGGAAAACTCTTGTGAGCTACCAAGTATACCGGGCTGAAGATAATCAATTATATTCCAGACATCCAGCATTCGTGTTTCCACAGGAGTTCCAGTGCAAGCAATCTTAAACTTTGATGCAAGGCTTTTTAACGCAAACGAACGCTTTGATTTTGGGGTTTTGTGAGCCTGCGCTTCATCTGTGATAATGACTGACCATGAGGATTTGATGTTTGCTAATGAAAACTGATAATTAACAAGCGTCTCGTAGTTGGTGAAAATAATCCTGTTTTTTCGGAGTTTTTCATAATCAAGTTGACCTTTAATGACTCCAACAGTTTGGCGGGCTTTAACGCTATTTATACCATTTTTGTAAAGTGTAAGCCACGGCACAAAAATGCTCCCATCATGTTTGAAAAATTTTCGTATATCCTGAGTCCATATTTCATTCTCCAAAAGAATTACTGGCATTACCACAAGGACAGGATTCCACGGGGGCAATGCCGTATCATGATTATTCTCATAAATAATACCATACTTTGGTTGATCATTCAACTCAAGTAACCATGCAATAAACATTAAGACTTGGAGTGTTTTTCCGAGACCCATATCATCGGCAAGAAGACATCCCTTCCTTCCCATAAGATAATTTGCCTGCATCCACCTTAACCCTTTAACTTGATGTTCTTTTGGTTTGATTTCATCACGCAGAGAGTGTGGTGTAAAAAATAGATTTTTGGGGATTGTTGCTAACTTTTCCTGCTCTACATAGTCTATCTGCTCTTCGTTTTCATAAATGAGGAGATAAACTTTCTCGCTTTCATTTTTATAATCTTTCGGTTTTACGCTCACCGTATCCATTACATATTCCGCAAGTTTTTTTGTTGCATCTACAAATTCGTGACTCAGAACAATGGAGTGATCTTTATAATCAATAAACCCTTTGCCAGAGTTAAGTGCTGATTGAGCTTCGTTGTAGAATTCAACAACATCCTTTACTGCGGCAAACTTAATAGATTCTTTTTCACCGTCAGAATAGGTTACTTCAATGCCAGCGTCAAATTTACGATCTTTAGTGAGGCTGTCAGGATTTGTGTCTTCGAATATACCAGTTTGTGCGTTTTTAATAAAAGGTATTGAAATTGAAGGGAATTTACCAATAGCTTTCACCCGAGGCCCAAAATTCCCTATACAAAGATCTACTTCACCAGCAACGCCATCAAATACAGCCGTAGGATTTCTTAAAATATCAATTTTATCTCGTCCTGTGAGGTGTCGAACATTAGCCATGCGCTTTAATGCCTCTTGTTGCTCCTCGCTGAACAACACCCTTATGCGACCGCCGGTACCGTCATCTATATGAAGACTCGACAAATCCTCAGATCTCAGAAACACTCTTCGTAACGCTTCTTGAGGAATGCCCTCAATGAATGGAGCAAATGAAATACCGCCATTTTGTTCTTCAATAAGATCAACTCCCAAAGAAGGAGCAATCAAAACCTTATTCCCTTGAATAAAGTGATCAATTTGTGCGCCAAGCCCTGTCGCTAATTCCCGAATTTCAGCAAAGGAGATCAACCCTTTGGATGCTATTTTTTCGGCTGACGTTAGATTACGAAATATTTCAATTGCTCTTACTAATGAGTATGTTTGCCTGTCGAGACAGTATATATCGCCGACCGAAGTAGTTACAAAGCAACCAACTCTTTTTTCAAAATATACTTGATTACTGCCATAGTAAAACTTCAGACGATAACTGAAATCAGAAAGACCAAGTGTACCTTGTGAAGAGAGTTCACAAAAAAATGGTGCAGTTGGAGCCAACTCTTCGAAGGCATAAATCTCGTAGTCTGGTAGTTCCAGAAGAGCTTTATAAGGAATAATAACACCAAACTCATTTTTCTCAATGAGACCAAGCTCAAGTAATTGCGGTATGAGGGCTGGAAGTCGTTTACCAAGCGACGTTAATGTAGTAGGAAAATCTATATCGGGAGATGTAATATCAACCTCCTTACTGAGAATATGCAGACCATCGGTTTCAGCAGAAATATAAACTCCCCTCAACGGCTCCGATAAAATCCACGTCATAACCGAAACCCATAACTTGAAAATAACCTAATCCCATAACTTGCAAGGACATTTTCCACTTTGCTTTCCCAATATCCAGTGTGCCGCACCCGACATTCTGATGGTAAGTCTTGATTTTTCAGAAAATACTCTGGGATAAAATTGGATGTCCACATATCAGGAATTGATTTGTCAAATTCATCTCGTTGGAAAAGATACACACACCCTTTGCCTGCATCACTAAACTCAACAGCAACAATTTTTCCAAAATCAAGGATAAATGCCGCTCTGTTCTGCGTGTTCGAGAGTAATCCAAAGTTGATATCTATATTTCTTTTAAATTGAACTGCTGTATTAGCAGAGAGCAACGACCGAGAACAAACTATCTTGTCAAGATATTTAAGCCAAAAAGGCATTCTACCATGGGGGTCTTGCCCTTTTAAAACATGATCGAAAAAGAAGTGAATATCATCTTTTGAAAGCCAGATAATAAACTGCCGAACAGCGCTTGATTCTGCTCCGACCCACTTATTTCTATTCGCAGGCAAACGAGGGTCACCTAACAAGGGATGATTTAAAATTGAAGTTTTAAGTCGGTCTTTAATTTGACTTACCTCAGGATGTAATAACAGTTTTTTTACACTATCATCAAGCACTGCACGATCACTCTCCCAACCTGACCATGTAAAGAGATCCTTAAACAAATAATCGACAATATCTTTGTAACTGTTTATTTTTTCTATACATATATTTATAGCATACGCAACAGCAGAATAGATATACTCAGAAAATTCGTAGATAGCCCACTCTTTTGAAGCGACTTTGGGGCTTTTGAGTTCTTTCAGTAAGTTATTTTTTGCAAAATTGGTCGGGCCATTTTCTCCGATAATGGTGACAATATCTGTCTTCCATTTCAACAAAGCACGATCGGTTCCGGAATATGAAGCAAGTTGCTTGGCGGTATATTCAGTAATCTCTTTTTTTGGTAGTTGTTTTGACCATTTCTGGTGAAGAGACCATACAAGACCCTTGACAACCCTTACCCTTGCAGCATCAATATGGCGATAGAGATACTTCGCAAATTCAGGATCATGAACAATATCACTCTCCCAGCAAAGCCATTTTAAAGCAACCTTATCAATTCCAGCCCTTTTTCCTTGACGGTAACTGTCCCATTGTAGCCGATATTCTGGACGGGGCGACTTAGGTGCAACAATTTCCGGTGACCGACTATCGATCTCTACAATGAGTTGCCTGATATTTGGAAAATACTCTTCATCAGCCTTGAGAGCCAATTGCCTTGTGAAATTATCGAATAGTCGAGGCAGCCCTTTCAATTCATTCAATGTGACTTGTAATTCAAACATTGGTTAACTGAGTTTGAACTTTTTTCTCTTCAAATGAACGAACTCTGATCTTAAAAACAACCCTACGACTCAGTTTTGAATTTACTTTTCCCTCAACTATCATTAAATCCTGCTTCCCTCGCCCGCTTGCAGACAAAACACGAAGAAAATAGTCAATCTTTTCTTTATGTTGACCAACCACTTGACTTTCCATGATATTAATTGATTCACTCACGACCTCCATTGACCTGTTTTGGCTTAATTTCAGGTTATGTGTGTCGCTGCCTGTTGCGTCAGTATGCCCTTCAACAACAACGGAACTGATATCATCACGGAACTCTTTATTATAAATGGTATCAGTAAGTTTTGGTATAAAACCTACAAGAAAGTCCTTACCATGAGGAGGTATTTCAAAACGATCAACCTCAAATTCAAGAAGCCCTTCAGGGACTAAAATAAGTAAAGCAAGAGGATCATTTGGATCAGACTCTACTTTAACTCCTTGTGTTACATAATCTTTAAGTTGCAATTGTAGTTTACCTAAAATCATTGACCTTGTACTTTGGCTCTCTTCAAATGCGTTATTCATAAATGTGCATAAAAGCAAAATAAATATGACCATAAGTGAGGTCATCAAATCGGTAAATGAATTTGCAATCCCAGAATTCGTTTCCTCCTCCATAGTTACGATTATTTAGTCAGCTTATTTTTTATGCTACTGATTTCCTCAGCCACCTCACCTAATTCTTCAAGCTTTTCACTTAGGCCATCTATCGCAGCTCCGAGTTGACCAACAGCATGAGTAACGTGGTCATTTGCAACCGTAACTGTTTTATTAAAATGATCTTGAGTGGCACTGGAAAACTGCTGCAGATGAAGTGTGATATCCGAAAGAACATGCGATGCACTTTTCTCAACTGTATCAAAAACCTCGCGATAACGCTCCATTGATGTCTCAATATTCATCCATGTTTCGACCTGCAACTCTTGTGATGTATTGAGTTCCTTTACTTGTGAGGCTGCCAGTTCAGCGACATCTTTGATAGAGTCTTGACTTTCCTTCATTTTTTGAACAGAGGAAGAAAGCGAATTCATGGCAATTTTAACATCTTCTGCAACATACCTCATCCCTGCGTTAATCTCATTATAGCCAGTTACATAAGTACCAAACTCTTCCACGGCAGATTGCAATTTTTCTTTAAGTTGATCAACTCTGTCCAACTGCCCTTCATGCTTCTTCAAAACCTCCATAAACTTCTCAACACTTTGCTGGTTAAGCTCTCCAACTTTTGTGATAATACCGTCAGCAGCCTGAGATGATTTTTCTGCTGAACCTTCAATAGATTTTCGCATAGTATCACTCAAATCAGCAAATCTTGTTTCTATTGTAGACATTGAGCTATCAAGATTATTGACCATCTTTTTCAGTTCCGCTGAACCCTCGGAAAGCTGGTTCTTTGTCGTAATCTTGGATAAATCAATCAATTCTTTTAACGCATCCTGTGTTCCAGTAAATTGATTATTCATCCTACTGAGTATTTCAGCCGTCTGCCCAATCTTTTCTACCACATTGCTAAACTGATCCTGAGCGCTGCCAGTTAGTGATTTATTAAACTCCTTGCTCATCTCCTTTATAGAAGAGGATAGTGACACCTTTAAGTCTTCCAGCAATTCTTCAATTTTTCCGCTTATCTCTCCCTTTTCTGATTCTTTAGCCTCTCTGAGAACGCCCAAGAGTTCAGCTTGCGAGCCTCGGGTTAACTCTTTAAGCTCCCCTATCGCAGTGACAACCCGATCAAGTATCGGACCCATGCTCTCACTGATGTTATTTCGTAGACCTACCGATAAATCAGAATTAAACGTTCTAAATGCAGCGTTCTGGCTTTTCATTGTTTGGCACAGTTCGTCCAGAAAATGAGCCTCTGTGCGAACTGGAAAAAGTTTATCCATAGCATCGATTAAAGAGTGCCTGACTGCGTTCATCTTATAAAACACGCTTTTCTCTACAAACAGAAAAATTGTTGCCGAAAAAAGAGCAACAATAGAAGAAATAAACTTACCGGAAAGACCACCAATAAGCCCTTCCAGCCCGTGTACTTTATTGTCAAGAATTTTAACATCTAACAGACCAATGAGAATGGCTAAAAACGTAAAAAGAAGCCCAATACCCGTTAGTATTCCGGGTATTGCAACAAACCGTTGCTTGTTAAAGCCTTTCGCATACGAAATAGACTCATTATATACGTCAGCAGCAGAGCATGAAGACCACACCTGTTCTCTATCATTGAATTCTTCAGATTCGCCAGCAAACTCCCTGCGAATCAATTTTGTCTTGAATGAGTTCCATGGAAAAGATATAACTTGGCTATCATCAAATATTTTATCAAGATAAGCTATTACTTGAGCATCACGCCCTTGGCTTCCTCGAATTGAAAATTGATCTATCAGACCATTTATTGTTTCAATGGCAGCTAACGTTGCTTTCTTATTTTGAGTTTGTAAATGATGTAACCTTATTCTTAACTCGTATAAAGGCCATAAAATCAACCCCAAAGCAGCTACCCATGAAATCCATGGGGCTTTAATACCAACTATAGTGAATGAAAACTGTAAAAGCTCTTTGATATCCATACAATGTGGTTTTATTCATACCGACAAAAGGAGCCAGAAATAAGACCATACTTTCTAACCCTCAAAAGAATTAACTCTACAGAATACAAAAAATAGATTGTTAATCTAAAAATAATTTCAAATTTTCAATACGAAAACACAAATAAAATACCAAAAAACGTAATTCCAAATTATTCTTCTCGAATATCACAACTACATGCACACTTTACAATTAGATCACTATAAATCTGAGAAAAATTTACGAATTTTCTCAGGTTTTAATGATAAAATCGGATGAAATACTCCTTTTTTTTGTTGCAATAGATTTTTTTTTGCGCTTGAACCTTTTATAAAAAAATCACATCAGCCCGAAACAGCCCACAGCGACATCACTCCATCCACTTCAGAAAAACGCCTTTGCCTTGAGGCTTACCCCATCAAAAATTGCATCGGCAACCTGTACAGGAAATCCCGCAATTGGCCGCTGCGGACAATGAACTCGCGGAAGTTTTTTACCTGCCACTCTATGGCTCAAAAATGTAAAAAGGCTACCTGCTCTCGAAAGAATGGTTTACCGACAAGTTATGCAGGATTAATGACACCCGGATGGGCAATTTTCGGACGATTAACGGACGATTAACGGACGATTATGGAGCATTATGTTTTGAGGACATAATGCCGTCCTCGCCCTTGACCCTTGGGTACAATCAAGCCATATAGACAACAAGCTCCTTGATATCCATGGCAGCGGTATCTTTCACAATACCAAGGGTTTTCGTGATCCATCCGGTGGAAACAGTGCCATTTTTAACAATTTCGGCAAGCACCACCTTTTGTCGTTCATTCAACGTTGCAGCAACTGAAGGACTGAGACCAGCAGTAATGTTTTCCGGAATCCGTATTCGATTCATATCTTCCCCCGGGCCTCTCAATACCACCACAACCTCGTTATCGGCTATCGTGATCAGCGGTTCATCAAGCCCGTGATTCAGCATGGCACCCGCGCATACGCATAATCCCTGTACCGCGTTCCTCCATTCAACTACTCAGTTTGCTCAGCAAGCTGCTGACTAAATTGCCCGGTTGGACAATAGTCTTCCAGTGAATCCCAAAAAGCATGTTATACAATTTTCTGAAAAAGCAGTACATTTCGAGCAACATCACCTCAGTTTGGGCGAGGTTGCATTACGTGCATTAACAATGAAGAAACCATTATGACAACGCTCCTTGAACAAGCAGTCAATCGAGTCAAGACATTGTCCGATAATGAGCAAAATGCCCTTGCGGCATTGATTCTTGAAGAAATTAATGATGATTTCCGTTGGGATAAAAGTTTTGCATCCAGTCAGGATACCTTGGCAATGCTTTCCGAAGAGGCTGATGAAGAGATTTGTGCGGGCAAGTGTGCAGTACTTGATCCCGATAAACTTTGAAATAATGCATCACCTCAAAATTCCGCAAGTTATTTGACGAGTTGCCGCAAAGTGTCCAACAACAAGCGAGGGAGGTATACCGACAATTTATGCTGGATCCATGGCATCCAGGTTTACGCTTCAAGCGAATTCACAACAGCCTTCCGATTTACTCTGTTCGAATCGGCAAAGGCTATCGTGCAGTTGGTAAACGTGATGAAAATGGAGTCGTCTGGTTTTGAATTGGCTCATAAGCGAATTACGACAAATTTTTATTTCAACGGTAACAAGCTGGCAACCCCCCATCGCACATCAATGGTGTCTGCCGACAAATCAGCGCCACACTCCCATTCGATACAGTATCCGCCATTGCAAACCTTCATAAATTTGTCAGGGTTCCGAAGCTTTTCAAACGTTTCATAGTCCAGGCCGACGACCTGCCGCGCTTTGAGGGGCGGTTCAAGGAGCTGCTCAACGAAAATACCATCCGGGAGGTTGCCAATTTTCAGTCGCAACTGGCCCGCGAACGAGAGACCATCAGGGAGCGCATTACGCGGCTCAACGAATCGCTCACGCAAATCGACTACAATCCGGGCCGATACATCACCCTCGAAGTACAAATCAGCCCCGACGCCGACATCCGTGACTTTCAGTCGGAGCTGCGAGCCTGCACCGAAGGGACGCTGACCGGCTCGGATGACGCGCAATACTCCGAAGCCAAATTCCTCCAGGTGCGCCGCATCATCGACCGCTTCCGTGGCCGTGAAGCGTATACCGACCTCGACCGGCGCTGGACCGCCAAAGTGACCGACGTGCGCAACTGGTTTGTTTTTGCCGCCAGCGAACGGTGGCGCGAAGACAACAGCGAACACGAACACTACGCTGATTCAGGAGGCAAATCCGGAGGGCAGAAAGAGAAGCTCGCCTACACGGTACTTGCCGCCAGCCTTGCCTATCAATTCGGTCTGGAGTGGGGCGCCGTGCGCTCCCGCTCCTTCCGCTTTGTGGTTATCGACGAGGCTTTCGGACGCGGCTCCGACGAATCGGCCCAGTAAGGCCTGCAACTCTTCGCCCAGCTCAACCTGCAACTGCTCATCGTCACGCCCTTGCAGAAAATCCACATCATCGAACCCTTTGTCTCCAGTGTCGGCTTTGTCCACAACAAGGATGGACGCTGCTCGGAGTTGCGCAACCTCACCATCGAAGAGTATCGCGCCGAAAAAGAGAAAGCGATAGAATAATGAACTGGACAACCCCCGCCGAACTCAAGGCCCAGGTGCAGAAGCTCTGGGATCGGGGCCTCATCCTCTCCGCCATGATTGGCGGCGAGGAGCCCTTTCCCCGTCGCCTGACGCTGAAAGGGCCCGACTCCAGAGAGTTAAGCGACTCTTTTCAGGAAGTGCGCGACTGGATTGCGCAACTCTCCAGCGCAGCCAAACACTACCGCATTGTGTGGCGCAGCGTCAACCACCGCATTCTGGGAGCCAATGAACTTCCGGCAGAAATCTGGATTAACTCACTCGACGACGCTCTTGGCTGGATTGGCAAACGGCGAGAAGCCCAACAGTTCGCCGCCATGCTCACGATCACCCGCGACTGGCAGCCCGCGCTTCTCCCCTGGCTCGGAAAACGACCCCTGCGAGCCCTTGAACTGGCCGAAGAGTGGCCGCGCATCCTCGCCATTGTCGCCTGGCGTATCAAACATCCCCGGCCTGGTATCTACCTGCGCCAGATCGACCTCCCCGGCGTACACAGCAAATTTATCGAAGGGCACCGGTGCGTGCTTGGGGAGCTCTTCGACCTCGTCCTTCCGCCGGAAGAGATTGACACAACAGCCACCGGAGCCAGCGGGTTCTGCCGCCGTTATGGCTTTCAGGATAAACCCCTGCGGGTGCGTTTCCGGATTCTTGACCCAGCACTGGCGCTGCTCTCGACGGAGACCGATCAGGATATCACGGTGACGCAGGCAACCTTTGCCCGACTGGAGCCGCCTGTTACCAAGGTCTTCATCACCGAGAACGAAATCAACTTTTTAGCCTTCCCCGAGCTTCCCAAGGCAATGGTGATTTTCGGAGCTGGCTACGGATTCGAGAATTTGGCCTTAGTCGAGTGGCTGCGTGACCGCGTTATCCATTACTGGGGAGACATT
>CAJAIK010000047.1 GCA_903939765.1 uncultured Chlorobiaceae bacterium | reverse complement strand
GTTCTGATTGTCAAGTCTCCGCGCATGGACGCAAGATACCATTAGTGCGAAAACTCGGAAATCAGAAAATGCTAACCACAAAGAAAAAAATGACTTAATTTTTCGGGTCGGCAGATTTTCAAAAAGTGGCACAACTCAGGAGGGAACAGGATGTGTTCGAAAATTGAGATGGGCTACAGGGAACAAGGGAAAAAGTGGCAGCACTCGCATCATATACTTTTTTCACAATCCTGATATGCCGCTTTTTCTGTTAACGGCGTTCAGTAAAAGTGAGCAAGGAAACCTGACCAAAGCAGAACGAAATGAGCTGGCCGGGCTGACAAAGATTTTAGTTCAAAACTATAAGAGATAAAAATGGATAACGTTTTTGAGAGTATAAAAAAGGGATTGGAAGAGGCTGTTGATTATTCAGAGGGAAAAACAGTCAAGGTCAGAGTGTTTCAGCCGGAACCCGTCAACGTCAAAAGCATCCGGCAGGAAACGCGCCTGACGCAGGATGAGTTTGCCTCTGCGTTCGGCATCAGTGTCGCCACACTGAGACATTGGGAACGGGGTGACCGCAAACCGCATGGCCCGGCACTGGTTTTGCTGAATCTTGTCAAAAAAGCTCCCGACACGGTATTGCGCGTGTTGAACAGTTAATCGCCTCGCACCCGTCAAGTCCTTTTGACTGAGGAATCATCTGGCAGCTTGCATCCTTGAGAGTGATGATCGTGCTGGGTATTGCACCAAATTCATCAATTCCTTCCGGCACTGTGCATTCATATTTTATCCAAAGTTCTGATAACCGTTATTGAAACGCCCCCATGTGCCAGAGGAGGTTGACGTCAAGTCTATCCGAAACAGCTTGGGACTTACACAATCAGAATTTTCTTTGCAGTTTGGGTTTGATGTTCGTGCCGTGCAAGATTGGGAACAAAAGCGGCGTCAGCCTGACCGGGCTGCACGGGTACTGTTAACCACCATTGCCCATGAACCGGAAGCGGTCAGTCAGCAGAGCTTTGGCGTAGAGCTTAGCGGCTGGTGAACAAACAACCGCTAAGCTCTACGCCAAAGAGTACCGGAAAGGAGTAAAGCTTCAAAACCAGGAGACAGATCGAGAAGATACTTCCGCTATCAGGGCAGGATTTGATTTGAGTATCCCCAAAATAAAATTGGTGGTGAACGATTATACTCGAAAGAGACGATTACGTTGTTTGAGCATATCCGGTCACGTCTTACAACCGGTGATGTTGCGGGCTTTCTTCCTGTGGGGCAAACCTATAAAGTTGCAGGGTAAAACAGGGAAATCCTAATAAAAGTGATTACGACTGAATGAGTCGGTGCAAAAGAATATCTTCAACATTGCGGCGACTGTCGAGTACCGCCGTTATATAAATGTTGCTGTCTGCTATTCGGTACAACAACCTCCACGGAGAAATAATCAGCTCCCGATAGACAAAAATACCACAGGAATGAAGTTCCGGAACAACCCTGCCTCGCTCTGGAGAGATATACAATGCTGCTGCTTTATCCCTGATTTTTTCCAGAACATGCAAAGCATTTTGAGGATTATCGCCTGCAATAAAGGCTATAATCTCCCCGAGATCCTTTTCAGCAACTTCAGTCCATAAAACCCTGAAGCCTGCGCTCATGACTCAGGCTCTCTTAAAAGGCGTTCAAGGTCACTGAATACCTCCTCTTGCGGGCGAATGTTACCATTGCGAATATCCTCTTCACCCTGGGCAAGCAGTTTCAGCAAACCAAGCGCATTGCGCATCTCTTCATAGCTTTTCGGGTCCTGAAGAACAGCTCTCGGCTCACCGTTCTGGGTAATGATAACCGGACGACGCGTATCGTTGATCTGATCAAGAAGATCCGCCGCTTTTGCCTTAAGATAAGTGACCGGTTTGATGTCGGTAGTAATATGCATTTCGCCCTTTTTCCTGACTTCTTAAAACCTAATATAGTACGATATTCGGTCTTATAAAACGTTTTCTAAAAAGTAACGCCGTAATGAGCTACCAACTTCACCCTTTGAAAAGACAAGGTATAATCCAGTTTCAGGGAGTCATAAGTAACCACAGGCTATCAATGACTGCCTGAAAGAACCTTTTCCCGCCAGCGGCGAACACTCAGAACGTCAAACCGCTCACCCTCAAAGATGATCTGCTTCACCGTTTTCTGTCCGTTGTCGCTTTCGCGTTTCAGTCAGTCACGGATTTCCATCCAGCGGACTTCGCCTTTTGAGTTTGCGATAACGAGAAAAACCGGAGTGTCCTTCGAACACACGCAAGCAGTACCCGCTTTCCAAGTCCCATAACCGCACAGATCTGTAACTGTCACCTGAAAGTACGAACTTTCCGTTTGGACTAAACGAGTAGGATAGAATCCGTGTGCCAGCGGGAAACCCTTAATGCTTTTACTCTAATCTGCTCAAAAGCGACATATTTTACTACAGACGGCTTAACTGAAGATCCACAGGCTTCAAGGAGCTTCGCATACTCCTGATCGCACTCCTCCGGAAGCCATTTGATGTAAAGGAATTGTGCCAAAGAGCCTTTGATGGGCGCTTCGTCAAGCCTCAGGGGAATGAATCGGCGCTCCTTGTTCAGGGGGTCGCGGAAGCGGAAGGTGCCGCTCTCCAACTGCGCCCAATCCGAGCCAAAGGCATTGGCCGACATGCAGAGCACCAGCACGCAGGAGAGCTCCAGCCCCTCCTCAATCTTTGCCGGGATGCTGTCGCCGGGCTTCAGCTCCCACTCATTGAACCAGACCTTCAGGCCGTCCGTCCGTAACCGCTCCGCCAGCGGGCGCACGACGGCCTTGTCCTTTGAGCTGTGGCTAAGAAAAAGGTCGTAGAGAAAGGTCTCGCTCATCTGCTGCGTCTCCCTGTGCATCTAACAATTTATGAAATGGAATTGACCTGATTTTAAACGTATAACTATATATAAAAAAAGACTGTAACCAACATCATCACAAAGGGCACGGCATGCCGTGCCCCTACGGTTTATTTTTGGGATTATCCGGCACCATGATTACCAACACACCGCAGGGGGCGTCCCGCTCTGACGCACAATTCACATCAATCCAATTCGTGCAATTGCCGCAGCAAATCCTTGCGGGCCATGCCGTACATGTGGACGTAGAGAAGATTGAACATCAGCACCGCTGAGCGCAACCGGGGCGCACGCATAGCCCGCTTGATGGCATTCTGCACGGTAAAAACGCGGCTGGTGAGGGCGGTGTAGCTTGGGATGAACTCTTGCAGCGGAATGCGCAGGGGTTTGTAGAGCATCTCCTGACCCCATGAAAATTTGAAGGCGTCATGATCGTGGGGCGAGTGGAGCAGGCGCCCTTCGAGTGCAAGACGATCAAAGACGCCGGTACCGGGAATGGGGCGCAGAAGATTGATGCCGGGCACGTCGATGCCGGTCTCTTCGATAAAGGCTTCCAGTTTGGCGGGGAGTTCAAGGCTGTCTTCGTCGAGGCCGTAAATGAAGCTGCCGTAGACGCAGATACCGGCACGACGGATATTCTTGATGCACTCCACCTGGCGGTTGGAGGGATTGTGAAACTTTTTGTGGGCGTGGTTGCTGCCGTCGTCGAGGCTTTCGATACCAACCAGCAGGGCGCCGCAGCCTGAGCGGGCGAAGGCGTCGAGCAGTCGGGGCTTTTCGCCGAGAGCGGTGGTGGCCTGGCCTACCCATTTTATTTTGAAGGATTCGAGTTCGCGAAAGAGTTGTTCAGCGTACGTTTCGTCGGCGTTGATGGTGTCGTCGAGGAAGAAGAAGATCCGCTTGTCTTCTTTCAGAAAGGTTTCGACCTCCCTGAGAACGGCGGGGATGCTTCGGTGGCGCAGCCGGTGGCCGTTCATGACGTGGACATTGCAGAAGTCGCAACTGTAGGGGCAGCCCCGGGTGGTCTGCACGACGTTGGAGGTGAAGTAGCTCTTGATGTCGAGCGCACTTTTGGTGACGGTGCGTTCAATCGAGAGGTCGGGAAAGGTTGAAACCCGGTACTCCGCTTTCAGGCTTCCGGCAAGCAGATCCTCCTGCACCTCGCGCCAGATGTCGTCGGCCTCCCCAATAACGAGGGCGTCGGCGTGGTCGCGGCACTGGTCGGGGAAGATGGTGACGTAGGGTCCGCCAAGCACCACCTTGATTCCTCTTGAGCGGAGCGCATGGGCCAGCTCAAAGGCTGGTTTGACGGCGCCGGTCTGGACGCTGATACCGGCCATGTCCCAGTGCTGGTCGAGGGGAAGCTTGTCGAAGCGAAGGTCGCAGATGGTCTGGCTCACGCCCGTTACTTGCTGTGAGCTGAGAATCATCAGCGCGAGGGGCGGAATGGCAAACTGTGCCCGCCGGATGATGTTGCTCAGGGCTGTGTCTTTCAGGGAGGTGAAGAGGCTTCGTTTTGCTGTGGCGCTGTCGAGCGAAGCGGCTCCGTCAACGCCGCTGTCGGCCTGGATAAATATGAGCAGTACCTTTTTTTGCTCTTCCATCGTCATCAGTAGCTCCCCCCGTTGCGTGCGAGTTCCTGAAGCTTTTTCAGCTCAAGGAGGGCGTCAAGTGGGGTCAGGCGGTCGAGGTCAAGCGCCTCAACGGCGCTCCGAAGCCGGTTGTCGGACTCTTCAAAAAGGCTGATCTGCATACTTTTGATTTTGGGTGGCCGGTTGGGGGGAATTTCGATGTCACGTTTCTCCATCCCCGCAAGAATCTCTCTGGCGCGGGTAATCACCTCCGCAGGCATTCCGGCCATTTTGGCCACTTCGATGCCGTAGCTGTTGTCAGTAGAGCCACGAATAATTTTGCGCAGAAAGATGACGCTGTCGGCGGTTTCTACGACGGTGGCGTTGTAGTTGACCACGCCGGGCAGCCGGCTCTCCAGTTCGGCAAGTTCGTGGTAGTGGGTTGCAAAAAGGGTTTTGGCACCGATTGCACGGCAGATATATTCGCTCATCGACCAGGCAATCGACATGCCGTCGAAGGTGCTGGTTCCCCGCCCGATCTCGTCGAGCAGCAGCAGGCTTTTGGAGGTGGCGTTATTGAGAATGCTGGCCGCTTCGTTCATTTCGACCAGAAAGGTGCTTTCGCCGGATGCGAGGTTGTCGGAAGCACCAACCCGTGTAAAAATCCGGTCGACCAGCCCGATTTCCGCCCGCTCTGCCGGTACGAAGCTCCCTGCCTGTGCCAGCAAAATAATAAGGCCGGTCTGGCGCAAAAAGGAGCTTTTGCCTGCCATATTGGGGCCGGTGATGATGAGCATTTTCTGTTTGTCGTCAAAGAGGCAGTCGTTCGGCACGTAAGGCTCTTCGGCGCTCATCATCCTTTCGAGCACCGGGTGGCGGCCACCAACAATAAGCAGCCTTTCGTGCGCCATGATCTCCGGCTTGCAGTAACCGTACTGGGTGGCACAGAGGGCGAAGGAGCAAAGGGAGTCGATTTCAGCAATGAGTGCCGCATTTTCCTGTATTTCATAAGCGTTTCCGGAAATGAGCAGGCAGAGCTCATGAAAGAGCTGCGCTTCGAGCAGAAAGCTTTTCTCTTCGGAGTTCAAAATCTTCTCTTCATACTCTTTCAGGGCAGGAATGGTGTAGCGCTCTGCGTTGACAAGGGTCTGCTTCTTTTCGTAATAGGGGGGAACCTTGTCGCTGTTGGCCCGGCTGATTTCGATGTAGTAGCCGAAGACCTTGTTGAAGCTCACTTTGAGCGAAGAGATGGTGGTGGCAGCCCGCTCCTCCTGCTGAATCTGCAAGAGGCGATCTTTGGCGGTCGAGGCAATGGCACGCAGTTCATCGAGCTCGGCGTGGTAGCCACTGCGGATGTAGCCGCCATCGCGCATTGATGCGCCTGATTCCGGGTCGATAGCTTTTTGTATGGATTCGGCAAGTTCCGGCAGCGGTTTCAGTGAGGCCCCGAGGGTGCTGAGGCGGGCCGATTGAGCCCCGCTCAACAGTTCCTGCAAAAGCGGAATGGCCGAAAGCGAGAGACCGAGCTGGCGCACCTCTCTTGGGATGGTGCGGAAGGTTGCAATACGCGCAAGGCAGCGTTCAAGATCGTTGATGGCCGACAATTGTTCGCAAAGGCCCTCGCGCATTGCCTGCTTTTCAGAGAGCTCTCCGACGGCGTCAAGACGCAGTTGGATCTCCCCCACCCGCTTGAGGGGCCTCTGCAACCAGCGGCGCAGAAGCCTTGCGCCCATGGGGTTGCGGGTGCGGTCAATCACCTGGAGGAGGCTGCCGTTGAGTGTGCCATCCTGCATGGAGGAGATAATTTCAAGATTTCTCTTGGTCTGCAGGTCGAGGGTCATGTACTCGGCGCTGTGCAGCTCCCCTATCCTGGTGATATAGTGCAATCGGTTCTGGCGGTTCTCTTCGATGTACTGGAGAATAACGGCGGCGGCCACCTTGCCCGCACGGTTGGCATCAATGCCAAAGCCTTTGAGGGAGTGGGTTTTAAACTGCCGGGCAAGCACCTCCCGCGCCTGATCTTCGCTGAACATCCATGAATCAACTTCGGTGATAAGCGTTTCAGGAGGAAGCAACTTTTTCAGCAGTTCCGAGCGCTCTCTCTCGGCGGAGGAGAGCAGCACTTCCGAGGGGTGGAGTGAAAGAATGAATTCCTTGAGCTCTTCGGGTTGAAGTGAGGCGATCTTGAATTCAGCCGTGGTCACATCAATAAAGGCGACACCTGCAAGCTGCGTCCTTCCCTCTTTGAGAAAGGCGACGGCGCAGAGATAGTTGTTGTGCCGGTCGTCGAGCACCTTGTCGCTGTAGGTGATACCGGGAGTGATGATGTCGGTAATTTCCCGCCGGACAATTCCTTTGGCGTCCGCCGGATCTTCAACCTGGTCGCAGACCGCCACTTTGAACCCTTTTTTGACCAGTTTGGCAATGTACCCCTCACTTGCATGATGAGGGAAGCCCGCCATGGGTATATCAACGGTGCGTTTGGTCAGCACAATGTTCAAGGCGGCCGAAATCGTGCACGCATCGTCAAAAAAGGTTTCGTAAAAATCTCCGACCCTGAAGAGCAGCAGAAAATCAGGATAGCGCTCCTTTACCTCCAGATATTGGCGCATCATGGGAGAATGCTCTTTCTGGGTTGAAACCTCGGCTTTGCTCATTGTGTTAATAATCAATTATGAAACCTGTTAGAGAGCGGCAAGCGCCGACCGCTTCATGAAAAAGAAGCTACTGCAGCGCAACTTAATAAACAACCCCCCCAAATACCTCTCCACCCTCAATTATCAATTAAAGACACTTCTTTCAGTAATTTGATTTTCAGGGAATTAATATTATATTTGAGACCTTTATCACTAAAATATTTGTGTAATGCAGGCGCTGATCAAGATTTCCGACAAACAATATCTGGTAAGACAGGGAGATACGCTCTTCGTCCCCAAGCAAAAAAACGCAATTGGCGAAACCATGGAAATCAAAACCATGGCCCACATTGACGGAGCAAATACCGTTCTGAATCCTGACGGCAGTATTCAGGCAAAAGTTCTTGATCATGTCAAGGATACAAAGGTTATCGTTTTCAAGAAGAAACGCAGAAAACGTTACCAGTCAAGGAACGGACACCGTCAGCAGATGACCCAGATCGAAGTTATTTCGCTTTAAGAGAATTCACAGGATTTTTAACGTTAATTTTTTGTTATGGCTCATAAAAAAGGTGGCGGATCGACAAAAAACGGTCGCGACAGTAATCCGAAATATCTCGGAGTAAAAGCTGCAGGCGGTTCTACCGTAGCCGCGGGTACCATTATCCTTCGTCAGAGAGGCACCGTTATCAAGCCGGGCATCAATGCCGGGTTGGGACGTGATCATACCATTTTTGCTCTGATCGACGGTGTAGTGACCTTCCGCAACGGACGGAACAACAAAAAGCAGGTCAACATTATGCCTTGCTGATTTGGAGTTGCCGATATAAGAAGTTTAAATCGAGGGAAGCCGTCTTGCTGTGTAGGACGGCTTTTTTTATTTCACATCACTAACTATTGATTGCATTATGAAAATCACCGTTGTTGGAGCCGGAAATGTAGGTGCTACTGCCGCTCTTCGCATTGCTGAAAAACAACTCGCCAAAGAGGTTGTTCTGATTGATATTGTTGAAGGTGTTCCCCAGGGCAAAGCTCTCGACATGTATGAGTCAGGAGCTGTAGGATTGTTCGATACCCAGGTTTCAGGATCAAACGACTATAAAGACTCAGCCGATTCGGATATTATTTTGATTACTGCGGGTCTGGCAAGAAAGCCTGGTATGACAAGAGAGGATCTTCTGAACAAAAATGCGGCAATCATCAAGGATGTCACAACCCAGGTGATGAAATATTCGGCCAACCCGATTATCATCATGGTCTCCAACCCGCTCGATGTCATGACCTTTGTTGCATGGTCGGCCAGTGGTCTGCCAAAAGAGAGGGTTATCGGCATGGCTGGCGTGCTTGACACGGCACGCTACAAGAGCTTTATTGCTGAGGCGCTTGACGTTTCCATGCAGGATGTCAGTGCGTTGGTGCTTGGTGGCCATGGCGACTCCATGGTGCCGGTCGTCAATTATACCAATGTCTCCGGTATTCCGTTGACCGAGCTTCTTCCGCAGGATAAAATCGACGCGCTTGTAGAGCGGACACGGAATGGCGGTATTGAAATTGTCAACTATCTGAAAACCGGCTCCGCGTTCTATGCTCCTGCAGCTTCAGCCGTAGAGATGATTGAGGCAATTGTCAAAGACAAAAAACGCGTGATCCCCTGCACAACCCTTGTTGAGGGTCAGTATGGTATTGAGAGTGTCTTTTGTGGTGTTCCGGTCAAACTTGGAAAAGAGGGCGTTGAGCAGATTTTTGAAATCAACCTTTCTGCCTCCGAGCTTGAAGCGCTTCAGGTATCCGCGGCCATTGTCGATGAAAACTGCAAGAGCCTTGCAGCTCTCCTTGCATCATAACAAACTGATTACGAAGACTACAAAAAAAGCGGATGGCAGCCATCCGCTTTTTTTGTTACTGCTATAAAGCGGGTAACTCAGGCTCTTCGTGCGTGATGCAGTGAATGGAGCCGAGACCCCAGACAAGATCGGTAGAGTCAATGCCGACAACCCTCCTGCCGGGAAAAAACTCCTGCAAGATCTCCAGAGCAGACTGATCCTGCCAGCAGTTGTAGGTCGGAACAAGCACCACCGTATTGGCGATATAGAAATTGGCATAACTTGCCGGCAGACGGAACCCTTCGAACGAAAGAGATGAAGGCATCGGAAGTTTCACGACGTTCAGCGGGTTGCCGCTGAGGTCGGTAAAACCTTGAAGCCTTCTGTAGTTCTCCTGCAACGCTTCATAATTGACGTCAGTCGGGTCATCCTCAACCGCAATCACCACGGTCGTCTCATTGACAAAACGGGCCATATCATCAACATGGCCATCGGTATCGTCGCCAGCAATACCGTCACCGAGCCAGAGAACTTTTTCAATACCAAGGTAGCGACCGAGTTTCTGCTCAATCTGCTCACGACTCAGTTCGGGGTTGCGGTTTACATTGAGCAGGCACGCTTCACTCGTCAGCACCAGCCCTTTTCCGTTAACATCAATTGATCCTCCTTCAAGAATCATTCCGGGCGACACCAGCGGCAACTGCTGCAGAGCGGCAATACGATCCGGCACGGCATTGTCTTCATGGTAGGAGCTGTATTTTTTGCCCCAGGCATTGTACTCCCAGTTCATGATAATTTTTTCACGCTTCCCCACGCTCTGACGAAAAACGTAGTTCGGCCCGTGATCGCGGCACCATGCGTCATTGGTTGGAATCCGGTGAAGAAATATGCGCTCCATGCGCAGTTGCTCGTGCGGTGCGTTGTGGAAGAGGGTTAGTACTTCACGCTCCATCGCTTCATCGAGCACGTTGATATGCACCTCTTCGGAAGAGCTCAGCCAGGATGCGATTGCAACAAAAACGGCGGGTACCGGCTCAAACTTGCCGGGCCAGGTTTCAAGCCTGTGTGGCCAGGAGAGCCAGGTTGCCTTATGAAAAGCCCATTCGGGGGGCATAAAATAACTCGACTCAGTCATAAAAATAGATACGTTCAGGGTTTTGCTTTGCTGCTGGCAGCAAGCTCTCTGATGCGCAGAATACGTTGCAGCACCGGCGGGTGGGAGTAGTTGAGAAAAACGTAGAAGGGGTGCGGTGTCAAATTCGAGAGATTGTTGCGCGATAACTTCTTCAGGGCATCGGCCAGAGTGGCGCCCCCTTCAAAGGTCGATACAGCGAAAGCATCGGCTTCGAACTCATGTTTGCGTGAGAGAGCCTGCATGACAAGAGAGAGCAGCCACTGCACAGGCGTATAGAGCAGCGAGAAAAAGATCAGGCTGCCATAGACGGAGAGATCATGCATGAAAAACGCATCAAAAAGAGTGCGGTTTTTCATGAAGAGAGAGAGAAGAAAAAAGAGTGCCCCGAGGTTGCAGAGAGTCAGCACCATGGTGATAATGATGTGCTTTTTCTTGAAATGGCCTATTTCGTGGGCGAGCACCGCTACCAGTTCTGGAACCGGATGAGCGGAGATGAGGGTGTCGAAAAGGGCGATTCGCTTGCGTTTTCCAAAGCCGGTAAAAAAGGCGTTGGCCTTTGCCGAGCGCTTTGATCCATCAAGAACGTAAATGCCGGTGAGCGGAAAGGCTACTTTGGCGGCATAGTGCATGATCGCGCTCTTCAGTTCGCCCTCTTCAAGCGGCACAAATTTGTTGAACAGCGGCATAATCCAGGTTGGAGCAATATACTGGAGGATAAGGGAGACCATCGTAATACCGCCCCATGCCCAGAGCCAGGCCATCGAGCCGGCTGCCTCAAAGAACCAGAGCACTGCGCCAAGCAGAGGGATACCAAGAAGAAGGGAAAGAGCAAGGGTTTTGAACATATCCGCCGCAAAAAGCGCCGGGGTGGTTTTGTTAAATCCGAATTTCTCCTCAATAACAAAGGTTTTGTAGATACTGAAGGGCAGATCGATCAACGACTGGAGCAGCAACAGCGCTCCGATATAAAGCACACCGCACACAATCGGATGAAGGCCGTACCCCCTCAAAAACTGGTCGAGCAAGTTAAATCCCCCGGAAAACCAGAAAATGAGAAGAAAAGAGAGATCAACAGCCGCGCCAAATAATGAAAAGCGGGTTGAGGTACGCAGATAGTCGCATGACTTCCGGTAAGCCTCCTCATCAAAAAGTCCAGCAAACTCATCAGGCACTCCGGCTCCCGCTGCTTTGAGATTCAGCAGTTCCGAAACCAGCTTGACGAAAAACGTAATGAGCAGCGTACAAAAGACGACCGTACCAAAGAGATTCATAAGAAAAAAATGTATTTAAAAAAAGGCCAATCAAGAGGGTTATTCATCAAGATAGCGTTTCTGCAACTCGGAGTACGTTTCAATCCGGCGATCACGCAAAAATGGCCAGTGCGAGCGGTAAAAGGCCATACGACTCCGGTCACACCCGGCAATAAGAACGGCTTCCTGTTGATGTGCGGCCTCCTTGATGATCTGGCCAAATGGATCGCAGACAAAACTGTTGCCCCAGAACTCCAGATCACCTTCGGTTCCCACCCTGTTGGCCGCAGCCACAAAAACCCCGTTGGCAATGGCGTGGCTCTTTTGTATGGTTATCCATGCCTCCTGCTGCGCCCGACGCACTTCGGCTGAACATTCACTGGTTGCCCATCCGATTGCTGTTGGATAGAACAAAATTTCCGCCCCTTTGAGCGCTGTCAGCCTTGCCGCTTCAGGGTACCACTGATCCCAGCAGATCAGGACGCCAATAGTAGCATAGCGGGTTTTAAAAACCTTGTAGCCCAGATCGCCCGGTGTAAAATAAAACTTTTCGTAAAAGCCGGGATCGTCAGGAATGTGCATTTTACGGTACTTGCCGAGATAGCTCCCGTCAGCATCAATAACGACGGCGGTGTTGTGATACAGTCCCCTCGCTCTTGTTTCAAAAAGTGAGACAACAAGCACAACCTCAAGCTCACGTGCCAGCTCCTGCATCACCAGTGTCGATGGGCCGGGCACAGGTTCGGCATATGTAAACGATTCATAATCCTCCGTCTGGCAGAAATAACGGGTAATAAAAAGCTCCTGCAGGCATATAATCCTGGCGCCACCGGCGGAAGCTTCCCGTATTTTACCGCAGGCTCTGGCAAGATTTTCAGTCGGGGAGCTTGTACAAGCGGTTTGAACGAGCGCTATCGGAACCATTTCAGAGTGCATGACGGGGGCGTGTGATTATTGAAACAGGGGAACAAGAAGGCCGGAAGCAAAGAGAAGCCCGTGGATGGTCATCAGCTTTCCGGTACCGGCCAGAACATGGTTCAGCTCCCTCCCCTCGCTTGCGTAGAGCTTCCTGATCAGCACGAATGCGAGAGGAAGAGAGAGCAGAGAAAGCATTGCCCAGGGCGAGTAATGGTTCTGCCACAGCAGAGCGGGTACAAGATAGGCCACAACCGTCAAGGCAACATAGAGCCTGCGGGCCCACGTGGCGCCGATACGGGCAGGGAGGGTCATTTTTCCAACACTCCGGTCGGTGGCAATGTCGCGGATGTTGTTGACCAGAAGGATGTTGACCGAAAAAGCTCCGGGAGCTACAGCCGCAATCAGTACCGGCAGGACAAGATGGTGAGCCTGCACGTAGTAGGTGCCGCCAACGGCTACCAGCCCGAAAAAGATAAAGACAAAAAGATCACCAAGGCCGGAATAGGCTATCGGATAAGGACCGCCAGTATAGCCCCATGCAAAGAGCAGGGAGAGAAGACCAATAAGGAGAATCGGCCAGCCCGCAGTAGAGACGAGATAAAGACCAAGGAGAAAGACTCCGCCAGCCAGCGAGGCCGATACCCTGATCATGGTTTTTTCACTGATGATGCCAGCGGCTACCGTTCTTGTGGGGCCAAGCCGTTCGGCGGTATCGGCTCCCTTGCGAAAGTCATAGATCTCGTTGATGAAATTGGTCGCCACCTGGATGCCAAGTGCACAGATCAGGGCAACGAGGGCCGGAAGCAGGCGAAAGCGACCGTCAACTGCCGCGAGGGCAGAGCCAAGAAGGACCGGCACCGCACCGGCGGGCAGGGTTTTCGGACGAACTGCAAGCATCCACGCCTGCAACGGGGTGGGTAATGACGGCTCAGCCTTTATCTGGTGCATTCCTCTTTTCCTTTGCCCCTTTCAGGCTGCTGAACGTATGGCGGATTTTTTCCCCCGGCTTGATATAGGTTAAACTGTGACGAACCGCCATTGCGGCATCACTTAATCCGGTCTGGATAATCTTGAGCTTGCCCGGATAATAGGCAATGTCACCGGCCGCGTAGAGTCCGTCAACCGATGTCTTCATGTGACTGTCAACAACAAGTGCATTGTCGGCCAGTTCAAGATCCCACCCGGCAAGAGGGCCGAGATTGGACTTGAACCCGATAAGAAGAAGCAGACGATCAGCTTCTATCCTGACCGTTTTGCCATTTTTCGAACGAAGATGAACGGCTGTCAGCCGCTCCCCTTCCATATCAACCGACTTAACCTCGGTATTCAAAAAAACATCAACGCGACCGCTCTCATTGGCCTCGTCCACCTCCCGTGCGGTTTTGCCGTGGCCCTGAAACTCATGCATCCGGTGAACCAGCGTCACCTTGGCCGCTGCGTTCAAAAGACCTACGGTCCAGTCAAGCGCAGAATCGCCTCCGCCGACAATAACAACTCGATGAGCAGCAAAATCACTGATATTTTTGACGGCATAAAAAACTGATTTGCCTTCAAGATGGTCAATATTCTTCAACTGCGGTAACTTGCGGGGTGAAAATGCACCCAGCCCGGCAGCAATCAAAAGGGCTCTCGACAGAAAAACCCGGCCGGAACTGACCGTAACCTCAAATGATCCATCCTCAAGCTTGCGATACCGGGTAACGGTTTCGCCAAGAATAACCTCTGGATTATACCTCTCCGTCTGTGTCCATAAACTGTCTACCAGTCCTGCGGCTGGTACTTCAGGAAAACCAGCGACGTCATAAATATGTTTTTCAGGATAGAGTGCTGCGAGCTGTCCGCCAAGCTGAGGCATACTTTCAATAATCCGGCAGCTTATATTATTCATACCACACTGGAATGCGGCAAAAATTCCAGTAGGCCCACCGCCGACAATAGTGAGGTCACGAATCTCCTCCCCACCGTCAAAATAGAGCTTGTTCAGGGTCATTGGCTAAGGGGATACTGTATTACTGTATATTTTGCTGATTATGAGTTTTTTCAGGGTTCGAACTTTTCAGATAAATCATCCCTTCAGGATCAACCATGCCGTAAAGGATCGTTATTAGATGGCCCAGATCGTCCAACTCATGAATCTCCACATGTATGGCTTCCCGCTTTGTGACCCGATTACCCTCGTTATCCCTGAAATAAAAGAGAGCCTTGACTCCGCCATTGGGAGTAACCCCCTCAAACTGGTAAGTACCGTCATCCAGCCTATCAAGTGCGCACCCCGAAGATGAGGAGTCTATGGGGCAAGAGGCACACTGAGAGTAAAAACCCTCCTCTGATTCAGCATATTCACAAACAGGAAACTTCATAATTTCACTATCTTTTTTTTCCGGATACAAATGACCAGCTAATATAACACATTTCCAATCCATCTGCATCCCTGCAAAAAATCATGGCGATGTTGTTGAATGAGTGTGCTGCCCTGATACTTGCGACCGCATCAACTCCTGACACGTGGAAGTTGTTACGCAAAATGAGCGTCACCCGGGCAAGCACCGAGAGCGAGGCAAACGGTCACACCAGCCATCTTCAAAAATTTTTCAACTACTACACATTGAACTGAACAGCTTTTTTCAGTGTTTGACTTATATTGTTATCAGCACTTGTAAGCTCATTTTAATTGTGCGTTAGTGATAATGTCGGCTGACCTTTTTAAACAGGATCATTGCCGTTACGCATTTCCGCTTTTAACTGGAATCTGTGCCTTGCTGTTTTTTTATTGATTTTGCCTTATCGCGTCCCATGACCGTCACCACAACTGAAATGTTCTCATAAAGAATAAACGTATATGAACGACTCTGACATTGCCCTCCTTTTTGTTGATGATGAACAAGACACGCTTGATTCATTAAGCCGTTTTTTACGCAAGGAGCCCTATACAAAGTACTTTGCAACAAGCGGCAAACAGGCGCTTGAACTGCTTCAAACCTGCAATGTCGCAATTCTGTTAACCGACCTGCGCATGCCTGAAATGTCGGGAATGGAACTGATCAGCCAGGTAAAAACAAGCCATCCGAATATTGTTCGCATTATTCTCAGTGGTATTCATGATATCGACCAGATTATCGAGTCCATCAATACAGGAGAAGTTTTCCGCTTTATTCCAAAGCCGATCGAACCTCATGGATTTAAAAAAATCATAACGGATACCATTGACTATTACCGGCTGAAAAATGAACGGGAAATACTGTTCAACCAGCTTGCAAAAAAAAATCAGGACTTGTTAACGGCAAATGAAGCACTTCGCGTTATCTCCGCAGAATTGCGTCAGAGCGAAACGCAGTTTCGTTCAATGAACGATGCCGCGCTTGATCCCATTTTTCTGCTGAATGACCAGGGATTCATTGTTTATGTAAACATCGCCGCTGAAACCCTTTTCGGCATAACCGAGGAGGCGTTCCACGCGAAAAATTTTCTCGACATTATTTTGCCTCAGGCTGAGGCATGCTCTCTTTATGATGGTTGCAATAACCCTGCCGACAAACTTGCATCAACGAAAGATGGTCATGTGCGACGAATCGATGGCATAAAAAAAGATGGCAGTTCCATACCTCTTGAGGTAACAACAGGGGCACTCACCTTTGACGGACTTCACCACACCGTTATTATTGCGCGGGATATTTCGACACGGATTGAAGAAGAAGAAAGCCGGGAACGTTACGAAAATATGCAGCAGGAACTGGAAACGCAAATTGAACAAAAGCTGTTACAAAGTGCGATCCCCAGTTCTCTGAATGGCGCGTCAATGAGCCAGTTTACCGTCTCCTCAGGTCATCTTAACGGTGACTTTACTGAGTTTATTCTTTATGATAACAAGCATGCTGATATTTTTATTGGCGATGTTATGGGGCATGGTATTCTGTCAGCTCTGGTCGGCGCTGGATTAAAGTCACTTTTTCTGAAAACAGTTGCACAAAAAAAACACCAGGCCGATGAACTGCCTGAACTGCAGGGCATTGCCACTCAGTTACATGAGCAATGCATTCTTGAACTTCTTGATATCGGCATTTATGCGACACTGTTATTTATACGTCTCGATCTGGAAAAAAGAGAATTTTCACTCATTGACTGCGGCCATACCCCTACCATTCATTTTCATGCCGATGAGGGAGTCTGCACGCTGCTGAAGGGAGAAAACCTGCCTGTCGGTATGATTGAAAAGCAGGAATACCATACCATTTGCTTTCCGCTCAAAGAGAATGACATTGTCGTGATGTATTCCGATGGGATTACCGAATGCCTTTTGCCTGACAATACCATGTTCGGAACAGAACGACTTCGCGATTTCATTGTAAAACATCAAAAGCTCCAGCCTGATGCATTGATCAAGAAAATCAGCGAATATGTTTATGAATCTACCGGTCGCAAGAGCTTCGATGATGATGCAACCTGCATCGTTATCCGTATAGGCTCCCCGGAAACTATCGTCGTGAAACGTCCTGGCAACAAAGAAACAATCAACGAAGAGGATATCGTGCCGTGAATCAAGGCAAAGAATTCATCACTGGTTTGGAAGAAAGGCTCTCTGGACGTTCATCGGGGCTGAGAAGCCTCCTGACGCGCAGTATGTTCAAACTCAGTGCCGCAACAGCAGAGGCACTTGCAAGAATCATTGAGATATCGGTGGCACTTATCGTGACGCTTGCCATTACTTTTCCATTTCTTCTTATCCTTTTGTTTCGGAAACTCTTTACGGGAAGACCACTCTTTACATCAAGAACCATTTTCGGGGCACTCGCCAAGCCACTAAGGGTTCTTCGCTTCAACATTGTCGCGTCGCCCTATCGTGACCTGCCCCTCTTTTTTGAAGTTCTTACCGGACAACTTGCTCTTGTTGGAACTGCAATAAAAGAGTGGGGCGATAGCAGTCCAACTCCTCAAAAAGGGTATATTAATGCAGTGAGGCCTGGGGTGATCTCGCTGTGGGATATTCGGAGCTCCAGCAAAATTGCTCACGAAGGACGAATGCTGATTGAATGGGAGTATATCTTCAAGAAGCGTCCATTTTATGATTTCATGCTTCTGTTACGTGCGCTTCCAGCCATGTTTTACAGTGAAAGATGCGTGACGTCGTCTTCGGTGTTTCAGTTGCTGGATCTCGACCTGAAAAACCTTACAATGGTTGAGGCCGTTGCTCTTATCGGAGCAAATCTTAAGCAAAAAAAACAGTGCTCCATTTTTTTTGCAAATCCGGACTGCCTGAATAAAATGATTTCCGACCAGAAGTATTTTAACATTCTTAAAACAGGCGATTATATCTTCCCCGACGGTATAGGACTTGTTATTGCCGGAAAAATGCTTCAGACACCGCTCAAGGAAAATATCAATGGAACAGATATGCTTCCATATATTTGCAGAATGGCGACATCAAATGGTTATTCCATCTTTCTCCTTGGAGGAAAACCAGGAATCGCCGAGAAGGCCGGAGAAAATATCAAGGCTGCGTATGGCGTAGCCCTTGCAGGAACCGCACATGGTTATTTCGATCACCAAACTGAAAGTGATGGGGTTATCGAGAAAATCAACAACTCCGGTGCAGCAATTCTTCTTGTTGGATTTGGAGCGCCACTGCAGGAGAAATGGATCAGCATGCACCGCCATAAACTCAAGCCTGATGTGCTCATGGGAGTTGGCGGACTTTTCGACTTCTATTCAGGAACCACCAGACGTGCACCTGACTGGATCAGGGAAATCGGTTTTGAATGGGTCTACAGGATGCTTCAGGAACCGGGGCGCATGTGGCGAAGATATGTAGTCGGCAATCCCCTTTTTCTCTATCGTGTCATAAAATGGAAAATGTTTACTCAAAGCAATAGCCGTTAAATTTCATGGATCTCGATCCGACCGTAAGAAAGGAACTGATTCGACAAATCAGTGGCTCACTCAACCCAAAGGTACGTTACCGGCGAGCCATGAAAGTTGCCGCATGGGAATCAACCATCAGATTTTCCTACATACTGAAAAGAGTGCTTGATATCAGCGTCTCAGTAGCCGCGCTGGTTGTTTTGCTCCCTCTTCTGTGTGTTACTGCCTGTGCCATCTGGATGGAAGACCCTGGATCGATCTTTTATGCTCAGATACGTGTTGGCCAGAACGGCAGGCATTTCAGGTTTTATAAATTCCGTTCAATGGTTGTCAATGCCGAAAAATTCAAACAGGAGTTGGCCGATCGGAATGAATCTGCTGCCGGCGTGATTTTCAAAATGAAAAAAGATCCGAGAATTACGAGGGTAGGAAAAATCATCCGTAAGTTCAGTATTGATGAGCTGCCACAACTCCTCAACGTTCTGATTGGCGATATGAGCCTTGTCGGACCAAGACCTCCCTTGCCGGGAGAAGTTGCAAAGTATACCCTTGAGCAACGCAAGCGGCTGCACGTCATCCCTGGAATCACCTGTTTGTGGCAGGTCAGCGGAAGAAGCGACATTCCATTTACTGATCAGGTCAAGCTTGATATGCAGTACATCCAAAGTGCAAGTTTTCTTAATGATATTCTTCTGCTTCTGAAAACCATCCCTGCCGTCCTGACCGGAAAGGGTGCTTATTAACACTGGAGAACGCAATGATTTTTCATCTCGACACATCAACAACCCAACCTCTCGGTGTTGTACTTCTAAAAAAAAGAGTTGATGCCAGTAACAGCAACGAGCTGCAAAAGGCTTTCGCTCAATGGTTACTGCAGGCAAGCAATTTTGTTTTTGACTGCACAGAGCTTGACTTTATCGATAGCTCGGGGCTCGGGGCGATTGTCTCCTGTCTGCGCAAAGCGCTTGAACATCATGGTGACGTGAAACTTGCAGCTCTCAGCCCGAAAGTCGCCATGGTTTTTGAGCTCACAAAGGCAAAACAACTCTTTTCGGTTTTTTCAAGCAGCTCTGAGGCTATACAATCATTCAGGACGGTTAGTCCGAAATAACAAAAAGCTCCATGAAAACACTTCTTGTCATCAAAAAGCAGGAGTATGAGTGGCTTATCGATCTGTTTCCCGGCGTTCATCCTTTGCTTGTTCCGATATGCAACAAGCCTTTTATCGAATTCCTTGTAGACTTTGCGATCCTTGCAGGCAGCGATGCCCTGCGAATAGTAAGCGACGGAGTGCTTGGAGATGTGGAGCATTACTGCGAAAACGGAAGCCGATGGGGCGTTGAAATAAGCTATGGGAGCATGCGTCCTGGAGACGATATCTCTACCGTCATTGACAAAAACCGGCGTTTCTGTCTGGACGGACGGGTCATCATCATCAGCGGCTTCCTCTTTATCCGCTACAACAAAAAGAGAGAGTACGCATCACTTTTTGCTTCACTCCCCACCGGAGAGCTTCTCGGTTGCCCGCACGGCAGCATCAGCCTTGCAGGTACCTCAACAACAAAAACAGAGGCTCCCGGAACGTTACCATTTTCACTTGCCGCTCTTGACTCAATCGGCAAGTATTATGAGCTATCCATGGAAATCCTCCGCACAGGATTAACCCACTATGTCATACCAGGCTACAGCAGCGAAGAGGACTGCTATATCGGCAGGAATGTCATCATCCCAAAAAGCGCAGAAATAATAAAGCCGGTCATTATTGGCAATAATGTGCAGATCATGACCAATGCGATTATAGACAGAAACAGCGTCATCGGGAGCAACGTCATTATCGACAGGGAAAGTGTCATTTCAGGCAGTATAGTCATCGGCAACACGTATATCGGTGAACATCTTGAGGTTAAAAACAAGATAGCGGCAGGCAACCTCCTTATTGATCCTGAAAGCGGTACCGTCATTGTCATGGAAGACCCTCACCTTTTGACCACTATGACAAAGTCAAAAGTGGCAGGCGCACTGCTTCGGCGTTTGGTACACACCCTTGGAGCCACTTTTCTGATTCTTCTGCAGCTTTTTCCCTGGCTTTTGCTCCGCCCGATATTGGGTATGCAAGGTAAATGGAAAAGAAAAAAAGAGCAATACTACGCTGAACGGCAAGGAAAATATGTTACGCTGACGAGTACAACCATTGAGTGCACGGGTGCGCTCAGCGCATTTGCCAAAGCACTCTCTCTTGATCGCTTTACCCTGCTCTTCAAAGTACTCAGTGGCAAGCTTGCCCTTATCGGCAATCAGCCACGACCACTCAACCCTGCCATTCCGCTTCTTCCGAACAGCCCTGCAGGCTACCGACCAGCGGTCTTCAGCTATGCAGAGGCTGAAGAGTGGCCTGAAATTGGCATTGATACAGAAATCGTCGAACATTATTATGCTGTTCACAGCGATCCCCTGAAGGATATTGCTATGACGCAAAAAGCCCTTTTCCACAGAACTCATTAACATGTATTTACGCATGAATATCAGTGAAAAGACCATCAACAACTATGCCATTGTCTCTCTGCAGGGCATTCTCAATGCCTCGTCTGCGCCTAAGCTGAAAACGTATATTGCAGGTATGCCGGATGAGCAATCTCTTGTAATTGACCTGGAAAATGTTGAGTTTCTTGACAGTAGCGGCCTCGGAGCACTGGTAGGAATCGCCAGGAAAAAAAAGACAGGCAGTGCTGTTATGAAACTGGCAAGAATGAATGAACGAGTAAAAAAAGTATTTGAAATCACACAGGCATATACATTATTTGATATTTACGATGATGTATCGGCCGCAGCAGAAGCTTGAATAAAGGGGCAAACGAAAACGTAAATCGTCTTACTTATGAACCCGATAATCACCCTGACATTGCAGGCGAACCTTCGTTATGTGCGTGTTGCCTCAATTATAGCCTGTAATGTTGCCGAAATTTTCGCTGATTTCACCTGTAATTCTACGGACATTGCAGAATTTTGTCACGCTTATGAACTTTCTGTCAGTGAAGCCTTTACAAACTCGGTACGCTATGCGAAACCTGCGCAACCGGAAAAACAGGTGACGATACGCTTCAGTTCCGACAACAACTCTCTGGCTGTCAGTATCATTGATACTAATTCACAATTTAATCCTGTGACACAGGCGCCGGACATCAGCAGCTATCCCGAAGGAGGGTATGGACTTTTTTTGATTCATCGACTTATGGACACGGTGTCCTACACAAGAGAAGATGACACCAACATACTGACAATGACAAAGCAGGCAACGATGACGCATGACACATAAACCAATAACCCCAGATAATTCAATGGTATCGGTTATCATTGTCAGTTATAACACAAGGGAGATTCTCCGCAATGCTCTTGAGGCACTTTTTGAGAACAGTAAAGGTGTTGATATGGAGGTCTTTGTCGTCGACAACAACTCCGCCGATGACTCTGCTGCCATGGTGCAGCGCGATTTCCCCTCTATCCGCCTGATTGCCAACAACCAAAATCTCGGCTTTGCAGCGGCAAATAATCAGGCCTTTGCGCTGGCATCGGGCCGCTACATCATTCTTCTCAACCCTGACGCCTATATCAGACCTGCCTCAATCGAAAACTGCCTGGCATTCATGGAACGGACTCCAAAATGCGGCCTTGCGGGCGGAAAAATCATCTCACCCGAAGGACGGCTTGAGCCAAGCGCCAGACGATTCCCTTCAGCACTTTCAAAACTCCTTACCCTCTCGGGGTTGAGTGGAAAATTTCCTCACTCACCACTTCTCAATCGTCATGAGTTCGGTGGCTTCGCGCATGATCATCCTCTGGAGGTCGACTGGGTACCAGGCACATTCACCATTATTCGCAAAGAGATGATTGATGCCATAGGAGCCTTTGATGAACGGTTTTATATCTATTACGAAGAGACTGATCTCTGTCTCAGGGCAAAAAAGGCAGGATGGAAAGTCTATTTTATCCATGATGCGGAAGTCATGCACATTGGTGGTGCCTGCAGCAAGACAAGAAAAGACAAAACATTTGACAATAAAGCTGCACAGGTACTGACCTTCAGAATGCGAAGCGAATGGCTTTATTACTTTAAAAACAAAGGGATTATAGCCGTACTCTCAACCGCTGGGGTTGAGCTGCTTTGGCACGCTGCCCGCTACACGAAAAACTTGATTTTGCCGTTCGGTAATGCTGAAAAAAAACGATCAGCCGCAGTTTCAGTGATCATGCAGATCGTGCAATCATTGAAAGAAACAAAATTTGGAACTTTTTCACCGCCATCTCCCTGGTAACGCTGCCTATGAAACTGTTCAACAATATACAGGCCGATCTTGCAACCTATGATGGCGCATGGAGCAGCCAGGGATTCTGGGTGATGCTGGTCTACCGTTTCGGACGGTGGCGCTATACCATAAAAAACAGCATAATACGCAAACCGTTTTCCCTGCTCTACAGGCTGCTTTACAAGCTCATCCAGATAGTAACCGGCATTGAACTTCCCTGCGAAGTACCGGTTGGAGCAAATTTCCGCATTGATCATTTTGGTGATATCATCGTCAGCGGATATGCAAGCTTCGGTGATAACTGTATTCTGAGAAACGGTGTAACCATAGGCCTGAAAAATATTGAAGAGAAGGCGGCTCCCCGTATTGGTAACAATGTCAATATCGGGGCTGGGGCAAAAATTTTGGGGAACATCACCATCGGTAATAATGTCGATATCGGGGCAAATGCTGTCGTCATTTCAGCGGTACCAAATAACGCTATTGCCGTAGGAGTTCCTGCAAAAATCATTCTTAAAAAAGAAGGATAGATGAGAAACAAGTACTCTTGACATCTTCAATCCCTGACACTCAGCACTCGTTATACAATGAAGAATAAATCTCTCTTTTTATCATTTTTTCATATTGCACTCCTGTGTACGGCAATTCCATTGCTTTTGGTGGCATGCAGTGGTCTCTCGCCAAAGACCACTCGTGTCCCCTCCCCTCCAGAAAGAGACTTTATTACCACTCAACCAAAAAAAGAGCAAAAATTTGCCTCCGTGGAGCAAATCGAGAAAATAACTCCCCTTGGCCGCTATGAGTATCGTCTCGGGCCGGGTGACCTGGTCAACATCAAGGTATGGCGCAGGCCCGAACTGTCGCAAGAAAATATTGTTGTCTCGCCTGACGGCTTAATTGCAGTTCCAAGAATAGGCAGTATTAATGTTTTAAACTGCACACAGGAAGAGGTAAAAAAACTTGTAACCGAAAAACTGACTCCCCTCTACATTGAGCCGGAGGTAACCGTCTGGCTACGGGAGTTTCACAACAACAAGGCATTTGTTCTTGGACGTGTCGCGAAACCGGGCGTCATTAATTTTCCGGGGAAAGGAACGCTTCTTGAAGGGCTCGCTCTCGCCGGGGGACTTCCCGATCAGGGAAAACTCACCAGATGCGCCATCATCCGGGGTAAAGAGAGCGTGATCTGGATTGACTTGCAGGACTTGCTCAAAAACGGCAACATGGCTCTCAATGCACCGATACTGAACAACGACGTTATTTTTATTCCTGAACTTAATGATGAAGTGATTTATGTCATGGGTGAAGTGCTCAATCCAGGTGCGATTCAGTTGAAAGATGGTATGACTATCCTCAAGGCAATTATGTTTGCAGGAGGAATCAACAAAAACGCAAATGCCGAAAAAATTTTCTTGATAAGGCAACAAAATGCCAAGGGGGACGTCATCAAGGTTGATCTCAAGAAATTGATTGAACAGGGGGATTTCAGTCAAAACTTTGCTCTGCTGCCTGACGACATTATCTATATAAGCGCGACGGGCATGGCAAAATTCAATTATACTCTTGAAAAAATGACTCCTGCATTACAGATTTTCAACCTCGGCACGTCCGATGCTGAAACACTCGGAATCATGCAGGAATTGCGTAAGAAGCTATGGAATCAAACCGGATTTGTCAACGGCAGCAGCACGACCACAACAGGCACAGCGAAGTAAGGGCACATGATCCATGGGCAAACTGGTTCCCGGAAGATCAAACTGAGGAGTATTAACCTTGAAGAGGGAGCAACCACTTGAAAGAGCCGCATTTACTTATTATCCCGTCAGTTCCTGTATGGCAGCAGGGCGATAGCCTCATTTTTGACCGTAAATTTTACGATGGCATGGCTCTGTACGGCCAAAAGTGGCCAGGAAAAGTGAGTTGCCTTATGGAGACCACGAACTCTCAACTCCCTGAATTTGGTGCTATAAAAAAAACAGCCAAGGAACTCCCCTTTAGCTGCATCACCATGGAACAAGGTGATACAGTCAATACAAAACATCTGAAGGGAGTCTCCCTTGTCCTTGCCTCAGGCGATTCGCACAATCAACTGCACATAAGCGGGCTATGCAGAAAAGAAAAAATTAAATGTGTTTATGTCATTGAGTACATACCTGAAACCCGATATCAAATAGCCTCTTTAAGCTCCAGAAACCCTTTGGTCAAGCTGCGCAGATTTCTTTACATCTGGCTTCATGAAAAAAAAAGAGTTGCCGCATTTCAACTTGCGGACGCTCTTCAGTCGAATGGAACACCGGCTTATTACGAATACAAGAGATTTAAAAATAACCTGTTATACTTCGATACACGCGTTGACAACCAACACAGTATCAGCGATACCGATCTTGAAAAAAGATTGGATTACCTCTCTCAGGGCAACCCGCTCCGTCTCGCTTTTTCCGGTCGCCTGATTCAGATGAAAGGTGCGGATCACTTGATAACTCTTGCCCGCATGTTGAAAAAAGAGGCTTTTCCTTTTCTCATGACCATATATGGCACGGGGGAACTGGAAAATGAGATGAAAAGAAGTATTCGGGAGCATAAGCTTGAAAATTACGTATCCATGCCAGGTGCAGTAGATTTTTATACCGAACTTATCCCTGATCTCAAACAAAAAGTTGATTTATTTGTCTCTCTTCACCGGCAAAGCGACCCATCCTGCACCTATCTGGAAACCTTGTCGTGCGGTTTGCCTATTGTGGGGTATAAAAACAAGGCTTTTGCCGGGTTGTTGGAGTTGGCTGATATTGGATGGGGATCAAAATTAAACGATCTCAATGAGATTAAAAACATAATCATCAATCTCAACAAAAACAGAACTGATATTTCGGAGAAGTCCAGGGCAAGTATTTTGTTTTCACGACTGCACGATTTTGAAACAACATTTGATAAAAGAGTTGATCACCTCTTGTCAACGCTTGAACACACTGAAAACCACCCAGTCACATGAACGACATTATTAACATCGTCTTTGCTACGGACAGGAACTATATCCAGCACTTGTGTGCTGCATTGGTATCATTATTGGAAAACAATAAGGATCTTTCCATTGATATCTATATTATCAGCAGTGGTATGTCAAAAAAAAGCTATCGAAACATAAAAGAAATTACTGACAAATATAACTGCCGAGTAAAACATATCATTATTTCAGATGAACTTTTTGCTACGTTAGCCGTCACCCATCCCTATTATCCAAAAGGGACATATTATCGCTTGCTGATTCCGGAACTTATTAATACGGAAAAGATACTCTATCTCGACTGCGACATTATTGTCAATGGCTCAATAAAAGAATTGTATGAACAGGAGTTGGGTGATTATTATGTCTGCGCAATTGAAGATCCGGGTTTTGACCGACACGTTCAATTAGAAATGAATATAACTTCCAAATATTTCAACTCCGGAATGATGCTGATTAATTTAGCACTCTGGAAAAAATCAGGGCTACAAAAAAAAGTTATTGATTTTATTGAAAAAAATCCACAATCAATCTGGTTCCCTGATCAATGCGGCTTAAATGCGATTATCAATGGCCAATGGAAAAAAGTTCCTTTGAAGTATAACCAGCAATCGTCAATATTCAGCCCTTCATTTGATGAAAAATTTGATTGCTTCGACAAAGCAGAGTTAGAAGAGGCAAGAAATAGGCCAGTAATAATTCACTACACCAGCGGTTCAAAACCATGGCATTCAACAAATACCCATCCCTATAAATATCTTTATTGGAAATATTTAAAGATGACAAGATACAAACACGCTATATACTCGGATCTGATGCCTTTGAATCTCTTGAAATCAATAATTCCGGCAGATTTTAAAAAACAAATCAAATCACTTATCAAAAGAATTTCACATCGCTGACAACTTTCTTTATAAGATAATACATACATATGGTGAACCTTGTTCATTCACTTGTCATCACGCATACTGCAAGTCCAACCTCTATCACGACGGTTAGTATCATAAAATCCGGAAGTGATGCGGTAATAATTGCACACTTTAAACTGAAAAAGGGCTGACTATGCTCAAGGCAAATGCTCTCAGAGAAGCTCTTCCTTTTGGAAAGCCCTCAAAATCTTTTGACGTTTTCGGGTTTATAAAACGCTATGGCATCTACATGCTGGTTTTTGGCTCATTCTTTTTTACCATTACAACTCCAATTGTTTTTGTGATAAAGAAGCCATTTTATGAAGTTCATGCATTCATGAAAATAGACCCGGTTATAGCCACATTGATCACACAAAAAGCAGAGACCTCAATTACCAACTATTACGACCAATATGCCAATACACAGGCACACTCGATGAAGACTTTTGAGATTCTCCAAAAAACTGTAGAAAAACTGACTCCTCGCGAAAAAGCTTCTTTACTTCCCCTCGGCCTTCCGTCAGACAAATGCGCAGAAATTCTTGATCATGTTATCATTATCAAGCCACTTCCGGGAACTCACCTGATTGAGATCGTTGCTTCAGGCAGCAAACCCGAGGGACTTGCTCCTCTTGTCAATAAACTGATGAGTGTCTACCTTGATAAAGTCCGCAACAGCAGTGCAGAGTCTGATCAGGAACAATTGAATTCTCTGAGTATAAAAAAAGAATTGATACAGAATCAAATGAATGCCTATGAAAAAAGTCTTAATGAGCTGACCAAAGAGATTTCTATGGCATCGTACTCAGAGTCATTTAACATGGCATCAAAAAATACCGAGGAACTTCAGCGGCAGTATGATAATTCGTTTACGGATAACCTGAAGGCGATGAATAATTATTGGGCAGTTGAAAAAGCAACTCATGAATTACAATCTCTGTCATTAGACCCTCTGGTTGATGAAATAGTAATGAACGATCAATCTCTTCACTTTACAAGCTCCTGGACCTACCAGCAGCTTCAGGAGATGAGAAGCACAACCGACGGGCTTACAGAAGCTAATCCTGACCGTATCTACGTTGAAAAACGCATGAACGCCATGCAGCAATACGAAAAGAAACAGCGAAAGGAGCTTCGAAATACCGCAAATGGTATCACTCTTGGGAAGCGAAAGCTCGACATGCAAAAGTCCTTGATACAGGCCAAATATGATTTTGAAAAATCAACAAAAACAGTTGAAGCTCTTAAAACAGAACTTGAAAAAAACATCAAAGAGTCGCAAAGAATCTCCATAGGAATTCATAAAGGCGAATATCTCACGGCCTCCTGGAAACATAATCAGGATCTGCTCGACATGCTTGAGCGCAGAAGCGCTGAAATCGAAATTGAACGAAAAGCCCCATTACGAATCAGCATTGAGTCACTGGCAAGAGAACCTAAATTTCCCGTGAGCTCAAACACCAACAAACTGCTGATGATGCTTTTGGGAATTGCTTTCTGCGTTGTCTGTGGTCCTTTTGTTGTCTATGAATTTCTCGACAACACCATTCGCCGGCCAGAAGATATAAAGCAGGCTCTTGGCTGCCTCCCCACGCAAACAATTGTCAAAGTAAAAAAACAGAAAGGCGATGCTCAGGAGCTGAACCTTGGAACAGATGAATTTCAGGTTCAGGCAATTGGAACCCTCTGTGCCAAGCTTTTCCGTGAAAAGGATAAAGACAACAGTCGGATACTCCTCTTTACCGGTCTCGAACAGGGGGTTGGATCATCCTCTATTGCATTCAGTTGCGCCAAAGCACTTGCGAAAGTTGCACCGAAAGTGCTCTGGATCGATGGCGACATCGTATCTGCTGATGTTGAACAATTTGAAGATTTTTTTCCAAATCTACCCGGACTTCGCGACTTTCTCAACAGCAGTAACACGTGGAAAGAATATGTTATCTCCACGCCGGGAGATAATATCGATATCCTCTATGCAGGAAATGCCACAAAAACCCTTATTCCCTTGCAGCGGGTAAGGGAGCTTCTTCAGGAGGCAAAAAAAGAGTATGACTTTGTCTGTATTGATGCCTTGCCAGTACTCAAGAGTAACCTTACCGAACACTTTGCGATCTCTTCAGATATCATTGCACTGATTTGTCTGGGAGAGAGTTCCAAATTCAACGATCTGAGAAATGCCGCAGAACTGCTTGTCCGGCTGGACGTTCCTGCAATTGCACCGATACTGAACTTTGGTGGCAATAAACAGACATTGTCACTCGACGAATTGTTTGATAATCCGCCCGCGATTCTTCACAAAATTTTTCCTAAAACGTTGAAAGAGTTTATTAAAAATTCACCATCTACCCTTGAACTGATTGATAACATTTCAAAACCATTCAGAAATTTCCGGAAATCAAAAAAAATCAATAAAAGATGATAATCTCAGCGACAGAACCGGACTGGGAAAGGGAAAAAAAAGTTCCCGGAGGTTATGAACCCGCAAAATATCTGCTTTCGGCCATTCGTAACTATCAGCGGCTCAAGCTGAAAACTGATCCCGGAGCAAAAATGCTCTCCCCATTTTTTGTACTGCTCCACCGCTTCTGGAGTGCCGTCAGTGGGGCGGATATACCTCTCAACTCAAAAATCGGCGGTGGGTTGATGATGCCCCATCCAAACGGTATCGTCATTCACCCTGAAGCGGAAATCGGTCCCAACTGTCTTATTTTTCAGCAGGTCACGATCGGGGCCGGTCTGAAGCCAGGGCTTCCGGTCATAGAAGGGCATGTTGATATCGGTGCAGGTGCAAAAATAATCGGCAACATCCGTATAGGTGCTCATGCCCGGATTGGAGCAAATGCCGTCGTTCTTCATGATGTGCCAGGCGGAGCCACTGCCGTCGGCATACCCGCAAAAATTCGTTAATTACAAGTACACTATGGGTGGTGCCCCTGGAAATATTCTGGTTCCGGTTACCCTGTTCGGGTTTCCAGCCGTCGTCATGTTCCTCTTTAAAAAGCTGGAACACCGTCAGGCTGCCGCAACAGCCTATGTTGCCGGGTGGATGTTTCTGCCAGTTGCCGAATACAATATCTTCCTCCTTCACCATACAAAAACAACCGTAATTGCCATCGGTATTCTTTTAAGTGTCAATTTTTTCGACAAGGAGAGAACATCAAATTTCAAGTTTGGTGTGTTCGATATTCCAATGTTACTGTGGTGCACGGCTCCTTTTTTTTCCTCGATCTTTAACGATCTCGGACCCTATGACGGCTTGTCACAAACCCTCTACCAGACTATACAATGGGGATTGCCCTACTATATCGGACGCATTTATTTTGCTGAGCCTGAAGCATTGAAAATCCTCGCAACCACTATTGTGCTTGGAGGAGTCATCTATATCCCCTTCTGCTGGGTTGAGATGATCATAAGCCCTCAACTGCACCGCATGACCTATGGTTTTCACCAGCATAATTTCCTTCAGACTCTCCGGGATGGAGGAGGATTCAGGCCAATGGTCTACATGGATCACGGTCTTATGACCTCAATGTGGATGATGCTTGCTATTTTTCTTGGAAGTTGGCTATATTATTGCAAGTGTTTACAAAAAAAAATTTTTTCTGTACGCGCGGATTACGTCCTGCTCATGCTTGTATTCACCTTCATCATGATGCAGTCGCAGGGGGCTATTGTTCTGCTTATTATTGGCGTTATGGTTCTCTATTTTTCATTCAAATTAAAAAAAATCGTTCTCCTGGTGATACTCTTGATTCCCCCTTACCTCTATATCTACACAAGAGTTACTGGCATTTGGGATGGGCGGAACCTTTCCGATTTTGTGGCTGAAAAATTCAGTCCAACCCGGGCTCAGTCGTTACAGTTCCGCTTCGACAATGAAACCGTTCTGATTGTCAAGGCAATGGAGGGTACCTTTTTCGGATGGGGTGGGTTTGGTCGTTCAAGAGTTTTTAATGATAAAGGAAAGGATCTCACAGTTGCCGACGGCTTGTGGATCATCACCCTTGGGCAGAACGGCATCTACGGTTTAATGTTGCTGGTTTTCAGTATTCAACTGCCAGCCATTCTCTTCATGTTACGCTTCAAACCTGGAGAGTGGAACAAAATAGCACTTGCCGGGCCCGCTGTCATGGCCATCTTTCTTGCTCTCTCGATGATCGACAACCTGCTCAATGCCATGATCAATCCGATTTATACCCTTTTCAGTGGCGCTCTGACAGGAATGGCGCTCAATAACAGCCTTTCAATTGATGATAATTCAGAAACCACAGAAATTCAACAGGTTGCAGCAACGGCATTGCCAGCAACACGTTTTATCGCCTGATCGCCCTGAGCTTTTTTGCTATTGCAATTACATCGATAACATTCTTAGATCAAATAATGAACAATGATGCAGCCAAACCATGTAAAGCCATTACGATTCTGGCTCATACTCATTGCACTAGTGTTTACAGGCAGCTTTTTGACCACAACGGCAATTTTCCATGTGCTCAATATTGATATCATTATTCACATGTTTATCTACAGCATTCTTTCGTTTCTTCCGATGATTATATTCCGCAAGCGAAAGACAGCCTTTCTTCTTTCACTTGCTGTGGCACCGTTGAGCTTCCTTTTTGAATTATTGCACGGACAAGAAAGCGGATGGGGATTCGAATGGATAGACGCTTTTGCCAATAACATCGGAATCATGATTGGAATTACGATAGGACTTTTGGTGCGTCTGAAAAAACATTTTGAAAATGAATCGACAGATATCAATGCAATACAGGAAAACTCCATAACTCACCACAAACTATAACAGAGCATGAATATAACAGAATTAGTGACACTGGGAGTTAGCCATACACGCAACGCAATTGCTGAAGCAATCTATCTTAAAACAAAAATAGATGTTACACGCCCCATAACCTTTCATGCACTTGTCAATGAGCGCTGCAACTGCAAATGCCGTCACTGCGAATACTGGAGACAGGAAGAATATATCCCGGAACTCTCTATTGAAGAGTGGAAAAAGAGCCTTCTGAGCATAAAAGAATTTACAGGATCCTTTGCTGTCAACTTCAGCGGAGGTGAGCCCTTTATAAAAAAAGGGTTTATGGAACTGCTCGTTTTTTGCAGAGACCATGATATTCATGCCGGAGTTACTACGAATGGAGCGTTACTGAACGAAAAAAATGCCGCAGAGATTGTGGCAGCAAGACCCTTCAACCTCAATATCTCCTGTGACTCCCATCTCGCGGAAGTTCATGACTATGTCAGAGGGATGAATGGTCTGTTCAACAAGATTACAAAGGGCATCGCTCTGCTGCAGCAGGAACAGGCAAAGCAAAAGATAACCTTTCCGATTATCATAAAGCCCACCATCATGTCGCTGAACTTCCGGGCACTGCCCGAGATTGTCGAATGGGCGATGAATATTGGAGCAACAGCGATAAACTTTCAACCGCTCGGAAGATGGACTCGTGAAACCTATGATGAACTCTGGATTGAAGAGAAAGATTGGCCGGAACTTGATCGTTCAATGGAAAAATTGATTGCCATGAAACGCTCCGGCGCACCGATTATGAACAGCGAAGAAGTTCTTGGACTGGTCACAGAAAGCTTCCAGGAAAAAAAAGCATCCCCCGAACACATGCCCTGCCGGATTGGCCTGCAGGAATTTTATATCCGCCCTGACGGAGATGTCAAATTGTGTTTTCACTTCCCCTCTATCGGAAACACAACAAAGCAGTCCGCAAAAGAGATATGGAGAGGCCCCCAGGCAAAAAAAATCCGTGATGCAACCATCAAATGTGATAAATTGTGTCTGTTGACATGCCTTTCGCACAAATCACTGACAAACAAATTCAGCCAGGCGTTGACCATTCTTTCTCGTCAGAAAAAAACCGACCATCTTCATTAATCTGACAATGACTACCAACAGCCCCCATACGGGAGAACGTGTACAACTGCCCGATATCGATTGTGTCCTTATAGGGGTTAACTGCAGCAAAACGTTGGGCAGTTGTCTTGCATCAATCATCTCTGCCGACTACCCGCGTGAGAAGTTACATCTCTACTATGTGGATGGGGGCTCAACCGACAAGAGTATTGCCATCGCAGAACACTATGAAGGAGTTAAGGCAATAGCACTCAACCTTGAATATCCGACCCCTGGAGCGGGTAGAAATCATGGCTGGAAAGAGGGCACTTCATCATTGGTTCAATTTCTGGATTCCGATACGCTGCTTGATGCCGATTGGCTGCGCAAGGCTGTCAACGCCATGAATGACGAGCAATTGGGAGCAGTGATTGGATTTCGTAAAGAAATGTACCCGGAGCACTCGGTGTATAACTGGATAGGAGATATTGAATGGGGAAGGGCTGTCGGCAAATCAGACTGTTTTGGGGGAGATGTCCTCATTCGCCGTCAAGCTCTCGAAAAAACAGGGGGATATGATGAAATTCTGGTTGGTGGCGAAGATCCTGAACTCAGCCGGAGGGTTATCAGAGCCGGATGGGAAATAATCCGACTTGATGCCCTGATGACAAGGCATGATCTCGCCATGAAAACCATTAAACAGTACCTTCGCCGGGCATTCCGTTCAGGATATGGCTTTGCAGCCGTAAGGAACCGGGAGGCAAAAGCGGGCACATCCTTCTGGAAATATGATTTTCTGAAAATAATCATTAAAGGCGGTGGATTTCTGTGTTGCTGGGCACTCTCTTTTCTGCTGTTTTTATCAGGATATCGGTCAAATATAACAGTTGTTTTTGTGCTTCTCTTGCTCGCCTTTGGCACAATAATGCTGCTTTCGCCTCGTTTGTTCAGGATTAAAAAGTTCATGCATGAAGACAACCTGAACAAAAGGGAGGCAAAAAGATATGCCTGGCACTGTTCTGTAGTGGTTCTTCCGCAACTCTTCGGAATGATCCGTTTTTATGCCGGCAAGCTTGTTAACAAGCCTTTAAAAAACCGACGCAGCACTCTCAAAACAGGCCTTTCAACTCCCTCCACATGACAGCAAAAGCGATAGCCTATCTCTGCAGCCAGTACCCTGCAATTTCCCACACCTTTATCTACCGGGAAATCGAGTCACTCCGAAAAGGCGGAATGACGGTACATACGGCATCCATAAGACTGCCGGAAAACCTTGCCGTCATGACTCCTGCGGAACAAGAGGAGGCGAATCGAACCCTTATGGTTCTTTCCATGCCTTTCCTCTCAATGCTTGGCGCTCATCTGCACTGTCTGAAGAAAAACCCTGCCGGATACCTGCGCATGGCCGCATCTGGCTTGCGACTGCTGACCAATGGACCGAAAAGCCCGCTGAAAGCCGCTGCCTATTTTGCCGAAGCAGGTATTCTTCTGCAATGGCTGCACCGGCACAACATTACCCACATTCACGAGCACTTTGCAAACCCTACCGCCATCGTAGCAATACTGATGAAGAGTTATGGCGGAGTAAGCTACAGCATCTCCGTGCATGGCCCGGATATCTTCTACACGGTTGATTCGGCCATGCTTGCCGAAAAAATCAGCAAAGCCGCCTTTGTGCGCTGCATAAGCCACTACTGCCTGAGCCAGATCATGCGCATCAGCGCACCAGAAGCCTGGCACAAACTCCACATTGTCCGCTGCGGAGTCGATCCTGACCTCTATACTCCGAGACCAGAACCTGGCAACGCTCTGCCAAACATTCTCTGTGTCGGCAGGCTGGTAGCAGCCAAAGGGCAATATATCCTGCTCAAAGCTTGCGCACTCCTGAAAAATGAGGGTCTTCAATTTCACCTCACCATTGTAGGCGACGGCCCTGACCGGCAAATACTTGAAAAAGCTGCAACATCAGGCAATCTGAACGGCACAGTCACCTTTACTGGTGCACTCGGGCAGGATAAAGTCCGCGACGTTTATGACCGGGCAGATCTCTTTGTGCTTGCAAGCTTTGCCGAAGGAGTCCCGGTCGTACTGATGGAGGCCATGGCGAAAGAGATCGCCGTTATTTCTACCCGTATTACCGGCATACCGGAACTGATTGAACACGAAAAAGATGGACTGCTTGCCACGCCTGGAGACGAGGCGGATCTTGCCAACCAGATCCGAAAACTCCTTGGCAACCCCCAACAACGCCGCGAACTTGGAACAGCAGGCAGAAAAAAAGTTATTGCGCTCTATAACCAGCATACCAATAACCAGGGTATGGTTACCCTTTTTCAGGAGGAAGAGCTGACACCATGATGCTAATAGAAATCCTGCTCAAATGCCTGCTTATCATACTTGCCTTGCCTGCAGGCTATCTGCTGATGACGACCTTCGCCGCATATCTCTTCAAAAAAGAGGTATATGGTGAAAACCGGTTACTCAGCATTGGTGTTCTGATCCCCGCCCATAACGAAGAAGAGGGAATTAAACGCACGGTTAAAGCCATCCTCGCATCTGATTACCCTCCCGACCGATTTGAAGTGTACGTTATTGCCGACAACTGTACCGACAATACCGCACAGCAGGCACGTCATGCAGGAGCGATTGCCTGCGAACGCTTTGACAATGTCAGCCGGGGAAAGGGTCAGGCACTCGACTGGTTTTTGAAAAACCACGCGGATATCTATGGCCACACCGACCTTATCACCATTATCGATGCTGATGTCGCGCCCGATAAAAACTACCTTCGTGAAATCAGTGCAACCCTCAGTAATCCGGCTATTCAGGCTGTTCAGGCCTATAACGGTGTCAGTAACCCGGATGCAGGATGGCGGCCAGCACTGATCGATGCTGCCTTCAACGTCTTCAACCATCTGCGTATGGCCGGTTCGGTCAGGCTGTCAGGAACGGCTGTCCTGAAAGGCAATGGCATGGCCTTCCGTACCAGCCTCCTCCAGCGATATGGCTGGCCATGCCACTCTATTGTCGAAGACATGGAGTTCACCCTGCGCCTGCTTCAAGACAACATCAGCGTCCATTACAATCCCGACGCCGTTATACGAAGTGAAATGGTGACCTCTGGCAGCAGCGCCTCAACGCAAAGAAGCCGATGGGAAGGTGGCCGTTTCATGCTTGTGCAAAAAATGGCAGGCCCACTGCTCAAACTTTTTGCTTCAACAGGCAATTCACGCTACCTTTATGCCCTTGCCGAACTGGCAACCCCCCCGCTCTCCCTTCTCGTCATGCTCTTCACGGCAGCAACAGCAGGAGCTTTTTTGGCGCTCAAGGGTTTATGGCTTATGCTTGCTGCATCATTCTGGCTTATTTTGATACTCTACGTCATCTCAGGGCAGATCCAGCGCCATGCACCGCTCTCAACATGGCTTTACCTCGCAGCCGCCCCACTCTATGTTGTCTGGAAAATTCCACTCTATATTGCAATGGTTGTTCACAAAAAAAGCAATACATGGGTCAGAACAACACGAGAACCTGAAAAAAAGTAACAAAACGATCTTATGAGCGGAAAAACATGAATACTTTTGACGCGTCAATACTTGCATACGTTAACAGCTTTGCGCAAACATCACGCCATTTCGATTACCTGTTATGGGCAATTTCCGAAAATCATCTCTTGAAGGGAGCTATTCCAATTACAGTACTCTGGTTTTTCTGGTTCCATAAAGAGAAGAGGAACGATGCCTCATCATCGCGTCTGCGGGAGCAGGTTATAATAACGTTACTTGCATGTTTTGTCGCGATTTTCATCGGCAGATTGCTTGCCTTGACGCTTCCATTCAGACCAAGACCAATAACAAATATTGCCATGCATTTTGTTATTCCTTACGGTCTTGGTCACCGCATATTCGATGGCATGAGCTCTTTTCCAAGTGACCATGCAACATTCATGCTCAGTCTTGCAACGGGAATATGGCTGATATCAAAAAGAGTCGGAGTTGCCACATTATTTTACGTCATATCAATTGTTCTTCTTCCGAGAATCTACCTTGGATTGCACTATCCTACAGACATTATCGCTGGAGCTGTTATCGGGGTTTTGATTACACTCCTTCTGCACAACAGCAAAAAAATCAACATGCTGGTTGTAAAGCCGCTGATTGTCTGGTCTGAAAAATCTCCAGCCCTCTTTTATATGCTCCTCTTTCTTACAACCTATGAGATGGCCTCCATGTTTGATGATCTCAGAATTATCTACCATATAGCCACACAAATTATACTGTAAAGTTTTGCATGAAAAAGCCAACAGATCGGGTTTCAATAAAATCAACCCTTACCCAAACAGAGCAGTTTAAGGACGAACAATGATTTTTGGACATCTGCCTGCCGGATATGTTATCTCAAAGTTACTATCGGAAAGGCTTGAAAATTGCTTGTTGTTTTACAAAACATTCATATTCTGGGGCCTGTTTGGTGCAATTGCGCCCGATACCGATTTGCTCTATTCCCTCCTGATTGATCAGGCCTATCATCACAACTACGTTACCCACTTCCCGATTTTCTGGCTTTCCCTGTTGCTGATTTCACTCTTATGGTTACGACTCCAGAAAACATGGAGCAAAGTTCCGGCATTATGTTTTATTTTCACGCTGAACGCCCTTATTCATCTGATACTCGATACCGTTACCGGCCATATCCTTTGGTTGGCACCATTCTCAGACAAACAATTTTCACTGATAACTGAGAGTTCAGAAGGAGGGCATTATTTTACACAATGGGGATTCGGTCTTGAACTGTTCCTGATGTTTTGGGCTCTCCTTGTATGGCTTACAAGCTCCATCAGAAAGATAAAACACAAAGAATCAATCACATGACAACACTCACTGTAAACAGAAACAGCTCTATTGATACACTCAGAGGCTTTGCCTGCATTCTTCTGGTTGCCTACCATGTCATCGGCATCGCTCCAGACAACGGACTTCATGTGCAAGAAGGAGTACTGAAAGATGCAAACGCGCTCCTTCTCTATATCCGCATGCCGATCTTCACCTTTCTTTCTGGTATTGTCTATGCCTGGCGACCCTTTTCATCTGACTGGAAAAAATTTGTATCTGGCAAAATACGACGCCTGATCATTCCTATGCTTTTTGTCGGGACACTCTTCGCCCTTTTTAAAACATTTACCCCAGGAACAAACTCCACCGTAACTGACTGGCGTTTTTTGCACCTGCTTCCTGTAGCGCACTACTGGTTCATTGAATCGCTTTTTCTTCTTTTTCTCCTTCTCATACCCCTTGAACACTTCAGGGTTTTGCATAACAAAAAAAGCTTTGCACTCCTTTTTGTCATTGCAGCAATCCTTTATGTCACCAATGCCGGAACGCCATGGTTGTCGATTGCTGGTGCCATCTATCTCTTTCCCTACTTTCTCGCCGGTCTCTACTGCTCCCGCTTTCCGATGCATTTCAAAAACCAAAAAGCACTCGGCTATCTGCTTCTCACGGCTCTCATGCTCTTTCTTGTTTTCTACGGTCAACAATATGGCGGGCAACGACGCTCATTAAATGCGCTCATCATCGGTACCACCTTCTGCACTGCGCTACTCTTTACAGAGGTTGAGTCTGCGTTTCTTGCGAGAATTGGCATCTACTCCTACTCCATCTACCTGTTTCATATTTTTTTTACGGCAGCATCGAGAATCATCTTTGAAAAAATCGGCATAACCAGCATTTGGTGGCTTTTTATCCTTGGCCTTACCTTTGGACTCATCGGGCCGATTTTTCTGGAACAGATTGCCTCAAAATACAACCCCTCACGCATATTGCTCCTTGGCAAGCGACCAATAAAAAAGAGTTGACCGGATTCCCCCGAGTGCAACCCTCTTCCATGCTGAACACAGCACAAAAAAGAGTCCTCAGGAAGAGAGTTGCATAAAGGTCACGCAGGATTCAGGTGAAAAGAAGATTCTGATCAAGATTCTTAAAGAGAGAAAATTTAACCTATATTTCTATCGAATTTCAACCACCGTTCATCCAGTGCTGTGCAATTGCACCTGACACTATTCCCTGCCTCCAGAGGTGTGCCTGCTCAGAAGAACCGGAACAAAAGTTAACCGGAAATTCGCAAAAAAAATACAACCCCATCTCGTAACTGCGAATCATCATGCAAAATCAAAGCAACGCACATAAAAAACTTGCCGGAAACGCCTTGTCCGGTATGGTCGCAACGATTATTTACATGGTAAGCCGTATTCTCTTGACACCCTATATCCTGCACTTTCTCTCGCTTGCGGAATTCGGCCTATGGTCACTCTCCTTTATCATTCTTTCCTATGCCGGGATGGGAGGATTCGGAGTTAACAGCACCTATATCCGATACTCTGCACGCTACCTTGCCGAAGGGAAAGAGAGTGAAATAAGCAAGCTGCTTTCAACTGGTATAGCATATATGTTGACCTTCAGCCTGCTTTTTTGCTCGCTGCTCTTTCTGATGATGCCGTTTATTCTTCAACAATTTCACATAGGGCCGTCACAACAGGAACTGGCCTCAACCATATTTATTGGAACGGCAATTGTCTTCAGTCTTGAACTTACTTTGGGAGGACTTGCATTTATTATCAATGGAATGCATGAGTTTGCAAAAGAAAAGATAATATCGACCATTGCCGGACTTTTTGAAATTGTCTTTATCCTTCTCTTTCTTGCCCTTGGATCAGGAGTGAAGGGATTGCTCTACGCTTTTGCATTACGGCTTATCATGGCAAGTGCACTTTGCTGGAAAGTTGCCCGTACCCTTTTGCCATCGTTGACGATATCATGGAAACTGGTAACTCGTGAGCACTTTCGTCATTTTATAGGGTTTGGCGGGAAAGTCCAGGTTCTCGGCATTATTGGCATTTTTCTTACGGCAATTGACAGGATGTTTATTACAGCCATTTCAGGGCTTGCGTCTGGCGGAATGTTTGAACTGGGACGAAAGCTTCCCTCAACCGCTGGCGGTATTGCCAATTCTGCTTTTGCCCCATTTTTATCTACAGCAGCCCATCTTGACGGCTCCTGGACCGGAGAGCAGAGCGATACCGTTGGGGATAGAATTCAAACCTATATAAAAATAGCGTTGATGGCCACTCTGTTCGCCATTGTCCCCATCTGTTTCTTACCGATTCTTCAGCAATATCTTCCGGTATCTCCTGTTGTCATGGCGTCAGTCATTGCAGCACTTTTTTGCGCTCTTTTTTTTCTGCTTCACCGTGAACAGCAAAACAGTAATTATCTCGACAGTGATGAACTGAAGGAGCTCTATCTCAATGGAATCCGCTTTACCAATATTATAAGCTCAACACTTTTTGTTTTTCTTGTCTTTATGGCGCACCCCCTTATTGACGGGTGGGTTGGCCCAAACTACTCTGAGGCCGCAACAGTCATGATCTTTCTTTCAATAGGTTACGCCGTCCAGCAATGTACCGGGCCGGTAAATATGATTTTTCGGGGAATAAACAGAACCGGAAAAGAGCTTGAGTATATGCTTGTTCAGGGTTTATTGATGCTGATCTGGATTCCGGCTGCAATAATTGCATACGGTTTGTCAGGTGCTGCTGCGGCCATAGCTCTCAGCTCAATAAGCAGCACCCTGTTTCTTTTTTGGCGAAGCGGCTACACTTTTCAGGTCCGAATCAGGGAATTTGTTGTACGCTCTCTCCTTCCTGCGCTGGTACCGGTTCTCCCGGGTTGCTTCTTCTACGCTGTTACGGTACTCTTTCCTGTTACAGGCCGCATCTCCATAATAGTGCAGCTCCTTGCCTGTGGCGTGGGATATTTACTGATGACCATTACACTGTTTTGGTTCACGGTCTTGAATGACGGTGAAAAAAAACAGGCTATCGCCTTATTGCCATTTTCCGCTTCCAGAAAAAATGAAAAGAGTTCGTGACAGACGGAAAATATTGTTGGAGAGTTCGAACTTTATTGATTTCTTGTGTCACGATTTTCATAAATGCGTTTTCAGCTCTCTACAATAAATGTTAGCCAAGCGAATTATACCCTGTCTCGATGTTCGCGACGGCAGGGTGGTAAAAGGAATAAACTTTGAGGGGTTAAGAGATGCAGGCTCCATTCTTGAGCAGGCACGCTTCTACAACAATGAACTGGCTGATGAGCTTGTTTTCCTTGATATTTCAGCATCACTTGAATCACGCAAAACAACACTTGAAGAGGTACTGAAAGTCTCCGGAGAGGTCTTCATTCCTCTCACTGTCGGCGGCGGAATCAGTTCTGTTGAGCGTGCACGGGAGGTCTTTCTGCATGGTGCCGACAAGGTTTCGGTCAATACCGCAGCGGTCAACGACCCCTTCCTGATTTCACGGATTGCAGAAAAATACGGCTCGCAGGCTGTAGTAGTTGCCATCGACATCAAGAAAACAGGGGATGAGTACCTTGTCTACACGCACTCCGGGAAAAATCCAACATGCTATGAAGCGCTCGAATGGGCACATAAGGTACAGGAACTTGGTGCCGGTGAAATTCTTTTGACCAGCATGGACAGGGACGGCACCAAAGAGGGGTATGACAACGATATTCTCAGCCGAGTCTCCACATCAGTACATATTCCCGTCATCGCATCCGGAGGAGCGGGAAATCTTGAACACCTCTATGACGGATTTACAAAAGGCCACGCCGACGCCGCACTTGCCGCATCGATCTTCCACTTCCGGCAACATTCAATCCTTGAGGCAAAGGAGTACCTGCGGGAGAGAGGAATCCCTGTCAGGATCTGAGCGACAGGCTGTCAGCCACCCTCTTCCATCAGCCGCTTGCGAATATCAGCCAGCTCCTTGTGGCGCTGCACAGAGGCTTCCGGATAAGACAAACCGAGAGAGCTGAGGGTATGAACAATGATTTGTGACACAATCAGCCGTGCGTTCTGTTTGTCATCGGCCGGAACAACGTACCAGGGCGCATGTTTGCTGCTTGTTGCACCAAGGCAAGCCTCGTATGCACGCATATATTGTGTCCAATACTTTCGCTCCTCAACATCAGCCGCACTGAATTTCCAGTTCTTTGCCGGAGCGTCTATCCTGCCGAGAAACCGTTTTCTCTGCTCTTCTTTCGACAGGTGAAGAAAAAACTTGACAATCCTTGTCCCGTTACGATAGAGATGATTTTCCATATCGACAATCGACTGATAACGGTGTTCCCATACTTTACCCCCCCGAATCAGCTCATCCGGAATACCCTGGACGGCAAGTATTTCAGGATGCACACGAACAATAAGCACCTCCTCATAATAGGAACGATTGAATATGCCAATATGACCCCGTGGCGGGAGAGATCGGTTGCTTCTCCAGAGAAAATCATGATCCAGCTCCTGCGCAGAAGGGTGCTTGAAACTGAATACCTGACACCCCTGAGGGTTGACGCCCGTCATCACATGGCGTATGACCCCATCTTTACCCGCAGCATCCATCGCCTGAAAAATCAGCAACAGGGCGTAACGATTATCAGCATAATGCACCTGCTGGAGTTTGCTTAACTGCGCAACATGATCGGCAAGCAACTCTTTATACTCTTTTTTTGAACCATAAACCGGTTCAACCAACGTTGGACGACTGACGAGATTGACTCGCTCGCCTTCATGTATCCTGAGAGCTTCATGATCAAAATGCATGGGCATGGTTTTGAGGGAGTGGCATTAAACGGGCTCTGCAACAACAGTGTAAAACCTTGCTTAACCACCAGGAAACAGTGCACACAGAGTAAATTAACTCATTTCAAAAGTAGTTCGTTCTTCAACATCCGCCGCTTGAAGCGCAAAAACTTTTTTCCTTTCAACGATTTTAAGCAAAAATTAAGCTTTCTCTCATACTTCTTTAAGAATCTCTCCGCTACATTGGATGATGTGAAATAGTAATTCAAACTTGCAACGACGCACAAAACCACTTTCGACACCATGGCACAAACGCTTAAATCCTGGGCGACCCCTCTTGCCATAGGGGCATTTACGATATCAGCAGTCACCGGCATTCTGATTTTTTTTGATTTGGAAATCGGTATTATAGAGCCTGTTCACAAGTGGCTGAGCTGGCTTCTTGTGACTGGAGTTCTTCTCCACCTCAGCTCAAACTGGAATGGGTTCACCAGATATTTTTCAATAAAACCTGCATTGGGCATCATTGGCGCAGCACTCATCGTCACCGTTGCCTCCCTTCTGCCGATTTTCGGTAAAGATGACGAGGGAAAAGAGGGCGGAAAAGAGAGGACTGGGAAAGTTGCTGCACAACTTCTTGAATCATCATCGCTGGAAACCATAGCTCTGGTTACAAAAACCACGCCGAAGCTTCTCGTTGAACAACTTGAAAAAAACGGTATCATGGTCAAGGCGCCATCCTTAACCATTCAGGAAATTGCCAGCAACAACGGAAAAAATAAGCGGGAGATTCTTGGTGCAGTGTTAGGACAAGCAAAAGGTTTTGCAGGAAACGATGGTGATAACGATTAATACCGAAAAATATTTCAGTGTATGAGACTTCTTATTATTGAAGATGAGCCGGGAATCGCCGGATTCCTCCGCGATGGACTTGAAGAAGAGTATTTTGCCGTCGATGTTGCCTACGACGGCAAGAGTGGGCTTGATATGGCCCTGATCAACGAGTATGACCTGCTCATTGTTGACTGGATGATTCCTGCTCTGAGTGGTATTGAGGTCTGCCGGCAGGTACGAAAAGCTGGCAGCACGGTTCCACTACTCTTTCTGACCGCCAAAGACACACTTGAAGACGTCGTGTTCGGACTTGATGCCGGCGCCAATGATTACATAAAAAAACCCTTTGAATTTGAAGAATTGCTTGCACGCATCCGTGTGCAGTTGCGAAATAAAAACAAGACTGAAGATTCATTAAGCGCCGGAAGCCTCACCATCAACCCTGTAACCCATCAGGTATTCTCCGCTTCAAATGAAATCACCCTTACCCCCAAGGAATTTGCCCTGCTTGAATACCTTGTGCGCAACAAAGACCGGGTGTGTACCAGAAGCAGGATCATTGAACATGTCTGGGATATCCATTTTGATTCCGATACCTCGGTGATTGATGTCTACATTACCTTTCTGCGCAGAAAACTTGAAGCTGCAGGATGCGGAAACATCATTCAAACTATACGTGGAGTAGGCTATATCGTTCGCGAACCAGGCATGTCATGATTATAAAAGCGAAAAATTCTGTCAAAAAAAGCCACTCTTTTTTTAAAGCGTGGTCAGTCATGAGTTTGCGAAACAGAATCGCATTTTACTATACCATCATGACAGCAGTTTTAATCGCACTTGTTTTTGCGACCATCTACGTCACGGTTGAACGCATTGTTTACAGGCAATTCGATGAGGAGATAAAAAAAGAGGTTTCCGAAATCCTTTCAGACGCAAATATATCAACCCACGACTTTAAAGGGTTTGACAGCTTTCAGAACCGCGATATTGATGCCGGCGATGGAGACAGTGACAACGACTCGATAAAGAAAAAAACGGTAAATGTTGATACGGAATTTATCCAACTGGTTGACAGTACCGGACAGGTCATCAATAAATCATCCAGTCTTTCCTGGTGCGTCCTTGCATTTAATCCGGATCAGGATGGAGCCGCCTACTTCAACAGCAGTTTCGGTGGTTCAATGGTCCGGCAGGCACAGGTGCCTCTTATCAATAGCAGCGGAAAAACCCTGGGGTACCTTATTGTTGCGGTTCCTCTGAAAAACGCCATGATCGTGCTGCACGACCTGCATGATATTTTTTTCTTTTCCTTTCCGGTCATCATTCTGACGCTGTTCATGCTGACGCGCCTGATTGCCGGCAAAAGCATAAGGCCCATCGAAAAGGTTATTGCCACAGCCGAAAAAATGACACAGGCACATCTCGATCAGCGCATCCCGCTTCCCTATCATCATGACGAATTGTATCGCCTCTCTGCCACCTTCAATGCCCTGATCGACAGGATGGAGGATGCGTTTCAACGTGAAAAACACTTTACGGCCAACGCTTCGCACGAGCTGAAAACACCACTCTCCATCGTCAAAGGTACCCTTGAAGTGCTGGTTCGCAAGCCGCGCGAAAGAGAGCACTATGAAACGAGGATACAGTTCTGCCTGAAGGAGTTAAACCGCATGGCACGCCTGATCGACCAGTTACTCATGATTGCGCGTCATGAGAGCAACAAGATGCAGCCACACATTGAGACGGTAGAGCTTTCAAAAAATCTTGAGAGTCTTCGTGAAAGAATGCAGCCATCTGCCGACACAAAAAACATTTCGATCACCATCGACAACCGGGAAAACGCCCGGATTGCAGCCGATCCGGGCATGCTTGACATGATCTGCGAAAACATTGTATCCAATGCCATCAAGTACTCTTCGACCGGATCTTCGATAGCAATAGCCGTACAACGAAACGCCGATACAATTGTCTGCAGCATAAGCGATCAGGGTATCGGAATTCCTGCGGAGAAGCTGAATTCCATTTTTGAGCGCTTTTACCGGGTCGATGAATCGAGAAACTCAGGTACAGGGGGTTTTGGTCTGGGACTCTCCATTGTCAAAAAGCTTGCAGATCTTCAACATATCAAAGTAAGCGTCACCAGCGAAACAAACAGGGGAACAACCTTTTTCCTCACCTTTCCAGCAGCGGAGGTTCACTGCTCCGACCACTTTGTGCCGGCGTAACCGAATCACCCGGCACCATCACCCAGTATGGTTCCCCTCCATGCTCAACCAGTTTGAAACGCCCCATAGCAAGCATCTTTTGCATGACCTCATCAGCTTTATTGTCCTCACCGGGAAATCGGTCCACAATGGCTTTCTGCAACTCACGCTGCTGCACCGGGTGGCGGGAAACAATATCGGTGACCGCACGAAGCAGGTCGGGGGCACTCTTCAGATCCATGCTCCCCTTGAGTGGATGCACCACCGTGGTGACCTCTGAAAGAATGGCAATTGCACGCTCGATGCGTTCGTCGGAAGGAAGGCGAATCTCCTGCTCGGGAGCCGGCCTTGTGGGCAGCACGATATGCACCATGTCAGGATTAATCTCTTTAAGAACAGCCGCAAGATCGTGAAGCGCTTCATCAGAGTCGTTGATACCCCCAAGCAGCATAACCTCAATCCAGAGCCTACCGGCATACTCCCTGCGGAATGCCGCAAGACCCTCGATATGCTGGCGGAAAGTCAAACCTGCGACCGGCCGGTCAATCTGCATGTGCAGAGCCTCAGAACCGGCATTGAGCGATGGAAGCACTGCGTCAGCCTGAAGCAGCTCTTCACGGACATCGGGCAGATACAAAAGTGATCCGTTGGTAATGACCGCAACAGGAATGGTGGTCAGCTTTTTCACCTCCCCGATAAGCCAGCCGATCCCTCGATAGAGCATGGTTTCGCCAGATCCGACAAAGGTGATCCAGTCGAGCCCCTTGTGAATCTCAAGCGCCTCAAAAATCTCCTGGAGAATCTCCTCACGGGGGAAAAATTCCTGCCGCTCGGTGACAAATTTCCGGGTCTTTCCCAACTGGCAGTAAACACAGTTCCAGGTACAGCTTTTCGGGGGAAGAAGGTCAACGCCAAGTGACTGCCCGAGCCGTTTTGAGGAGACCGGTCCAAAAACGTACTTCATAGTTGGTGATTCCATTTTACAGTCAGCCGGCCTTCGCTGTAACGGTGAATTCCGACATTTTAGCCTGGCTCTCGGCCTCAAACGCCTCTTTTGAAATATGGGGCAGCAAGAGGCTCGATGCCGTAAAGGCAAGGATCTCAATAACAAATATGACGGCATAGGCCAACATGTGGTTGCCGGAAAGGGTATAGACCACATCGCGGATAACGCCCGCGCCGGAATGGCCGATAAATATGGCAAGGCTCTGGGCGGTGCCCCAGAGGCCGATATAGATGCCGCTGCGACCCGCTGTCATGTTCATCATCATAGATATGTTGGAAACGCTTGCCGCACCAAGGCCCATACCGGTCACGACAAGACCGATGCGAAGCAGTGACTGGTCGTGCATGAAACCTGCGGCAATGATGATGCTGAATCCAATAGCACTGAACGTATTACCGAAATAGGCACCCCGCTTGAACCCGATCCGTGAAAGCAGAAAGCCGGTAAGAAGCATGAAAATGAGCTGCGTGCCGCCCATCATCGGCTTGAACAGCTTGGTCGTTTCTGAAACCGGCATTCCGAAAACTTCCGCACCAAAAGGATCCATGACAACTTCGTTGGCGAAGAGGGCAAAGATGGAGATGAAAATGTAGAAGGCGAACTGTAGCGTCCTCGGAGACGAGGAGAGCAGACGCACCGACTGGAAAAAGGTGATGCTGTGCTTGCCCTTTCCCTGACCTGTTTCCGCATTGCGGTTTTCTACACCAAGAATGGCTACAAGCCCGAAACAGAGGGTGATGAGACCGCCGATTTCAGCCACCTGCGTCAGCCGCTCAGGAGTAAAAACCTTCAGATAATTGCCGATGTTCCAGTTCGAAATGATAGCAGTCAGAACCATGAGGGTCCAGCTTGCTCCGGTTATCTTGCCGATATGCTCTTCAGGCACAACATCAGCAATCAGCGCGTAATAGGCCGTGGTCGCCACCTGCAGACCGAAACCGAACAGGAGAAAAATAAAGGCGAGCTTCCACAGACCGACATCGGTCAGGAGAGCAGGAAGCATCTCTGAAAATGCTGTACCGCCTATCTTCACTTCATAGGCCGCGGTGGGTGAAAGCACGAAGGCAACAACGCAGCTCAACAACCCGAGAAGGATGTAGGGTGTCCTGTGGTAACCGAAAATGCTGAACCGGTCAGAAAGGTTGCCGATCCATACCTTGACACCGAAAATGGCCAGAAGCTCCTTAAGGCTGATAAGCCCCAGTGCGATAGTTGCCGGCAGCAGGAGCTCCTTGATCATGACCCGGTTCAGGATATCCTGAATGAAGCCGAGCATGAGGCCGAAACCCATCTGGAACATACAGAGACGTACCAGATTGAATGTCTTCACGATCTTCATAAAACAGCGCTAATGATTTCGGAAATACCAGCCAGCTTGCACTCAGCAGAAACGAAAGACACGCAATATAACAAAAAAGCCGGATGATTACTGACGCAGGTGATCGTCCTTTCCCTCTGCAAGCAGAGCGCCAAGACCGGTCAACCTCTGCGAAGAACGTTTGTTGCCGATGGCCATGGCAAGTGCCTGTGGGTCACCGATAATCATCACCAGTTTTTTTGCCCTTGTCACAGCCGTATAGATAAGGTTTCGTTCAAGAAGCGAAAAGTGGTGCATAGAGAGCGGTATCACCACCGCCGGGTACTCCGAACCTTGACTCTTATGGATGGTGATGGCGTATGCGAGGGCGATTTCATCAAGCTCGCCAAACTCATAGAGCACCTCCCGGCCATCATACTCCACCCGAAGTGTACTCTCCTCCTCATCAACCAGTGTAATACGCCCGATATCACCGTTAAAAACCTCCTTGTCGTAATTATTGACCATCTGGATCACCTTATCGCCCTCCGCATAAATCGTCTCAAAACGCACAATCTTCCTTGCCGCATGAGGGTTCAACCTCTCCTGAAGAAGCCTGTTCAGCGCTTTGGTACCAAGAGCTCCCTTGTTCATCGGCGTCAGTACCTGAATATCACGAAACGGCTCCATACCGAATCGGACAGGAATACGGTCAGCCACCACAAGCAGCATCCGTCGCAAAATATCTGCTGTACTCCCTGACGGAACAACATAAAAGTCGGACAACTCCGCCGCGCCCTCATCGGCAGCTCCAGCCTGAGGGGAAGGAAAGGGCAACTCCCCGCAGTTGATGCGGTGAGCATTGACAATAATCATGGATGATTGCGCCTGCCGATAAATCTCCGTCAGACGCACCACCGGAAGTACGCCCGAATTGATCATATCAGCCAGCACAAATCCCGGCCCAACCGGAGGAAGCTGGTCAACATCACCCGCAAAAATCAGAGCTGAACGGCTGGATACCGCCGCCAGCAAACGGTTCATCAGCACCACATCAATCATAGAGGCCTCATCAACAATCACCAGATCAGCTTCCAGCGGATAAGAGTTGCCCCGTCTGAAGTCGCGAACAAAGGGATCAAACTCAAGCAGACGGTGGATGGTTTTTGCCTCCAAGCCAGTTGCCTCAGCCATGCGTTTGGCCGCCCTGCCCGTTGGAGCACAAAGCAGAACATTGAGCTTGGCCGTCGCGAGAATTTTGAGAATGGTGTTGATGATCGTTGTCTTGCCTACCCCCGGCCCGCCGGTTATAACCATAAACTTGCTCGACAGCGCAAGCGACACGGCACTCCGCTGCGATTCCGACAGCTCAATAGAGGAAAGCTTCTCCGCTTCAGGAATAACCGTTGCCGCATCAAGAGTTCCCCAGGGAAGTGCTCCATCCATAATCCGGCGGATACTTTTGGCAACTCCCGTCTCGGCACGAAACAGCGAAAGAAGGTAATAGCTCTTTTCACCTTCCTCCTCAACAGCCACGATAGTGCCAATCGAAAGTTCCTGGCGGATGGCCTCCTCAAGAACCGGTTCAGGAAGAGAAAGCAACTTCCTGCAGGCGGCAAGCAGCATCGGTTCAGGAACCCGGCAATGTCCTTCCAGCGAAAGCTCCAGAAGCGCATGGCCAATTCCCGCCCGGGCCCGCAACGGAGAATCTATCGGTATGCCGATATTCCGGGCAATCTGGTCAGCACTCTTGAAACCGATTCCGGGTATATCGAGGATAAGCCGATAGGGATTGGCGCTCACCACCGCCACAGCATCATCACCATAAGCGCGGAAAATCCGGACAATTCGCGATGTGCTGACCCCATGCGAATGAAGAAAAAGCATGATTTTTTTAATCGCCTTCTGCTCCGCCCATGCAGCAACAATCTGCTGCAACTTTTTCTTGCCAATGCCGGGAAGCCCAAGCAGTTGCTGAGGATGATCCTCAATAACCGTGAAAAGCTCCAGCCCATAAGCCCGCACCAGCAGCTTCGCCAGATGGGGACCAACTCCCTTTACCATACCGGAGGATAGATAACTGGTTATTCCTTCAAGCGTATCGGGTGGAATAACACCGAGATGCGTCGCCTTGAACTGGACACCCCATATTTTATCGTTATGCCAGCAGCCCACAGCCTCAATATGCTGCCCCGTATTCACCGCAGCAACATGGCCCACCACCGTCACCGCATCACGCTCCCCTTTTCTGCCAAGACGCAGAACACTGAACCCCGACGATTCGCTGAAAAAGCTCACCTTTTCAACAATACCGGTAATACGCTCTTCACCGGGAGCGCCAGACAGGCTCTCACTCATTCATAAACCTCTTGGGGGGATAACTGACAATTTCAAGCTCCATAGGTGTCGTATGCGTCCCCAATAAGCGCTCACCAGAAATTGATTCCGTAATAAAACAAGGCAGGACACTCAACACCCATACGGAAACAAGTTGACATGACGGAATGACTTATTATTGATCGCTTATTACAGTACCATATTATTTGGAATAACTCTTATTGCAGTTGAATGTTCCATTACGGAATAATTAGTAATTCCAAATAATTTAGCATAAGGACTAAATTTACGCCTGAATTTCTCATTTAACAGTTGAATATCAGGTTTTTGCGAGTTATCACAATGTACTATAGTTATAAAGTAATATTGAGTACGCGAATCCGGAACAAAAGGAAAGCATGGATTAAGAGATGCTGCGTATGGATAAAAATGCTTACTTGAAAGAAACATACAAAGACTGTCAATAGCCTTCTTCACCATATCCCACGATTTTTTCTCAATAGTATCGGGTGTCGTCAGCGATGCCAATGAAAAATCTTTCAGCTCAATAAGCCAATATGAATTGCTCACAGAATCATACCAGCAAGCATCCATCTCTTTAAAATGATTTCCAGAGAGGACCTTATACCCTGCACACGATGAAAAGCGAAAAAAATTTTCATCAGGGAACTCAAGCGTAATATTACTTTCTTTAAATCCTGGCATAATCACAAATTTAAAGGCCTAAATCAAGTCGCACTTCTTCATCAGACATTCTTATGGCTTCATTTGATATCTGGTTATCAGGAAACTCATTTTTCAAGTCACTCACTGAATACTCAATTGATCTCCCTTTTTCACGACTCAAAGAATAGCAATTCGTTGTAACATCATCACGCATAGCAGAAAGGTGCAGTTGTTTTAAAACAAAATAATTATGGGTAGCTAAAAATATCTGAATTCCTGATTTGGCCATCAGCATAAGCATTTCAACCAGTTCTCTTGCCGCTTCAGGATGCAAGGTCGTTTCAGGTTCATCCAAAAATAATAAAGAGTTAGCATTAAGTTGCCTGTTGCGAATTAATGTCGTCAGTATCCCGATTTTTTTCACACCTTCTGAAGTGAGTTGTATAGGATATTCAGTATTTCCTTTCTTGAAAATAAAATCGTCATCGCTTCCCTGTTCAATTTGACCTTCAAACAGATCTTCCAACATTATATTTACATCTTTAAGCTCAACCTTGACATTTCCTTTTTGTCCAGGAATAACCAAAGCTCTTATTAAATCCTGATACGTATCATCAAAACCAGGTATATGTAAATTGTCACGTGTTGCACGTATTGCTTTGAGGGAAGTAAGAACTTCTTTCGAAGGAATAAACAAACATCGAAAATTTTCCGTGATTGGTTTTATACTTTTCTGGCAATCCACAATGGTATTGGTTGTCGCATCTCCAAAAGTAAAATGCAACCTGTCTTCGTAAGACAACTTCAAGTGTTTAAACTCAATATCAACAGAAAGTTTTTCTTTTGTGATTTTACTGACCAACTCACCCAACCCTTTCTTGCCCGGTTGAAAAGTATCAAGCATTTTTTCGGCCAAAAGCTTTTTGAGCTCAACATCGCTATTTTTTGACCTCATGCTATATATATCCACTGTTTTAGCAGCACAATACAGCAATTTCAACAAACCAGACTTGCCCGTATCATTTTTCCCAATTATCACATTGACTGCCGCAAATTCCTTGCTCTCAAATTTGCTATAGCCCATAAAATTTTCAAGCGTTACCGACTTTATCATCTCCAATGAATTATTATTGTATTAATGAAACCAAATAAGGGTGTTTTTACAAGATCACAGACGCACTTGAACGAACGACCCGAAACCCATAATCATAGGCTTTACTCCCCGGAAAGTTTCCTCCTCGTGAAGAGCAACATAACGCATCAACTTCACTGAGCCACGAACCCCCACGCAATGAACGAACATCTTTATCATACCAGGACTCCATCCACTCTCTCGCATTACCGGCCATATCAAACAAGCCCTCCGGTGTAGCGCCATCAGGATAACGCCCCACAGGTGTTGTTGCACCCTCATTTTCGTTGTAGTTCGCCAGTGTTGATGACGGTGCCTGGTTGCCCCATGGATAGATTCTGCCCTCTTGTCCGCCAGCGGCATATTCCCACTCTTTTTCTGTTGGCAAACGATACAGGTTAGTATCATCTCCGCCGCTCTCAACAAGGGAGAGCCAATAACAATAAGCTGTCGCCGCATACCAACATACCGCCACAACGGGTTGATCCTTTTTATTGAACTGTATATTATTGTCCGAATCTGAACAAAAACTCTTGACGAGCGACGTTTCATTTTTCAGATAGTCACTGAATCCCTTAATACCTCTTGACTTCGCCAACAGCATTTCTTTGAACTTTTCTAATGGGACAACACGCTCATAAGATGGCTCTTTTGCATCCAGATAATTGATAAAGCATCGATAAAGCTCGTTTGTAAGCTTGTATTTAGCAAAATAAAGGTCCGGAACATTTTCTGTTTTTTTTGTCAATGAGTACATGAACGTTCCTCCCTTAATTAAAACGTATTGCGCACCAAGCTTGTCAGACAGCACTACCGAAAAAGGCAGCTCTTTGGTTCCGCTGATATCACAGGCGAAATGTAGAACAGCGTTATCGGCAATGCCCGTTTCAATGGACCTCTGCACCGCGTCGTGGGCATCTGTTGTACCTATGGTTTTCAGGCATTCTAAGATATATCGCTGCCTGTTGGGAGTCGTTGATGGGTCAAGCAGTTTCTTCCGCAACGCATCAATCCGTCGCTCTGGTGCTTCCTCAACGAGGGTAATCAGCAAATACTGCTGCTTTTGTGACAACTCGTCACTGATTGGCGAATCGAAAAGCCGTTGCAGAAAGGCGTCAAAAACCTCCCCATCAACCTGTCCAATAAAAAAAAGAAGTGTTTCTTCCCACCAGTCGTCGCCAAAGCGAGTAACAAGCTGGTCAAGATAACCGGAAGTTCTGCTAACTTTTCTGACTAATGCAACACTCGCAAGGTACTCGCGGAATGATTTATGGCGAAAAACATACTCTTTTTCACCATACTCAACCAGCAGACCAGCCCGGTCAACAAGGTTCCGGCAAAAATCTGTGGCAGGCAGTGAATTGTTGCGCGTATCGAGTGAATGGTTGAGCGTATTGAGCAACTCCTGCATTTTCTCCTGCATGGTCTCCCGATCTGCCTCATCTGTTTGCAGCTCTTCCTGCATCCAGAGAGCAACCGGACTTAGCACCCGCAGGGCATCTTCAGCACTCAGCAAGAGAGAAATCTTCCGTCGTCGGTCTCGATAATCAAGTATATATTTTATAGCGACATCAAATAACTCCACACGAGATTTCGGCAAATAATTGCGTTCTTTCCAGAGCATAGCCATAATCTGCAACAGCAAAGGCACTCCTGCCAGCAGACGTAACCGTTTATTGCTCTCTTCAGCAAGAAATGTAACAATGGCCTTTTCAATTTTGGCAGCCTTCTCTTTCTGCTGTTTTTGCCACTCCGCCTTTTCAGCTCTATCTGGAGGAAGCTCTGCAAGAAACGCCGCTTTGAACCAGCGATGCAAAAACGCTGCCTGCTGCTCTGGAGAAAAGTCCATGATATCAGCTCGAACATGCAGGGATTGAAGTTCTATCCCGTCATCTTTTCGGTAGCCGGTAGAACGGGAAGTTACCACAACGCGGGTTTTTGGAAAAGCGTTTACGACTTGATCAATCCAATAACACGCCTTCACCCTCTGTTCTGGCTCTCTGATTTCGTCAAGGCCATCGAGCAGAAGAAGGGTTTGACGGGTATGCAGCCAATCGGAAAAAAAGGATTCCGAAACATTGAGCGAATGTTTATCAGACCATGCAGACAAGTTGAAAGGAAGAGATTCGTAATCGCCACGTTCTGCCCGCATGAGTTCACGCAACGGGAGGTAAAGAACCACCACAGGCTTTTTAAAACCAAGCTTTTTATACCCCTTGTTGTCAAGGCAAGATAAAGCGTAATACTTTAAAAGCGTTGTTTTGCCTGAACCAAGGTCGCCAATAACAAGAAGAAGTCTGTTATTTGTGAAAGCCACACTCATGACTTTTTCTGGAGAAGAACTTTGCGTTTCCGTTTGCCGTATATAACGCTTCTCACTTCTCCAGATATCGGAAATATGCAAAGGAACAAAAGTATCGGTCAGATTTACCGGAACGCTCTCAAGCATTGGGATACCTAGCAAGCTGATAGTGCCAAGTTCTTCTTTGAGCGCTTCCTGATAACGACGCAACGCATCTGCATTGTTCGTCAGCTCCACTGCTGTCGGGCGGGATATATCGTCTAAAAGAATGTCAGCAATCGCACTCCGCACCTTTTCACGCACCACGGTCTTGAGTCCTTCGCTATCCTGATAGGTTGGGCAAGGCGTCACTGCAGTGGAATAAGGGTTTGTCCACGCCCTCGTCAACTCTTCCTTACGTTTCATTAGTGTTGCCCAATCACGAGCGGCCTGCTCTTTGGCTTGATCATTTGGATGCGTTTCCCGAAGAGGAGGAGTCTCAGGGAAAAACGCAAAAACATAAGGCTGTGTTGCCGGGCTCCCCTTTCTGGCCTTTTCAAGCTTTTGCCAGGTGACTTTTCCAACCCGATCCCTGAAAACAAAAATGGCTATATGGGCGTGATCAAGAGCCGGTGTCACCACCGCTTCCTGATCGGCGGTTGTTGCTCGTTCATCAATACTCCACTCCCATAGCCTGATGCGGCGAAATGGTGAACGTCCGTCAGATACTTTTCTCAACAGTTCAAATTCCATCTCAATCTCCGATTGCAATTCAACAATGGCTTGCGCCTCTGCTGAAGCATCGTCACTATGCCCGATGAAAATCAGAAGCTCATCCGGCGGAAATTCAGTTTTATGCAAATCATAACGCACCCCTGACAAAGGAGAAGAAATCTCCATCGGCAAACCAAAAGGCAGAGAAACATCTGGTTGCCCAGGCCATATTTGAACAGAGACTCGTTCTTTCTCTTTCTCAACGACTAAATGACGCGGTACTGTTCCGGGTACGTTGATGCTTCTTTCTGCACCCTTAAGAGAATCGCTAATAATAAGCTTCCCGTTCTCCCGTCTAATTCCAAGCTTGACCTCTTTTGGTAACAGCCATGAACGATTTCCATCAGAGGTATTGTCACGATCAGGTGCATGAAAATCTTGCGAAATAATTCCAAGCCTTAACTGGGCTGCCAATTTAAGATCACGGTATGATGGGGCATCAGTAACCGATGCAGGCAATTCTTCAGCAACAGCTATTGCCCATCGAGCAAGCTTGGGATTCATGTCGTCGTCAACCAGTGAACGAATTATTCTCTCTAAAGCTTGCTCAACACTCGCTTTATTTTCAGTCAATGCATCCGTGACCAATTGCTCCTCAAATATAACTCTCTCTGGTAATCGAAACCGAGATTGCTCGTTTTCACCAGCACGATACTTTTTCAAAAAATCGAGCGCTTTTTCTAATTCAAATGGTTTACTTTTCAGCTCTTCACGCAACGCTCGAACCGTTTCCTGCCGAAAAGAGACCACTCGCGAATTGAATACTGCAATCAGCCAACTGAAAAGCAGGTCAGCTTCCAATCCTGGACTGGCTTCAGGAAAGAGCTTTATTCGCGCTTCTCGAATAAATGCCATATCCAATAATGCTGCCGGAGAAAGGAGTCGTGCAAAATCCTGAACAGAAACTGTGGTGTTTGAATGATGCTTTGTTGCCCAATGAACAATTGAAACCCCTTCGTAGTGTAACTTACCCAGCCGATCTTCGTCATAGGGTGAAACAACAAGAACACGACAGCCCGATCCCACAAGCCTCTTCAAAAAGCCAGCCCATTCGTTGGCTGAAACATGCTGGTAACCAAAAGGCCGAGTAACACCAAGGTCACTAACCAGCAAAATCGTTGTTTCTGGGCCGGGAAAAGGATAGCTCGATAATTGTTCACCTGTAGATTTTGCAACACCCCTGTCTGGCAGTTCATCGAAAGAAAAAACACCTGACAAGCTTTGCCCTGCGACGTTTTTAATAGAGCGCTGCAAATCAAGCATATCATTGCTGTAGGGCAGCATAACCTGGCTCTCGTCAACCAGAAGATGCACTCTTTTTCGAATAGACTTTCTGTTGAGAAATCGTAGTTCAGGAATCAACCCTCTGGATAATTGATCTATAATGGCATCGCAATCAATCTCAGTTGAAGGGAGATCCTGGGCAAGCATTTCCCATACAAAGCTCCTTGCCTGGTGTCGTGGCAGCAAAGGTCGTGGTTGCGTTGCAAGTAATGAAAATGCAGCGGAGTCCAGAGGGGCGAACTGCTCGATATATGGAGGAAGCTCCCAGGAACGTCTGGGAGATAATGTTTCAACAACGATAGCTCCATCAGAATCCCCTTCAAGATTCACATCTGGCTTCTTGTGTGACGACTTTGGTGGAGCTTCGTTTTTTTGGGGTAAATTTGGTATTTCCGTTATTGATTTTACCCTGCCACCAGTATCTATGAAAGGATGTAACGGGTTTTTTGTTTTATCAATAACATCATCACTCTCTATTTTGAAACCAAGTACCCCCGCAATTAACTCAAAAGCTTCCTGATCGGGCGAAAGCCTCCGAACAGCATATGCTACATCTGCCAGACTGATTGGTAAGAGAGTGTCCATAATACCTTGTATCCTAATATCGTTCTATTGAACGCCATGAACTTCGCTCAATGATTTCAGAGTGTGCTGATTTAGATGCTTTCAACTTTTCTATAGCCTGCACTGCGTCCAAAAACTCTGCTGCACTGAGTTCTTTTCCATGTATCTCTTCCAGACGACTCGCAATATTTTTGTAGAACTTATCGTTCCGAATACCAAACGTCGTTTCAGCAAGTGTAACAAGCTCTTCTGGTGCAGGCGAAGAAATTTTAAATACAATACATCTCCGCAAAAAAGTGTCGGGAAGCTCTCTTTGCTGGTTAGAGGTAATAATAATCAGTGGTTGATTGAGAGGTTCATCACTCTGTCTGGCGGAATCAATAGCTATGGTTGTCGCAATTTCCTCAACGGTAAACTGCCTTGATCCAAGAGGTACCAGCAAATTGTTCGGAAAATCGGGATCAGCTTTGTCAATCTCGTCAATAAGCAGTATTGAGCTGGCATCAGGATAAGACTTTTCCGGGTAAATTCCGGGATCTTTAGCCTTTTTAATATGCGATAACACGTTAACATCGGAACATCCCCGATTTGCGGCACCAGCATGATCAAAGATCCACCAAAGAGGAGCAGGTTCGATATAAGGAAAAGAGGTTTGCCAGGCAAAATCACAAGCTTGAAATGCTTCTCCTGATCTTTTATCGACATTCCGACCCAACTGAGAGTCTCCCAATCTTCGTACAGCATCATACCGATAGAACAGATCACGCGCCTGACTGCGGGAAGTGACAACAAACTCGTAGTATCGCCTCTTCATCACCCTTGCGAGATTGTAGGCGAGTGAAGACTTGCCGCATCCGGTTGCGCCAAGTATCAAAAGCGGGCGACCTGTCGCCAATGCAATATTGATTGCAAGTTTTGCTTCATCGGTATATCGATAGAGCAGGCCATCACGCCGATCACCATAGGCAACCATATTTTTTTTATCACGAAAGTCCTCAATATTCTCAATCTTGACTATTGGCTCGTATGGAAGTGATTCAGTTATGCTTTCCATTAGTTTACATTTAAAGATTTAATGTTCTGTTTACCGTAAAAAACGCTTTCAATTCTTTCTGTTCTTTATCTAAATCTAATTGAGGTGTCAGCATATGTATATAGCCAGGAAGATCCAGATTTTCTTCTGGTTTACTACCCGTGCAAACAATGATATTCAGGTGCCGAAATTTATCGTGAATCTCGTTGATAATGTGGTCTAAAATAAATCCGCCAACTTGTTCAAAAGTAACAAATACCGGTATTTCCCTTGTTTTTTCGAGAACAATGTTTAACGCTTGAATGAGTTTCTCGTTGTCAGACAAGTGAGCTAAATCTTTTCCTTTCAAAATAACATCTACAGATGATTTAAATCCTTTGTATTCAGTAAGTAATTTACAAATCTGTCCAGTCACACTTTGTTGAAAATCTTGTTGATATCTTGCAGCATGATCTACAAAAACCTCAATTACAGGCCAGGGCTCATTATCACCACATATTTTTCTGATATATGTTCTTGGAGTATAACCCGCCTGCTTACCATTGATCGCAAATATATGGCAATCCTTCTTGGGATGACAACATGAAAACATCCGAATAGATGCTGATGCATGTACCCAATAAGTACACAGAACATCACGAATCAATGCTCCATTCCAATCTTTTTTTACAAGCTTTGTACAGTTCTTTAACTCAAGAAGGGCTAACGGGCCATTTAAATATAAATAATTTGAAATTTTACGTTTTATGTATAATTTTTTATATTCATCATATATAATATCCAATTTAGCCGCAATCTGTTGAAGTACATCATCATCATCAGGAAGCAAATCACATAACAAATGAAATAACCACTCTGAAGGTATAGGTTCATCGTAATCTTCAATCCCATTTAAAATACTGAACACATCACGAAAAAATGATGTTTTTTCTTTTATATTATTTTCATTCAGGCCATTTCTTGGGACAAATTGTGTTGTACTAAGTGCGATTGGTTTCCATAATTCGTTATTTTTTATCTCTTCCACAGAGACATTGTCAAAAGGAACAATAATAAGACGAAAATTTTTATTGCAAATTGCACGATGGCCAAGGATTATTACTTCTGTAGTTATCCAATCAGAATGCCCTAATGCCTGCTTGTTGACAAGAATAATTGCTGCCTGACATTTTTCTATATATGTATGAGTCGTTTTAAGCCAATTTTTAGAGCCGGCTATTTTTTCATCTAAACTTATATCAAATTTCGGATGTGTTTGCATCTCCAAGTATAAGCGCAATTCCTGAAGAAGTATTGCATGAGCAGGCTTTGCTCGATTTTCTATAGCGGTACCCTCTTTTGGTATAGTACTGTGGCTTATGAATACACGAATGCTCATAGATTTTATCTTGCTTTTTCAAAAAGCGCTTCACGATAAGTCACAAAAAAGCAGATAGTTTGAAATCTGTTTTTATAGTATCCTAATGCAAATTGTACAGCTTTCATTATCAACTGGCTAACAATCTTTTTATAAAAGCTTACAACCCATCATACAAATTCCCTTATTATTAAGTCAGATAACACATCGCAAATGTCACAATACTGACAATAAGCCCATGAAAAAGAAAAAGTGTTTTTGAAAAAAAGACACTGCTTACGGATGCCACTTCGTCTCGCACTATGGCAGTATTCAGAACAAATTCTTTACTGGATATATCGCCAGAGGCTACTTTTTCATACAGCTTCCTGAAAAGCTTCTCTTGATGCAAAAAATAGGCATCAAGTACCCAGAAAACAATCACCGGAAAATACGCCAAAAGGATAAATCTCTGATCGGCATCTTTTGAGGACAGCGCAAATACAGCGGCCACAAGCGTTACACTCCATCCCTTCAAGAGGAATGAGTTTGAGCCCATGCGATCAATCACACCCTGAATGAAGCCCAAATGTGCAATTTTTGCACCAAGATTAGTTTCCTCTTCCATGCATATTACGAATTTATCTTTTTTTAAGAATAAACATTTACTTTTCAAAAGAAAACAAATAAAACTGAAAATGAGGAAAATAAATGCCAGTAATGCGATACTCTTCGGCATTGGTTGATTTGCTCTCGCTCATAAAAGTCGTAAGGTTAAGTAATGATATTCAAGCTCTATCATCGGGGATATTACAGGAAAAGAATCTACCGCAGAGAGGCAAAGAGAGACTCGACGGTTTTATACACCAGCTTTCTCGACTTGACCTGGCACAACACGACAAGCCACCTCCAAAATGCTTGTAATGTGGGGAGCAAGATCCGGAATGCGCTTGGAACGAGCGCGTACAACAACGACACCGAAAGACAGGATTTTGATGTTTTGCTGAAACTCCAGATTTCGGTCAAGTGTGACAAATACATCACAGACAAGATGTGCTCGACGGAGCAGGTCGCCATTTTTAATGCCTGACCAACCAAGAGGTATGGATCGTTACGATCTCATGCCCTGGCAACATTTTTGCAACGTCAACCGGGAAATTTTCATCAAACAGTATGCGCATCGGCTTTCACGAATTCACAGACGGCATCAAGAACGGCAATGGCTTGTTCGCGTGTAATGGAAGGAAACCGATGTAAAAATTCTTCCAACGTGTCGTCTCCCTCCAGATAATCGAACAGGGAACGAACAGAAACACGAGCGCCCATGAACACAGGAGTTCCACTGAGTATATCCGGATCACGGTGTGTAACATTGGAATGTGCAGTCATCTCGATTCTCCAAATGTCTGGATTGTGCAACCATGTTAAAAGGGATATCAGGCAAACAAATGAGCGCATCCCTATCATGCCAAGAGCTACGTCAGAAGAGTACCAATTATCAAGAAAACAATGCTATGTTTTTAGCGTTCATTATACCGTGACCCTGTTCATAAGAGTTCGTGATCGGCTCATCCGAAACATGGTTTTCAGGAAACTCATTTCATACACCGTTTCCCGGAGGTAAAAAGGAATTTCGTCCGCCCATCTATTTTGCATCAGCAAGGTCATTCACTCCTGCCAGTACATCCTCTCGCAGGATTTTCTGCATTTTTTCAGCTTCTTCGAACAGTGGGCTGTGTGCGGAGTGCTCAAAGATGTAAAATCCTTTCAAAGGGGCCTTGAGTTTTTCAAAATAGGCTTTTGCTTCGGTGAAGGAGCATGTGTAATCGAATATACCCTCAAAGAAATAGACCGGAAGGTCAATCCTTGATACCACTTTGCTCAAATCCGTAGACATCATCGTATCATAGAGGATGCTGACGCCTGAGCGGGATTTACCGAGCCACATATTGAGTTTTTCACGCAGGGTATACTCACGGCATAGCAAAGAGGATAGAAAAATACCGGTTATGATCGAATGCATCTCACGAATCGTGCCGACACCAAGACTGTGCATGGCTTTGTCACGCACCTTTAGGTATGCAACAGGTGTACCGTCTGTCATAGTAACCGGTGCATCCTCAAGTTTTTGAATCATTTTTCTGTTGCCCATCGCTTTGAACTGCTTCAACATATAGTCATACGCCAATTTCTCAGATTTGAGCTGATACGACATCTGGGCAACCCCAAGGTAAGCACGGTATAACTCCGGCGCACGCGCTACCGCCTGTATACCAATGAAAGTTCCCCCCGAATGTCCCATCAGGTAGATCTTCTCCTGACCAAACCGGCAGCGCAGGTAATTCGTTATCTCCAGCGTATCAGCAATCATCTGCTCCAGCGTCATCATCTCCGGTGGAATGGAGGCATTGAAGGAGAGGCCTGAACCGCGCTGTTCCCACCATACGACGGTGAATAACTCTTCAAGACCTGTCGGGTACCTCTGTGTAAGGAAGTAATCAGGCATTCCTCCGTGGAGGTAGAGCAAAACAGGATTGGAAGCACTCTTGCTCTTGATAAACATCCCCTGCTTCACGCCATTGATTGGAACAAACACTTTCTCTGAAATACTCCCCTCGATCACCCTTCCATTTTCATCCAGTAAGGGTTGGGTTTTTCCGGAGCTGCATGCCAGCAACAAAGCCGCAAGAATCAAGAGAGCAACAAGAAATACAGCAGCTATAGTCAGCATATCACTTTCCATTTTTCAGGCCATCATTCCGGAGATCCGGCACCGGAGGGCCACGAAGGTGAGGGTTTGCCAGCCCAGATCCAGGCAATGAAGTCCGTCATCGGCGGATCAATACCAAGTTCACGGAGCCGTGCGTTAACCTGCCCGCGATGGTAGGAGCTGTGGGCGGTTACCTGCAGGAGCGTCTGGCCAAGCGACGGATTGGCAATCTCGAATCCAAGATTACGGCTCACCAGCGCTGCCCAGGGAAGGTGAACAACCCGGTCCAACTCATCGGCTGAAAGAGCGTTCAGAAATTCCTGAATCTCCCGGTGCAGTGATTTGGCAAAACCGGCCAGTTCAAGGGCGTTGAACGAGTCGGTTGCATGAGGGTTGACGGGCTGATTTTGCCAGACATCAAAGAAGACTTTCTGCACCAGATGAATATGGCGAAGCCTCTTCAACAGAACTTCATCCTCTTCCGCCTGCGGTTTTCCAAGAATCGCTGAGAACACCACAGAATCAGCCCATTCCATGTGCTGTATCAGCTCTCCGATTATTGCGGTCGCATCCATGACGATTATCTCCGTTTGTTTTCAGGACAATTGAAAAGCATAACGAGCCACCTTTGCAAGCCATTTTTCTTTTTGCGCATCTGTGGCGAATCGAACAGGACCGAAAGATGATATTTTCACAGGCTTGATGCCTGAAAATTCAAGAATTGTCCGTTTTATCTGATTGTGACCGGGCATTTTATAAATCAGCCAGTAGTACCATGGCGGCGTGTCCATAGTCGAGAAAACGTGCGCACTTCGACCTGTGAGCAACTTATCCCAGAATTGGGAGTTTGGCCGGTACTTGAAAGCATAACCAGGCAAGAATGCTCGATCAAAAAAGCCCTTTAACAAAGAGGGCATGGTGCCCCACCAAATGGGATAAACAAAAACCAAATGGCTTGCCCATTTGATCGCCTCCTGAGCATCCTGAAGAGATCTTTCGACGGGCTGAATCTCTTTGTAGCCTTTGTGGAGGATGGGATCAAATTCCAATTCGCCAAGCTTGAAGAGCTTCACTTCGTGGCCTGAATTTTCTGCTGCATTTTGATATGCACTTGCAATTGAAGCGCAATAACTATCAGAGTCTGGATTCCCAAGAATTATCGTGATTTTCTTTTTCATTTTTTTATATCAGTGCAGCAAAAAGCCTTTGTTGAGTGCCCTAACGAAGCTACAGATCGACGGCTGATACAAGGAAACGTGCAAGTCTTTGATTAGCTGTCCACCTGCATTCCCCTGCTTAAAAAAACACCCTCGTTAGCAGGATTGAGTAGTTCTGCTCAAAGCACAACGCTCCTCTCTACGCAGTATTTTACCACAGTAATTTACAGTTTTTTTAAGACCTGCAACTCTTCCGGATACAGATCTACCCTGCTACGTTCCGCCCGATGCTCACCCTTGGGGCTATGTTGCTTTAATGGAGAGTCTGCTCTACAGGGATCAGTTGAACATCGAACAGCTTAATCCGAAGTTCAGAAAGTTCAAGCCTCCAGATACACAATATCGTCAGGAAGATCACTCAACCGGAGGCCGCCATTATCAGTGACGGCAAAGGTATTTTCGATGCCGATTACCCCTTTGCCGGGGATGACAAACTTGGGCTCGACTGCAATAACCTGTCCTGCCTGCAAAGGCATGGTAAACCCTTTGGCAAGTACCGGCAGCTCATCAAGCTCAAGGCCCACGCCATGACCGACAAATTTCGACTGTTCACCCGGCATACCCATGAAACACGAGCCAAGCCCCTCCGATTCGGCCATAGCGAGGGCAGAAAGAAAAAGATTTTCGCCGATTATCCCCGGCTTCATGCCCTGCCGTACCATCTCCTGGATTGTAATGGCAACATCAAATGCCCGCTGCAATTCTGCATCAAGCGCTCCGATCACAAACATGCGTGTCATATCAGCAATGTACCCGTTGAACACCCCTCCGAAATCGAGAAGAATCGGCTGGTTCACCCCAATCACATCGCAGGAGGCGCCGTGCGGTGATGCGCTCGACAACCCCTTTCCGGTCACCGGGCCGTCAAAGAATCCGCCATTCAAACCTCCGGAAGAGACGGCCAGACCAAAGAAAAGCTCCTGGTTAAAAGCCCGCATCCTTACATATCCCTCATGCCCGGCCTTGCGGAGGCGGTATTCCATTTCTGCCGACACATCAAGCTCCCGCATCCCCGCTTTGAGGAATTGCGGCACTTCGGCAAAGACCGATGCAAGCTTGCCTGCACTCAGGCAGAGCTGCTCATATTCGAAGGGCGACTTGACTGAGCGAAGTTCACGCAGCATCAATGAAATATCCACAAACGTGCGCCCCGGAAGAGCCCGGGTGTAAAAGAGATGCTGTTGAACCGGCACAGCATCAAAGGTCATACCGATGCAGAGCTGATGCTCACTGAACAGGGAGGCAAACTCCTTGCTTGGGGGAAAAGGGCGGATATCGGCAATCGGACTCTCCTCCTTCGCTCGCGAGAGGCTTTTGCGTACCAGAAGCATGGGCTCCCCCTCTGCCGGAATCCAGAGTATGGCGTTCTGCCGGGTACCCGCAAAATAGTAAACGTCAATCGGCAGGATGAACAGGGCTGCATGGATATTCTTGCTCTGGAGCATTCCCTGCAAACGGAATACCCGCTCTTCTGATTCTGTTTTTGTCAGCATGGTTTGTTTCTCAATGCTTTGGCAAAATGGAAGGTAATGTACAAACGGAAAGCGGCTACCGGAACCGACGAACTATAGCTTATGACTGCTGCCCGCGCAGCCGAGCAATGCGCTCATCCAGAGTTGGGTGAGTGGAGAATAACCTCCTGAGCCCCCGGCTCTCCCGGCCTGAAATTCCAAATGCGGCAATTTGCCTGGGCAGGGCTGCTGGGAGCTGCTGTGCCTGCAACTTTTCGAGCGCAGCAATCATCTTTTGTTTGCCTGCCAGCACCGCCGCTCCGGCATCAGCACGGAACTCCCGCTGACGCGAGAACCACATCACCACAACAGAGGCCCCTATACCAAGCAAGATCTCTGCAACGATACGGATCAAAAAATATGCCGGACCCGTACCCCGTCTGGTGTCGAAAACAAATTTATCGACCGCATAGCCGATAACGCGTGAAAGGAAGACGACGAAAGTGTTCAGAACGCCCTGAATCAACGTCAGCGTCACCATGTCGCCATTGGTGATGTGCGACATCTCATGCGCCAGCACCCCTTCTGCCTCGTCATGCGTCATTGCATTGAGCAAGCCGGAAGAGACGGCTACCAGTGAACGGTTTTTTGTCATGCCGGTGGCAAATGCGTTGACTTCCGGCGAGTTGAAAATGGCCACTTCGGGCATGGTGATGCCAACCCTCTGCGCCTGATTTCTTACGGTATTGATCAGCCATTGTTCCGTTGGTGTGGCGGGGTTTTTAATCACAACAGCGCCCGACATGCGCTTGGCAGACCATTTTGAAAGCGCCAGTGAGAGAAAGGCGCCACCAAACCCGATGATAAAGGAAAAAACCAGCAGGTTACCCAAATCAAGGCCGGAGGCGTTCAGATAAGGCTGTACACCAAGGACGCTCAGGGTGACCGAGAGCACCAGCATAATGGCAAGGTTGGTCACAAGAAAGTAAAAAATGCGCTTCATATTTTTCTCAAACAGGTTATGGGTATGGGTATTGATTTTGACGATGTCCGGCAACAGAAATTTCACGAAATTACCATAAAATTTGGCCGCAGCAAAGAGCGGGAGATAAATGACTCTTTTCTCCTGATTATGTATATTGGCGCTATATGTTTTCATGACCTTTAACCCTGTAACAGCCATGATCGCCAGAATTCAGACTCTTTACCTTTTTCTTGTCGCTCTGCTTGCTGCATTGAGCATGATGTTCCCTTTCTGGAGTTTCAGTACCACAAAGCTATTTTTTGTCACTGATTTCTCCTCATTCCCCGATGCGGGAATCCTGCAAGTCACCAGCAACTATTCCGCAGCTATCTTTTCTCCCTTGACCGCAGTCGCCGCTCTTGCCGCCATTTTTTTTTATAAAAAAAGAGCGCTTCAGCAGAAACTTATTCTGCTTGGCATGCTCTTTTTCCTTGGAGACCTGCTTTCGGGCCTTGCCGCTGCACATTTCCTCAACCAGTATTTGTGCACCTGCGTTGCGTTCACCCACAAGCCTGAAGCAGGATTATTCATTCTTTTGCCGGAACCAGTACTCCTCTGGATGGCGCTGAAAGGGGTGAAAAAGGATGACAAGATTGCCAACGCATACAAACGGCTCTGAACAATGCGCATTGTCTGGTCAATCGGTGACCCCCACGGCATCGGGCCGGAAATCATACTGAAAAGCTTTCTGAAGCTTGCTCGATTTGGCCACTCCTTTCTTGTCGCCGGTTCATACCGTGTGATGGAGTATTACCGGGATGCGCTTGACCTGCCGGTGGAGCTGAAACTGGTCGAAAGCGCGACTACTGAGGTGCCTTGCGGCGTCCTCCCTGTGCTGAGCATTGCGGAACCTGAAAACATCATACCCGGCACCCTGTCGGCTGAAGCGGGAAGGCTCGCCCTGGAGTCACTCCGTGCGGCGGCGGAACTCTGCCGCGAAGGAGTGTGCAACGCCCTCGTTACCGCTCCGATCAACAAGGAATCAATTGCACTGGCAGGCTCCAGCGAAAAGGGGCATACGGGCTTTCTCGGTCGAATGTTCGCCGTTCCCTCCCCCACCATGATGTTCTATGACCCGGTCACGGAGCTCAAGGTCGCCCTTGCCACCATTCATGAGCCCCTTCAGCGTGTTCCCGGCCTGATCCGAACAATGGATCTTGACGCCTTTCTCTCTGCATTGGCCCTCTCACTGAAAAGAGATTTCGCCCTTGCCGCGCCCCGCATTGCCCTGCTCGGCCTCAACCCCCACGCCTCCGACGGCGGGGTGATGGGCTCCGAAGAGCAGGAGATTATCCGTCCCTGCATCGAAAGGCTCTCAGGACAACTCCGGATAGACGGCCCCTTTCCGGCCGATGGCTTTTTCGGCTCAAAAATGTACCGTAACTATGATATTGTTGTGGCAATGTATCACGATCAGGGGCTGCTCCCCTTCAAGGTGCTCGCCTTCGACACCGGGGTAAACGTCACCCTTGGCCTGCCTGTTGTGCGCACATCGCCCGACCACGGCACCGGTTTTGCCATTGCCGGAAAAGGAGTCGCCTACGAAAGAAGCTATTATGAAGCAACCCTGCTTGCCATAACTATCGCCCAGAACAGAAAAAAAACAGAACCAGAGCTATGATCTCCTTCAGCAACGTTGACCTCGAACTCGATAAAAAACCGGTTTTCAAAAATCTCAACCTGACCATTGAGTCCGGAGAGCTTGTCTATATTGTCGGCAAAAGCGGTAGCGGAAAAACAACGCTGCTCAAGTCGCTCTACATGGATGTGCGCCCGAAAAAGGGGGAGATACGCATTGCCGGATACAGCTCACGCACCATCAAAAAGCGGCAGATCCCGCACCTGCGCCGCAAACTTGGAATTGTGTTCCAGGATTTTCGCCTTCTCGAAGACCGCAACGTCTACGAGAATTTGGCCTTTGTGCTGCAGGTAACCGGCACAAAGGATGCACTCATCCCGGCAAAGGTGATGCACGCGCTCGAAAGCGTCGGTCTTGAACATGCGGCCAAACTGATGCCTCTCCTTCTCTCAGGAGGTGAGCAGCAGAGAATAGCTATAGCAAGGGCACTGGTACGTGAACCCCTCGTCATCCTTGCCGACGAACCGACCGGCAACCTCGACCCCGACACCTCGCTTGAAATCCTCGAATACCTGAAACGAATCCACCAGAAAGGGATCACCGTCATCATCGGCACCCACGACTATGAACTGGTGCGCCACTCCCCCTTCCGGACTTTGCAAATCAAGGATTTCAACATGGTCGAAACCACTATGGAACACTCGGCTACCGGGTTCAGACCAGCGACAGCATCACAGGCCTGACACCTGTGGCGCTTGAGCGGCTTTGAGGTGAACTTGCGCCGCGCGCAAAGTTATCCAGAAGAGATAATTATGAGAATGATGGTACGAATAGATGATAGCTTGTATGGTCAGGCAAGAGCCCAAGCCATGGCTGAGCACCGTACCATTGCTCGGCAGATTGAGTTTTGGGTAATGATCGAACGTGCAGCTCTCGACAATCCTGATTTGCCAATCGATTTAATTCGGGAACTTCTGGTTGCACGGGCAAAGGGGATATCGCACTCGACACCATTCGTCCCGGAAGGGAATCGATCTTGATGAATAACGACATTCAGTTGCATCAAACCGTCATGACAATGTCTGACATTTTTTATACATTGCCATGCTGATAGCAACAAAAATATATTTTTCATGAGTGCACAAACTGCCAAAACCGAAAAACTTGACCTCCGCTTGTCACGGCAAGCCAAAGAGGTGTTGCGCATTGCCGCAATTGCCGCACATCGCTCCGTAAGTGAGTTTGTGCTTGAGAGCGCTCTCGCTCGTGCCGAAGAGACTCTGGCAAATCGCCGATCGTTTAGCCTTGATGATGAACAGTGGACAGCATTTGTTGCCGCACTTGATGCCCCGCCACGAGAGTTGCCAAGGCTCAAGAAGCTTTTTCAGGAAAAAAGTATTTTCGAGCAAGCGTAACATCCTTATGCCTACACGCTTCTTCATTGAAAAGCTGCGCAGTGATCATGCCATTGCCGGGTTTGATTGCGGCAGCGAAGAGCTTAACCGATTTTTTGTTCGCTATGCCCTTTCAAGTCAACGGGCTTCTTCATCGCAAACCTGGGTCGGGCTTGCAGATATGTCGATTGTCGGGTTCTATACACTTTCCGTCGGTCAGGTGAGCCACGAAGATTCCCCGCAACGCCTGACCAAGGGGCTCGCACATCATCCAGTTCCAATTATGTTACTTGCTCGTTTGGCTGTGAGCAACAAATGGCAAAAGCGCGGGATTGGCGCTGGCCTGTTGAAAGACGCGATGCGGCGAACCATTCAGGCTGCTGATATTGCTGGCATCCGAGCTTTCGCCGTCCATGCGAAAGATGATGCCGCTCAGCAATTTTATGCGCATTTTGATTTTATTCCCTCACCGACTGACCCGTATCACCTGTTCCTTTTACTCAAAGATCTGCGTCGGATTATAGAGGTTTAGCCCTGCCCTCGCATACCACCTTGTGACGGGCATTCGAAAGGCATCCAGAATTGTTTGGTCAGAAGCAATAAGCTTTTTTCAACGCAGCAACTCACCTAAATACCGTATTCTTTCTTTGCGGGAAAGAAGAAATTCGATTTTCTTTCCTCCCCGCGAAGAAAGATGCTCACATTGTTTCATCAAGAAAACTCCAGTTTGCATCCTGAACAGAGATACCAACATCACAAATCCTTCCAGAAGGGGGAGAAAACCGCTGAAAAAGCTTTAACTTCACCCCCAAAACAGGCCCGCTTCCGGCGGCACTTTTTCAACCAGAAATCAATCGTGCACTTTTGGCTCTCGACTACACCACCCTGAACCTGCTCCGTCAGAACCATCCTGCGTGGCGACTTTTGTGCGCCCAGCACGCGCCGCTCGTGGCCGGGTTTCTGCACCGGGTCTTTATTGTGCCCAATGTGCGGATTCTCTCGCAGGCCGATCTGGTTGAGGCGCTGGAGGATGAGCTTTTTGCCTTGCGGCAGCAACTGTGTGGCGACGCACTTCCCGGTACGGCGCAAAGCTACCTGAACGATTGGGCCGACAACGACAAGGGGTGGCTGCGCAAATTTTATCCGGACGGGACGGATGAGCCTCACTTTGACCTGACGGCCTCTACCGAAAAGGCGCTGGCATGGCTGGAGGGGTTAGCCGAGCGTGCTTTTGTGGGCACAGAGTCGCGACTGCTCACCCTCTTTGAACTCTTGCGGCAGATGAGTATGGGGAGCCAGGCCGACCCTGAAGTGCGGATTGCGGAGCTGCAAAAGCGGCGTGACGACATTGATGCCGAAATTACCCGCATCCGTGCCGGAGAGATATCGCTGCTTGATGATACCGGCCTGAAGGATCGCTTTCAGCAGTTTCTGCAACTGGCGCGTGAATTGCTGACCGATTTTCGCGAGGTGGAGCATAACTTTCGCACCCTCGACCGCCGCGTGCGTGAGCGCATTGCCCTCTGGGAGGGTGCCAAGGGGGCGCTGCTGGAGCAGATCATGGGCGAACGTGATGCCATCGCCGACTCAGATCAGGGGAAAAGCTTTCGGGCATTCTGGGACTTTCTCATGTCGCAGTCCCGCCAGGAGGAGCTGAGCCTGCTGCTTGAAGAGGTGCTCGCCTTGCCGCCGATTCTCTCCATGCGCCCCGACAGCCGTCTGCGGCGCGTTCACTACGACTGGCTGGAGGCCGGAGAGCATACCCAGCGCACCGTGGCCCGCCTTTCCGAGCAGTTGCGCCGCTTTCTTGATGACAAGGCGTGGCTGGAGAATCG
>CAJAIK010000046.1 GCA_903939765.1 uncultured Chlorobiaceae bacterium | reverse complement strand
GATTCCAGTGCCTGACGATCCTCAGGCTTTAACTGATAGACTTTATTCTTTCGTGCCATAATTGCATTACTAACAATGAGTTACATGCAATATAACATTATTATGCATTAAAACAATTAACTAACCAAACGATACACTAGCAAGCCGATTCATCATAGTATCCCAAAACATTGCCGCTGCAGCCTTCTTGGCATTACGCTCTTTTTCAAGTCGGCCTCCAGTAGTGTGAAACCCAACAACTCGGTTCAGTACTCGCAATAAGAACGGATTACCCTGAAGTGTTGTGGCCAGTTTTGCCTCTTTGCTCTCCGCTCTGATCCATCCCGGATGAGGACGCAAATGATCAGAATCTATAATTCTGTTTAAAGCATTCAACACATCTCGAGCAATCTGACCTTTGTCAAATGAGTTATAGATTCTGCATACGCTCTTACCCAGCTTCTTCCATAAAACACGATATGCATCTTTTACCTTCTCATCGACGGGATTACCGTGTCTCCAAGCGTCTTCAAATGCACTCTCCTCTAAAAGGAACGCGATAATGGGTCGGTGAGCTTCTCGACTCTGATTATACTCCCACTCTGTAAAACAAATCTCTTCCTGATCAAGGATTTGTCCATAATTTGCGCCAAGCAAAACAATATGAACATCACACAAACACAGTTTATCGGAAATAGTCTTCAGTGTTGGTTGGGCCTCAGAAGCCCATAACTCCATTCCTTCCGGTATATGCCCTGCCTCAAGAATTGATTTAATAATTTCTTGTCGGATGTCTTCTAAATCTTTTTTTGGTGATCCGACAAATACACTCAACTTCATATCTCTCATTTAAATACCTCCAATTTCATTAAACATACCAAGCACTCAGAAAAAAAGTCAATCGCAACCAGCCCACTTTTGATCAAATGCGTATTGATAACGGTTTTGTTTTCCAGATAAAGGAGGTTGAGCAGTACGTTTTCATTGTCATCCTTTAGAAGGATACGCTTTCCCTTGATTTTTTTCGGTCAGATAGCGAATCGCCTTGTCGTGTGTTAAGGGTTCGCTCTTCATGACGATCAGTTTTACCGTCAACCCAGTGAATAACTTCACGTTTTCCGGGCAAAATATCTCTATAATCGTGAAGAACTCTTCGCGCGCTCCTTCTCAATCCCGGTGCCAACGTTGAGTTTTCGGGAATCTGTTTTATTGTATTCCATCTCCATAAAATTGGGCTGCCGGGTGTTAAGCTTCTGCTGGGCAATCTCGATAAACTCTTGACTGATTTCGTACCCGATCGAGTTTCGTTCGAGATTCTTTGCTGCAAGTGAGGTTGTCCCGCTGCCCATGAAGGGATTGTGCACGGTATCGCCACGGAAAGGGAGCATTTTAATGAGCTGGAGCAGAAGTTCTTCGGGGAACAGGGCAAAGTATGCACTGACCTTTCATGCATAAACTTCATCTTCCGGCTGCCGCCGTGGAATATGGTGTGATGGCTCTTCAAGGTGCTGTTGAATGCCTGATTTTGTTCTGAGTGGAGAGTTTTCGAATACCTGAGTTAAATGTAAAAAATTTCTTTTTATTTACACTTACCGCATCAAAAAACAACCGCATAATCACGTAAAAAAGATATGTGCCTTAACACAGGCACTCTGGAAAAGCACCTTGATTCACCGTTTGAGCACATTCAAAAGCCAAAACTGGACCCCGCTTCGGTCGATCACCGTAAAGGGTTCCGACAACTTTATCCTGCTATCCACACTTCTGAGATTCAGTCAAAAACTTTGTCCTGGCATTATACTGCGCAGTATGGAGCCTGACGATGTACTGTTTGCTCTTGATGGCTGCCATTGCCTGCAATTTTGAAAACAGGGCGGTTCTCACTTTTGTGTATGGTCGGTAAAGCAGTTCCTGCCAGGCGATCCTCTCCCGCTGATTTTATCAAACCAATAGCATAGAGGATCTCTACAGCAAGCACCATGTTGGGAAAAGAGGGACGGGAGTTCCATCCGGAGGAGTCGCTGTCGATCTGCACCCAGAGCTCGTCAAGTGTGCGCGGATCGGAAAGAAGCGGGCGCAGATAACCGGAGAGCCCGATGATCGAGTCGCTTAACCGTACATGCTTACTCGGGATTAATGCTGTTCGGATACTCATCGACTCTGGCATTCAAACATCTGTATACAGAATGCAACTGTTGTGCCAATTGATTTTTGCCTATCGTTATCAACCATGTCGGCAACAGAGCGAATGCCGGAATGGTATTTTTTTAGCCACAACGCATTGAGACTGATATTCATTTTCAGCCTCAATTTTGGCTTGTAGTCTGCTGATCAGCTTCTCCGTCCCGTACTCCTTGAGCTGCCAGTACGGAGGTCAGGTAACAATAAGCTGCACCGACCTGTCAGGCTGTTGGTTCATCTCTCGACAGTCGCCACGGATTATTATGTGATGGCTTGTCAATATACAATAATCACCTATCCTGTTGTTTCAAGTAAACGTATCTGCTTTTCAGAAAAATCGGTGTGCCCGTTTCGAAGAGCAACATTCAACAATGAGTTCTGTTCTACATCTTCGTTACCCCACTGATGCCATCCCTGTCGCTTAAATCTTGCAAAAAGTTCAAGGTAGGGGCCCGGTGAACACTCCTCAATCAAATCATAAAACTCATCCGGCTTGCGAGAATGCTCTCGTTTTCTGGTTGCAAAGAGATTGACCTGTGTTCGACCAGGCTGAAGCGTTCTCATGCTGCCCCGAACTCCGAATAAAACCAGTTCCGTGACATTTCTGAAATAAAATCCAACTCCCCGCCCATCAGAACCACCATCCTTGCGGATTTTATGCCAAACCAAGTTCGTCTTATAGGTAAACCCCCAGGCATCCATCACTTGCAACCCTTCTTTCAAAAGTGCATTGGGCACCCACAGGTAAAGATGGGAACTGGCTGCGGCAAGTTTTGGCACAGGCAGCTCCATGATCTCCTTGATCTCCATAGTGGGATACCGTAAAAGCCTCTTGTGTTCAGGCGCCATCTTTCCTGTGCGGTTCTGAAACTGCCACGGGGGATCTGCCAGAACGGTAGAGTAACGATTGCCGGTTTTCAGCAACAGATCCTCCGCCGCGGTAGGCTCAGTAACACTAACAATTCTCATCGTATAAACGCTCTTTAATTCCAAAAACAAGTATCGGACAACCACCGCCCCCGCCACCTTCAATTTTTGGCAGCAGTTTGCTCATATGCGTTGTGGAAGAGCCAAAAGAGCTCCCCCTGCCAATTGCATCGAAAATATTCTGAAGTGCATCACACCTCGTCACAATAATACCAACTGAAATTACCCGTAGTTCAAACAATAACCTGAAATTGTTCAGATCACGATCAAAAAACGGGTCTTTGTTATTCCATTCAATTTCCAACGCAATCTTATTCTTATAACAATCCACAGCATGTGTTGGACTTGCTGTGGAGTTTCCATCAACAACAAAAGCAGTATCAAACTTCCTCTCTACCCATCCTTTCTGATACAGTTCTGAATCAATTCCCTCTGAGATCTTCGACTTTCTACCTCCAGGAGTTGTTAAAAATGTTTTACACAAACGAAAACGACCTAACACGTCACAAATATCCGATAGTTCATCAGGAAAATCACTGGCAAGAATCGCTGATGCATGCCGCCACTCATGAATTTCATAGCCATCTTTGATAACTTCGGGTAAGGCATGAATAGTCATGACGATAAATTAATTACTGAATACCGGGTTGGATAGATACAACAATGTAGTGACTCAATTTACGAATCTTCTGTGTGGATTGAACAATATTTTATTCGGGATTAGCCCAGAGCTGACAGATAACCTCACTTCTGTGAACACTTTTTCCGGGTGGAGTATCTCCTTGACTGTGAAGAACTCTTCGCGCGTTGCCTCTGCCTCGCGCTTCTTCTCAATCCTGAAGATTTTCATACCCGCCCTGAAACGATGCCGTTGCAGCATTATGATATTCCGTAAGCATCAACCGCCTTGCCTCATGCACGCTTGGCCATTTCTGGTAATGGAGGAGACTCATGGCCGTTAATGCAAGGGAATTGGTGATGGAATGCAGGAGTGGGCAGCAAGGATCGAACTACGCCGTTTGTGCGAAATGACGTACATTGCCTTTGTGATCACAAATTTCTGTGCGGTGCTCCACAGAGAACAAACCGCAACAAATTGAATGGAGAAACAACGATGACGATGAATGTACTTGGTTTTGCCGCGCACTCCTCACGGGACGCATTGACCCCATATCGTTTTGAACGTCGCGATCCTCGCACTGACGATGTGGTTATCGCAATCCTCTATTGTGGGGTCTGCCACTCTGACTTGCATCAGGTCCGCAACGACTGGGGAGGCAGCACCTATCCTCTTGTACCGGGCCATGAAATTATCGGCCGTGTGGTACGTGTCGGGCCGGATGTCAACCGCTTCAAGCAAGGCGATCTTGTCGGCGTCGGTTGCATGGTCGATTCCTGCCAGCATTGTACCGCCTGCCAGTCAGGTTTGGAGCAGTATTGCGAAGAGAGCCCCACCTACACCTATAATTCGGTTGATCGGCATGATCATACGCATACCTTTGGCGGCTACAGCGAACAAATCGTTGTGTCGGACAAATTTGTCCTGAACATACCTGATGGACTGGATCTGAAAGGAGCCGCTCCGCTGCTTTGCGCCGGGATTACCACCTGGTCGCCGCTGCGTCACTGGAACATTGGCAAGGGCAGTAACGTGGCCGTTATCGGCCTTGGCGGCCTCGGCCATATGGCACTGAAACTCGCAAAAGCTCTGGGAGCTGAGGTAACACTGTTTACGCGTTCGCCGGGAAAAGAGCATGATGCGCGTCGTCTGGGTGCCGATAATGTTGTACTCTCCACCGAAAGTGCCCAAATGAACGCCGTAAAAGGCCAATTCGAGCTGATCATTGATACCGTTCCCTCTGTTCACGATCTCAACCCGTACATGCCGGCTCTGTCGCTTGACGGCACGCTGGTGCTTGTCGGGTTCCTCGGAGGCATTGAACCGTTGTTGAGCACCGTGCCTTTGATAATGGGGCGAAAATCTGTGGCTGGATCGGTTATCGGAGGAATCGCCGAAACCCAGGAGATGCTCGATTTTTGCGGCAAGCACGGAATCACTTCGGATATCGAGGTTATCAGAATTCAGGATATCAATGAAGCCTATGAACGGTTGATGAAAAGTGATGTAAAGTATCGCTTTGTGATTGATATGACTTCGCTTAAAGAGTAATGGCGATGCCAGCTATGGAGTCTCACCGTTAGCGAGTCAACAATGCGAAATCCTTGCGGCTCTTCAATTGGCCTAAGCTGAAGCTCTGGTAGCCGAGCCTGTTGGCTGGAACTTGCAGGAGACATTCAAAGAAAGCCAATCCCCAACTGACCAGAATTGCCAGATAGAGGGGTTTGTGCTGCATGTTTTTCAGATGCCCATACCCGGGCAAAGGTCATGAAGATGTTTGAGGCCAGCAGCAGAAAGATTGTTTTCATAGTATTACTCTTTTTATAAATACGTATAAAAATCGTACAATCAACTGTGGTATTGTTTTGACGGAGTGTTCTAAAGATAAAATCGAGCACGCATAATTCATATAAAGCCGATGACCATCAAGGAAATGCTTGAAAAGGCGGCCCTTTTGGGGCTTCCTGCAACTGCTGAAACTGTCAAGTTTTGTGAAGAATCAGAGATCTCTTCAATAATCCGCCACACTCTCCCTTATCTGTTATTAACTCATGCACTCTGCGGGCGGACATCGGGTTCGTCAATGCTTTTTGTTTTTGCAAGAGCCTCTTTTTCAGAGCGTGAGTCTGACGGCCACTATCCGGGTTTTCCTTCATTGCCTCTTACGGAGATCGGGCGAGCGATGGATCAAACCGCTGCGTTATTTTCCGGATATACGAAATCTGCCGGTACTGGCAAGATTCCTCTTCTGCGCCGGATTGCCAAGCTGAAAGGAGGGCGCACGGAGAGATTTGATCCGCTCAATCAATACTGGATATGGGCATCATCGCATAACCGGGAACTGAGGACAACCCTTTTTTCCGGCTCTCTGTCAAGCCCGCCTGCTTCACTTGAGGGGTGGTACATGATTTAAAACCCGCAGGCTATTCCTGGGTCAGCACACCTACTTCACCTTCCACTCCGACGGGTCAACACTGACAAGCCAGTCGAGTGTCCGGCGCATACCCTCTTCCAGACCGACCCTGGGCGACCAGCCAAGCACATGTCGGGCTTTTGACGCATCAACAACCGCGCGGGAGGCCAGTAAGGTGACTGCATGACGGGTCAGCAGTGGCCGTTTTGAACTCCTGATCATCCGATAGAGAGCCTCTAACAGTCCTGCAATCTGATAAACAAGGTTGAACGGGAGGTAGAGTGAAGGAGGCTTTGCATGAATCCGGGAGGCGATTTGCTCACACACTCCTTCAAAAGTTATAGCTCCCCCGTCATAGGCAAGAAAACCTTCACCGACAGCGTCGGGGTGCACGGCCGCAAGAAGAAGAAGATCAACAAGATTGTCAATATAGACCATGCTCATCGGAGCATGTTGTGACCAGTAAAAGAGTTGTCGGCGGCGAATACCATCAGCAAGGAGGGGGAACAACGTACGGTCTCCCGGACCATAAACCCAGACAGGGTAGACAATGGATACCTTCATCCCCAATCCGGCATAGTTCCAGACGGTTTCATTTCCGCCTATTTTGGTGTCGGGATATGGCTGATTCTGGATGGCATAGGGAGTCTCTTCATTAACCCGCTCCTGCCTGAAATGATCGAAGGACTCATAGGTACTGACGTAAACGAGCCTTTTTACCTTCTCCCTGAGCGCCGCTTCGCAAACATGACGGGTGCCACCAATGTTGATATCCGTAAAATCTTTGAGCGCTCCCCAGTCGGAGGTAAGGGCGGCCACATGAAAGACAAGATCACAGCCGTTAACCGCCCTGTTGACCGCACTGGCATCGCGGATATCACCTTCAACCACTTCAACACCCTTCTTCTGCAAGCCAGCAATACATGCATTGCCCTTCCGGACAAGTGCTTTCACATCATATCCTTCATGCAGGCAGCGTTGAACGAGATGCGACCCGATGAAACCCGATGCTCCTGTGACCAGTGCAACCGTCATGTTCTCTGTTGATTGGAATTTGCCTTATTGTTGACCATCTACACAGTTAAACGCTTATAGAAGTGTTGCTATGCCTGTTTATGCTTCTTGCCGGGAGATTATTTCTTCGCTTCCCAGTAACAGCGTTTCGGTGAAACAATCAACTCTTCATCTTTCAGCGCCTTCATCGCTTTATCGACCTCTTTGCGATCCAGTCCACTGATTTCTGTAATCTGACCGGCGCTCAAAGGGTTTTCCTCTTTTTTCAGCACTTCAAGTATAATATTTTTTGCGTCCATGAGTTCTCTGTTTGGTTTAAAAATTGGCTGGCAGGAAGAATAACAATAATCACCATTTTCTCTGCACACTTATTCTTCACTTTTGGGCAGAAAGGAGAGGTCAACGAAATGATGCCCTGAGAGAGAAAGAGTGCTCCGGCAAACATACCAATACCGAGAAGCGTGAAAACATATTTGATGATGTCAAGTGCTTTTATGTGCAGTCCCATTTTTTGCTGACTGAACCACCTTCGATACAAGAAGAGATGAGCCCTCAGCCATACGCTTGAGAGCTGAACATCCTGAACCCACGCCATTCGCCAAGCAATGTTGGCCATCGCAGAACACATCACTCTCTTGCGCTTAGAGCACATTGTTATCACACAACAAAACGAACAATAAGCATCGGTTTATCGAGAAAATTTGACAAATCCTATCGCCAGCCCATCCCTGATCATCAACTCAATAGAGTGTGATATTTCGGAAAGTAATTCATATTATTAACTTTTTTTTACATTTAATCGTTAGAAAAATAGCTGGGAAGTCCTGCTTGGCTTATGGTGTTGTTGAGGGGAGTTGCCTCAGGTTGGCTGTGCAGCCTGGAAAGCAGAAGGTTATATTGTAACAAAATTGTTATTAACAAGGCATAGGAAGGCCGAGACATCAAATCCGCAAGGGGCTCCGTGCATCCTTTTTTCATCATTAACATCTCGCAGGGAGAATAAAAATGAAACGCATTATTTATTCGCTTACGGCGGTGGTAATGATGGCAGTGAGTCCACCATTGCACGCCTCAACGGTAGCATCTTTGATTGACATCAAGTTCACTCCGAATACTTCGAATACTCTTTATAACTATTCGGGAGCGGTAACATATGATGGATCGGTACAGGTTGGAAACATCGGTGATGTTTGGAATATTTTAGAGCCTGATCTCTCTGCAGGTGTTTCTACAACTCTCATGTTGACATCAGGAGCTTCTTCTCCGGCTACTTTAACTTTTAGTTCTGAAGGTATCACTACTCTTGCGAAAGCCACATCAGGTTTTTATGGTAGCGGTCTTGGTGAGTATAAAAACCTGATGAATAGTTATAATTATGTGGTCTCTGGTGAAACCGGAAGCTTTACTATTTCCGGGCTTGCCGCGTACACACATTATGATGTTTATGTGCTTACTCAAGGGAACAAAGCGGATAATGGTTCGATATTGCAGTTGACGGGCCCGAATAAGGTTGGCGATCCAACGACTTATACGCAAGCAGGTACATCAAATGCGACAAATAGTACTTTTTTGACGGGCCAGAATTATATGATGGAAACGTTCAGGGCCGATGCTGGAGGTAATTTGACGATTGAATATTCGTCTGCTGTTGCTGGAAAAAACGCGATAGTCAATGGCATTCAGATCACGAATTCAGCCGCACCTGAGCCTGCCAGCATGCTGCTGATCGGTGTCGGCAGTGTTCTTATATCTTCAATGAAGTTAAGGAAGAAAAATAGTGCTGACAACTCTGTCGCTTAACCATGAGACAAGTATTATTTATTCTGCTTCTTGCGTTTACCATTGCAGGCTGCTCCTCAGAAGAGGACAATGGTATTGATAGTCGAGTCGCTGCTGTTGTCAATGGCGTTGAGATTACCCAGCGTGAAGTCTATTTTCTCTATCAGCACACCGCCACCCCAAGTGCCGATGAGGCGGTAGCTCGTAACCAGCGCCGAACCATTCTTGCAGGATTGGTCCGTGCTGAACTCCTCGCCCAGCAAGCAACAAAAATGAAGCTCGACCAATCACCTGACTTCCTCATTGCCATGCACAATGCCCGTCGCAGGGTGCTTGCAGGATTTGCCGAAGGGGAGATTGCCTCAACCGCCAAGGCGGTTGCTCCGGAAACAGTCAAAACGATCATTTCGAAAAATCCCAACCTCTTTGCCCAGAGAAAACTGCTGGTGTACGACGAGATTATTATGCAAGGCGTTAATGTTCCGTTTCTTCACTCATTGAATGCTTCATCCGCCAAAGGAGCTTCCTTGGCCGCGTTGCTTGATATGGTTAACGCACAAAAGATACCGTTTAGACGGGCAACTCGAACCCTTACGACCGACCAGATTGAGCCTGCCATTGTTACGGTGTTGAGCAACTCAAAAGCAAATGTACCTGTTATTGCGCGGGTTCAAGACAAGTTTTCCATGATTCTGATGCTGCACACGGTGGTACCCGTTCCTCTTGAAGGTCTTGCGGCTGAGCAGACTGCCGCCAATCTCCTCAATAACCAGCAACGAGCTGTAGCGTTCTCAAACAAAATGAGGGCTGTAGTTGATGCGTCCAAAATCACCTATTTCGGCGAGTATAAACCCGATGCACCTGAAACAAAAAACAAACTGCAGAGGATTGCATTGCCCATGCCTGATCCGGCAAGAGCGCAAAGCATACTTCGTCATCAAATTGCCGGAGCAGTATCGCTCGCTCTCTCATTTACGGCAGCCATGCTGCTGCTCTTTGCTTCAAAGTCTTTTCTCACGGGAACTCTCTGGCTGCCAAAACTTTGGCCAGTGCATAAACGGAGCGCTCCAGCCAATAACTCCGCAACATTTAATTACCATAAACACCAGGTCTCGCTTCTCGTTCAACTGACTCTTTTTCTTGTTGCAGGGTTAAGTCTGGTTCTGATCGGCTATGATCTGCTGCTGATTTGGAATATTCTTTCATTCTGGATGATAGCGTTCTCTATCATCGCCGGGCTTCTTATCGGCACAGGTGCAAGCCATCTCTATGCCCGCTTTGGTTTACACCGCCGGGCAGAGAAGATGCGGACGTTTCGCTGGGTGCCGGTTATGCTTTTCGCCGGATTTTTATTGGGTGCCGGGGTACTTGTAACTATCCGAATCGTCAGTTAATGAGTATTCGATTTCATGCCTCATGGCTCCCCTGGCTGCTGTTTGCACTGATTACTGTGCATGCAGCAGCACGCTATACCATCTTCAACCCCTCTTTTGGCAACAACGATGACTCGTTGCTGTTTGTTATTATTGCTCTGGTGTTATGGATTGAACGAAGCAGCATCATCTCTTCGCTGCGCGGGGAGGGAACCGGTGATCTGCTGACTGGCTCAGTTTTTTTGTTTGCCGGGTGGCTGCTCTATATCACAGGCCGTCTTTACCCAGTGATGATTGTGGAAATCTGGAGCCTGTTTTTCATGGCTGCCGGCCTGATTGCCGCACTCTCTCCCCGTCAATACAGGAAATCCGCGTTTTTTATGGTGCTTGCCGGAACCGTTATTGTTTTTATCGGCTGGATTGCTCCTGACCTCTTTTCCTCTCAATTGGCTCTGGCCATTGCCGCGACATCGGCCAAAATCATCAGTGCAACGCTTTTTCCGGTTATCTCTGACGGCGTCATTCTCTATTTCGGTCCATACAGCGCAGAAGTGACCAAGGCCTGCTCCGGCATGAACTCAATATTTTCATTGACCGCACTCTCTGTTCTCTATCTGCGTCAAGGCGTCAAGCGCAAGCCTTGGCATATCACGGTTTTGGTGGCCTGCGTTCTGCCTGTTGCGGTAATCACCAACCTGTTCCGGGTAATCCTGCTGGTACTGGCAACGCAGTATGTTGGTGACGGCTTTGCTCAAGGGCTTTTTCATAATACTACCGGCATTTTGGCCTTCGTGGTTGCACTTGCCACACTTGCACTGATCGATAATCTTTTATTCAATTCCTATACAGGCAAAAAGCGAACAGAAATAACTGCACATGCGGATAACCAGGTATAACGCTCTGGCCATTATCATAACACTCTTGCTCGGCTCAGCCGTGCTCTTGGTCGAAGTGAGAAAAAATCAGAGCGATAAAGGAGCAATGCCTGACCTTCAAAGGATGGTAAACGTGCATCCCGATGGATGGACGGCAATAGCAAGTGCGTTTGTCGATCCGCGCTGGAACGAATCGATGAAAGGTGACTACGATCTTGTTGCCGCACAGGCTTTTCAGCGTGGTGATGGAAAAAAGGTAATAGTGGTGATGACCTGGAGTCGTGACGGTATCCGTCGTGCCGGTCATTCACAGCAAATGTGCTATCAGGCGGGAGGGTTTACTGTTACGCCACCCAAGTCTGCGACAGTCACAACAAAGGCAGGAAAACAGGATCTGATTGCCTTTACGGCGAATCACGGCAAACAAATCGAAGATGTGATGTACTGGAGGATAACTGGAGGGAAAACTGATATTTCTACTGGTCAGTCACGGCTCGTTGCGTTACGTTTTGACCGGCTTAATCGTTTGGCACAACATATTCTGGGCGACATGCCCGACAACCTGATGGTAAGGGTGTCCAGTGAACGCTCTGCGCCAGATGAGCCTGCAACAGCTCAGATTGACTACATCAAAGGATTTCTGGAGATGCTTCCCAATAGTGATCGGAAGTTAGTTATGGGGACGAAGTAGCCAACTATTCTCGACATTTATTGCATCCGATTCTATGAATTATTTGCTCAGGATCACGCACACGAGAGATTTCAGGCCCATTCCATATTTCAGAAAAAGAATTATTTGAAAGATTTCCTATATGCATATCATGATGATATATTTTATAACATAATCGGACATCATTTCTGGCTGTAACAAAAAACAGGATATAAGGAAGCAAACAATTTTTTTTTCTTGTTCTATTCTCACCGTCCCAGCTTATTCGATCTTGTGTGGCTTCTGAAATTATCCGAAAACGATTACAACCATAATTGTATGCCATTTTCTCTGCAATTTTTTGCTCTGAACGATTCCACTCAAAATCAATCATCTGCCATTCTACAAATATTTTTGATTTATAGAATTTTTTAAGTTCATTAATCTTCTTCAAATTTGAAATAACAAGATCATAGTTACCATTCTGCCGATATTCATTATATGTTTTTTGTGTAATCCCATCAATAGCCACAATCAAAAGGTCAAGCCCTGACGTTACCAAATCGCCCCAAAACACATCATTTTTTTTCATTGATAATGAAGTCGAAACAACTGTCCCAATCTTTTTTTCATGAGCATATCGAATACATTCAACCACATCAGGATGATGTAAGGGCTCTCCAATATCATATAAAGAAACTAAAAAAACAGAGTCTTTGAATTGATTAATCAGTTTTTTATAATCGTGCTGTGAATACATAATATCTGTTTTATCCGCGAAACAGAACTTACAATTAACGTCACAATAACGAGATATTTCAATCTTGAGAAATGAGGGCAAAGAAGATATTTTTGTCTGACCCTTCAAATAAAAATAATATGACTTGATGAAGTTTTTATATTTACGATATGTTCCATATTGGATAATACTATATACATGACGTTGCCAGTAGCTAAGCGGTTTTCGCATAAATCATCAAAAAATAGCTTTTAGAAATCTTTAAGTGTTCAACAACAAGTCAACGGGTAACTCTTGCCTAAACAAGTCAGTATTTTTCTGGCTATCCGTTTCCTGTCCGGCATTTTCATTACCGAACAAATTCATGTGGAGCGCTTAAAATATTTATTCTTGAATAACGTGGTTTCTTCAGCTTGGCTGCCGCTTCTTTCATCACCTCATGCAGCACCTTGCAGGTTTTATCGATGTGCGCTTTCTCAAGTGTAGGATGAACAAGAAACATCAAGGCCGTCTCGCCAAGCTTTTTCGCTACCGGAAACCGTTCTGCAGGTCGCCATCCGGTATTTTCAAATGCCTTTTCGAGGTAAATCTCCGGGCAAATTCCGCTACAGCAGGGAACTCCCCGGCCATTAATGGCATTCATAATCATGTCCCGGTTCCAACCTTCTCGCAACACCGTCGGCTCTACAAAAACATAACATTTATACGCCGCATGTTCCGCCCAATCAGCAAGAATCGGAACCCGTAATCCCGGGATAAAGCGTGCAGCCTTCCAGATGGCGGCAGCGTTCGCCCGTCGCTTTGCCGTCCACTTCTTCATCTGCTGCAACTGTAAACGGCCTATTACCCCTTGCAACTCGGTCATCCTCCAGTTTGTACCAAACGACTCATGAAGCCAGTGAAACCCTGGCTGATGCTCGCGCTCATAAACCGCTTCCCAGCATTTGCCATGATCTTTATACGACCACATTCTCGACCACAGGGCCGAATCATTGGTGGTTACCATCCCACCCTCTCCGCCCGTCGTCATAATTTTGTCCTGGCAAAAACTCCAGGCACCAATATGCCCGATCGTGCCCACCGACCGGCCTTTATACCTTGCACCATGAGCCTGCGCACAATCCTCAACAACCTTGAGATTATGCCGCTCTGCCAGCTCCATAATCGGATCCATGTCGCACGGATAGCCAACCAGGTGAACCGCAATAATCCCTTTCGTTCTTAAAGTCATCTTTGCAGCAATAGTATCCGCCGTCAGAGTCATGGAATCAGCGTCCACATCAGCTATCACCGGAACGGCACCCCGCATTACCACAGCACTGGCAGAGGCAAGAAAGGTATAGCTCGGAACAATGACCTCATCATCAGGCCCGATCCCAAGAGCCTCCAGCGCCAACTCAAGCGCGACTGTTCCGTTCGCCAGTGCTATGGCATGGCGGCACCCTGCCCACGCAGCAAACTCATGTTCAAATTCCCGGCACTCCTGCCCGGTCCAGTAATTGACCTTGTTTGAAAAAAGAACTCTGGATACAGCATCAACTTCTTCCTGAGTGTAGGATGGCCAAGGGGGAAACGAAGTATTAAGCATATCGGTTTTTTTTACAGTTCTTCGCAGGAGTGCGCTGTAGAGATAAGTCGTGAATAAGATGAGCGGTAGCCACCCTCGAAATCAACGTAAAGAAGAAGGGTGCAAACTACTGTGGGGGTTGTGGTCACAAGCCGTGTTCTCCGTTCCGACAGCTATTTGCTGCCGCAGGTGAAAGGCGTGAGAATACTTGAAACCCTGACTGCGGGCAACAGGGTAGCTCAAAGAGTTGTTAATGAGTACTCTTTTGACATCTTCGCTTCCAGTAAAAGCGTCTGTTCCAATTCCAATAATTTTTGGGATCGAGCCTTGATTCGTTTTGCAGGAACGCCAATATATACCCCCCACTCTTTCAGTGAAATATTGACAAGGGACAGAGCTCCAACCGATGAACCAATACCAATTTGAACTCCCGGTAAAATCACACAACCTGATCCAATGAGAACATGCTTTCCTAAAAAAACCGATGCTATTTTAACATTTTTAAACTTTTTCGGAACGGTAGCATTTGTTAATGAAAAGCCGGTATAATCATCCGTAACAGAATAAATTCGAACACCTTGTGACAAACCGCTAAAATCAGAGAGCGTTATTCCTCCTGCGCAATTCAAATGGCATCCTCCTCCAATATGGACATAATCCCCTATACTCAGAGGCCCTGAATTTGCTGCGATAAAAACGTTCTCATCAATTTGAATATTATTTCCTAACGAAATCTTGTCAAGCCCAACAAGAGTACAGTTTTTGGCAATTTTTACATTTTCACCAACAGATTTAAAGCCCATTCCAAGAAGTTCTTCACTCTTGAAATAGCCTTTATAAAATGGGTTTGCCGCGTGTTGTATCTGATCAGGCATATAATTTTCAGCAGGAACTTCCTGCATCAACGGTAATGGTTGTTCCTGTTACACTGAAAGATTTTTCACTTAAAAGATAACTTACTGCATAAGCCGCGTCCTCAACTGTAGCTAAATGCCCTAAAGGAGAGCGGCGCTTGATAGATTCGAGCTTATCTCCCTGAAGCGCTGATGTCATCTCAGTTTCCATATAACCAGGGGCCAAGGTATTTACAGTAATGCCAGCTTTACCAACCTCTCGAGCCAGTGATTTCGTGAACCCAGCCAAGGCAGCTTTTGTAGCGCCATAAACCGACAGCCCATTGAATCCTGTCGATGCGATAATAGAAGAGACGTTGATGATCCTGCCGCCTCTGTTCATGAGCATGGAACGCAAAATGTACTTGGTAAGTAAAACAGGCGCTTCTATATTTATTTTTATCAATTCAGCAATATCCCGTTCGTGCAACGTAGCAAGCACGCCATCACGGCCAATAGCCGCATTGTTCACCAAACCCCATGGGCGCCCATATTTTTTCGTGATCTGAACAGCTAACGAATGAATGCCTGCCGTATCGGAGAAATCATATCGCTCGAAAACGATATGGTCAGGATATTGCTGCATTAAAAAGGTCAGTTCCTCTGTCATGGTGCGGCCAACAGCAACGACTTTATACCCGTCCGAAATACATTGACGAGCAACTGCAAGCCCTAAGCCACGCGTTGCGCCCGTTACAAGAACTATTTTCATCAAGTCAACCGTTCACGTTTTCCTGCTGAATTTTCCTTGAGCTCATGTACGAAAGAGACGATGCCAGGAGTTTGCCAGCTCTCCATGTTTACTCGGCAATAGTGAAGAATTTCGCCCCGTAACCGTTTCACCTCCAACCCTGGATGAGGCACAATTTCGGCCGCAACAATCTGCCCGATCATGCTGCTCTTCTTTCCAAAAACACGAACATCAACGACTCCATTCACTGCACGAATATGGCTCTCAATGTATTCAGGAGCAACCTTGTTGCCGCCGACATTTATTGCGCCTGAAGCACGACCAAGAAAAATAACCCGATCACCCTCGACCCGCACCATATCCTCCGTGTCCAAATAGCCATCGGAATCAAGCCTTTGCACTATTTCAAGACCATCAGAAAGTATGGGGGGTTTGACCAGCAAGTGCCCATCACCACGAATACTCAATGGAAGCGGTCCGCTTTTGTTTTGAATCCAGATCGCCGGAAATCCAGCTCGGCCATCATGAACTGAGAATGCCGTTCCTGCTTCGGTCGATGCGTATATATGAACAATCCTTGCCCCATTGAAATGGCGTTTTAAACCATCCAGAATATGTTGATCAGCAATTTCCCCGCCAAGAGTAATCTGTCGTAATCGGCAGGCCTTAATTCTGCCATCCATTAACAATTTTCGCCACAGTGAGGGCGTTGCCGACAAAGCGTTAACGTGATTCTGCACGAACCCCTCTATTTGCGATTCAAAATCAACCGACTCCGAAACATGCAAGAGCGATCCTGAGTACAAAGCTTGAAGAACAACCTGAATACCGGCAAAACAGCTTGGGTCATACAGTAATCCCCATACAAAACAGCGCCCTTTTTCAGTATCTCTTTTAACAGAGCAGGATAATGAGGCCAAAGTATGCCCGATCAACTTCGGTCTGCCAGTTGTTCCTGATGTAGGGAGTAACCATTGCGTTGCGTCTGCTTCTGAAGAACGGCACTCTTCGAGCCCTCTTGAAACTTCGACGATGTTTTCAGTATCGATATAATGGGTGCAACCGGCAGAAGCAGCAAGCCGCTCTTTTGATATATCATCCAGAGATGCTGGGAGAAAAAGCATCGCATCAACCCTGCCATCAAATGCCACAAGAGATGTGATAAAATCAGAAGGAGATAAACCACAAAGAGCGATCCGGCTCCTCGATGTAACCGACGATCTTCTGTAAAGATCTTCGGCTTGTTTCTGCAGGTGATCAACAGAGAGTATTGCTGACTGAGTTACTAAAACATTATGATCACCAGAAAAACTCCGTACAATATCTCCTAACGTCTCACCATTCATGACGCATATTGTTCATAAATCTTGACAAATTCTCCCAACGTTCTCGGATAAACAGGCTCATCCATCATGGAAAATGGGTCATACAGCAGTTCCTCTTCTAAACGAGCCACGAGAGTAGCAAAACCTAATGAATCCAGCCCGCTCTCAAGCAAAACCGTATCGTCATTGAGGTTGGTGAGAATGTCCCAGCCTGATTCTGACGCAATTTCAATGATTATGTTGATAATTTTTTCTTTCATAATCAATTTCTCACTCATTAAAAGTAGGCACATTCGTTCCTTTCTTGCGACAAAAGCCCAACTATAATCTCTTCATCATTGCGCGTGCAGGAACACCAATAACGGTCAACCCTGACTCAATATCATTGACAACTGCAGCACCAGCCCCTACAACTACATTTTCTCCAATCTGAATGAACTGCTTCACAGAAGATCCTATACCAACCCATGCAGCCTTTCCTATATGCACATTCCCGCCTAAATGAGCTCCGGGGCTCACATGAACGCCATCCGCAAGCAGACAATCATGATCAATAGTTGAGCCCGTATTGATGATACAACCTATACCAATTGTTGCAAAAGCATTAACGACTGCACCGGCAAACACCACACTTCCCTTGCCAATCACTGAATAGGGGCTTACTGTCGCTGAAGGATGAATAATCGTAACAAGTTGAATCCCTGTTTGTTCAAGCTCATACTGCTTGTCAAGCCTTATCATATTATTACCAATTGCAACGACCGCTCCATCAAAACAAACTGCTTGTTCCTGGAGCTGTCGGGTATTGCCAATAACCTGCCACACCCCAACTTCTGTAAGTTCTGGCCATGCATCATCAAAAAAAAGGATCTCATCCCATCCGCCCTTTAAGGCAGCGTCGGCAACAACCTTTCCGTGACCGCTTGCGCCAACAATAGCGAGTCGTTTCTTCTTCATCGTTGACTAACCCTTACCATCCAAAGACCCTGCTCCATTAAAAAACGGCATTGTTTCCGTTGCATTGTGGTTTATACCTTTGCGTAACACAACATTGATCACGGTCCATGCAAGTATCCTGATATCCAGCCAGATCGACCAATTATCCACATACCAGACATCCAGCTTGAATTTTTCCTCCCAACTGATGGCATTGCGACCGTTCACCTGTGCCCATCCGGTCATACCGGGCCGCACTTCATGACGTCGATTCTGCTCCGCAGAGTAGCGCGGCAGATACTCCATCAAAAGCGGACGCGGGCCCACAAGGCTCATATCACCCTTGAGGACATTCAAAAGGGCTGGAAATTCATCAAGACTGGTGGAACGAAGAAATCTTCCTAATGATGTAAGCCGTTCATTGTCACGCAAAAGATTTCCAGCCGCATCTCTCGCATTAGTCATCGTCCGAAACTTGTATATGCGAAACGGATTAGTGTTCTGACCGGGACGCAATTGAGAAAACAAAAGTGGGCTGCCATTAAATATTCTGACCAAAAGAGCAAGAATCAGCAGCAGTGGTAAAATCAAAAGAAAACCGGGAATGGTTAGAACTATATCGAAAAAACGCTTCCCCATAAAATAAGACTCTTGTTATTCAGTTCCTCAACGGCAAACATCATCCAACACAGCGGCAAATTTGGCTGAAAGCATCTCAAAACTATGGTTCTGTTCAACATAATGCCGACCATTTCGCCCCATCTGTTCGCGCTCTTCAACTGACATTTCTGCCATTTTTACAATCGCATTCGCTAAGTCTTCAGGATTTGCAGTGGTGACTGAAATACCAGCATCAGCATCCACAACTGGATTATTTGCAGCATTTGATACAATAATAATCGGTCGTGCAGATGCCAGATAGTCATACAGTTTATTCATACTTATACCGTAGCGATATAACTTGGGAAAGTTCAGTACAACAACTATAAATGCATCCGCCTGAACAGCTATAGCAGGGATTTGATTTTTTGCTACTGGTTGTTCGAAACTAACATTAGAAAGACATAACTCCTGAGCCAAAGCAACCAATTTGAGTTTCATCGGCCCATCCCCAACAAGTCGTAGTTTAATCTGTAGTTGATCATTTCGATCTTTAATTATTTTCATCGCCCGCAGCATGTTTTCGATTCCATCAGCCTGTGCATGCGAACCTAAATACATCAAAGTAAAAACGTCATTTGGTTGACGAGCAGAAAAAGAAGGTAAAGAAAACAATGAGAGATCAACACCGTTAGGAATCCAAACTATTTGCTCTTTTGAAACGCCTAAAGGAACGATGTATTGCCATGCAAAGGGTAAAAGTACCACTATGCGAGATGCATTCAAATAAAGCCAAGATTCCATCTTACGCAACGCCCAGGTTATAAAAGAATTATCTTTCAGACGGCCAAGATCAACCAATGTCTGAGGCCACAGATCTCTGACTTCGAAAACAAACGGTACATTAAATCGTCGAGATAAAAAGAACGCAGCCACTGCCGCAAAAGGATGAACACTTGAACCGACCACAACATCCGGGCGTTGTAATTTCTCAGTCGCCGTTTTTTTTAGGACTTGCCATGTATAGGCAAGCATATTAAGAATACGTTTACCACCATTTCCTTTATAACCAGGAGTACGCAACCATAGAAAAGGAACACCTTCAATATATTCATTGCGTGAACTCTCATGATAAGCCAAACGTTGGCAACCAGTATTATGATTAAAGCTTGCAGCGATTATCGTTACCTGCCAACTATGGCCTAATAAGTATTCTGCCAAGTGAAAGTGCCGAGTACCGCCTGCATCAACAGGAGCCTGACCGTAATGATTAAGTATCCAAACATTTTTCAATTGATTAGTCTCTGGCAAGTTTTAAATGAATGAAGAATATTAACGCCAAAATTAAAACCACCAAGGTTTATTCCCTTGATTGAATAAATAATCCAATACACTCAAGCCACCGACAAAAGGCAAATGTTTTTGAGGGTATTCAAACGGCAAAAAGGTGTGGAAATCTACTTTAATACCAGCAGCATCGAATATCTTAAGATTTAAGTAATTGCGTCCACTTGGACCTGAAAGGTAGGAAGTACCTCCCAAACTTCTTACAATATTCAAAAGCAGCTCTGATCCTGACCCGGAAACTTTCAAATCAGAGGATTTTATAAGCTGTGTACCTATCTGAAGAGTGTCTGATATCCATTCTATTCCAGGCATAGCAAACTCTGTAAGGTTTTCGGTAGAATTAGTATATAAACCATATATTTTTGGCATTATCAAATCAAAATAAGGTGACTTTTTATAATAATTTTCTAAGGTCAAAAGATGATTTTTACGCCAGTGTTGGTGCGGCATCATTAAAACATCATGAGTTGACTGCCCCAACCGCCCGTTACTTACGACCGGAATCGTCATCCATTTAATCCCATTTGCCCCCTTAATTTGCGTCCTATTTTGATAGCCTCCTTTGGTGTAAGGAACTGTATCAAGTAATACAAATATATCTGCATGTTGCATCTTATCAAAAAAACCAAGCCAGGGGAATAAATTTGGCTGATGAATGGTAATAATCATAACTTCTTTTCTAACAAAACCGTATAAGCCGGAAGCACGTTCATTATTGATAAGTAAATTGAATTAGGATAATCAATTTTAACAATAAATTTTATTGAATATATTGAGCGTACAAAAAATGGAGGTAACACATTCAATAGACTTTTAAAGACCGCAAAATTTTCCTTCCGGTATATTATCTTTTTTTATAATTTAAAAGGAAATTGTTACGTTCTTTTTGAATAAAAAAATATTTAAAATATGCACTTTTTCAAAAACACCGGCACTCAAGTTTAAAGCAATATATGTAACCATCAATTTATTACCCATCGCACCACTTCAAAAACTTCTGCATAACGTTTACTAATCTGAACACCACGGGTCACAGCCAAGCTGCGAATAAATTCAGTATTGGAATAAATCCTGTCTTGCTGTGATTTATACATTTTAAGCGCCCTTATTTTTTTGTCTAAACAATTCTTATTTATATCAACAAAGCAGCAGGTTCGAAAATCAAGATTATTCCAAGGCACTTCATAACCCAACATTGTTGTCCGTTTAAAAGCACGAAAACCCTCTTGCGCTATAGTATGGTGGTCTTGATGAGTATCGTTGCTACTTGGTAAAAATACCATATCAGGATTATACAGATGTCCCAAGTCAATCATTTTATCTAAAATCTGTTGCCGAAATTCCGGAAAGCGACGAACCTCAAAGTCTAATACAAGACAGTCATCATCTCTAATACCAAGAGTTGCAGTCGCATTTCGCACCTCAGTCCGCAGTATGTCGCGCGGCAGGTTTAGTGAAACCGACTGTTCTGCTGCTGAAAAAGCTACATACACAACGCGTGCCCCCCCTTCTGCATAACGAGCAATTGTTCCTCCACATCCAAATTCTCCATCATCTGTATGAGGCGCAAGAACAAGAATTGTTAAGTCTGATTTCATCTGAGGAACTATTTTAAATAAATGTTATAATTTTTCATTTATACAATATGTGCCCTTAAAGATTCTATTACTGCACTCTTTGAGTGCAGTGCACACCCACTCCTTGTCTTGCTGGCTAACATCCGGACTCATAGGAAGACTGTGAACCAATTCTGCTCTCTTGAGAGCAAAAGAGGTTTCTTCGTGATTTTCTGAATATTTATAAGCAGGCTCTTCGTTAAGTGCTAAAGGGTAATAAACGGCAATCGGTATCCCAGCGCATTTGAGTTTATCGATCACCGCGTCGGCGCGCTCCTTATACCAGCTTCATCCATCAGTATGATCGCCTTTAATATTACGGCCACAAGCTTCAAACTGTCTGCATGTTTTTCAATTGACGCAAAATGATTAAAAATCTTTCTTTTCGTTATTTTGAAATACAGTGGGTGGCAATAAAGCAACAACTATGGTTACCTAATTTCATATAGAAATAAAAGAGTTGAAGCAGGAAGGTGCCCAACAGCAAGGGTAGCGATCACCATTCAACATTAAATATTCGAAGCCACATTGCAATGCAACCTATGAGAAAAAGCTTGTTTGCATTTAACCTGCCCGCTCCTCCATAAAAAGAAGCAAAATGTTTTTGAACCGACGAGGTATCAATAATTTCATTCAGAATAGAAGAACGCTTGATCTCTTGCTCAAAAACTCTGCCAAGCTCCCCTCTCAGCCAATCTTCATTTGGTGTTGAGAATCCATATTTAACCCTCCGATTATGCACCTCCGCAGGGAGTCGGGTACCCATCGCACCAGTTAACAATCTCTTTGTTTTTCCATCAAGAAAAAACAAAGCATCAGGAATGCTGATACAAAGCTCAATAAAGCGATGATCAAGAAAGGGCACCCGAGATTCAACGCTATGAGCCATGCTGTTACGATCTTCGTAACGCAGAAGTGAAGGCAATGACCAACGAAGCAAATCGCCCTTTTGATAGTCCCTCAAAGAGCTATTCTCAACATTACCAAGACACCAAACTTTGCGCTGCAGCATCTTGGCTTCTGGACGGAGCAGAGATTCAATCGTATCACTATGACGACGCAATATTGCCGGCAGATAACGTTGCCCCTCAGAAAAATAGAACAACCGCTGATCACCATGCACAAACATCAAAAGTGCATTGCGGAGTGCCAAACCCAACTTCCCCTGCTTCAATAAAGAATCCAGGTAAAAAAAGCTGTACTTCCGATACCCGCACAAAGCCTCATCACCACCTTGGCCATCCAATAAAACTGGCACTCCTGCTTTGCAAGCCGCTCGCATGACACACCATTGCGAGTAGATGCTCGAGCCTGCAAACGGCTCGTCCTGGTGATATACAACGTTCTCAATATCCTGGGCAAAATCAGTGCCTGCTGGAAATACTTTGTTTGTAATGGTTCCGCAGTGACGCGTTACCGCATCCATGTAGTACTGCTCATCAAACGAATATCCATCAAAACAAGCTGAAAATGTCTGGACACGAGCCCCAAAATCCAGGGATGCAACACCGACGATACTTGACGAATCTATACCACCTGAAAGACAAGAGCCGACAGGAACATCAGATCGCAACCGAATCCGCACAGCATCGACAAATGCGGCCTCAACCCGCTCCATCGCCTCTTGCCGTGTATAGGGCTTAAGATCACCGGAGAGGGTCCAATATGGTTGAGCTTTACTCAAATCAGGACGCGGTTCATCCAAATCCCAACAAAGATAATGCCCCGGGACTAACGGGATAACCCCTTTAAAAAGCGATTCGTCAGGAACATGATTGACGACTCCATCAACAAGCATATCAACCAGCAATTGGCGATTAACCTGCAAAGAGTACTCCGAAAAGGCTTTTAACTGCTTAGGCTCAGAAAATATGTGTGTACCTGAAGCACTCTGGAAAAAATAGAGCGGCTTAACACCAAATCGATCACGCGCACAAAACACCCTTCTTTTTGCTAAATCTACCAGTACAAACGCAAACATCCCGACAAATCGGTTGAGGCATTTGGTACCCCACAAGGAGTAGGCGGCCAATATAACCTCAGTATCTGTTCCCGTTCTGAAACAATACCCGGCTTGCTCCAACTCAGCTTTAAGCTCAAGATAGTTGTAAACCTCCCCATTGTAACTTATCCAGAGTGCACCACCATCAAACTCCATCGGTTGCAAACCATTCTCTGAAGTATCAAGAATGGCAAGACGAACATGACCAAGAGCCCAAGAGAAAGCCACATCACAACACTGGCCAAACGTGGTCTTATCCCCTTCCTTACCCCAAACAATCCCTCGACCATCAGGGCCCCTGTGCTTAATGAGATCAAGAGAGTGCCGAAAAGCTGAGTCTAACCTCCGCGGAGACCTCAAAAAAATGGCACTTATTCCACACATATAATTTTCATCCCAACAATTGGTGTTGTAATTCCCTGTTCCTATTATTCCACCATTCGGCAATTTCCACTGGTGTAGCTACCCAAATATCATTATGCTCAAGCAATGGCTCAAGAATGTTCCGCAAAACCAGCAAGTAGTTCGAAAAAATATAATTACTGCAATAAGATTCTGTATGCCAGTTGAGCATGATCATACCACCAATATCACGAACAAGTGATGATATCCTTCGTCCTTCTTTAATTGCGCTATCGGTATCTCCATCATGCATCACATAAGTATCCATAAGTGATAACGGCAATTCAGTCAACGTAAATGGAGCTTTATTGAGTGGATCGTAAGGGTAAAACGGCAAAGACGTTCCTGACCGAAAACCTGCTTTTTCTTCCCAACCCAATGAGCTATCATAGACAAATCCTGCCTCAACATGTTTTTGAAATGTTAGGTGCGGATTGAAATTATCAATAGCTAAATAATGATGACGGAGTCCCATTATGGGAGCTTCAAGCCGCTCTTCAATAGCCTTCTTTTGAAGGATAATTTCTTCAAGATCCATTTGAGCATCAAGCGATGGATGGAGTCCAAACTCCCAACCCTCTTTATGCATTGACTGAAATACTTTCCAATCCACGCCACGAGCAAAAACGTCACTTTTACAATCGTTAAGGCGCCGCCAGGATTTTCGGGGAGATAGTGAAAGGTAGAAACAGCTCTTCATCTTATGATCCTTCTCAAACTCATGCCATCCCGAAAATCCCCATAAGGTGCTATCCATTGGAGAGCCAAAGCATTTTACCCCTTCAAGAGCCATATCAAAAAAGACCCGTTTTCGACGCACAAAACCCTTCACAACAGCCGTCGCCAGTTCGAGGGGAGCACCCATACAAGTGAGATCGCAATCATGAGAGAGACAAACCGCAAATTTTTTCCCGTTTGGCCAGCGCGGCATAACGGAAGTGCGAAATTCTGGTGCTAAGCAAAGTAGTTTGTCCAAAAGAAATGCTGCATAATAATCGACAAGGGGTAAATCAATAGAGCCACGTCGATATTCCGGAAGGGCATCAACAAAAAAGTTACCTAACCGATCACGAGAAGTTGAGATGATCTGCTGTTCATCCGCCATGGTCAGCAATCGAAAGACTGATGCAACTACATCAAACCCAATAACAGGGGAGCCATCCTTGCCACATTCAGCTAAACCATCTTGCTCCACGTAGGAGCGTACACTCTTTGAATCGTAAAACAAGGCTTCACACTCTATAATAACAGCCTTATTACTCGATGGAGCCCGATCCCTATTGCCATAATAAATATGAAAAGGGGCACGTCCATCCTTATTACAACATACATCAATGTGTAAACCCCAGGCATTACCAAAAAAATGAAATACATACGTTGCCTGAGGGACTAAATCTGAAGGAATATCTAATAAAACAGTAACTGTATTCATGAAATACCCGGACACCCTAAAAACCCTCTATAAAAAATGCTATGCATTTAAAAAAGATTTCGTTTTAAAAATTTAAGCCCTATTTCCAAAGGTAACCATGCTTTGTTTACCGTAAGATATGGAGTCAACTCCCCTCCAAATCCTCGGAAATACCGCTCAATAGCGGGAACGACAGAACCTTCAAAGTCAAATATTTTTATACCAATCTCTTTTGCATGTTTGATGGCCTCAAACATCGCTAAAGCTCCCGCCCCATGATGCCCTAAATCTGCACGATACCCACCTATCAGGTAATAGGCCGTTATTGAGTCATACACAACAAAGCACGTAGCGACAGGTATGTTATCGGCTCGGTAAGTAGTATACGAATAGCTGTTTAAGCTGTTGGCATACTTAAAAAGAATTGCATTCATCCAAGTCTGGTTAACCTGCATCTTTTGGCGATTAAACGTTGCGAGATGGAGTTGTTTAACAACATTTAGGTCTGTTGTCAAGCGCACCGTCAAACCATCACGACCTGCTTTGGTAATGTTCTTTCGTCGTTCCGAAGACATCTCCCTCTTAATCTGCTCAAGCGAACTCGACAAATCCAACCGGTAGGTATATGCAGGAATAACCTTGAATCCAGCCCAATAAAATGGCAAGGCGTCAAAAATCTTCTGATCAAGCCCCAGTCTGATGATTGCAGGATTTTCTTTTTCAAGATATTCAATGACACATTCCAAAACTTTCCGGCGTATCTCAAGAATAGCGACAGGATTCTGTGCTTTAACTGCTATAAACGGGCCACAGATTGGAGTATAAGGGGCATTACGCACTATCTTTAACCCAAAACGATGCTCGATAGCGAATGAAAGACCGCCAACCATCTCGCCACCATCTTCAAAAATGCCAAGAATCTGAACATTATCGCCAAAAAGAGCTAACCAATCTGAACAGTTAAACAAGGTACCATGCTGGAGTGCGAGAGCGTCATAAATTTCTATTTCGGCACGACCCAAAGAACGAATCTTCATGCTGATATTGAGCCCTCACGGTTATTGTCCTTCCAACGCACCCCGAGAGTTTCATAAACCTGGAAAAGCACTTTTTCCATATTACTCCAGTTCCAACGCTCCTGAACAGCACGATTACCATTTTGACCCATCAAGCACAAAGATTCTTTATCTGCCAATAAATCCAATACACAGCACGCCAACTCTTCCGAACTTGTGGAATCGTAAAGCAATCCTGCATTACAATCTTTCATATAACTCTCAACAAGAGGAAGCCTTGCTGATATTACCGGCAAACCACAGGCCAAATATTCAAGAAGCTTTATTGGCAATGACCGATTATATTTTGGATTTGGTTGAAGGGGTACCAGTCCTATAAGGCTAGCCTTCATTGCTACAGCAATTTTTTTATGTGGTAACCACCCGGTAATCTCTACGTTGTTTTCCAAACCAAGTGTAGAAATTCGCTGAACTATCGCCTTTTTCAAAGAGTCATTTTGCATCCCTACTAATCGAAGCAAAATTCTTGGTTCTTTTTTCTTCACCAAAGCCATTGCGTCAAGCATATGAAAAACACCTCGATCAGCACTTATTGTCCCTTGGTATATTATAGGCAAAGAATCAACGTATGCTTCTTTAGCTAAGTCAATATCTTTCTGATCGGTTTTAAATATGGAAATAGGGGGGTAATTAAAAATGATGCTTTTTGGAACTTTAAGTCCAACAAACGCTTTACCGTCAGGATCTACTGCAGTGATAACATAATGACTTGCTTTAAGCATTATCTTTTCTGTCTGCTCCACCAAACAAGCAATAACCCTAGATGCACGAATACCTTTAAGTCCAAGAATAATATCCTCTTTTGCAAAAACTTCATGTGAATCATAGATAATTTTCGCCTTAGAAAAAAGGCGAATAAATGGAATAGCTAGTGCCAAATCAAGATCGTGCAAATGGCAGAAATCAGGATTTTCACGACGAATCGCACTAACCGCTACGACAAGGCTCCAGAGCCGACCTATTGGACTTAACCTGCGTGGTATAGGATAAAAAATTACATTTGGATGCCAGCTTAACTTTTCGCCATCGTCAGGCGCAATCATGACCACATCCATGCGCTGGGCAAGACTCAGTGCCTGCTTATAATATATTCGATCATCCTGCGCCCCATGACGCGTTGTTACTATTGCAACTTTCATTAAGACTTCTTTTTCACTAATTCTTCCATCCAGACAGTCACTCGGCGGGCGCGTTCATTGATATCAAATTGCTTTACTTTTTTCAGACAGGCTTCAGACATTCTCTTCCGACGTTCGGGATCATTCTTAAGCACAAGAATCGCTTCACGAATGGCACGCACATCCACAGGATCAACCCGGATGGCAACTTCATTGTCTACGATGTCGTCCATATAATTACCATTGCTTGTAACAATGGGCAATCCACATGCCATAGCCTCAATCACAGCGTTGCAAGACCCTTCCTCACGAGTTGGAAGAACAAAAATGTCGGCGGCATTCAACCACGTGCACATCTGGGTATGGTTTACAGTGCCCTTGTAAATAATGTTCTTTGAGTCAAAGCTCTTCTCCCCTCGACCAATCATCGCAAGACTAATGCCACTCATACCATCTACTGCACTTACTAGCTCTTTCCCGCCTTTCAGGTCATCAAAAGTTCCAACAAATGCAATAATGAACAACTCCAACCCTAAACTAAGTTGTGACCTTGCCTCACTCTGATCAGCCTTGAAAAATCTAGTGCAATCTACTCCATTAGGCTCTACAGTGATTTTACCTAACGGAATTCCAATTTGCGTAGACAGGCCATCTTGAATATGTTGACCAACCGCTATAAATCCTGCTGTTAATGCAAAGTCACGCTTTGCACGAGCAAATCCAAAAGCTTCAACCGTCCAAAAAGTACCCTCACCCACACCAATAACAGAAGGAATCGAGTGGTGAATTCCTGTGACTACTGCTGCTTTTCCAGCATGATAAAGAAAGTGACCGTAAATCACATCTGGTCGGGTACCCAATGCACCAACAGCACGTTTGGAGACAAAATTTAACACGTATTGCGTCCATCGACCCGTATGTGTCCATCCTAAATTTTTGTGTGAAAAGGATATACTGAAAGGGCGATAAAGATTAACCTCCCATCCCCCACCGGCATTTTCTTTACTATAACGCGCAGGGTAAGAACCAAATCGCCGATCAAACAAACTTGTAGGGTTAATGACTGTGCACTTAACACCCTGCCGAGCTATTGCCCATACAAACTGCTGCACAAAAGTGCCAGAAGTCGGGTGACGCGGCGAAGGATAGTTCCCGGTAATAAAGACGATATGCACAGATTACTCCCCAACCTCGAAAATTTCTTTCCAACTCAGGTAACTCACCGCGCTACATAAAAGACGTTCATCAAGTTTATCAGACTCAAACAACTGTAAAATAGCGGGCACATTGAGCACAGAATCTTCTTGATGACTGGTTAAAAGTGGTAAAAACATTTTCCTATTCTGCTGAATCAGTCTTCTTGTCGGTGTATCATAACCCATCTTATCTGTTCGGTTCTGCACTTCGACCGGCAATATCCCATCCATCGCCTTTCGTAAAATGTACTTTGACCAACCATCACGGAAGAACATATCGGTCGACTGCCCTGACACCAACTCCAAAAGGCGGTAATCAAGAAAAGGTAGCCTCGTCTCCACAGAATGAGCCATCGAAACTCGGTCCTCATTCTTCAAAAGATTAGGAAGTTGATAATGAAAAAGTTCGCTCCGTTGAAGAGAGTGCCAATCTTTATGAACCATACTTGAGCGCAAATGTTCGGTTTTTCCTTGATACGCAAAAAAAAAATCCCGATGTAAAATGGGTTGCACCAAATGTCGGCGTCTCATCGCTCTTAACAAAGGCAAAGAAAAATATAGACCATACCCAAATTGCATTTTAAGAGGCATATTCGCATGATTGCGTGCATCCATAATTTCATGAAAAGCATTCACAGGTTGCAAAGCTCTCAGTTTAAAAAGAGCATCATACGTTCGATAGCGCTCGTAGCCAAAAAGAAGTTCATCACCACCCTGACCACTCAACACTACAGGAATATTGTGCTCGCGTATCAACCGATATATCTGAAAGTTTGAAAAGAAGGACAACCCTCCAAATGGCTCTTCCATATGCCAGACAAAACGGTTCCAATCACGAGCTAAGTCGCACTGAGCCGGCTGCAATACAATCGTTTGCGCACCCGCTTTATTAGCAGCAGCTTCGGCAAAGTGCCGTTCTGAATATCCAGCATCTTCAAACTCGACATTAAACGCATTTAATGGTGACTTATTACCATCTCTCCGTTTCTGTTCGCCTGCCAAGCAAACAACACTAGAGGAGTCGAGGCCACCAGAAAGAGTTACACCCACAGGCACATCGCTCCGAAGTCTGAGACGCACCGAATCTGACAAGAGATCACGAAACGCCTCAATAGCATGTTTATCACCCATAACATCAACTTGCGAAGGATACCAGTAGCGATGTGGCTCTAACTGTTTCCCTCCAAGATTATCCCGATTTATACTGAAATAATGTGAACCGGGAAGGCTTTTCACCTGACTGAAACATGTCTCATCGGTGTGAGTGTCTAAGCCCCAAAGAAAAAAATCAGCAACCCTATTGCGATTAACCTCCGCACTTACCCATGGAAGCGAAAGCAACTGTTTTATCTCGGAAGCAAAAGCAAATCGCCCTTTTTCAAAGACATAATAAAAAGGCTTAATGCCATAACGATCCCGAGCGCAAAATATTGAGCCGTTTTGAGAATCATAAATAGCAAAAGCCCACATACCATTAAAACGATAAAGACAATCAGGCCCCCACTCAATGAAAGCCTGAAGAATAACTTCACTGTCAGTCCGACTATGGAAAAGCCTCCCCAATTTGATAAGCTCAGCCCTGATCTCGAAGTAATTATAAACTTCGCCATTGTATACTATCCAGTACCTACCACTCACGTCACTCATTGGCTGATGCCCTGCTGGCGTAAGGTCAATAATAGATAATCTACGATGGCCAAGCCCTGCATACCAAGAGCCATCTGCCATAACATCCTCACTATTATTTGTAGAGCAAACTCTATCGGGACCGAAAAGAACTATTCCATCGTCATCCGGTCCGCGATGAGCTACAAGAGAAGTCATCTTCTGAAGATTAACCTGAAGAGAATTCAGGAGTGCACTACTAATGATACCTGCTAATCCACACATATTTACGACGGGCTCCCTTGATTAACCGTAGACTTTTGAATTGATACTCATAATCTTATTCTTAATACCGCGCAACAAATCAACAGGAAGTAGTGTTCGACTATAATAAGGCAAGTCTACAGGAGTTAATAAATATTCTCGTTTGAAATATGTCAGGCTATCACGTTCATCATATCCACCACCGTTGACAACTCTTTTACACTCATCACATTGGGAAGCCATAGTGAGTATGGTGTAATACAATGCATCAACAGGACGATACTTAAGATATTCGTCACTACTTTTCACTGCTCCGAACATCCATGTATCTTCTAATTGAATGAGGTCGATATATGCCACCAAAGTTTCACCAACAAAAGCACCTACAAATTGATGACCTTTATGAATAAAATATTTTTGAATTTCAGCTTTCCATTGAATCACATGCAATTCATAGTAATCTGATGGCAAAAAAGTATCTGATCCCCCCCCACGTTCAAATCGTTTTGCTTGAGAAATATTAATCAATCTCATCTGTTCCAAAAGAACATCAGATTCTTTAATAAATTCAATCCGACAATATCGAATACCCATACGGACCATGTTTCTTCGTTTCCCGCTTATTCGCTCTAAAGAAAAAGCTCTTAAGGAATCACCCTGTAACATGTTATGACGGACGTATCTATTGGCCAGCAAGGAATCTGATAGCTGATAAGAATATCCTCCTAAAGATTTTAATGGATCAGGATATAAACTCTTACAGGGAATTGGACGAAATTCATGAACAGGCTTATAATAAAAAGGGGCTGATTTTATCCACCAAACACCATCATGCAAGTGAACTTTTTTACCCATTTTTTTTTCTTCCAAGGCAAACATTTCTTCACTGACCATCGCATTCTATTGTTTGGGTTACTCTGTATTTTTAGGCAAACATTTACCCTTAATTTGAAAAAAGAGCATTAATAACGCAATTGCATCTTTTTCGATAATCTCTCTTGCTTAATATGCAGAGTTAATGACCATCGTTCAATGACAGATGAAATCCCAACTACAATCCAAAACCAACGATTATAATATACCGTATAGCCACCCCAACCACCGACAAGAATTGCAATAAAAGAAGCCATAAGCGTTATACTGTAATAATATAATTTAAGATCAGCTTTTTTGCATTTTATACTACTACGATATAGCTTTTTCAAACATGAAAAAACCAACCAAATAAATGAAAATATACCCAACAATCCTGTCTCCGCTAATAATCCTGAAACGGTATCATGTGCTCCATGGCTATTCACCCTAAAACCATTCAAACCTACACCAAATATTGGATGACGCGAGAATACATAAAGCGCATTTTTGCGCTGGTCATCAGCGAATTGCGCTCTATCTAACGTTGAGGCTTGAACATTTTTTCCAAAAAAAATAAACCGGTCTTGAAGCTCCTCTGGAATTCGCTTATACGCCAGAAACCCAATTGCAATCAAACATCCCCCCTTAACCAGGGAAGAATAAAAGCCACGTTTTGGTCCCGCAAAGCGAAACCCGCCAAAAACAAACAAAAAAACTATAAATATGATCAAGTTTGTCCTTGAACCAGAAAGCAAAAGCCCACCAATTAATATTAGCGCAATGACTAACAGAGAAATATTCCCCAGCATACGATGTTTTAAATTAATAATCGCCAATACACAAAACAGCCCCATTGCCGCGTCCAAACCTAAACTGTTTGAGCTGTTAGTCAGACCTTTTGCCCTCACCCCTTCAGTGCCAAATCCATGTTCAACACCAAGAGGAGAATAAAGATCTATATTAAAATAATCAGCGAATGGAAGTATAGATATCAATACAGAAGACATTGCTATTGCTAATAGCAGTAAATAAAGTTTTCTTTTATTATCGACAAGGCTTTCAATCATAATGGCCATTATGGCCAATAATAAAATTGTCAAAAAAAAGAAAACGTTATCAAAAGGCTTTTTACCAAAGATAACGCCAAACAAACAGAACATTGGAAATGCCCATAAACTCCTTATTAATTTACTCTTACCCAAGCGAAACATTATTCCGCCATTTTTTTGCAAGTAGTTTACCCATCCTATGCAAGCAAATATACCTACAAAACGGCCAATAGTTAACCCTTTAGTCAACGGAAAAAGCCCCTCAACAGAATTGACCAATATCATAAAGATTAAGCCATAAAAGGGATATCTATATATCCAGATTATAAGGATAACAGCAAGAATTATAAGCAATAAATACACCATAAATGCTCGATTTTTCGAATTTTTCCTTATAGATAAATCAAAAGAGAATAACTACACATGGATTTTTTTTCACAAGCTCACTATAAAAACCTATTTTTTTCTGTTTTGAATATTTAACGCATTGATCGAGGGCGATCTATCTCTTAAAGATTTATGATAAGCCTACATTTGCCCCGACCTGTATATATCAATTGCCCGACCTGCTTTATTGACACTTGCATTTCAGGACCTAGTCGATTATGTATTTCAGAAATAATCTCTTCCAGTTCACTTTCAGCAACCTCAGACGACCCTTCATAAAGAAGGTCTATCTCGTTAAGACTTCTTTGGACGAGCTGAATGCGATGGATGAGCTTCATATCCTTAAATCTTCCTGCAAAAAACAAACTGCTCAATTTATCGCCTGACGCATTTATGATAAAATCCTGAGTCCTCCCTTCGAGATCTTTAAGCAATGTCAATTCTCGACCGCAAGGGCATGAAGAGCGTGTTAATATGCCTATATCTCCAACTTCATAGCGAATAAACGGTGTCAGGTAGTTATCCAGGTCAGTCAAAAGAATTCTTCCTGGTTTTTCCCATTGAGGAACACCATTTTCATCTACAACCTCCACGATAACATGCTCGTCTGTAATATGTTTGCTTCCGTGCTCACACTCAAAAGCCATAGCACCAATTTCATTGCATCCATAATAAACAGATACCTCAGCTCCATATAGTCTCTTAATCTCGTCTCGGTTGTGTTGGTAGAGCATTTCGCCTGTGGTTAATACACGATCAATTTGTACCCCACTCGCATAACAGGCATCACCTAATGCCAAAGTTTCCGAAACAAATCCTTCCAGGTACTTTGGACTAATCCGTAACAGCTCCTTTGCACTTTGTAACTTTTCAGCGTATGTTTGCCCAAAAACATCCATGATCCATTTATTAGTCAATCGAACCCGTAACCGTCCATACCAAGAACCACGTCCGAATGACTGCACATTAACTCCTCTCGTCCAAGGCTTTATCCCAACCCAAGAGCGACCTCTCCAGGTTGCCGCATCCACCAATGCGCGATTTTTCCTGCTATGCCATACCTCTATAGGTTTACCTGTGGTTCCTCCAGTCGTAGCAACGATGCAAGCGCGAGGCATTCCGGTGATAGTATGCATATGCAAAGAATTGGCCCGAATATCTTCCTTTTTTAAAATAGGATAGGTTGCCAATGTCTCCCTAAAGGTCGTATCTGTTTTACCTTCCCAAGCATTATAATCTTTATAAAAAGGGACGTTATTTCTTGCGTACTCCATCAAACACTTAACTTTTGCATTCTGGAGTTGCTCAAGAGCACGGTGATCGTACCATTGACTTTTTTGAAGATCGGCATACAAGCGGCCCACTCTAAGACCAGCACGAGGATTATTAAGCGGCAAAAAAATGCTATACAGAAGGTTCTCAATGGTAAACATTTCGCGTCATTTATACTTGAAATTCACACTGACGATCAATCAGTATTAGTTTCTAAATGCTTCTCATCTCGCTTTTTACATATGAGATAACACGATACAGTATGCTCTTTGTCAGTTTATCCTGCACTGTTGACGTCTGAAGGCTGCACCCAACACCTTTGCTCACTTCTTTCCAAGGAAAGAAAAGTTTTTTAGATTTCTCTCAATCTTGGCTTCGGTTATGGCCTTGCAGAGAATCGCGTCAAGCTGGCCAGTCAACACTGGCCACGAAAAGGCTTTGAGAGAATCATTGCGAACCGTTACCTGTTTACGGGCAAGCTCCACCAACCAGTGAGCCATAGAGTCCACTTGCGAAGAACGAAAACTGCGGCCAACCGCAGTTTCTTCCACGATAGCAGTTGCATCACTTCCTTCGGGAGCAACCAATAAAATTGGCACACCCATTCCAAGTGGCTCAAAGATCTTGCCAGTTATGATACCACGTGCCGCAAGATCTGCTTTATCGCTGACACACGTAATGACAACAGCGACTCCTGAACCTTTGATTGCAGCCAAAGCCTGTGCACGTGGCACCTGACCATGGCAGCTTACTACGTGTTCAGCGTCATATGCTTTTGCCCTTTCCATCACATGATTGACATCGCTTCCATAGTAATGCAGTCGAATCGGATTTGACTCCCTCCCCTGCATCTCTGAGGCAATCTTTACAGCTTTCAGAACAGGATCAATTTCTCTCTGCCCTTGATAGAAGGTACCAGCATAGACAACTGCAAACTCTTCTGATATTTTTGCTACGACTCCATCAAGTACATCAGGATCATAGCCGTTCGTGATAACAACAGGCGGTTTTGTCATGCCGAACGCTTCGCACTGATTCCTGGCTTGAGAAAATGAAACCATAATTGTTTCGGCCGCATGACGGATCAAATAGCGCTCCAATGGTCCAATGAGCGAGACAAACTGATTACGCTTAAGTGCGCTCAGCACCCAAGGATCCCGATAGTCGAGGACATACGAAATGCCCAGACGCCGGGCAACTATTTTCGCGCCAATAAACGTAGTGAACGGAGAACCGGTTGCAAGAACAACATCAAAATCTCCTGGTATAAACTGTGAACATTTCCGGATGCACTGAATCACCCAGGTTTCATCCAGACCAATTCCAATAGGTCGAAGCAGACGTGTAAGCAGAAAAAACGGTAAATATCGGAACCATTCCGCCAACTGCTCGGTTGGCCGAGAACATGGACGCCAGTGCAGTGTGCCGGCAAAAAACCTTTTAATACCCTCTTGTGTGCACCCTTTTTCAGCAGCGACCATGGCGACCCTGTCGATAGCGTCACCTGCTGCGGGCGTAACTACAGTAACATCCCAGCCTAACCGCGCGAGATGCTTGGCGATTGACCATGATCGCACAGCACCTATAGCTGTTGAAGGAGGAAAAGGATATGCTAAAAAGAGCAGTCGTCTGGAGGAGTTCTTCAATGTATATTCATATTACGATGCGATTACAAAATTGTGATCGGTGTGATCAAATAATTTTCACACTCGGTTCACTGTTTATGAGACTCGTTCGTATAGAGCTCCTATCCAACGCCAACTTGACTTTATCTTAAACAATGATCTTATCGACATTCCTGCACGACTGTTTGGCGCGTCTAAACCTGTCTGCGCTGTATTATTATTTCCACGAAGAGTATACCCACATGCAGGACAAACCGCGTTTTTTTCCATTGTTGGACCATTTTGTCGAAGTATTTTTCGTTTTACTGCTCCAATAAATTGTAACGTCTGTTCGATTTGAGTTGGGACAATCCTTTTTGGATGCATATAAAATACTTCCAAACATCTAAATCCTTTTGCCTCAAACAAATTCAACATCGTATTCTGATCGAATTTACGAAGATGATAATGAGGATTAAAGCGGCAAAAACATTTTGTACATTCCGTGTACAATAATCGAAGATTTTCATTATACGGAACACATATAAGTATATAGCGACGAGAAACTCTACTCAATTCATTAATCGCACTGATAAAAATTTCTTGAGGTAAATGCTCTAAAACTTCCATACATGAAACCATATCAAATTCATCACCAATGAATGGCAATGAATCAATACTTGCTTGAATTTTTTCCGCTTCAACACAAGCCAAAGCTATCGTACATCTATCGGTCCCACACAAGCGATCATAACGTTTTTTTTTGTTATGCGTTAGATACTTTAAAAAAAGGCCATTTCCGCAACCAACATCAAGCAAGCTTTGTATATTTTCCGGCAACTTATCAGCAATAGTTGCGTAACGTTCTTTATCAGCTAAACTAAAGCATTTTGAAACCCAAAGATCAGTGTTTTCGTAATAACTTTCTTCAAAACTCATTTCTTGTTTGCCTTTATTTTTTTATTATTGAACTCTTAATAATTGAGGAATAAGTCGTTCAAGTCTGGAAGGTAAGTCAAAAAACTTATTTCTGTAGAGTAGATAGCCAGCTATCGGCCAGTATAGAAGTGTTGCAAGAATCAATTGGCCCAGCGATATCAAGGGAAATGCATACGCACCAACAGCAGCGACCGGCATACACAATGCACAAATAAAAAGCATTTTAAAAAGTGAATTAAACGGCATACTTGCACTCCAACTAACACCAAAACCCTTGGCAATCTTGTAGAGATTGTATGGAGTTGTCCAAATATATAACGTTACTAAAAGAGAGACTGCAGCACCTATATATCCAAATCGCTTAACCAGAAAATAGCACAGAATCGCGTTAATGGCAAGATCAAGTATACTGCGAAACAACACCACACGCGTCATACCGAGAGCCATAAGTGCTGCACCATAAACAACAATACGAACCGGCAGCACAAAGAGATAAATGACAAACGGGACAACACTAGCATGATACTGCTCGGAATAAAGAACTGTGATAAAAGGAGTTGCCGTAACGAGAAGAAAGCACATGGAGGGAAACAGAATACAGGCCGACTTTATACTTGCTTTGTGAAACAATTGTAATGCGGCTTCCATATCCCCTCTGGCACAAAGCTTAGCCATTTCAGCAAATACAACCGTTGTAATTGATCCGGTAATTATACCGATCAGCGGAAGCTCAATTGCACCATTGTAGTATACGGCAAAATCTTCAGGTGAACACATTGATGAAACAATCATACTGTCCATCTGAAGTGTCAAACTCCCGAAGATAGAGGCAAGACCAAGCGGCACAGAATAACGGACCATTGCCTGCATGTCCAACCTTTTTGGCCATCGCATTTTACCGGGAACCGCTTTAAACATCAAGTACATCGCTATCGGCAGAAAGACGGCCGGAACGATAATGCGAACAAAAATCGGTGCGGCGTAAGACTTTGTTACAAGAACAGCAACAATACCGGATAACGTAAGAGCCAAACTTGAAATCACATTGTATACTGCCAAAGTTTTCGTTTGATCTGCTGAAACCAAAACTGCACTTACCCCTGCAACAGGCATAAGAAAAAAAGGATAGAGCACCAGCCAGGGCAAGGTATGAAGCAAATCAGGATTATTAAACCGCATGGCAAGCATCTTGTAACCGCCGAATCCAATAAACAGACTGAATAAAAGTCCAGCCCCAAGCAGAAGCGCTATGTTGTCAACGAGTACACCGCGCTTGCATTGTTTTTCCCTTGGCAAAAAATAATAAACAGCATTGGGCAAGCCGAGCATCAGAATCGGGACAGCAAAGTTATACGCGAGAAATGTCTGCTGTATAGTTGCATAGTCATGCTTTGATAGAACGCGAGACGATATCATTCCGAAAAAAATACTGATAACCATCGATAACGCACTTCCCAGGGAAAGGGCAAGCACTTTGCCTGTACGCGTTGTCTCAGGCATTTTGTTGGCAACCTCTTTGGTGGAATCAGGCACTGATAGTTTTCGGTAATTCAGATATGTTTGTTGAAGCTGGTTGGCATTTTTGCAAGGCATTTATAATGTTATGCGCAGCCTCTCCTTTACCGTATATTCCAGGTTCAATCTGAATATTTCGTTTACTCACTTGACGAAAGGCATTGATAATGCCTGAATGAGTTGCACCGGCAAGTACGTTGTATCCCTTTTCCATCAATTCAGTCCACTCGGTCTCATCGCGAAGCACTACACACGGTTTGCCAAAAAAGTATGCTTCCTTTTGCAATCCGCCGCTGTCCGTCATGACTATGCTCGTCTGCTTCAGAAGTTCAAGCATATCAAAGTATCCGACAGGGTCGATTATAATCAGCGAGTCTGAAGAGCCAGAGTTAGCAGATGCAGAGGTTGCATTGCTTGATTCAAAAATCTTTCTTGTTCTGGGGTGAAGAGGCAGAACCACCTTTATCTGATTACTGATCTCTTTAAGTGCTTCACATATGCCAGAAAGTCGTTCAGGATCATCGGTATTTTCTGCTCTGTGGATGGTGCATAAAACAAACTCTCTTTCCTCCAGTTGCAGATCTCTGACAAGAGTGCTTTTCTTTTGCGAAAACTTGCTGTAATAGAGAGCTGCATCAAGCATGACATCTCCGGTCTCAACCACGAGCGGGTGATTGACACTCTCGGCCAGGGTTGTATCAATACCCTCACGCTTGAGGTGCCCGATAGCGGTCTCTGTCGGGCAGCAGAGAATGTCACTGATCCTGTCAGTCAGAATGCGGTTGATCTCTTCCGGCATCTTCATGTTGAAACTGCGCAATCCTGCCTCGACATGGATAACCTTGATATGCAGTTTACATGCTGCAAGTGCTCCAGCCAGTGTTGAATTAGTATCGCCATAGACCATCACGTAATCTGGCTTTTCATTCAGAAGCACCGCTTCAATCTGTTCAAGCATGCGGCCAGTCATTGCACCATGACTTAACGAGTGTATCTCCAGGTGATAGTGCGGTTGCGGGATCTGCATCTCTTCGAAAAAGATATCTGACATATTCGCGTCAAAATGCTGTCCGGTATGTACAATGATCTCATTGATCATGGCATGCTGAGTGCTGATGGAATTGTTATACTCTGCAATAGCACGACTTACGGCAGCAGCCTTGACAAATTGCGGTCTTGCGCCAATTACCGTAACTATTTTCAACTGATTGCCTCTCGTAACGAACCGGGTACAGCGTTCTGGGTCTCTTCTGTCAGAAAGGGATGCATCGGAAGGCTCATGACTTTTTTCCTGGCAGCATCTGAATTTGGAAAGGCTCCTTGATTCATTCCGAGGAAAGAAAATGCCGGTTAATAATTAAGCTGCCCCGGGGGATGCACTGCCGCAGGCACTCTATGTTCTTTCAGTTTGCGCTGCACATCATCCCGGCTCTCCACCTGAACCCTATATTGCACGTAGACAGACTCGTTCTCTGGAGCGATATAGGGAGTTACCACGATATCCGTTAACAACTCAGTGTATTGAGGAGCAATACGGGCACGGGTTATGACCGCTTCTTAAAAAACCTTCATTTTTTTCGAGAAGAACTGTGGCCTGAATGATATCCATACGTCCGTTTATACAAATCCGAGGGTGATGGTAACGACGATCCTGTGAATTCCATGAATTGTAACGTGATGGAGGTGGAGCCAGGGAGGGGCTTATGGCTGAGTGTAAACAATTTGGCAGTTGCCGTTTGTCAGTGAGTAGCGTTTGCCGGTGTTGGGGCAATTCGCTTGAGCGTTGCCGGTCAATGGCAAATCAAGCTTTTCACCGAACTCGCTCATCCATCCGATTTGCCGTGCAGGCACACCGGCCATCAGCGCATAGGGTTTAACATCACGATTTATGACCGCTCCCGCGGCTACAAAAGCATATTTTCCAACGGTAACACCGCACACTATGGTACAGTTGGCCCCAAGTGTTGCACCTTTTTTAATCAGCGTTTTACGATACTCATCCTTCCGCGTTATGGCACAACGGGGGTTATAAACATTGGTAAAGACCATGCTGGGACCGCAAAAAACATCATCTTCAAGCGTCACCGCATCATAAATGCTGACATTGTTCTGCACCTTGACATTGTTGCCGATAGTGACATCATTGCCGACAAAGACATTCTGGCCGAACGAGCATCGTTCTCCAATTTTTGCACCACCTGAGATATGTGCCCAGTGCCAGACCCTGGTACCAGCTCCGAGCTGCGCTCCGTCATCAACAATTGCTGTAGGGTGGATGCTATTCATCATGCAAAACATTTGTGTTTAACTTTACCGGCCAAGGCTCTCGCCGTAGTCCATTTACCTCCGAATACCGTAATCAGTTTTTCGTTCCGCTGTAATGCATACTCTCGACTTGACTTGCCTGAATTGACCGACGAACGGAGCAAAGGTCGCAATCCAGCAAACGCATCAAGCAGTTCAATCTCGCTTATAACCTTTGAAAAATAGTGGTTATAGGCATTCATCAGGTATCGCTTTTCCTCTTCACTGCATGTAATTGCATCTTCAAGCTGCTGGCGTACCTCGGTTGTGCCAAGAAGCGTTTTGCCCTGCCAGGGCAAAACAAAAAAAATCCGTCTTTCGTTGGGAACCTCAAGAATCAACGCATGGTCACACTGTCGATCGACAACCAGATGACTGCCGCGCACAAGATCGAGATGATGGTTAGCAGCGATGTCGCTGACTGCAAGAAGGTGTTCTGACCACGGGCCGGCAACATTCAGGAGCCGATCGAACCACCTTTTTGAACCATCTGAGAGCTTCACTCTTCCTTCAGGAGAGAGTGAGTGGACCGCTGTATTTTCCAGTATTTCCACCCCAAAATTCTGACACTGTTCCGCGACCCATTTACCCAGCAGGTAGTCATCCATCTGCGCATCATAGTAGAGATACCCGCCTTCCAGGTTGTCATGCTTCAATTCAGGCAAAAGCTGCTGGACTTCTGTTTTTTCAAGCCATCGGGATGAAGGCAACACGGAGTGACCGGATAAAAACGTATAGAGTCCAAATCCCGCACCAAGCATCCATCGCCCTCTACGGCCACTCCTGTATTTTGGATAGATAATCGGAAGGGGTTGCGCAAGATGGGGCACTACTGTGAGCCACGCATCGCGCTCCTTGAGTCCTTCACGGACTAAGCGAAACTGACCGTTTTCAAGATATCGGATACCTCCGTGCAGCAGTTTCGAGGAGGCCCGACTGGTCGCCTGCATGATGCCATCCCGCTCAAAAAGAGTAACATGATGACCATCCCGAGCAAGCTCCCACGCACAGCAGAGCCCGTTGATACCTCCTCCGACCACGCCAATCTTCAATTCTCAGTACTCCAGAGGTAAAGAGACCCGCTTTCCATCCCGCGAAGAAATGTAGGTTGCAATCAGCATTTCAAGAGAGCGCAAGCCTTCCCGACCATCCGTTTCCGGTTCCGCTTTCCTATGCAGCACATCAATGACGTTTTTATAATACAACGGATGACCAAAACCATATACTGATGTGGTTGCATAGTTGGCTGTTTTCACGTTTTCATCATCAGGATCGCTTTCAGAAAACTCCCAGTGCTGAATTTCATTTACTGCCAACCCACCTACCCTTACTGTCCCTTTTTCGCCAATGATGGTAATCGAGCCTTCAAGATTTTTTGGATAAGTCAACATGGTCACGTTCATGGAACCAAGCGCACCGGAACGCCACTTGATACTTACTACACCCGTATCTTCAACCTCAATGTTGCGCGCCAAAGTACCAGTATAAGCCTGAAGACTCTCGACCGGTCCAATCAGCCAGTCAACCAGATCAACGTAGTGGCTTGCCTGATTCATAAATGCTCCACCGTCAAACTCCCAGGTTCCGCGCCACTTTGCGCTGTCGTAATACTCCTGCGGCCGTGCCCAGAAGACATTGATATTCACCATGTAGATACGACCAAAGCGGTTTTTTTCAACTGCTCTCTTTAACAGTTGCAAGGTGGCATTTCGGCGGTTTTGCTTCACAACAAAAAGACGTACCCTTGCCTCATCACAGGCTTTGACCATATTGACACCATCATGCCAGCGCGTCGCCATTGGCTTTTCGGTCATCACGTTGACCCCGTAGTGTGCCGCCTGAATAGTCTGATTAGCATGCAATCCGCTTGGAGTGCAGAGTACAATCAGATCAATTTTTTCAGTTTTCAGCATCTCCTCAAGCAGGCGATACCCCGGTACACCGTAGCGTTCCTGATGCTCCAGCAAAATCATGCTATTGCTTTCACAAAGAGAAACGAGTTCCAGAGTATCAGCATATTTTTCGATAGCCGTAAAATGATTTTTTGATATGCGTCCGCAACCAACAATGGCAACACGAATCTTTCTGTCAGTTATTGATGAGTACATGATATGAAAGCTCTAAATGGTTAAAAATCTTTTCCTTAAAGCGAACCAAATGTTACAATCTTCCATCAACCTCATCCTGCGTCAGTATACCCTTGACATCATAAACAACTGTACTGCTGCTGGAGCCCAGCTTTCTGAGATTCAATGATTGAAACTGATCGTGGGCAACGGTGAGAATTATAGCCTCATAATAATTTCCGTTGAGTTTTGGGAGGCACTTGAGTCCATATTCGTGCATGACCTCTTCGAGGTTGGCCCACGGGTCGTGGATTTCAACTTCGAGGCCGTACTGTTTCAGTTCTTCGACGATATCGACTGCGCGGGTGTTGCGGATATCGGGGCAGTTTTCTTTGAAGGTAATTCCGAGCATGAGCACTTTTGCTCCTTTGATCTTGAGCTCTTTATGAATCATGAGTTTAACCACTTCGGAAGCTACATATTTGCCCATGTTGTCGTTGAGCCTTCGGCCTGCAAGAATGATTTCGGGATGGTAGCCGTATTCCTGTGCTTTTTGGGCGAGATAGTAGGGGTCGATACCGATGCAGTGGCCGCCAACGAGACCTGGACTGAAGGGCAGAAAGTTCCACTTTGTGCCTGCAGCTTCAAGAACTTCATGGGTGTCGATGCCCATGCGGTTGAAAATCATGGAAAGTTCGTTCACGAAGGCGATGTTGATGTCGCGCTGGGAGTTTTCGATCACTTTTGCAGCCTCTGCAACCCTGATAGATGAGGCAAGGTGTGTACCGGCTACGATGATTGAGCGATAGAGGGCATCAACTTTTGCTGCGGCTTCAGGTGTTGAACCGGAGGTGATCTTTTTGATTTTGGTGACGGTGTGCTCTTTGTCGCCAGGGTTTATGCGTTCGGGGGAGTAACCGACAAAAAACTCTTTGTTAAAGGTGAGGCCGGAGACCTTTTCGAGAACCGGCACACAATCCTCTTCGGTAGCGCCGGGATAGACGGTCGATTCGTAGACGACGATATCCCCCTGCTTGAGCACCCGCCCGATGGTTTCGCTTGCTTTGATGAGCGGAATGAGGACGGGACGGTTGTTCTTGTCGGTCGGTGTCGGGACGGTGACGATGTAGTAGTTTGCTGACGCAAGATCCCTTACGTCTGTGGTCAAAAAAAGACCGAGGTTGGCTCCGGAAGCCGTAAACTCGTCTGCACAGAGAACGCTCTTCAGTTCATCATTTGATATCTCGAGTGTCTCATCATTCCCTTTTCGCAGGGCCTCTACCCGCTTCTGCTTGATGTCAAATCCGGTTACAGTGTACTTTTTGGCAAATTCAACGGCGAGAGGGAGGCCTACATAACCAAGACCGATGATAGCGATTCTGAACTTACTCATGCGTTATACGTATGCCGGAAGTGGTTGGGAAACTTGCGAAACTGCGGGAACACCGTTATGCTTCTCTTTTGACAGGGCTGGGGAGCTCTCTCCATCTGGAGTAAAGCCTTTGACGAGCCGCTGCAGGCATACCTTGATTGCTGCATCATCCTCGGTTTCCATGATCTGCTGAAGTTCCGTGAGTTTTGCCATCAGTTCCTGCATGGTAAAGAAGTATTCATGAGCTTTGAAAATCTGGGGGTGCTCTGTTTGCTGGGGATTGCCGGCAATGAGGAGCTCTTCAAAGAGCTTTTCTCCGGGACGAAGGGCAGTTTCCACTATTTCAATATCTCCTTCGGGATGGAGGCGATCACGCACGCTGAGGCCTGAAAGCTCTATCATGCGCCGGGCAAGATCGACTATTTTTACCGGAGCGCCCATGTCGAGCAGAAAGACATCTTCCCCTTTGGCCATGGCACCCGCCTGAATGACAAGCTGGGCCGCCTCGGGAATGGTCATAAAATAGCGGGTGATCTCCTTGTGGGTGATGGTGACGGGACCGCCAGCCTTGATTTGATGACGAAAAAGAGGCACGACTGAACCACTTGAACCAAGCACATTGCCGAAGCGAACCATCGAAAAGCAGGTGTTGCTCTCTTCTGTGGCAAATGCCTGCAGTACCAGCTCGCAGATCCTTTTGCTGGCGCCCATGATGTTGGTTGGCCGGACAGCCTTGTCTGTGCTGATGAGGACAAAGTTTTCGACTCCGTTTTCAGAGGCGGCACGCGCCATGCTCAGTGTTCCAAAAATATTGTTGCGCAGGCCTTCGACAGGGTTCCGTTCAACCATCGGCACATGCTTGTATGCTGCGGCATGATAGAGCGTCGATGGCTTATAGTTGCGGCAGATCTTTTCCATTGCCTTTTGATCGGTGACGTTGCCGAGCAGTGGAATAATATTTGCACTACTCTGCTCTTGAATCACCCTCTTCTCAAGCTCCTGATGAATGGTGAACAAATTGAATTCCGAGTGGTCGAGAAGCAGAAGAGCTGAAGGGTGTAAAGAAAGAATCTGGCGGCAGAGTTCACTGCCGATGCTGCCGCCAGCGCCAGTAACGAGAACCACCTTCCCCTTGATGCAGCGGCCTAAAAGCCTGGAAACTGGGGGCACCGGATCGCGGCCAAGCAAATCTTCAATATCGATTTCCTTGATATCGGAAACTGAGACCCGGCCTTCGGCAAGAGCTTCAATACCCGGCAAGGTGAGAATATGCACTCCGAAGGTATGAAGGGAGTCGAATATTTCTTCACGGCGTCGGCGGGCAACTGAGGGCAGAGCCAGAAGTATGCTGGTAATGGCTTTCCGTTTAACCAGCGTCTCAACTTCATCAGGGCTGTATACCATGACACCGTCGATGGTCTGCCCCTGCAGAAGAGGATTGTCATCAAGAAATCCGGCGAGGGTAAACTGACGGCTGTGCGTTATGGCACCAGCAATGTGCAATCCTGCAGCGCCTGCGCCGTAAATGAGTATTCGTTCCCCCCCTTTTTGTCCCGATGGCTCAGCCGAAGAGAGATTCAGCCACATGCGCACCAGAGCTCGGCTGCCTCCGACGGTAAAGAAAAGCAGCAGCGGTTGCAAAATCCCTATAAAACGGGGCATGCCGGGTTTTTGCAGAAACAGGGTGGCCGCAAAAAAAAGAATGCCGTACATTATGCATGCATTCATGACGGCCTTGAGTGCGGCAAAACCGCTATACCGGAAGACCGCATTATAGAGGCCTGAACGAATAAAGATGGGCAGCGCAAGAAGCGGGGCCGAGAGGTAAATCAGCCACTGCCCCCCATCGGGCAGCGACCAGCTTTCCTTGAGTAAAACAAAGACAAGCCATACGGTGAGCAAAGCCGAACAGGCATCAGCTATAAGGGCAACTCCCTTTTTTGCGGTGCGCGAAAGAGTAAGAAGCCTGATCTGCATCACCGTAAACCAGACTTTTATTTTTTTCACCAAGGCGTTGTGTGGCATAAAAAACTTGGCCGCTTTGACATTAAGCAATGAAAATCACTGCTATCCGATGGTTGCCACCGGATTTGAACGACGAACGAACAGGGGAGAGATGAGTTGTATGGGTAGAGGGTTATGCGATTTTGCTGTATTTTTCAGAATATTTTTTACTCTTGCTCCCCGATTCCACAGGAGAATCAATAAGGGCAACACCAATAACATGTGACCTCAGGAGGGTATCCTCGACGTACTCCTTAACTCCTGTTTTGCTGGAATAGAGAAGGCGAGCAACAAGCAGAATACCATCTGTTGCTTTTGCCAACAGAACCGCATCGCTGAAAAAGAGCGGGGTTGTGTCGAGCAGTATGCGGTCGAAACAGCCCTCAAGATCCTCGATGAGTTGTATCATTTTCGGTGTCCCAAGAATCTCATTGGGGTTTGATACTTTCGTGCCTGCGCTCAGGAGAAAGAGGTTTTCAAGATGGGTGGTCTGCAAAAAACAATCTTCGATGCCAACTTGCTTACCGAGAAGGTAGTCGGTCAACCCCAGCTCTTTTTTCACATTGAAGATATCATGCTGTGAGGAATGTCTCAAGTCACAGTCGATAATCAGTGTCTTTTGGCCTCTGAATGCACAGGCCATTCCAAGATTGGCGCAAACCATCGACTTTCCTTCACCTGCGTCTGTTCCTGAAACAAGAATTGACTTGAGCTGATGATGCTCATCGATATAGTCAAGATTTGTACGAAGCGTCCTGAAGCTTTCAGCAAAATTTGAGTTCAATGCATCGGTAAACATCGGCCGTGGTGGTGGCAATTCAGGATATGAAGCCGTGATGTGAAATTTTGTCTGGATTTTAGCAACAATACTCTCTTTTTGGGTAAGGATATTGCGTTTTCGGGAAAGGAATGGAATCCGCGCCAACGGTGCAATTCCGGCATTCCTTAAAAAGCGTTCATCCTTGATAGAGTCTTCAACGACTTCCGAATAACCGATATACCCTCCAATAAGCAGGAGACTCATGACCGCACCGGTCAGAAGGCTGGCATTAAAATTTTCTGATGACAGTTCCGGGTATACGGCTGCTTCAGCGACGGTGATTCTGCCCACTTCAGAACCAAGCATGATGTTTGTTTCATCAAGCTTGGCTTTAAGGGCAAGATAAGTGTTGCTGACAACATCACGATCTCTCAGAAGTTTTGCGTATTCCTGCTGTTTTGGAGGAAGCTGCTTGATCTGATTTTCATAGAACTGTTTCAGACGGCTATATTCAGCACTTGCAAAATTGAGCTGGTTGAGCGATCTCTCGTTCTGCAGTTTTTCAGTGGTAAATGCATAGTTATATTGCTGTCTCTTGCCGGCATAACCGATTTCACTGGCGATTTTGCCGCGATTGAGTTGCTGGTAACGCGCCTTGGCATCATCGAGTTCCTGCCGTTTGGCTTTGACATCCGCGTCTCCCTCTCCTTTTTCACGCAATAGTGTAATGTATTCGCTTTCACGATCTTTTACTTCAGAGAGCAATGTGTCAAGCTGGGCATCGATATTTTTGGCAATGCGGGAAGTGAGCGCTTTATCTGCACTGGAAAAATTTGGCTCGATAGCGTTAAAACTGTTTCTCGTTATGCGGGTAGAGACTTCAGCGTCGTTGTATTTGCTCTCAATCTCATTGATTTTGCTGATCATCTGCGAGATATTGCTCGTAAAATCATAGATTTTGTTGGCTGCCATAAAATTGGAGAGCACAAGATTGGCTTGTTCAAGTTTTAATTCCTGCTCCCGCATCATCTCGTTGATAACCTTTTTTCCCTGTTCATACCGGGCGGCATTTCTTTTGATATCGGAATCACTGTAGACCCTGCAGAGCGTATTGGTCAGATAGACCGCCTCAGATGGGTCGGGACTTGATACTGAGACCTTCAGAATGTTGGTATTGCGCACAGCTTCCACCTTGATGCGCTGTTGCAGAGCCAGGGCATCAAGAAACCGTTGCATTTTGGGATTTTGCCTTACGGACTCTCGTTTGAGAGTGGCCTGGGCGCCGTTGCCCAGCAAATAACTCCATAAGCGCTGTAATGGCGCAGAGTCCCCTTTGTTGCCAAGACATTCGAGAGTGTCGCGGCGACTGCTTGCATAGAGCTCACTCACCAATTGTTGAGCAGTAGCCATTGAGCTGATCAGTACAATGTCTTTGGTGGTACCTCTGTCCTGTAAATCGTCATTCTCCTTGTCTGGTCCTATCAGCGCATTGAGCGGTTGGTTCTGGCCGACCTCTTCATTGACCATCAACATAGCCTCTGCAATGTATTCGGGCGGACGTGAAAAGTAAGCCAAACCTGCAATGAAGGGCGCTGCCATAAAAATTATAAGCGCTGGTCGCAGGTAACGACGAAAAATTGCATGTATCTGCCGAAAAGAGGGCTCACTCTCCGCAAGATATATGACATCTTCATCAGGATCGGAAGGGTTGATCAAGTGCTTTTTCTCAGTCACGGTCGTCGCGTTTGTTTTCACTTGAGATTATTGAGGAATACGTAGTAGCTTACTCCTGTAAACAGGATTGATGTTACTTGCGCAATATTGGCAACCGTCAAGCCGCTTTTTTCGGGAACAATAATGGTATCATTTGGTTTTAAAGCGATAAAGTCGCTCTCATCACCCTTTTTGTAAAACTTTTTAAGATCTATCTGAAAAACCTGCGCCACCTTGCTGTCCGGAATGTGCCGAGCCACAATAACTTTTTTCAAATTTGCGTTTTCACGTACATCGCCGACAATTGACAGGAGTTCTGCAAAGTCTACATTTTCTCTGACTACAGTCTGTCCTGGCCTGTTTACTTGACCAAGGACATTGACAACCATAAGAATGTTGCCAAAATCATCCGTAAAATAGGCGCCTTTATCTACAGGATAATTCGGGCCTGGCAGCGGTTTATAGTTTGAAGGGGGAGAACTGACCAGATCAGCCACTGCTGCATGAGCAGGCATGCAAGGAAAAATCATCAGTTGCAGTGATATAACGAGAATGATAATTTTTTTCAAAAAAGGCATGAGTTTTTATTTGTAAATCGGTTAAACTGCAGAATATTTTTACCGTATGTTTTTCGATAAAATCAGATTTTATTAAGCTCCGCACCCTTCAGTCACAGCAGAAGTTTTTTGCAATTTTTATTGGCCCTCAAACAGTTCTCGTTACTCGCTCTGCATCTCTACGTTCACATCCCCTGAATCAGGAGTCAACAAACAACTCTCTGCTTTGCGTATAAGGTCAGAAAGAGAAAGGCACAAGGTGTTTGCAATGATGGCGCAATTATTAATCGTGATATTCTTTTCACCCCGTTCTACGTCACCGATGTACGTTCTGTGAAAACCTGACTTTTCAGCCAGTTCCTCCTGGGTATACCCCATTCTGAATCTTTCTGCCCGAATATTATTGCCAAGGGCGCGCAAAAGATGTCTGGTCATTCAAGGATGCAATAGAGTTCGTAAGTCACAAAAAATCGGTTTCAGTATTTTTACTTTGTAATTTTACAAATTCCACATCTTATTAGCCACACTCGATTGAATTCTCCATGTCGTTTCCGGTACTTTATAGAGTGTCAATTTTCAGGCATTTCGCACGATACACTCTAAAAAATCAAAAAGCACACGAGAGTCGTTACCTGTTCTAAGTCGAGATATAGAGGTTGGTTGGGACGCACCATGTTGCAATCCCCGAGGGAGAAGAGTGTTTATCCAGAAGAAAATGGGCACACCTCCTCCTGAACGGAGAAGTGCACCTGAAAAGGGTACACTCAACTAAAAGCAACAGAAGTGACGGTGCTGTTGGAGCGCACAAAAGAAAATAATGACCTGCCTGCCCATGCAGAGCACAGGGTACAAACGTCGAATTACATGTCGCAGTTTAGCTCGCAATTATTTTTCGCATGCTTTAGCTGTTCTAACCCTTCATGATTTTGGAAATAATGCTCCTCGGAGCTACGAATCAAATCGTGAAGGGAGATGTTGAGAGCATTTGCAATTTTCAAGCAGTTAAATATCGAGATGTTTTTCTCTCCTCTTTCAACCACTCCAATATATGTCCTGTGCAAACCAGAGTGATCGGCCAAATCTTCTTGTGAGTACCCTTTTCGATGTCGCTCAATTCTAATGTTGAACCCGAGGATACTTAAAAAACTTTTATTTTTTTTCATGTCAGTGAGCAGTTTATTAGCAGTAAAATAAACTCGCAAGTTACATCTGAAATTATGCTTATTCTTATCAAACGATAATCATGGACAAACGTCCACGGTGTCTGATCCAAAACATACAACCTCACCCCAAGAACGGACAAGCCACCTCGCTTCTTTTTATGAGCACCTGACAATAATACTCCTATGAAAATCTGAGCCGTAAGAACAGAAGGCGAACGAATACCTATACATATTATATATACCAGACATCAACTATACACAAATTACGGTATTACCCACAAAACACACAAACAATTATTCGCGTCCAAACACGCCTAAAAAGCCGCGTTACACCCATTAAGTACTTTTTTATTATCATTAAGCCGGAATCAGATTCAATAACGCGTGCTGATGTAAAATGATTTTTTCAGACAAAACTGATAAACGGAGAAAAATAACAGGCGAGCGCCTGTCTGATGGACGCTATGAATTCAAAAAAATGCAGGAAGAACTTGGAGAAGGGAAGAGATGCATCAGATGAAGGTCATGAAAAATGACAATCTGTACCCTATTCCACGAACGTTTTTTATGAGGTTTCCGGCATAAAAGGGATTGATTTTTTTCCGGATTCGATAGACCAGGGAATCAAGCGCAAGATGGCCACTTTCATTATGAGGATAGTCGAGATGCTTCAAAAGGTCTTGACGCGGCACCAAATCATTTTTTCGTAAACCTAAATACCAAATCAACTCAAACTCTTTTGCCGTCAGCAGGATGCTGTCACCCTGGGGGGTCAATAATATCCATAAATTAAGTGAAAGGCTCCATATTTCATGGCGCATCTGAGCTGTTGCCAGCGTTGCATTCATCGCATCCAGTTGCTCTTGTCCCGATTGACTGAATAAAGGCACCAGAGTAACCCTGCACTCCTGGCAATCATCATGAATAACCGAATAGAGGCGAACTGTAGGTTGTTGTGAAGGAATAAGTTCAGGATGCTCAACAGAAGCATTCAACACTTCATCGTCAGTCATAATCCGGATCGCGATATCCCCTGCTTCCCTGAGTTTAAACACCCTGCTCATCAGTCGATTAAATGCTGGCAGATCCTCATAAGCAATGAAACGCCCAAAATGGTCACCAATCAATAAGGAGCGATCGACACCGAGCATCAGTGATGCTGCCCTATTTGCCTTGGTTATGCAGTTTCTACGCGTTAACGTTAGAAATGCGAAGGGAGCTGAATCGTAAAAATCAGAATATTGATGTACCGCGTTTTCCAGATCACTCCTCACCTGCACCAACTCTTCGTACAGCATATCGAGCTCAATTTTTTGAACACACACCTCATGTGCCAACCGCAATATTTCTTCAGGAGAGAGCAAATCTGAAGAGCTCAAGATCTTCGCAGAATTCTCCGCAAGAAAATCTTCAGCGCGGGCTCTTAAAAAACCGGCATAGTTTAGCATATATACCGCAACATTTCACTTTATTTACGCGCAAAAAACAAAAAAGCACCACACTGACAGAGTAAAAAGAGGAGAGGGCTGGAAAAAAAATAGCAATAAAGGCAGGGAATCTAACCTATTCTAAAACAGAATATAGAGGAGCTGTCGCATTAAATCTACTGCTAAAAAACTGTTATTGACTGTTCAGAAAAGCTGATTGCCGAGCCATCAGAAAACCTGAATATAACGCCCCCTGTCTCATTGTCTTCTTTCGATAATGCTCCCGATGCAGCCTCATCAAAGGCTTCAATAGCGTCAATTCGATCAAAAATTATCTGTGCGCGAGACTTGTTGATAGAACCTTCCATATTACTCCTTTTTCACATATCAAACTAAAATAACTACTTGCAAAGAAACTTATATTTTCATCATTCTCCAAATCAGTCTATTGCCAACAAAAAAAAGCCCCGTAGCAGAAACTGTCACGGGGCTGAACCTTACGGGGGAAACCCGCAATGCATTATTTCACCGACTATCCTCTCGAAAAAGAGTCTTCAGGCCTCTGAGCCTTCTGCCTCAACCTCAAAATGAACCTTGACGGTGATATCCTGGAAGATTTTCGCATCAGCCTCATATTTACCAAGCGTCTTGATGGGTTCTTCGATGGTGATTTTCCTGCGGTCGATGTCGATCCCCTGAGCTTTAAGGGCATCGGCAATGTCGGCCGAAGTAACGGTTCCGAACAGCTTGCCTGTGTCGCCAGCTTTTGCATACACCTTCAGTGACATCTGCTCAATTTTCTGAGCATGTTCACGGGCGCTCTTGCGCTGCAACTCGATTTTCTTGGTCTGCTGCTTTTTCTCTGTTTCAAGAGCCTTGAGTGTGCCCTCGGTAGCTCTTATAGCTATACCCTGCGGAATCAGGAAATTGTTTGCGTAGCCGTTTTTGACCGCAACAACATCACCTGCATCGCCAAGGGTAGCCACATTGTTTCTTAAAATGACTTTCACTGCTTAGCTTCCTCGTTCAATAGATTGCGAAATTGGTTATTTGTATTCGTCGACAACATAAGGGATTACTGCCAGGAACCGTGCCCACTTGACTGAATGGGTAAGCAGGTTCTGCTCTTTGGCAGAGAGTCCGGTGATGCGGCGAGGAATAATTTTCCCTTGATCGTTAATAAATCTTCTCAGCTTGCGATCGTCGCGATAATCAAAAAACACGACCTGGTTCTTCGATACTTTTTTCTTCGACGCCAACGCATTGCTCAGCGATTTATTGCCTTGCGATTTGTGGCCCTGTGAGTGTGTGAATTTTTGTTTCATAAGTTCATTACAAAATTTGACTTACCCTATCCTCTCAATCGGAGGAAAGGTATTTGTATTCGTAAATGTGACCGGGATCGTCTTCATGAATATCTCCATGATGGATATCTTGGCAATCATCCTCGATAAAACCCTCCTCATCTTCCTCGCCGTTTTTCTTGCGTTTGTTGAGAAACTGGATTCTTCTTGCTTTTATTTCTACAACAGTTCTTGAAGATCCGTCCTGCGCTTTCCATGTCCGGCTCTGCAATTCGCCGTCTACCAGGACTGCGGAACTTTTCTTTAAATTGTCACGGCAGCTTTCGGCAAGCTTGTTCCATGCTACAATACCAACATAGCAGACATCTTCCTGCCACTGGTGATTGCTGTCACGGAATCTTCTGTTACATGCAATTGAAAAATTAACGACAGGCGTTCCGCCTGAATTAGTCTGCCTGAAAACAGGATCCTTGGTAAGATTTCCAGCAATGACGACACTGTTTATTTCCGGCATCTTTAATTCAGCCATACCATCTTCTCCGTTATATTCTCAAAAGGAATCACTTCTCAGCTTACGTTCAAACTAACCCTGACTATCATTTTGCAACGGTTTCGGATGCGGCGGCCTCAGCGAGAGCAATGTCTTCCGGACTGCCGATGACAACACTGTACTTCTCAACTCTTTTGCGCATTTCAAGAAGAGCGCTGGTGAGATGAATAATCAGGTAACGGAGCAGATCTTCCTCATAACGAAGAACCTTTTCAACTTCTGCAATGACAGTGGTAGCCGCAGTAAATTCGATGTGGGCGTAGTAGCCGATGGTTTTCTTCTTGATCGGATAGGCTGTCTTGCGTCTTCCGATTTCGAGTACACTGCTGATACTTCCGCCTTTTTCGGTAATGACCCTCTGCACTAACTCCATTGCGGCGATAATGGCCTCATCCTGAAGCCCTCCGTCAATGATGAGTGTGCATTCGTAAAGTTTGTTTGTTTCCATAGCGCAACATCTGATAATATTAATACCCATCACTTGCTTGCAATATGGCGAGGGTCTGGCATTGCGCAGACCAGCCCCACGGCTTCAGAGGTTTCCCCGTGAACACCATCTGCAAATTTGAACATCAAAGGTAAGCTATTTGCACCAGTTTTCCAACCGTGAGAGAAAATGCAAGGGAAAATGGTTTTAAATTTTAAGGTAGTCACGAACATTGCTGGCTATCACGCTGTAAGGGTGATCGTTCATACAGCGGAAATGTCCTTTTGGACAGCGATCCCGGCCTATATGTGAGCAGGGTCTGCAACGGAGTCCCTCTACCTGGAAGAGATCGCAGGGCGCATGGTAGGGGAGGAATCCAAAAGATGCCGAGGAGGAGCCAAAGAGAAGGAACAGCTTTTTGCCGAACGCGGAGGCTATATGCATGAGACCTGTGTCATTGCAGAGGACTGCGTCTGAGCGTTCAAGAATCGCTGCGGTCTGCATGAGCGAGCAGCTTCCGGCAAGGTTGAGCACCATGGGTTGGAACGCTGCAGGCAAGGCCTCCATAATTTCTGATGCCTGCGGAGCATCTTCTTTTCCTCCGAGAAGAAGAACCTGAACCGGCGCATCTCTGAGCAGAAGAGTGAGCAGTGCTGTAAAACGGCTGGGAGGGTAACGCTTTGTAAAATGTTTTGCTCCAAAACAGAGCGCAAGAGTTTTTTTGCCTCCGTCAAAAAATGTGCTGGCAAAGGCTCTGTCGCTGGAAGAGGGGTATAGTTCGCACCCCAAGGAATCACCGGAGACTGAAAACTCTTTCAGTGCATCATGATAGCGGTCAACCACGCTCCGATAGGGGCCGTAAATATTTATTTTGTATTGCACGAGCAACCATTTTTTCCAGTTGGCTTTGCGGTAGTGTACAAGATGCTGCCTGCGGAGCGAACGGACAATGGCGTGCGACCGAAAATTATTCTGCAAGTCAACCACAAGATCATAATCGTCTGAAGGGGGCGCTTCGAGCGTATATATCGAAGAAAGCCGTGGATTTTCTGCAAGAAGCGAGACAAAGAGCGCTTTGGTGCAAAAGTCGATCCTGGCATCAGGCCATGTACTCTGGAGGCTCCTGAGCAGCGGGGTCGTCAGGACGATGTCTCCGATGGAGCTGAGCCTTATGACCAGTATTTTTTTGATGGGCAGCATTAACACTTACGACCAGAACTCCCACCATGCTTTGTAACCGGCTGGTTTTTTGTCTGCCGTGAGAGGCTGAAGCTTCGAAACATGCTCTTCAATCAGCCGTTGCAACTCCTCTTTGCCGGGCAGCTCACCCTTACGTTCAGCTATCATCTCGCTTGTGATCTGATAGGCTTTCAGCGCCTCTTCCGTTTGTCCGGTACCTTCAAGAGCTTGTGCGCGATTGAGCACAGCGGCTATCCACTGCTTGCCCTCATCCTGATGCAGTTCACCCCTGCGGTTAAAGTAGCGAAGCCCTATCTCGACGGATTGAAGGGCTTCCGCATAACGGCCAAGCTTGACATAAGCGCCGGAGAGACCTGTATGGCATAAGGCATCAAACCCGTCATAATCAAACGCCTCCTCTTTCGGTATGCTTCGCGACACCTCCAGTGCCCGCTTGTAGCTTTCTGCGGCCTCTTCATAGAGTGAGTCGCGCAGTTGTTGTTCTCCCTGACTGAGTGCGAGGTAGGAGTGGCCAACCTGTATCAATGGCTTCATTTGTTTTTTAATAAATGGATGGGATCACCTTAGTGGCCAGGACTCAAAAGTGCTGCAAGCTGTTCAGGAATTTCAGGGCGTCCGCGCTGGTTCAGGGCGGTTCCGATAATTTTGGCTTTCAGAACTGGTTTGTGATCAAGCAGGCGGAATATATCCTGATAAAAAGCAAATTTCAGGGCTGATTCACGACAAAAGGTGAGACCAACCACAAAGGAGTCGCCTGAAACAAGTGGATGTTTATAGTCCAGCTCGGCACGCACGACCACAAGGTTGATTCCCTGCCGGGTATATTCGCTGAAATCGATACCGACCTGCTTCAGATAGAGATGGCGGACATGTTCGAGGTAGTTCTGGTAAACACTGTTGTTGACAATACCCTGCATGTCGCACTCATAATCGCGAACGCTCATCTCGGCGGTAAAGTGATATGCGTGCATGGGCATGCTGGCTGGTGGTTACAGTGTTACAGTGTACGACAGGGGTATCCTGCCAATCAGTGATGGGCTCAAAATAACACAGAGGGCGATGAAAGGCAAAAAAAAAGCCCACCAGTAAAGTGGCGGGCTTTTTTATAAAAACTCGGCGACGACCTACTCTCCCGCTTTTAGGCAGTACCATCGGCTCTCCAGGGCTTAACTACTCTGTTCGGAATGGGAAGAGGTGATCACCTGGG
>CAJAIK010000045.1 GCA_903939765.1 uncultured Chlorobiaceae bacterium | reverse complement strand
TGTTGTTACTGAAAATGCTTCAGCAGGAACGGATACGGTGCAGTCGAGCATAAGCTACACGCTGGGCGCCAATATCGAGAACCTCGCACTGCTGGGAATAGCCGACATAAATGGCACCGGCAACACCCTTGCGAATAGTATCATAGGCAACAGTGGCAACAATATCCTTGATGGCGGAGCGGGTATTGACAGTTTGAATGGTGGCGATGGTTCTGATCTCTATGTTATTGCACTTACAGCCGATCATACTGCGGCAGAGTTCGCCGACAGTGGAGCATCAGGCACCGATGAAGTTCGCTTCACCTCCACCGCGGCAAGTACACTGACTCTCTTTGCTGGAGACACGGGTATCGAGAAAGTGGTCATCGGCACCGGGACAGGCCCAGTCGCCGTGACGACCGGTACAATCGCGCTGAATGTCAATGCCTCAGCGGTTACGAGTGGCTTGTGGATTATCGGTAATGCGGGAGCAAACACGCTGACAGGCACCGGCACTCATGATACCCTTGATGGCGGAGCAGGCAATGATTCACTGATCGGGGGATTAGGTCATGACCTTTTGATCGGTGGCTTGGGCAATGACACGCTACTGGGTGGAGATGGTGATGACACTTTGATTGGCGGCAACGGCAATGACTTGCTGACGGGTGGTATCGGCTCTGATCATTTTGTTTTTGATTTCGCGCCAAATGCCGCCACCAATAGAGATACCATCACTGATTTTGTGTCAGGGACGGATGACCTTCAGTTCAGCAAAACCATTTTCGCTGGCCTTGGCGCTATTGGAAGTCAGTTGACTGCAGGAGAGTTTGTGTCAGGTGCCGGAGCGACTGCTGCCCTTGACGGCAGTGACCGGATTATTTACAACACGACAACCGGAGCGCTTTACTACGATGCTGACGGTTTTGGAGGAGCCGCAGCGGTGCAAGTTGCCATAATCGGCACAGCCACACATCCTCTATTGGCGCATACGGACATCCATATCATCGCCTGAAGATAGGTAGTTCCTGTTTTTTGGGGATGAGGGTTGTGAGGTAAGTGGTATAAAACAGGCTGAACAAAGCCGGGCAAGTGCAAAAAGGTGCTTGCCCGGCTTTTTGTCGGTCAGCTTACGCGTGGGTGGTTGTGGCGCCTTTGGGCATTGCTGCTTTAAGGGTGAAGAGGTGGTAGTTCATACTGTCCTCAAGGGCGTGGAGGCTTGCTTCAATGATGTTGGTCGAGACGCCGACCGTGCCCCAGGTGAAGTGGCCATTGCTTGATTCAATCAGCACCCGTACCTTGGCGCTGGTTCCCCGTTTCTCTTCGAGTACCCGCACCTTGTAGTCAACGAGTTTGATGCTTTTGATTTCTGGGTAAAAGTGAATCAGTGCCTTGCGGAGCGCCTTGTCGAGGGCGTTTACCGGGCCGTCGCCATCGGCGGCGATATGCTCGATCTCCTCTCCAACCTTGACCTTGAGTACTGCCTGATCGACGTTTTTGGCATTTTTGCCCGACTCGATATGCACCTTGGTTTCAAGCACTTCAAAGAAGGGGGTGAAGTTGCCGAGCTCCTTGTGCAGGAGCAGTTCAAATGAGGCTTCGGCCCCGTCAAACTGGTACCCTTCGTGTTCGAGCTCCTTGATATGGTGAACAATATTTTTAAAGAGCTCGCTTTTTTCGGGCAGTGCAATACCGAGTTCCTGAGCCTTGTAGCGGATGTTGCTCTGGCCGGCAAGTTCTGAAACGAGGACACGTTGGCGGTTTCCGACCTGTGAGGGGTCGATATGCTCGTAGAGTGAACTCTCTTTCATGACTGCGCTGACATGGATGCCGCCTTTGTGGGCAAATGCCGATTTCCCGACAAAAGGAGCGCGGGTGTTCGACGGCATATTCAGAATCTCGTAGACGAACTTCGAGAGTGAAGTGAGCTGGGTGAGGTGCTCGGCAAAGGTGAATGAGCGTTGCAGCTTCAGCATGACGTTGGGAATGATGCTGATCAGGTTGGCGTTGCCGCACCGTTCGCCGATGCCGTTGATGGTTCCCTGGATGTGGGTTGCACCGGCCATGACGGCGGCGATGGAGTTTGCCACGGCCAGATCCCCGTCATTGTGGCTGTGAATGCCCACCGGAACTCCGGTAACGGCGAGGACACGGGCGACAATATTCGTTACCTCATGCGGCAGTGAGCCTCCGTTGGTGTCGCAGAGCACAATTCTTGATGCTCCACCCTCAACGGCGGAAAGGAGCATTTTCAGGGCAAATTCAGGGTTGTTTTTGTAGCCGTCAAAAAAATGCTCGGCATCAAAAAAGAGCTCCCGACCCTCCCGCTTGAGAAAGTTGACCGAGCGGTAGATCAGTTCGGCATTCTCTTCATCGGAAATACCAAGACTTTTTTCGGAGTGCGCTTTCCATGTTTTTCCGAAGATGGTAATGACCGGCGTTTCGGAGCTGAGAAGTCCAAGCAGGTTGGGGTCGCTCTCGACACTCTTTACAAAGCGGGCGGTTGAACCGAAGGAGGTCAGCTTTGCATTTTTGAACTGAAGCTGCCGCGCCTTGAGGAAAAACTCTTCATCTTTCGGGTTGCTGCTTGGCCATCCACCTTCGATATAATCCATGCCGAACTCGTCAAGCTTCTGGGCAATAAGGAGCTTGTCCTGAACTGAAAGGTTGATATGTTCACCCTGTGTGCCGTCACGCAGGGTGGTGTCGTAAAGTTCTATAGCGTTTTTTTTTGCAGTCATAAATCAGCCTTGAGGCATTAAATGTTCCTGACGGGCATAGGCAAAAATACCGCCAGCTTCGACAATGTTGAAGACATCGCCAAGGGGATTGAGTTTATAGGTGGTCTTGCTCGTCAAATTTTCGATAGTGTTCGCCTCGACGTCTATTTTCAGCTCGTCACCGGTTTTGATGAGCTGGTTGAGTGCTTCTGCCGTCTCATAGGGGATGGCAAAACCGCCGTCGACGCAGTTACGGTAAAAAATTCTTGCGTACGACTCGGCGACAATAGCTTTTACACCGGCAACCTTGAGGGCGAAGGGTGCGTGCTCTCTCGATGATCCGCAGCCAAAGTTTGGCCCGGCAATGATGATGGTGAACGCTGAGTGGCAGCTTTCATCTTCGATGAAGGGGATGTTGCCCTGAGGCAGTCCTCCCTGTTCGGGCGGGACTCCTGAAAGGGCATATTTGCCATAGAGCATCACCTCTTCGGGATCGGAGAGGCTGTAGACCAGATGTTCTGCCGGGATGATCTGGTCGGTATCAATATTTTTGCCTAAAACGTAGGCTTTTCCCTGAATGATGGTTTCCATTTTGCTATGTGTCTGTTTTCCCGAATTTCAAGTGCGATCAGAGAAAATCTCTCGGATCGGTGAGTTTACCCGTAATTGCCGATGCGGCGGCCGTGAGCGGGGAGGCAAGGTAGACTCCTGCATGTTTGCTGCCCATCCGTCCGGGGAAATTGCGGTTTGTGGTCGAGACGACGACATCGTTGTCGACCGAACGTCCAACGGTATCGGCAGGGCCTCCAAGACAGGCGGCGCAAGAGGGTAGTGCAATGGTGCACCCTGCATCTTCAAAAATCTGCTTCAGGCTCTGTCCGTCGTAGAGTTCAGTTTCGAGGTCACGGGCAATTTTGACGGTGGCCGGTACGATGTTAGTGGTAACCGAAACCCTCTGGCCTTTCAGGATTCTGGCGGCCATCACAAAATCGGTCAGTTTGCCGCCGGTGCAGGAGCCGATATAAGACTTGGTGATCTTTGTGCCCTGGACGCTTCTGACGGTGGCTCGGTTATCGGGGCTGTGCGGCTGGGCCACAACAGGCTCGAGCTCAGCGACGTTGTAGCGGTACTTGCTGTGATAGCGGGCGTCGGGATCGCTCTTGAAGAGTTCATAGGGTTTCTGGCTTCTTGCCTTGACATAACTCTCAGCGATACTGTCGGCAGCGATGATGCCGTTCATGCCTCCCGCTTCGATGGCCATGTTGGTCAAGGTCATTCTCTCTTCCATGGGAAGTGAAAAAATTGCTTCGCCGTCAAATTCCATGGCGCGGTAGGTCGCACCGTCGGTGGTAATATCGCCAAGAATCTGCAGAATGAGGTCTTTTGCCGTAAGGTATTCGGGCATTTTGCCATCAAAGGTAAAGAGTATTGATTCCGGGACTTTTTCCCAGAGTTTGCCGGTGCCGAGAATGAAGGCGGCATCGGTGTTGCCGATTCCTGTGCCGAACATGCCGAAGGCTCCTGACGTACAGGTGTGCGAGTCGGTACCGAAGAGCACGGTGCCGGGCAGATTGAATCCCTCTTCGGCCAGAGCGACGTGGCAGACTCCCTTGTAGCGGTCGGTGCCGACATCATAGTAGTGCTCAAGCCCCTGCTCTTTTGCAAACTGCCGCAGCAGATCGATATTGCGATGGGCGTGCTCGTTGGCCGTAAAAATATAATGGTCGGGCAGGACGACGACTTTTGCCGGATCCCAGACTTTTGCGTCGGGTCCAAATTCCTGTTTGAAAATATCAAAGGTAGGAGGGCCGCAGACATCGTGGGTGAGGAGGATGTCGACATTCAGCCAGACGCTTTCGCCAGCATCGACAAATTTTCTGTTTGCCGCTTTTGAAAGGATCTTCTGGGTTATTGTTTGTGCCATGGTATTCTTAAACCCCGCTTTCTATGGTTTCAGTTTCAGTAGTGATGTTGTCAAAATGGTACTGGCGCTGGCCGAGAGCCTGAAGGTAGGCTTTGGCGCTCGCCTCTATGATATCGGTCGAGACCCCTCTTCCGTTAAAGGAGATGTTTTTGTCTTTGATGCGTACCAGCGCCTCTCCGAGCGCCTGGCGTCCGGCAGTGGTGGAGCGTACGGAATAGGAGGTGACCATCGATTCGAGGCCAAGGGCACGCTCAATTGCCCTGAAGCAGGCATCCACCGGGCCGTCGCCTGTTGCGGATTCTTCAAAGATCTGTTCCTTGTGCCGGATTCTGATGGTTGCGGTTGGAATTGAAGCGGTACCGCTGTTGATATGAAGGTAGTCGAGTTCATAGGCGTTGCGGGGTTTGCTCCGTTCATCGCCCATCAGTACCCTCAGGTCGTCGTCATAGACCTCTTTCTTTTTGTCGGCAACCTCAACAAACCGTTTGTAGACCGCTTCAAGTTCTGTATCGTCAAGGCTGTAGCCGAGGCTCAGGAGACGCGACTTGAGGCCGTGCTTGCCGGAATGGCGACCCAGCACAATGCTTGTTTGCGGCACTCCTACCGATTCCGGTGTCATCACTTCGTAAGTCTGCCGGTTTTTCAGCATCCCGTCCTGGTGAATGCCCGATTCGTGCGAGAAGGCGTTGTCGCCCACAATAGCCTTGTTGGGCTGGATGATGATGCCGGTAAAGGTCGAGACCATGCGGCTCGTGTTGTAGAGCTCTTCGGTGACAATGCCGGTGTAGAAGTTGTGCAGGTCGCTGCGTACCTTCAGAGCCATCACAATCTCTTCGAGCGAAGCGTTTCCAGCCCGCTCACCGATGCCCATGGAACACTCAACCTGGCGTGCACCGTGTTCAACGGCGCTGAGCGTGTTGGCCACCGCAAGACCAAGATCGTTATGGCAGTGGACGCTGATGATGGCATTGCCGATGTTTTTGACGCGGCTCCGCAGATCAGCGATTTTTCGGCCAAACTCTGAAGGCCAGGTATAACCCGTAGTGTCAGGAATGTTGACGGTTGTCGCACCTGCCGCAATAACCGCCTCGATGATTTCAGCAAGGAAGCCCTGATCGGTACGGCCTGCATCTTCAGCGGAAAATTCTATATCGGGTGTGAATGTTTTGGCAAAGGCGACGGCATTGACCGCCATTCGGATGACGGTTTGCCGCTTCTCTTGCAGGCTCACGCCGTAGCGGTCGCTGCCGAATTTTCCGGTAATATGGATATCGGAGGTGCCGATGAAGGTGTGAATGCGGGGTTTGCGTGCCTGTTGCAGTGCCTTCCAGGCTGCGGTGATGTCGTTTTCCACCGCCCTTGCAAGGGCCGCCACAACGGCTTTCGACTCTGCGCTTATCCGCTGAACCGCTTCGAGCTGCAATGGTGATGAAGCCGGAAAACCGGCCTCAATCACATCGACTCCAAGCTTTTCGAGTTGCCGGGCAATCTCCACCTTTTCCTGCACATTGAGCGATGCCCCGGGGGACTGCTCTCCGTCGCGCAGGGTTGTATCAAATACAATAATCTTCTCTTTCACAGCTCTCTTTGGCCTTTGTTTGATCAGGCACCAAGATGCCTGACAATTGCTTCTGTCATCTCTGTTGTTGATATCACCGGGTCTCCTGCATTGGTGGCGATATCCGCTGTCCGCAATCCGGAGGCAAGGGTAGCCTCAATTGCCTGCTCGATTTCACGGGCAATATCCGGCAAATTAAAGCTGTGTTCAAACATCATGGCGACCGAAGCGATGGTGGCAATCGGGTTAGCCTTGTTCTGGCCGGCGATATCCGGCGCACTTCCGTGGATCGGTTCGTAGAGCGCGTGTTTTGTGCCTATGCTTGCCGAAGGGAGCATCCCGAGACTTCCGGTAATCATGCCGGCGATATCGCTCAGAATGTCGCCAAAAAGGTTGCTCGTTACAATAACATCAAACTGTTTGGGATTGCGGACAATCTGCATTGCCGCATTATCGACATACATGTCGCTCAACTCCACATCTGCAAACTCCTTGTGCAGTTCATGCACCACATTCCGCCAGAACTGCGACACTTCAAGCACATTTGCCTTGTCGATCGAAATAACCTTGCCCTTCCGTTTCCGGGCCGCTTCAAAGGCGAGGCGGGCAATGCGCTCTACCTCATAGCGCTCATAGACCATGGTGTTCCATCCCCGACTCTCATCGAAGCCGCGTGGCTGGCCAAAGTAGATGCCGCCGGTAAGCTCCCTGAAGACGAGGAAATCGGTACCGCGAACCACATCCGCCTTGAGCGATGATGCGTCAAGCAGTGCGTCATAGACTTTGGCCGGCCGGAGGTTGGCAAAAAGCTCAAGCTCCTTGCGGATTTTGAGGAGCGCCGCTTCCGGTTTGTGCTCATGCGGCAGGCTTTCCCATTTTGGGCCGCCAACGGCTCCAAGCAGCACCGCGTCGCACTTGCGGCAGGCATCAAGCGTTGCCTGGGTAAGCATTTCGCCATGCAGTTCGTATGAAGCACCGCCAAAGGGGTGCTCTTCAATCAGAATTTCAAAACCATGCTTTTTGGAGAGCTGCTCCAGTACTGCAACAGCTCCTGCAACCACTTCCGGGCCTATACCATCGCCCGGTATTGAAACAATCTTGTACATTCTCTGTTTGGAAGAAATTATTTTTTGATCAGCCAGCTCATCATGTCGCGAAGTTTTGCGCCAACCTTTTCGATGGCGTGGCCGCTGTTCTCCTCGCGGAGTTTGCTGAGGTTTTTGTAGCCGCCATTGCACTCGTCAATAAACTCTTTGGCAAAACGGCCGTCCTGAACCTCTTCAAGAATCTTTTTCATCTCAGCCTTGACCGCAGGAGTGATAAGGCGCGGTCCGCGGGTCATGCCGCCATACTCAGCCGTATCGCTTACGGAGTAGTTCATTCTTGAAAGGCCTCCTTCATAATAGAGATCCACAATGAGTTTCAACTCATGCATACATTCGAAGTAAGCGAGCTCTTCAGGGTATCCGGCTTCGACAAGGGTCTCAAATCCAGCCTTGATCAATTCAGCAGAACCGCCGCAAAGGACAGCCTGCTCACCGAAGAGATCGGTCTCAGTCTCATTCTTGATTGAGGTCTCAATAACGCCGGCTTTGGTACCGCCAAGGGCTTTTGCCCATGCAAGCGCCTGCTGTTTTGCCTCTCCAGTGGCGTCCTGATGAACCGCGATCAGACAGGGGACTCCGTTGCCCTGTGTGTAGGTGCGGCGAACAAGGTGGCCGGGGCTTTTCGGCGCAATCATGATAACGTTGATTGTCTCTGGAGGAACAATCTGTCCGTAATGAATATTGAAGCCGTGAGCAAAGGCAAGGGTATTGCCAGCGACGAGGTTCGGGAGAATTTCAGACTCATAGATAGCCTTCTGTGTCTGGTCCGGAAGAAGCACCATGACGACGTCAGCCCATTTGACGGCATCAGCGACGGTGTTGACCTCCAGGCCAGCCTCTCTCGCTTTTGCACACGAAGCGCTCTCGGGGCGAAGACCGACGCAGACATTCAGGCCGCTCTCCTTGAGGTTCAGGGCATGGGCATGGCCCTGGCTGCCGTAACCGAGTATTGCAATATTTTTTCCTTGCAGATAACCGAGATCGGCATCCTGGTCATAATAAACGTTCATGTGTTCGGATAGGTTTGATTGATAATTCAGTAAAAAACAGTGTTATTCTCCCCGGTGTATCGCTACCGCGCCAGAACGGGCAAGCTCTTTTATGCCGTACGGCTTGAAGATATCGATAGTTGTGTTGATCTTGTCCGGAGA
>CAJAIK010000044.1 GCA_903939765.1 uncultured Chlorobiaceae bacterium | reverse complement strand
GTCGCGGTCATTGAGAGTGAGGAAACCATGAAGCTTGCCTATCCACTCTTTCATGTGCATAGGCACGCGACGCATAGCCTGGCCCTCAGCAAACACAAGGTATTGCTCAACAAGGTTGTTCAGCGCTGCAAGTTCCTCTTCGTTGAGATAGTTCTTGGCAATCGTTACATCTTCTTTGCGCACCTTCACCCCTCGCCAGTTGGTCAGCCCCATGTTGGGCTTGGCGCTGTCGGCGCGGGCGTGAATGATCTCGGCTGCTGTCTGGGCGGTTATTGCCCAGTGCATCTTGTTCTGAACGGTTTGAAAAAATCCAATACTCTCCGGCATCGTTGGGTCATAGTCAATGCTGGTGGCATAGATGTCGGTAATCTTCTGGTAGAAACGCCGCTCGGAGGTGCGGATGTCCTGAATCCGCCTGAGCAACTCGTCAAAGTAATCAAAAGGCTGGTCAGGATTTTTCAGCCGTTCATCATCAAGCACAAAACCTTTTACGATGTACTCCTTCAATCGCTGGGTAGCCCAGATACGGAATCGAGTTGCGACATGTGACTGAATCCGGTAACCAACAGAGATAATTGCATCAAGATTGTAATATTCAATCCGCCGCTGAACAGCACGCTTTCCCTCTGTTTGAACTGTCAAGGATTCCTTGACAGTTGCCGCCGATTCCAACTCCCCTTCGGCAAAGATGTTTTGAAGGTGCAGGCTGACGTTCTGTTTTGTCGTTTGAAACAGCTCGGCGATATGTGCCTGGGTGAGCCAGACGGTGTCTCCCTCCAGACGCACCTCGATTTTCGTCAGCCCGTCTTCAGTGGCATATACAAAGAACTGACCCGTGAAGGGCAGTTCTGGTTGTTCAGGATCGTTCATGCTTCCCGTTTTTCCGAAATATTTTTAACAATCGATGCCTCCAATTCGCGAGCATCAACATTGAGAAGTTTTTCCTCACTTCAGCCATTTCGACAGCCTCTCTTTTACTTCCGTATGCGATATCGTCTCTCCTGCATCAGCCTGCTCGATTCCCCTTTCAACTTTTGCTAAAAAAAGAAGACGCTCCATAGCCTCCTCAAATGTAGTCTCGTCAGGAAGCGCTTCTACTGCCTGAATAATTATCTCTTTTGCCGTCATGGCAAATCTCCTCTTTTATGTACGCAAACAATACGTGAGTGTAACGTAATATACATGTCAAGGATTCCTTGTGAGGATGGTGCTGAGCCGATGGGCAATTCCTTATGAAAATTCCTGATCGAGACGTTCCTTAAGAAACATTTTCAAAAGCGACTGATAGGGCACGTCACGCTCATTGGCGAGTATCTTCAGGTGATTGAGCATCGGTTCCGGCAACCGAAGTGAGATGGTTTTCATGGTCGGCTTCAGATTCGGAAAGAGTGCCTTGCCAGCCTTGTTCCAATCCACAAACTCAGTTGAATCATGCGTTGACCAGAACTCCTGCTCCTCCGCTTCACTCATGAATTCCGGAATCGCTGTTTTCCTGTTTTTCATAAATATCCTGTTCTTTTCTGTTCATACTGCGAGCTGAAATAACCCTGATCTGATCTTTACGAACCGTAAACACCATAAAAACAGGTTTTCCCCTCTCCGTTTTACCCAAGGCAAAAAACCTCTTTTCAAGTCCTGAATGTTTTTCATCATCCGCCACAATCAATGGCTGATTGAAAAAAATCTCTTCACATTCAGACATTGATACCCGATGTTTTTCCCAGTTCTTGGTCGAATTCCCTTTGTCCCACTGAAACCCTGAAATACCTTCAAAAATGGCCATAGAAATTTTGTATATTTTTGCAATATACAGAACAACAAGAATTCAGCAAACTACTGCAACCGCTCAATGCTGTCGGAAAAATTGCGACTTTAACGCTCTCAACGTTCAAATTCTGTAAGATGCGTTCCTGCACTCTGTAATCCTTCGGCACACATTTCATCGATCAAATTTAAAGCGCGAATACGCATCGGCAAAGCTTCCAACTGCGCATAAGCACGAAAGACAAGTTTTCCAACTGTCATTTCATCCCCGGCCATTGAAGTGCGGAAGTCCCGTGCCTGCTCTGAACATTTCGCAACGAACGTTTCACAGATGTCCAAGATTGCTTCCGGCACACGCTGGCGAGTATGGTCAAGCGCAGACAACAAAAACGTAGGGTCTTCAACGAAAGATTGGCTGGCCAGAAAAGAAGTTATTAAAGCATTATAATCAGCAAGTGGTAGTTCTGGATCTTGCGATAAATACCAAAAACAACGAGCAGCTTCGACCCTAACGATTTCATCTCTATCGTCAAATAACCGTAATAAGGCCATTTCACACCAAGAACGGCAATTGGTCTTGGTAAGGTTATGACTCGCAACCTGCGCTGCTCCAAGGCGACAAGCAGAATTGCCCATCATAGCTAATTCCGAAAGGTCGTCAAGACTCGGATGATAAAGTCGTGCCAGACAGGCCAATCTTCCACCAGCCTGATTAGCCTCTTTATTTTCCGAAATAAGCATACGTTCAACAATGAGACGCAGGTCTCCGGCATGCTGTTGCAAACATTGAGCTACAAAGCTTTCCACGTAGGAAACGGCCAAAAGAATATCATCAGCTTCAAGAAGTTGCTTGCACAGCACAATAGCACCCACGGGATCATGCTCCGCAATAACAAGAATTGTGGAAGCCACACAAGCTCGAACGGCGAGGCTTGGATCGCAGACACACAGTTCAATCGTGCGTTCGAACACCATCAAGTATGCTTTGTCATAAAATATCAGATCTCGAATCGCTCCAATAGCATGGCCACGAACTGAGTTTATTGCCCGAGATAACAAATCATCTTCATTCGTGTCATTCAACTCTGGATCGGAATGCTCCGTAGCCATTTTTTTAATAAACCGGATTGCGTCTTCAGGCAAATGAAGCCCCACGATTGTCCCAAGCAGGTCAAGAGCAGCCGTCAGACAGGCGATCTGATCGGAATCAAAAACCCGACGAGCTACATCAAGTTTCAGTTGAGGGTCGGTCGCTTCTTGCTTCAGCCCATACAGGACATTCATGAAATAGCTTGCGTTAGTATTCTTCGGGAATCGAAGAGCGAGGAATCCGAACCGGCCTGGGTTCCGAACAACGAATTCTCGAAAAAGGAAAGCCAAGTCGGATGCACCACCTTGCTCTGGGTGTTCAAAGTCAAACTCTCTTTCTTCGCTGTTATACTTCGCAATAGCTTCCAGCCATTGTTCATCGGACATCTCTTGCGCTTTCTCTTTAGGAATTGGCGAGACCGCACCGTAACAGCGAGGAACAATTGAAGTCTTTGGAAGATCGCCGAATTTCCCCTGCCACTCGGCAAGCTGAGAGCGCAATTCAGCGCTAATTCGGCATGAAGCAAGTGCCGAAGCTAACTCATAAGCTGAGTGTCCTTGATATGGTAAGCCCTCAGTAGAAAGTTCAAAGTGTGAAGTGAATAAAAGAATCGCTTTCTCAACTTTTTTGAAACATTCATCAGAGCAATACGTAGAACACTTTTCAATGAGAGTACGAGTAGCCAAAATTGGATTATTCGAAAACCCGCAATGAAAACGTTCTGGTTCATTTGCCAACAGAGTCATAGCTTCATCAGCAAACATTTCCGGTGCAGCAAGAAGGGACGTCAAGAGAAAATTGTTGGCAATGTACAGATTACTCTGCCTAAAAGAAGCTATCAAAGACCTTAGAGATTCTGGACTGGTGGAACCAATTTGCTCAATCGCCATTTCACATGACTTGAGATATGCTTCGTTGAGAGTAATGTATTCAAAACCAAAACGCATTGGCCAGATTCTATCCCGCAATAAGCCATCATGATCAGGATACTTGAAGGATTCAGATGCGCGGAGAATGGCAGGCAAGACATATTCAAGAAAACTTTTCGGTTTGACTGTTGCGCTTTTAATCAGATTCTCGACACCAAATTCATCATCAAGTCGCAAATATGGTTTTTGTCCTTCCGAAACAGATATTTGAGCAATGGCAACTTGGCGGTCAAGCCAATGTGCCGCCACTTCTGCATACCACGCTGGCTGATCTTTCGCAAGGCTGTAAAGAATACTCCAGAATGTAGAGTTTGACGCAATCGGAGCACGTGCTTTATCGAGAGTTCCATCGTCCAAAAGCTGCAAGAAAAGATCAAATAAACGTCGACTCTTGCCGAGATGCCCCCCAGCCCACTCCATAATGTAGCGAAGCCGATCATTCCACCTGTCACCTCGTCCAACAAATGGTTCAAGCAATTCAGCAACACGATCACCATGAAATTCCGCCTGTCGAAGCAAGTAAAAAGCCATCTGGTCTTCCAGCCACTCCTCTCCAGATTTGAGCCAACTCATTATATATCCAAGCCTGTCGGCCACATCAAAGAGAGTGTGTGAACCAATGAAAGCAGCCAATGCACGCATAGCGATTCTATCATTATTTTGAACGCCACTCCGGTGAAACGCAAACACAGTTTGCAAGTAAGGCAAAAGAACGTTGAATTCATCATCACGTGGAGCGGGAAAGGCCGCGACAAGCTCCAGTACAAGCAACTTCAAATGCGGACGGATATGCTGGCTGGCAAGCGCCTGTTCAACGTTAAGAAGGTATCGAGAAAAATCATCGTCGCGCAAATAAACAAGAACTTGCCGCAACTGTGCACGGCGAAACAGCTCCTGTTGGTCGTTCTCTAAAATCGCAACAAATTCAATATCACCAGCCGCGACGTTCCGGGCAAAACAGTAATCGAAGAAACTTTCATGGCCAAACCCATAACGTTTTCCCTCAACACAAAGCACACCTTCAGCAACCATCACGTCAAGAAACTCCGGTGAAAATTCGTCCAGTCTCCCTTTTGGCACAGAAAGCTCCTCACTCAGGCTCATCTCTTCCGTGAGTTTTGAAATAACTTTCCCCCACTGCGCTGAATCTTGGGGCCGTCGCTCGTTAACTGCGCGGCGTTTGGTATCCCAATACCGGTCGAAAAGCTCCTTTTGGGTAATAAAAGTTGGCGCGTTTTCTTTCCCTAATCCTGAGTCAATAAACAAAGCAAGATTCTGCGGAAGTCTTAGAAGATCGATTTGCTTGATAGTAAGTTTTGCGGGCTCACCCCCATCAGCCTGAATTTCATTCCTAACTTCTTCATCAGACAGAAGAGCTAACAAGACTGGAGATTCGTTCGCTGGCAATAGCCTTCTTATCCGGCTGTCATTATCAAAGTCAAACTGTCGGCAGGCCATCAAGAGGTGAATCTGGCGCGATGCACGCATACCCCGTACCTCTTCAGCCAAGGCCGCAACAACTTCAAAAAAGTCTGGATGCCTGCCAGAGGTTGCGCTTACAAAATCAAGTTGATCAATCACAAGCACTACCGCTTGATTGGGATGACACTGCGAGAGAACGATCGCTGGAGATTCGGGAAGATTGAGTTTCTGACCAAGTGCTTCGGTAGATGCGACGGGCTCAATGCGATCCAGGCGAAAGGCAAGCACGGGAATATCAATGGCAACCAACCCCTCAACCACCTGCAATAAACCAGCACTTTTCCCTCCGCCAGCAGAAGCCGTAATCAGTATATCAAGGGATCGCTCACTGGATTTAATCCTCTCCACAACGTCAGTAGCGGTTTGGCGCGGTATGCACCTTCCTCTGATAAGCTTGGCTCGCTGCCCTGCAGTATAGGTTGCAGTTATGCCTTGCAAGGAGTCGCGAAGCTCTTTGCTAACCGGCAATGAGCGCATGGTAATGCCATGTGGTGATTCGAGATATTTGAGGATATCGCCCGCTGTTAACTTGTGGTGAACACGTATAATGTAAAGGTCACGTAATAAAGTGAGTACTGTATATGGTGAACCCGTAAACATTGATTTGAATATCGGCAGCAATAAATCTTCAAGTACTGATTCTCCAGCATCTTTCACCTGGACTTGGCGCAAAAATGCAAAGACATCCTTGCCAGCAGGATAATTTAAATGCTTTTCCAGTTCGTTGAAATGTTTTTTCCAGCACGCGGCAGCAAGAAACGTATTTTGAAACTCCGGCCAGTCCTGGGCATCCCCTGCATTTTCCGAAAGTCCTCGAAGCTCCGGTGCGTCAGATATGGACGCGAAAACACATGATTCACCAGCATTGGCACGATGCCAAAAAAATTCGAGAATTCCTTCCGTTTTAAGGAGTTTGAGTGACCAAGTCTTTTGGCTTAGAACTTGCCGCTTAGCCTGCCAGTGCTCCTTGATTCCATCGCGCTCAAGATAGAACTCAGCACCATCAGTCCCCGGTTCCTCAATGCGGATAGCATCAGCCTGACCTCCAAGCACCTTGCTCATTCCAACGACACCCCAGAGCGCCTCGTATATGTTGCCAAATTTATCTGCGGGACCGCCAGGAAGAGTGCTCATGTCGTTATGTCATACTGAAAATAGTGAATGGAGCGCTGAACCAAACAGTGTATGGTATTACCCTCAGGCAGTACAGCGAACACTTCAAAGAACAAGTCGGATTAATTTAAAGGTCAATTTTTTAGGGACATGAGCCACAAATGTTGTCGTCAGTGTTTGAATAACTTCAGTTTTCATCGTTCAATATTTTTTTATGTACCCGGAGCCAACACAGCCTGAACAGCACCACGAAACATGCTGAAACTGTGGGAACCATTTTGATGAATATCCATGTGTCTGGCAATGCTGCGGGCGCACTCGGCCTTGCGTAAACCGGTAGAGAAATAACCTGCTCTCTGGAAAATGCGTTCGAGCGCTTCCCATGTACCACCTTTTATCGCATCAGGATTACGATATGGAGCTTTTTGGGGAATAGTTGCTGGCACTTTTGGATAGGCTGCCTGAACAGCATTCCAATCTCCAAAATACCATGCTTCCAGCTCTTCAATAACAATTCGATTCGTTACGTTAAAACCACACAGTGATGAGGCAGCAGTTTTTGTTATAAAACCGGCTGATTGAGCATATTCTTCAAGCTTTTGTTTCAAATTGTGGCAATCATCATCATCCCGATCTACCAGCACCAGAAGTGACCAACTCTTTGGCAACCAGGTGCTATAGCCTTTTAACCGTTCAGGCAATTGTTTCAGCAGCTCATTTTTGCATGAAAAAGTGATAATCTGGTAGTCAAGAGCTCCAAGCATTTTGGGAAGAAGAATCTCCAGCGCCACTTCCATGGAATACTCTTCCACAAAAACGATCAATTTTTCAAGCATCATTTTTTCCCCTTTTTCCCTGTTTTTGGGGCGCCAGAGTTGATCAACGGATCTCCAAAACCAAAATGTCCTTCCATCCATAAGTACCCAAGCGATGCTCCCGCCGCAATCATTTGAGGAATACCCTGGATATCTGATGCCTTAACAACTTGCGTAAATCCCTCTTCATCCCGATAGAGCACCCTTACCTCCTCTGCACGCATTGCATTGAGCAGAAACGGTGAGTGCGTCGTAATTAATAACTGTGAATTTTCGGCTGCTGCACGGCACTCTTCTGCTAATTCCGGCAGCAATCGAGGATGGAGAAAATTTTCCGGCTCTTCAATGCCAATAAAGTGTGGTGGCTCCGGATCATAAAGCACGGTCAGATATGCCAGCATTTTCATGGTCCCATCTGACGCAAATTTGGAAAGCACAGGCTGTTCAAACGGCGCATCCTTGATCTGTAAAAGCAACCGACCATCAGGCATTGGAGCCGCATCAACTCTTTCCAAACGAGGAATTCTTTTACGAAGCACCGCGAATATCTCTTCTAATCTTTCAGGATGTTGCTCCTTCAAATACTGGATAACATTAGGTAAATTATCGCCATTTTTGCTCAGTCGTTCCTGTGGGCCAGCCTCTGGTTGATGACGAGTTTGATCTATCGCCAGATAAGAAACATACCAGCCTGTGATAAACTCGCGCAATGCTGCTACCCGTGGATGTTCGGAAAGCTGCCCTAACGTATTGACGGCAATCAGGTCGGGAGACCTTAAATTGCTCTCTGAACGTTTGTCTGTTTCATCCGGCTCCTCTCCACTGACAGCTTTCCCAATTCCCCGACTAAATTCCAAAAAGCGAAACGGCTTACCTCTTTTTCCACGGCGCCATTGCAACCATTCTGCCACAACCTCGGGGCCTTTCAGCCCTTCATCTATAGCCAGGTGATAGGTTATGACTGGTGTGCCTGATTGTTCACGATATTTTAATTCAAATACAATTGGTCCGTCAGCGCCTCGGCTTTTTAACTCTTTACTCCGTCCACGACGATCCCACGCATGACGCAAACCATATTGAAAGCATTCGGAAAGAAAGTTAAACACATCAAATATGGTGGATTTACCACTCCCGTTGGGGCCAAGTAAAACAGTCATTGGTGTCAATTTATCGAGAGTTATATTTTTTAACGCCCGATAATTCCGCACCTTCAGAGATTCAATACGAGGAATCCCCTTACTCTTTTTCTGTACAATAATGGTTGTCATGTCTCTTTTTCTCGAAACGTGAGAAGTAATTCCAGATATCTTTTACCATCCAAAAGTAATCAGCAATGTACTGAAAAGCACACTCACACCATTTTGTTGGCCTCAACAAAATGGTCATCGCTTTTGTGGCCCAGTATAAATTCGGTTTTCATTGCTTCAAGAATTTGAGATGTTACCGTCAATCGTTATTAAATCTTCGCTCAGTAGGCCTCTCCATCGGCATTTGTAAAGAAATCCTTTACAAATGAAACCAAACAGAAATTCGCACTCCTGACGAACTGTTAAGCATTTCTGAACAGTTGCCTGCTACCTTCAGACTGAACCTGTAAGAATTCCTTACACGTTGCTTCACGCCATTCGCACATGGTCAACTCTCCAAAATTTGCGCCACATTGCTGGCAATCGTTGCCTCCAGTTCGCGAGCCTGCGCATTGAGGAGTACCAGCTCCTCATTCAGCGTTTCGAGTTGCGCCTTGAAGTCTTCGTCGCTCACGGCTTCACCGGCGGCAACGCCAACGTAGCGACCGGGGTTGAGCGACCAGCCTTGAGCCTCAATATCCTTGAGCGTGGCAGCTTTGCAGAGGCCAGGAATGTCGCGATAGGCTGCAGAACAGGCATCATCATTGCCGTCCCCGTAGGAGGCTGGAGACTCTGCGGCAATAGAGAGTGCCGTAGCAAAAACCTCTTCAATCTTTGCGCGGGCTTCGTCGCCGCCAAGGGTGAAGTCGAGAGCTTCGCCGCGCCAGAGACGGACGAGGTTGGCGATGAAGCTGATCTGCCCAGGCGTCCATTCGCGATGCGCTCGATCAACCTGACGGTAGATGTGGCGGGCATCAATGAAGAGGACGGTGTCGGCTCGGGGCGTTTTGCCTTTGGCCTTGTCGAGGAACCATAGCGTGCAGGGAAGCGTGACGGTGTAGAACATGTTGGGACCGACGGCGACCATCACGTCCACGGCGAGGCTTTCAATAAGCTGGCGGCGAAGATCCTGCTCGGAGGAGCGGGCGTCGGAGGCGGAGTTGGCCATGACGAAGCCGGCTCTCCCCTTTTCGTTCAGTGCTGAGTAAAAAAGCTGAATCCAGAGGTAGTTGGCGTTGTCGGTGCGCGGCAGACCGAAAGGAAAACGGTGACCAGGACCGATGGACTCTTTCAACCGCTCTTTGTCTACGGCGTTGACGTTGAAGGGCGGATTGGCAAGGACAAAGTCGAAGTGACCGGTGGCATTGTGCGGGTCGTCGTAGTAGCTGTTGATGTTGCCGCCATGCTTGATTTCGCCTTCGAGGCCGTGGACGGCGAGGTTCAGTCGGCAGAGGCGTCCGGTTTCGTCGGTTTTTTCGACACCGTGAATGGAGAGTTCCGCCGCAGGGTTCTTTTTATGCTCGGAGACAAAGCGGGCTGAGGAGACAAACATGCCGCCAGAGCCGCACGCGGGGTCGAGGATACGCCCATGGTATGGCTCAATGACTTCGGTGAGGAGGCGGACAATGCTGCCGGGGGTATAAAATTCTCCGCCGCCCTGCCCCTCGCTCATTGCGAACTCGCCGAGGAAGTATTCGTAGATGCGCCCGAAGGCGTCGTAGTCCATTGTAGCAGGAATCTCGGAGACCTTTTTCAGCAGCTCCTTGAGGAGGGTGCTGGTAAAGAGGTAGTAGCTCCTGGGCAGAACACCGGCAAGCTGCGGGTTGTGCTTTTCGATCTCGCGCATGGCGTCATTGAGCTTCGCACCAATGTTCACCGCTTCAGGCAGGTTGAGCAGGTAATCGAACCGCGCTTCGGCGGGCAGATAAAGAATGCCTTCAGCATGATAGGCGGCTGGTTCATCCAGACGGCTGCCACGGCGGGAGCTGCTCTCCCCCGTTTCGAGCTTGGCGCGCTGAGTGGCAAAGCGGACTTCGGCAAAGAGCAAAAAAATGAGGCCGAGAACGGGGGCGGAGTATTCCTGCGCCTTGAGGCCGGAGTTGGCGCGGAACTGGTCGGCGGCATCCCAGAGGCGTTTTTCGAGCGCAGCGTTGGCGGTGTTTTTTTCGGAGGGGGCAATCCAGTGCATGGTTTCTCGAATCAGGTTGCTCTGTTGGGCTACGTTGATGAGAGGGATTTGCCTCTTTGTGGAAAAAGCGATCAACAGGAGTTCTTCTTTCCTGTTGCAGTATAACAAAATAAGTTCAGCTTAGCCAATAAACACGCGTCTGAAAACAGCAAAATCACGTCACAACGGAACGACTCTCTCATGCAACCTGACCGCCGGAAAAAAATCAGAGAATAATAAGAATTGAGCCGCCAACAATGAGCAGCGCTCCAAGAATAACTTTCAGCGACACAACTTCATGCAGGAGCACCACGGAGAGAAAAATAGTAAGCGCGACGCTCAGCTTGTCGACGGGAGCGACCTGTGAAACATTGCCCAATTGCAGGGCCTTGAAGTAGAAAATCCACGATAAACCGGTGGCAACACCCGACAAGCTGAGAAAAAGCCAGTTGTTGCCGGATATCAGGGCAATGCCGCTGGTTTCCTTTCGGGCAAAGACAATGCCCCAGGCAATCAGCAGGATAAAGATCGTGCGTATTGCTGTTGCCAGATCGGAGTTTATCCCCTTTACGCCGACTTTGGCAAGTATTGCTGTGCATGAAGCAAAGAACGCTGAGAGTAACGCATAAGTCCACCACATGGTTTCTGAGGGTTAGTATCGGTTGTGAAAACTGAACCGGACAATACAGTCTCTAAATGGCCAGCCCCTTGAACTGGCTGGTGTAAAGATTGCAATAAATCCCCTGCTGGGCAAGGAGTTCATGATGCGATCCTTGTTCGACAATGGTACCCTTGTCGATCACCAGTACCTGGTCGGCATCGCGAATGGTGCTGAGGCGGTGGGCGATAACAAAGCTTGTTCTTCCCTTCATGAGCGTCAGCAAGGCCTTCTGGATACGAAGCTCGGTACGGGTATCGACGCTGCTGGTCGCTTCATCAAGAATCAGAATGTCGGGATTGGCCAGAATAACGCGGGTAATGGCCAGCAACTGACGCTGCCCCTGGCTCAGGTTGCCTGCCCGCTCTGACAGCACGGTCTCATACCCCTGCGGCAACTGCCGGATGAACTCGTCGGCTTCGGCGAGCTCTGCGGCATGGATACACGCTTTGTCGGTGGCGTCGAGCCAGCCGAAGCGGATATTTTCCATCACGGTGCCGGAAAAGAGAAAGGTATCCTGAAGCACGAGGCCAAGACGGCTACGAAGGGCTGCCTTGCCGAAATCGCGGATATTTTTGCCATCGATGGTGATTGATCCGCTGCTGGTCTCATAAAAACGGGTCAGCAGATTGATAATCGTGGTCTTTCCTGCTCCGGTTGGCCCTACCAGAGCGATGGTTTTACCCGGCTCTGCAACAAAAGTCATCTCCCGCACGACCGGCGTTCCTTTCTCATAGGCAAAGCTCACCCGGTCGAAGCTGACCTTGCCAGCAATGGTCGATGGTACCGTTTCATGCCATTCATCGACCTCCGAGGGGATATCCAGAATCTCAAATATTCTTTCGCTCCCCGCAAGTGCTGACTGGATGATGTTGTACATATTGGCCAGTTGGCGAAGGGGCTGGATAAAGTTCTGTCCATAGATGATAAAAGTGGCAATAACGCCTACCGTAACCAGCCCTTTGAGGGCAATCCAGCCGCCAACGGCAGCAATGACAATGACAAAGAGATTTCCAAGAACATTGGTCAGCGGCATGAGCAGCATTGAGTAGCTGTTGGCATAGACTGCCGCCTGAAAAACCTTGTCGTTCTGGCTCTTGAACCGCTCAATCACCTCCGGGTTTCGCCGAAATGCCTTGATCACTTTAAGGCCGCTGATGGATTCTTCCATCACGCCGTACATCTCTCCAAGCTGTTTCTGCAGCTCCCTGAAACCCTTGCGGGTGTTGCGGGCAACATACTGCGTGAACCAGAGCATGATCGGGATAACAAGCAGTGCGGCCAATGCAAGCCAGACATCAAGCAGAAACATGGCAACCATGATACCTGCCAGAGAGAGGACGCTTGCCACCAGCGAAGTGACATTCTGGGAGACGGCCTGGTTGATCGCGTCAATATCATTGGTCAGCCGGCTCATCAGCCCGCCGGATGAATGGTGATCGAAATAACTGACCGGCAGGGTCTGTATGTGGGTAAAGAGATCTCCGCTCAACTGTTTCAGGGCGGTTTGCGAAACCTTGGCCATAATCCAGCCCGCAATGAACTGGAACAGATTATAGAGGAGATAGGCCAAAAGCATCAACAGGGCAAGGTGCTCAAGACCGGCAACATTTTTTTGGACAATAAAGCGGTCGATGGCAAGCCCGATCAAGTAGGGGCCGGTAAGGCCAAGCAAAGAGTAGAGCACGACCAGAACAGCCACGGCCAGCAGCTTCGAGCGGAATGGGGAAAGATATTGGAGCAGTCGCTGAACAGCTTGAGCCGAGTTCCGGGGCTTTTCAATTTTTCCGGGCTGCATGGCATTGCCAATCCCGATATGCTTGTGGTTGTTTCGCCCATTATTTTCGTAACGACTCATGATAACTCCTCCCTCTCGACCAATACTTTGGTCTCTTCGTCTGAACGCTCGCCACCCAACTGTGAATCGTAGATTTCGCGGTATACGTCGCAGTTCTGCATCAGCAGCGCATGGCTGCCCTGCCCGACGATACGCCCTTTATCGAGCACGATGATCTTGTCGGCATTCAGAACCGAGCTGACCCTCTGGGCAACAACAAGCAGCGTGCAGTCTGCGTTTGTGATGGCCAGTTCATCCTGTATCCTGCTTTCCGTGTCGATATCAACGGCACTGGTACTATCGTCAAGAATCAGGATTTCAGGGGCTGCCAGCAGCGCCCGTGCAAGAGCTATGCGCTGTTTCTGGCCTCCTGAAAGGTTAACGCCCCGCTCTTCAACGCGGGTATCATATCCCTCGGGCAATCCGAGTATAAAATCATGAGCCTGAGCCGTCCTGGTCGCACGGATCACCTTTTCATGACTTGCTGCGGGTACGCCATAGCGGATATTGTCACGAATGGTGCCTGAAAAGAGAATGGTTTCCTGGGGTACGATGGCAATCCGTTTAAGCAGCGAGTCCTGGGTTACCTCCCTGATATCGATCCCGTCAATGAGAATTCGGCCTGAAGAGACGTCGTAAAACCTTGGAATGAGGTTTACCAGTGTTGATTTTCCTGAACCGGTGGCACCGAGAATGGCAAGGGTTCTGCCCGGCTCTGCAACAAAACTGATGGCATCAAGGAGTTGGGCGCCCGACTCCCGGTTATAGCGGAAGGAGACCTGCTCAAATACAATCCTTCCTGCCCGGTGCTCTGCCATTGCTTTTGCGCCAGCATGATCATGAATATCAGGAACAATATCGAGCACTTCGGCAATACGTTTTGATGAGGCGATACCGCCAGCCCAGGCATTGGTGAGGTTGGCCATGAAAATCAGGGGAGCCATGGTTGTGAGGAGGTAGTTGGTGAACGCGACAACCTGTCCGATCGTCAGTTTCCCGGCTATGGCGTCAAGTCCGCCAACCCATATCACCAGAACCATCCCGGCATTGACGCACATGGTGAGCAGCGGCGGCATACTTGCCATGAACTTCATTACTCTGATGGAGTCGCTGGCAAATGCCTGATTTGCCTTGTTGAACCGGGTAAACTCAAATTCACCCCGCACAAATGCCTTGATGAGGCGGATGCCTGCAATGTTTTCCTGCAGCACGGTGCTCAGCCGATCGAGCTGGCGCTGCACCGAGCTCCATAACGGCTCCATTTTAACCACAAAAAAGACAATGAGGACGGAGGTTATGAAAAGCAGGGGCAGAATGGTCAAGGCAAGGCTGCTGCTGGTTTTAATCATCAGAATGAGACTGCCGATCATCAGCAGGGTCGATCGTGTACCGATGCGCAACGAAACCTGGGCAACACGCTGTACCGCAGAGGTATCGCTCGAAAGGCGCACCATGAGCTGGCCGGTATTGAGACGGTCGATATTGCCGAATGAAAACGACTGAATTTTCAGAAACAACGCTTCGCGGATATCGCGTGCTATGCTTTCACCGACCCGGACCGACAGAATGTGTGACCAGACAGCAAAAAGCACACTGAGCAGGGTAATACAGAGCATCAGCAGGCCGGTATTGATAACCACCTGCTGATTATGTTGATGTATGCCCTGATCGATAATTCTCTGAATCAGACGAGGAATACTCAAATCCATTCCAACAACGGTTGTCAGCAGCAAAAGCGCGCCAAGCGCCTGGTTCTGATACGGTTTCACAAAAGAACTGAGCCTGAAAATATTACGCATATCAGTGGTGGTGGTGACCCGAAGAGGCCTGTTTGGCAAGAGCTGAAAGGAGGGATATAATCATATTGCATAAGCGAATGGATATTCCGTTCCAAGATGGAACTCTTCGAGTATCTCAGCCTTTATCCGCGTAAAATCAGAACTTGCCCTGTTGCGCGGTCTGGAAAGCGGCACATCGATAATCTTTTTAATTACACCGGGACGGGAAGACATAATGACCACTTTGTCACTCAGATATATCGCTTCATCGATGTCATGCGTCACCATGATCATGGTGATCTTTTCAAGAAGCCATAACCGCTCAAGTTCCTGTTGCATGTACATCCTGGTAAGAGCATCAAGCGCGCCGAGGGGTTCATCCAGCAGCAGTATTTCAGGCTTGCTCGCCAATGCCCTGGCAATGGCAACCCGCTGGGCCATTCCGCCGGAAAGCTGGGAAGGATAGGCGCTCTCAAACCCGTTGAGACCCACCAGTTTCAGGTGTTCGTCCACGAGAAGTTTCTTCTCCTTCCGTTTGAGCTTGTCAAGGCCAAAAGCGACATTCTCACCGACGGTAAGCCAGGGAAGCAGCCGGTGATCCTGAAAAACAATACCCCGGTCGCTCCCCGGCCCGATAATCTGTTTTCCATCAATCAGGGCTTCACCGGTATAATGATTTTCAAGCCCCAGCATGATGCGGAGCAGAGTAGTCTTTCCGCACCCGCTTGAACCAACTATTGTGACAAACGCGCCGGAATGAACGGTCAGGTTGATGTCATTGAGTATCTGCAATGAATTATTATCGACAATAAAACTTTTACTGAGACTCCTGATTTCAAGGGTACCTTTATTATTTGGCATTTTCGTTTTGTTAATATTTATTTTTCAGTGCTGATAACCCGTCCCCGTTCCACGGCTTGCACGATTTTCTGAACCAATACGGTCATAGCATACCCCAATACCCCGACGGTAATAATTCCTGCAATAACCAGTGCAATATCAAAACGATCCCGTCCTTTCTGAATCTGCGTACCAACTCCAAAGGCGGTTTGTATAAATATTTCAGCTACCATCAAAACAGACCATGACATGGCAAGCCCCAAACTGATACCGGTGGCAATTGAGGGTAAGGCCGCTGGTATAATAATTTTTTTGATCAACGTCAAACCCTTGAATCCATAGACAGAAGCAAGTTCCAGATACTCTCTTGGCACATTTCTTACTCCTGAAAAAGTATTCAGGGTTATCGGATAAAACGCGGCAACAGAGATGATCAAAACACGGGGCAGTTCATTCATGCCGAACCACATGATGATTAACGGGATCCAGCCAATCATCGGTACCTGGCGTACTGCATGAAAAAATGGGGCAAAAATCTTCTCCGCAGTTTTTGATAATCCCATGAGCAATCCAAAGAGAAAACCGGCCAGAGTACCAATAAAAAATCCGATCATGACCCGCTGTAAACTGACCGCTATATGCTGAGAATAGGCCGGATCGGAAAAAAGGATCACAAATTTCTGAAATACCTTAAAGGGCGGTGGCAGAAATCTTGCCGAGGAAAACCCGGCAAAAATAAATAACTGCCACAAACCAGTCAATACAATCGGAAAAGCAATGCCGCCAAGTATTGCTTTTGTTTTTTTGCTGATCGCAAGCCTCTTCATGCCGGCCTCCCATCAACTGGCTCACGCCATAGTAAAAACCGCTTCTCGGCTATTTCAAGCACAAGATTCATTGCAAATCCAATCACTCCAACAAGAACCAAACCCGCCATTACCAGATCAATCTGAAATACGGCGCGTCCCCAGGTCATCAAATAGCCAACGCCTGAATCGGATCCAAACAGCTCTGCTCCAACAACAAACATCCATGAGAGGCCAAGACTGAGACGAATACCGGTGATTATTGAAGGCAATGCACTTGGAATGATAACTTTAAAGAGGTAACGAAAACTCTTGTAATCGAAAACCCTGGCCAGTTCGTGATATTTTTCAGGAACACCGCTTACTCCTTGATAGGTATTCAAGACCATGGGGTAAAACGCCCCGATTGCCACAAAAAAATATTTCGCAGATTCATCAATACCGAGAAACATGATGATGAGCGGCATCCAGGCAAACTCAGGAACTTGCTGGAGGGCTTTTATTAACGGGCCAAAGATTCTGTTCAAAAACGGGGAGAGCGCCATGAGAATTCCAAGAACAAACCCGGATGTTCCTCCAAGCAGAAACCCTATCATAACTCTTTTCAGGCTTGCCAGAATATTCAGCGTGAGATCCCCTGACTGAGCAAGTTCGACAAGCGTGTTCAGCAGGGTTAACGGCGGTGTCAGAATAAGGTCTGAGCATAATTTCTGCGATACCGCACCCTGCCACGCTGCCAGCACCAGAAGCGGGACCATTATTGCCAGAAGCTTATCTTTTAATCCCAGCCGTTGTATGAATTTCTTTGACATACTGTTAAAATTTATTGAACAGAATCCTTATACCATCCCGATACATGCTTCGACTCAATTGGTTGGCGGTTCAGTTGTTTCTGAACGCCCCCCAATTCGCCGACTTCGTTATACAAGTTCAGCAATCTCTTTCTTGCTCTTGATCATTTCGATGAATGCTTCAACCCTGGTACGAATAGCTTCAAAATCCGAGCCGGAGTATTCCGTGTGGATCTCCAGAAAAGGCAGCTTTCCAAGAACATCCTTTGTCTCCCCTGCTTTAAAGGTGAATGCATCGCAATAGCGCAGGGTGTGATAGATGATCCCGTCGGCGCCGAACTCTTGTATCTGATGCTTCAAGTTGGCAAGCCGGCCATCGCTCTTCAGATCGAGATAAGGCAAAGAGCCATGCGGCACCCTGTCGAGATAGGCATCGGCAACACCATAGGGGGTTGGCTCTTTTATTTCGAGATTGAGGAAGAAATTGAGTCCGCTCCACAGGTCATCTCCCACTATCCGCCCGCCCAATTGCTCAATAATATCGACCAGCTTGGTGTCGCCCGGAGGAATGAGGCTTCCGGAAAGGAATATCCTCGCTTCAATCTCCCTGCCTGCGGGGCTCTCAGTCAGATTCTCTTCTACTTCGGCTATCAGCTCCTGCAGAAGTTCCAGATAGTTCTGCCTGTCGAGATTGTAACCGGCACTGATGACGCTCGACACGTCCCGCCAGCGCAGGGGCGCATTATCCAGACTTTGATAGCGGTAAAGGGTCTTGATCGCCTCCCTGATTCCATCGTAAATGCTTATTGCTTCCTCAAGTTTCGACTGTTCAAGAGTGACTCCGGCAAACGCTTCAAGTTTACTGGTAAAGTATTCGACCTCTTTTCTGAAATACTCATGCCCCTCTTTTGTTGCAAAATTGCGCGGCACTCCCAGTACCACTGTTTTATAGCCGAAATAGAAGCTGATAAGCTCTTCAAGCCGGTAGAGCTGAATGCAGGTAGCATCAATAGCAACCAGATCGAGCTGTTGTATGTACGGATCGGTTTTCTCTGCAAATTGGCCAAGAGCCTGACGCACAAAGACACAATTCTTGGTCGAAATATGACGCGCACCGACTTCAACAAGCCGTCCATCGCCACCCTGCCCCACTCGTATTGGAATCATTCCAAGCGCATAGATGATCTCTTCCGGAATGTTATAGGCAAGCCATCCAACAACTTTTTTACCCTCTTTGCGCAGTTGTTCAAGTTCAAGGGGACGGCTTTGT
>CAJAIK010000043.1 GCA_903939765.1 uncultured Chlorobiaceae bacterium | reverse complement strand
GCCTCAATGCCGCCCAGCTTCGCAATCTCCTGCAGCACCGATCGCATAGGGAACGTAGGATGGCAATCAATCGCAATCGAACCCGGATTCTGCTCCACATAATCCCTGATAGCCGTAGTCTTTCCCGTCCCTGATGGTGAGGTTACCACGCCGATCTTGCCATACAAATGACACTGCCGAAGCGACCCTGTAACCTGGTTATACACAACCGTCTTCACCACAGTCTGAAACCGCTCCACACCCTGCAACGGCAACGCCTCAACCTCCCGCCGACGCTGTAACCACGCCGCAATCTTCTTTTCAAGCTGCTCCGGATTCGCCGGATAAATCCCTGACAGCCACTGCGACACCGAAGCCCCCGAAATCCCGCACAGCTTCGACAACGCATTCCCCGAAATGCTCTCCAACTCCATCAAAGCTTTCACCTCGATCAATAGTTGTGCATTTCCCTTGTTTTGAGTATCGTTCATGGTGATGGTTTTAGTTATGGTCATTACTGAATCTTCTCACACACGCAACCGCTGCAGTTCGCACCTGCGGCGGTTTTTATATCTTCATTCCCCATAAGCACAAACGCCAGTATCCTGTTTTTGATCAACGGCTCCTGCAACGCATTGACCAGCTCGCTCTTCGCCTTCTCCCGCGTAAACCCGAAGGTGAAAATCAGATCATCAACACACCCGTCAACAATCTGGTACACTATCGGCTTCGCCTTCTTTTTCAACACCATGGTGGTTCTCCTCTTTAATCGTTTATGAAATTACCGCTTACAAAATCCCCAATGCGGCTGGTACCCGATCACGTCACGCCCGGCCTTCCGCACCGTCCGCCCCGAATTCGTCACCAGCGTCTTCCGCTCATCGCCATACTCCAGCGTGAGCTGGCAAGGCATCTGCTTCCCGTTAACCGTCTTGATAAAATGAATCTGTGATCCGCAAGTAGGGCACAACACATGCGGCCCGTGCCCCAGTCTGGTCTGATAAGAATTGATTGTTCTCGCTTCTGCCTGCATGGTGGTGCCCTCCTTGGGTTGCTGTAGCTGTTGGTTATATCACGTAATAGAGTCTGTCAACTTTGTCTTGCTCAATTTTAATCTCACCATCATCGACAAGAGCATAGAATGCATTGCCAATTCTGTGTGTCACTACCTTTCTACGATTGGCATAAGCCTCTATACATTCAAGCGTAGTTCTGCCTGAATACTTCTTTGCAAAATCTGGCAGGTCATCAAAATCTTTCTGATAATTCCTTGACATGGTGCTTCTCCTCTTTTAGTTAATCGTACATTAACCTGGTTAATCGTTCATCCTCCTCAACCTCCCGACGGCGGCGTTCCTCAGCCGCCTTCATCCGACTTTCCTCAATCTCTTCAAGTATCCGATCAAGATCGTCCCCACCATCAATGACTGGCGATTCACACCCGACAGCCTTTTTCGCTTCCTCAAGCTGCTTCTGAGGCACAACCATCGGCAACGCTGCCGACTCCTCAGCCTGCATTGCGGCATAGAAATCTTTCGCCTGGTGAACCGTCGCTTTTTTCAACCCGCCAATCGTCTCCAG
>CAJAIK010000042.1 GCA_903939765.1 uncultured Chlorobiaceae bacterium | reverse complement strand
GCCTTCTGTGATGTGGGCAGCGAGCATATGCATGTTTCCATCGCTGGAGGCCTGCCAAAGGTTTTTGGGACGTTTACCAGCCAGTTGCACGAATTGCGCGATTGGCTGTTGGGAGAAGGTGTCCACTCCATAGCAATGGAAGCTACCGGGGTCTACTGGCTGTCGCTCTATGGTGTACTCGAAGCGGCTGGCCTTGAAGTGGTGATGGTCAACGGACGGCAAACACGCAACCTGCCCGGGCGAAAGACTGACATGAAGGACTGTCAATGGGGTGCTACCCTGCATGCGCACGGTCTGCTGAAGGCAGGGTTCGTGCCTCCAGCGCATATTCGCAAGCTTCAGGATTACCAGCGCTTGCGTACAGATCACATCACTTCTGCTGCCAGCCATGTGCAGCACATGCAAAAGGCGCTTGAGCGCATGAACATCAAGCTGCACAATGTCATCAGCTCACTGATGGGAGTCAGCGGCCTTGCCATAGTGCATGCCATTCTGGACGGAGAGCGTGATCCGGCAAAACTGCTGGAGTTGTGCTACTCGACGATTCGGCACAAAAAGGCGAAAGATGTCATTGAAGCACTTCGCGGTACCTGGGAGCCGGAGCACCTGTTTGCGCTCAGGCAAGCCCTGCAGAGCTGGGAACACTATCATCGCCAGATCGCCGAATGTGACCAGCAAATACAGTTGCTCCTGCAAGAGATCACGTTTAATGACACGCAGGGTGGCGGCATTGGCGAAAAACCCAAAGCAACGGCAGGCAAGCACCCCAGCGCCAATGCGCCTCAAATCTCCGGACTTCACAGTATGCTCATTGATCTGTGTCAGGGCAAGGATCTGTCGATGCTGCCCGCACACACCGACTACAGCGTCCTGCAGATCATCAGTGAGGTGGGAACTGACCTGAGCAAATGGCCAACAGAAAAGCATTTCACGGCTTGGTTAGGGCTGGCTCCTGGAACAAGCCAAAGCGGAAAGCGCAAGAGCAACGTCAAACACAGTCGCAGCAAGGTAGGCAGGTATTTTTGCATCATGGCCCGATCACTGGCTCGCAGCAAAGATATGGCGTTGGGCGGCTTTTACCGTCGTCTGGCGGCACGACGAGGGGGATTGATTGCCAATATTGCCCTGGCTCGCAAGCTTGCGGTATTGTTTTGGCGAGTCATGGTCAAAGGGACGGAGTTTGTCGAGGAAGGACTGGCTGCTTATGAAGCAAAGTTCCTCGAAGGCAAGAAAAGAAGCCTTCGCAGGTTAGCCAGAGAGCTTGGTCAAACCCTTTCTCCAATACCTGTAACAGTATAAAATAAAGGAAATTACTATACTTGTTCATGGAAAGCGAGAGGACAGTACCAACATTTTGGTGAGGGACGAAGCGTCGCCCGTCCGCAGCAAGCACGCAGCTTCTGTCCACCTGCAGAGCTTGCTTGGCTTTCTGGCGTGCAGCGTGCATTTGGAGGGCAGGCAGCTTGCATTTCCGGAATAGCGGAAGATTGGCAGGCGTGTCATAAGACCTTGGCGGTGCTGTCGGGCGGGGGAGCATTGGAGTGACAACGAACCTTTTATAATTCAAATCGTCAGGCGCCTGCTGTGAGATCTGCATTGAATTCCCGGAGTTCAGTGGCCAGCTCACCAGACGAACTTTTATATCTGCGCGATTTGCTTGCGGGATAAAATAACCTGTTTTACAGGTGCTCATGAATTATTAAGCGTAAAATACATCTTAATGTGCATCATTATTCTTAAATTGTCGTTTAACAGAAGATACATTTTTATGGGTTTCGTCTTTTCTATCGCTGAATAAATTCGGAAAAATTTATAGTCTTATGAAAATATTTATTCATAATTTATTTCCTATTTTTTCTATCATGCTTGCTATTTCTCTTAATCTTGTTTTCTCTGGTTGTTCAGTGGCACCTCTGGTAGTTGAAGGGGTTAAGTGGGTTCCTGGAGGAACAGATGCTGTTTATGGGGTCAATGGCAGAAAAAAACCTATGGACAAAAATGGATTAAGTAATTCTGAGTCCGCTAACGAAAAGAAAAAGACTCAGCACAAGAAGAAAAAGTCTATCCACCAGAACAAAACAAAGTCTGTCCGGCAGATGCAGTCTGAGCAACAAAAAATAACTGATAAACCAAAAACAACAATTTCCAAGTAAGTGCATCCCATGAAAATTAATGATTTAATATCTTATTGTAGTCTAATAATTGGCCAAAAAAGGGAGGCGTGATGCAAGATAATCTTAAAGAATCAGGTGCAGTTACAGCGTTATCAGTAACTGGTTTTGTATTTGGATTAATCGGTATGTTAGGTGCCTTTATTCCGTGTCTTGGATCACTTTCATTTTTTATTGGTATTCCTGCAGCAGTTATCTCTGGTATTGGCTTAGGTATTGCATATTCTCAAAATGCAAAAAGGACATTTG
>CAJAIK010000041.1 GCA_903939765.1 uncultured Chlorobiaceae bacterium | reverse complement strand
TTCTGACAGCCTCTCGAAGGCATACAATGTGTCGCGTGATATCCAGAAGACTTATATCGAAAAAGCCCGCCTTGCAAAGGTGCAAACGAGTAGCTGACCGCATGGGCGCTCTCTTCTGTAACAAAAAAGGGTGATCTTGGGCGCCCTTTTTTTATGTTCATTTTATGGCAAAAAAAATAAAAATAGGGGATATCATTGGCCCGCAGCGCTAAATTCTGGTCGATATCATCAGCAATGGCATAAAAGGCCGGAGCAAAATGGTCGGCAATAAGGTTCTCTCGTGACAGCGAAAGCTCCTTGTCTGTAAGGCTGAACTTCACCTACCGTTCAATCAGGTAGGCGCTTTGCTTCGCTCGCGCAGCCCTGCGGGCGCGCATGCCGACTGACGACGACCTGCATTGCCCGCAACCCCTGACCGGCCATCACGCCATGCACAGGGTGACTTGAACCGCGTTGCCCTCAAGTCACCCGTCTGAGGAGTATTCTGCAGCCAGTAAGCCAGAGGTGGCAATGCAACACCGACGCACTGCAAGCCGTCTTCCACCTGCGCGGGAAGAACTCGCTTCATTCCGTCGTCGCTCTGCGAGTACGCTTCACGCAGCTCCATGAATCGACCAGCTTCGGCTCCAAAACGTGCAGTGACCTGCAAGAACGCGCCAGCGAAGAACTCCACGTCTTCTACCTCAACACCTAAAATTATGTTATCGGCATGGATGTTTGCTTTTATTCTCGATATCAGATATTACTATCTATTAAATGTAAGCAAAATAATAGACGAAATATAAGTATCCATCTATTGCGGGGCCATACACCGATGAAGCAAAACGGCTCAGGGGAGAGATAAAGAAAAAATTCAAAACCCAGGTTGCGCTCTGCCAGGCAATAGGAGCCAAAGACGCCTCCTCCGTCACCGGCAAAAATCGTATCGGCAACATTCTCGGCGAAAAACTCGAAGCCGTCGGCATCGACGTCAACTACATCCTTCTACGGCAAAAAAGGCACCCCGGAACTACCACCACCGCTACCCGATCAGACACTGACCGTCATGCTCACCGAATGCACCGAAAAAATCCAGCAACTCCAAAACAAAGCCATCGACATGAACAAAGAGCTCCTCGAAATCAACAAACTCCTCGACACCATAAAAAAAGAGTCAACCAATAACCCGCCAGCTCATTGTCCCCGACAGTGCACAATTCACACAAGACAATCGATCCTGTTCTTTATTGAAGAACAATCAGCTTTCCCCGACGCACCTTAAATCAAAGTTTAAAAGGTAAAAGTGTAATTTATTAGAGGAAATAAAATATATGCCTTATACTATAGGTGCGCTATGCTTTACTTGCCTTAATATTTAAGAGTATTTCTGTGGCAGTAAAGTCGTTCACAAGCTGGCATCGCTGAAAGTTCTTTATCCTGATAAAAAAGAGTTATTAGTATGAATCGAGAAGTTTTTGCGAAATTAGATCTTTAAGTGCTTGTATATATTACTTATAACGTATTTTAAAAAATAGATATAGTTAACAAAGATAGTGCAAAAAAAAATAAAATAGGGTTTATCGGAAGCGGCTGGGCAAGGGTAGCACAGGCGCCAGCTTTTTCACTGATGGATAATGTTGAGCTTACTGCCGTGGCAAGTCCCACTGAGCTGCACCGACAGAAGTTCATGAAGATGTTCGATATCAGTCAGGGTTTTGCCGACTGGCGCAACCTGTTGCAGTGCGATCTTGACCTTATTTGCGTGACCACGCCGACTTACCTGCATACT
>CAJAIK010000040.1 GCA_903939765.1 uncultured Chlorobiaceae bacterium | reverse complement strand
GAAGTATGAATTGATGGAATTCAAGACTCGAAATGTCAAAACTCTTGAAGAAGATGTCTGCAAAATCTTAGACGGTTTTGGCACGCATTACGTAATGACTTTCTAACGAGCGCTTATCAGGCGAAGGCATCACGCTTGGAGCGAGGCGTGCAACGCTCTTCGCTCAGAGAAATATTAACGTAAAATCGTATTGTTATCTTATAATAAAATGTAACTTAGACTGGTTTGATTTTTATAATAAAAACTTGCAGAGCAACCAACATAAAGTTGTTCCGCAATCAAAAATTATAGAGCGTATGTTAGCGAATACCATTGGTCAGGTAAAGGAGCCCTTCTTTATAGGGTTAATAAATAATTTCTCTTTGGTATCCATTTGGTTTGTGGACAATATCGGAGGATTAGCATTGTGTATTACCTTAGTTTTAACATTTACTTTTGTTCAATACGTAATTGCTAATAGTGTAAAACAATCAAGTAACATAGTGGTAAAAGTTTTCAGAACAACGATTGTATGTTTATCTGCATTTTTTTTTATCATTTCTATGATTATTCACACTGAGTCCACCCCACCCTCTATCTACTTTTACAACTTATTTGGACTCATTATTTTTGTCTGGACCATTGGTATAATCCGAATGGTAGTTGACCATTTGGCTTTAAAAAAAAAGTCTGACCAAAACGCAAAATTTTTCAAAAATTTACGAGATACTTTTTGGAATACATGTGTATTTATAGCAATCTATGCGGCATTAATGTATGCCAAAAATGATTTATACAGGTGGTCAGGATATCTTCTGTGCTCCTTTAATATTTTTCGAATGATAAAATATGGATTTATCGACGATATCATTCTTGGGTTGATGAATAAACCAAGAACTGGCAGTCCGCCCCAAAATCAAGGTATAATCTTGACGGAAGGCTTATTTAGTCGTGTCCTTAGAACGTATCTTTATATTTCCGTATCTTATGGTTGCATTTACACTTTGATGAATCTTGCACATCAGAATAGTTCTGATCCTTGGTTTTCTTATGATAAACACAGTTGCTCTGATTTGCTTGATTTTATTTACTTCAGTGTGGTCACCTTAAGTACTGTTGGCTATGGAGATATTTCACCAATTCATTGGATACCTAAATTGTTAAGCCTCTCAGAAATTCTTATTGGTTACTTTTTTATAAGTGCGTTAATGGCCTTAATACTTAGCAGATATAACTCATACGCAGAAACAAATGCACTAAGCGATTCACAGGAATTGAAACCAAGAAAAATAAAGTATCAAATATTACACACAAAAAAACAATTAATAAGGCATCAGAACAAACGTATTAGACGATTTAAGTAATTTATAGTTTTGCAGTTAATAGCATTATTGTTGTTAGTATCTTATATGCTTTTCAACTCAACAATCCGTAGTTCATGCGGATAAATATTATTTTTTTTTAATTTCTAACACTTGGAGGCATACGTGAAGATGGGAAATTGCTTTGTAATTCAACCCTTCGATGGCGGCGTATTTGACAGTAGATACTCAGACGTATTCTCCCCCGCGATTATCGATGCAGGTTTATTACCTTACAGGGCCGACCAAGACCCTGGTATAAGCATACCTATCCAAAGTATAGAAGAAGGTATACGCAACTCTTTAATTTGTCTTGCGGATATTTCCATAGACAATCCGAATGTTTGGTTTGAACTTGGTTACGCCTTTTCTGCTGGAAAACAGGTAGTCCTCGTATGCTCGTCTGAGAGGACAAATAAATTCCCATTCAACATTCAACATCGAGCAATAATTAAATATAAGCTGGAATCTTCAAGTGACTTTGAAAACTTAAAAAAGGCAATAACAAAAAAACTAAAGGCATTCATTAGCCAAATTGTCCCGATACCAACACTATCTGAGATTATTGACTACAGCACCGCAAGGAAAGGTCATTTTGAGTTGGCGGTAAAATTATTACGTAATGACTGTAAGAGATTATTTTTAATGCAGCGAAGTAGTAGCTTAATTCTTGGGGCTGAGGGAGACTGGGACGGCGAAAAAGAATTTCACGAGGCACTCATACAGAGCATTGCTAATGGTGTTGAGTTTGTCCATGTGGTTAGTATTGATGGAATCATCAGCCACCTGAAGCGACCAGATAGTTACTTTCCCGATCTTGAATCGTCTCTTTCTAGCCTTAAGATCCACAACGGGCACGTCGCTGTATCTGGCCCAACTAATGAGTGGTATATAAAGAAGATACCCACAACAAAGCATGACCCACTACTTAAACCAGATCGACAAGCAAGAGCATTGATTGCAGAGTTCGATGATGGCCGTGTAGAAGGCATTCTTGTCACTGACTTGGGAGGAAAGCAAGGATGGTTTACAATGAAAGGCCCAAAAGTCAAAAAGTTCATGAAGGCATGTTACGAGTTTTACTATAGTTGTGAGTACGTTTTAGATTCCGATTTGCAGAAGATCAAGCAAACGGTAACAAACAATAAATGAACACTTTAAATATACTTATGCGCTCTAAAAAAATTGTTCAGTAATGAAAAGACCATACAATAAACAAATAACCTGCGAAATACTGGCTTGTTACAGTAAGAATTACTGGTTTATTTTTTCGATCACATTCGGGCACCGCCCATCACCCCGCCGCTTGCGTGCTCCATCAAGAGCCCGCAAGATTGGTGAGATAAGTATTGATTGAATCACGTTTCTCAAGCCCGAGCTTTTGATGTATTTTGTAACGCGCTGTTTCCATACCTCTTGTTGCTATGTTGGCTGTACGTGTAATTTCATCGGTATCGTAATCGAGTTTGATGAGTATGCATATCCTGAGCTCACGGTTGTTAAGGTTTGGATGTTTTTTTCCAGTATGGAGATTAAGTTAACATCTGTTTCCGTGATTTCGATGTTGAGCCGCTTCGCCAGAGTTGCATTCTTAAGGAGGCGCTGACAAATGGCGGCCATCTCTTTTTTGTGTTGAGGCGATATATCCAGTGCATGGATCTGGGCAACCAACGTTTGCAAGCGCTCCTCATTGGCCGCATTCGCTGCTGCTGCCCTGCAAACTGCATGAGCCAGCCCTGCCTGATCGCGCGTGATATCAATGCTGCCGTAGATCGAAATGCGATCGATGCGGTTCTCGATGGTAAGCTTTGGGGTCAGGGGGTCCGTTCAACCACCTTTCAGCCTCTACCAGAGGAATTATGCTTCAGGATCAATGTTTTCATTCCGGGAGAGCCTCCATCCGGCAATTCGCCGAACACCTTTGTGCGGTGGAGAAACAAAAAGTGGAATCTGAACCGGATTGCGCTGATCAATCTATTCAGCAAATGCTTCAGCTAACCCGGCTCCATCAATCAGTTCATACAGCTTGATCCAAAGCAGCCTCCAGGGGTATAAAAAAATAAAGACCTACAAGCCGCAACCTGTAAGTCTTTATTTTTTATGGTGCACCCGGGAGGACTCGAACCTCCAACCCATTGATTAAGAGTCAATTGCTCTACCATTGAGCCACGGGTGCAGAAAATCTATTTTGCCGGCAGCGCAGGAACCACTGGTGCGGAAGGCACCGTACCAACCGGAGCAGGAGCAGGAACTTGAACTGGAGGCAGTGCCGGGATACTCTGCTGCAGAATACTTTCCGGTGCGTCCTTTGCCGTTCTTCCGGGAAGGGTGAATTCGGCAACAAAACAGATCACCATCACGGTTGCTGCAAGTATTGCCGTCATCTTGCTTAAAAAGTCACCAGTCCGTCTTACGCCAAGCGTCTGAACCGTACCAAGGCTTGATATACCGCCTGTCAGGCCACTGCCGCTCTTGGGGCTCTGCAACAAAATGACCCCGATCAGCAGAATCGATGCAAGTAAACCGACAATGACAATAAAAACATGCATTTCCAGCCGCTTTAATAAATTTGCAAATATCGTATCTTCCTGTGAAGAAGGCCTTAATTTAGCAACTTTTAAAAACTATCCAAATCGCGATGGCTGATACAGCAAAAATAGTTGTGATAACGGGTGTCGCCATCGTTGTTTTCGGCCTTTTGATGATGGCTTCCGTCAAGGCTGGCTCATGGAGCTGGTTCAACTGGTTCGGGAACCTTCCGCTTGATATCAAAATTAATCGGGAAAACTTTCAGCTCTATTTTCCGCTTGGCACCTCATTGCTGCTCTCTCTGCTGCTCAGCTTGGTCATCTACCTTTTCAACAAATTTATCCGATAACACCCATACCCATGCCAGAAGAAATCAAAAGAGCAGCGCGCAGCGCAACGGTAAGCAGAACCACCAAAGAGACCAACATCACTGCAACGGTGACGCTTGACGGCACCGGAGAAAGCTCCGTGAACTCGGGGGTGGTCTTTCTTGATCACATGCTGACAAATTTCTGCAAACACTCCGGTATTGACCTTGCGCTGGAGTGCTGCGGGGATCTTGATGTTGATGATCATCATACCGTTGAAGACATTGCCCTTGTGCTCGGGAGCACCATTGCCGAGGCGCTTGGCGACAAACGGGGCATAGCACGCTATGGCTGGGCCATCATCCCGATGGATGAAGCTCTGGCACGTTGTGCCCTTGATCTGGGCGGAAGAAGCTGGTGTGTCTTCCATGCGGAGTTTAACCGGCCGGTGATTCAGGGATTTTCAACGGAGATGGTGGAGCATTTTTTCATTTCACTTGCAGGAACACTGAAAGCCAATATCCACCTTTCAATCCTTGATGGAGAGAATACGCACCACAAAATCGAGGCTCTCTTCAAATCCTTCGCCTATGCCATGAAGGCGGCGGTGGCCATAACCGGCACAGAGATAGCTTCAACCAAAGGGCAAATTTGAGTTTTGCCGCGCGCGCACATACAAAAGGGCTGCCTTTTCAGGGAGCCCTTTTGCATGGTCAAGCTGCCAGTTTTGTTGCAGCCGATCGTTTAGCGGTTGATAGTCGCTTATTTTGCGTAGGCAACAGAGCGTTTTTCACGGATGATGGAGACTTTGATCTGTCCGGGATATTGCGCTTCTGATTCGATTTTGTGGGCGATATCATGGGCAAGGACATCTGCCTGTGAGTCGCTGACATTATCGCCTTCAACAATGACCCTGATCTCCCTTCCTGCCTGCAATGCGTAAGTTTTCAGAACCCCCGGAAATCCTTTGGCAATCTCTTCGAGACTCTCAAGACGCTTGACATTACCGTCTGCCGTTACCGCACCACGCGCACCGGGCCGCGAAAGTGAAATTGTGTTGGCTGCATCAACAAGGTCAGCAAGTGGAGACTCTTTTTCGACATCACCATGATGGGCGGCAATGGCATTGAGCACCGCGTGAGATTCATTGAATTTTTTGACAAAATTCATGCCGGTGATGGCATGAGATTCGTCGCTTTCGGGCAGTACAAGGCCGATGTCGTGCAAAAGACCGGCACGTTTGGCCAGCCGGGTATCAAGTTTGAGCTCGGCGGCCATAAGACCTGAGAGCATGGCAACCTCACGACTGTGCTGCAGAAGGTTCTGGCCGTAGACGGTATGATATTTCATTTTGCCGATAAGCGAGATGATTTCGGCTGGCATATCGGAAATCTGCAGCGAAGAGAGCGCCTCTTCACCGGCACTGATAATGACATCGTCAATCTCTTTTTTCGCATCTTCATAAGCCTTTTCAATCGCCACGGGATGAATAATACCATCAACAAGCAGTTTCTGGAGTGTCAACTTGGCCAGTTCGCGACGCAGGGGATCGAAGCAGGAGAGAATAACGACTTCCGGAGTATCATCAACAATGATGTCTACTCCTGTTGCATTTTCAAAAGCCTTGATATTGCGTCCTTCGCGACCAATGATACGCCCCTTGAGTTCATCACTCTGGATGTGAACGACGGAAAGTGCGTTTTCGGTAGCCTGCTCAAAAGAGATACGCTGAATAGCCGTCAAAAGCGTTTTTTCCGCCAGGCGTCCGGCTTTCTGCTCGGCCTCTTCGTGAATCTGGTGAATCGTTTCAGTTGCCTCCTCTCGGGCCTTTGCAACCATGTTGTCAATCAGCATCTGGCGCGCCTCTTCAGCCTGAAGGTTACTGATGCTCTCCAGTCGCTGGTTCTGGTCAACAATTATTTTTGCAAGCTCCTGTGAACGAAGGGTAACTGATTCCGTAGTCAGCTCTATCTCCTTGCGCTGATCCTGAAGTTTCCGCTCAATATCCTTCACATCCTGGCTCTGTTTTTTCAGTTGAGCCTCTTTCTGCTGTGTCTGCTTCTGCAACTGGGTGAACTTGTTGTTTTTGATCACAACCTCCTGATCAAACTCCCGGCGCTTCTTTTTCCACTCCTGGTTTACTTCGCTCACCTTAAGCTCTTTGTACTCGTTGGCCTCTTTCTGGGCCTCCTGTACAATCTGCACCGCACGCTCCTCAGCCTCAAGCACCTTGGTCGTTCCAATCCGTTCAAGAAAATAACGTCCAACCAAAAAACCCGCGGCGAAAAAAATAACTGACGCAAAAACAATTAAAAACAGGTTTATAACTATACCCATTAAACTACCTCCATTTTCATGCTCTCATACACAAGGATGAAGCATCCGTTTTAAACAAAAAAACCGCACCACGACCAAGGTGCGTAAGATTCAAGAACCCGTGTTACACGGTGGGCGCCTCCTTCAGATTTTTTGCTTCCAATGGAACAACGTTTCCATTGTTCCTGAAAAGAGCTGACCCGTTAAAAGCCAGAAATTTCAGCAAGGCCTGCAATCAAAAAGAAGAGTTTGGTTCCCTGTTTTTTGATGTTAGTTCTTTTACTTACAATCACCCCAACCAACTGGTGCGGATATTTCTTCTCATCCAATGTAACGGTTTATTGCAGATTTTGCCCAATAAAAACATTAAGCCGGGCAATGTTCTGCTTCAGCGACGCTATCTCCTCTTCAAGCTCAACCTTCTTTTCGGCAAACGAAATCGCAGCAAGAACTGCCAACTTAACGGCTTCAAATGTCGGTGCCTTTTCGGCAAAAAGCCGCATGGCCCCATCAACATCACGGGCCGCCTTTTCGGTCAATTCACGCCGCTCGACCCTTAAGGGATAGCTGTAACCATAAACATTTACATCAATTTTTTCCATTTCCGTCCTACAAAGCCTGATTGTTCCTGAGTTCCATCTCTATTTTCTGCAAAATCAGAACCAGCTTCTGCTTAACCTGCACTTTTTCGGCATAGTCAAGCGCTCCAACGGGAGTGCCGGTTGCATCCACGGCTGTTGAACCGACACTTCCGGGTAACTTGTAATTCCTCAAAATATTCTGCAGACTTGAGAGTTCAGATCGCAATACATCATTCTCTTTCCGGCATTCATGTAACCGGGCAACAAGGAGTTCAATATTTGTCTCAAGGATGTTGAAGTCACCCTTACTGTTTTGCCCATCAGAATTTTGCATAGAACAAAGAGAATCAGACTTGTCGAATTACCGCACCAAGCTTACTTTCGGCATTACTGCCGACTTTCGAAAGAATATCGCTGATTCTTTCATCCTGCAATGTTCCACTGTAATCAGCAATTTCGAGGGAGAGTGCTACGCTGCGCTCTCCTTTATCCCCCTGGGGGCGCTCAAAAAGATCAAAAACAGAGACACTCCTCACAAAAGGGTCACTTGAGCGCACAAGCTCAACAAGCGACTGAACCGAAACATCCGGCGGCAGAACAAGCGATATATCCCTCTGGACAACAGGAAATCTGGACGGTGGCTCATAGGTTACACCTGAATTGAAACAGTTTTCAAGAACTGCTGCCTCAATTTCCGCTATATAAACATCCTGCCAAATATCAAATTTGCCCAAGAGGTCTGAACCGAGCTGCTGAACAATACCAAGCCTGTTCAGGCAACTCTTTCCCTTTTCTGTCAACGTTACATCAATACTGACAGAGCACTCATTATAAATATTCACCGTTGATTTATCAAGCAAATTCAACTTCTCCAGCAGCATCTCAACGGCGCCCACAAGATCATAAAAATCAACTTTTTCTGTTGACTGATTCCATATTCTCGGAAAACGGCTCCCCGTCATGGCAATCACAAGAGACTCCTGCTCCCTGTACGCACCAAGTAACGACTCCCCGGAACGCTCACCATCAGGCAGAGTCCGAAATCCCCTTGCAACCTCAAATAGCCGTAAATCCCTGTTACCATGCCTGATATTATGGCTGATAACCTTAAGAAATGCAGGTACCAATCCCGGTCGAAGCACCTCAAGACCTTCGCTGATTGGATTGAGGACTCCAAGAAGCCGGTCACTGAACAAGCCCGCCTCCTCTCTTTTCATGAGTGGATTGGTAAGAATCTCGCGGAAATTCAGGCCAACCATGAGTGAACGGAGAAAATCAGGAAAGAACTCCGGGGTCTTGCGTGACTGCGGGTAAATAGTCGCCATCTGGGCTGACGGCTGGATGTTATCGTAACCATAAAGGCGGGCAATCTCCTCTACGAGATCAATCTCCCCTGAAACATCGACCCTGAAGGATGGCACCGTAAAGGTAATCGACTCCCCTTCAATTCCGTCAGCAGAAAATCCGATCCCTTCGAGCAGCTTTACCATCCCGGCGGCACCGATCGAACTGCCAAGCAGGGCATTGACTCTGGCTGGGCGAAACGTTACCCGGCGCAACTCTGCCTCTGAAGAACCAAACTCCTCTGCCTCTGCAACATGACCACCAGCCAGTTCCAGAATCAGGGAGACGGCACTCTCGGCCGACCGTTTGACATTGTTCGGGTCTGTGCCTCGTTCATAGCGATAAGAGGCATCAGAGGAAAGCCCTAAATCTTTTGATGTCTTGCGAACTGACGAAGCATGAAAATATGCCGACTCAAGTAATATGTCCGTTGTGGTTTCGGTGACTGCCGAATGCAATCCTCCCATTATTCCGGCAATTGCAGCGACGGTACCCTCACCGTCACAAATAGCGGTCATTCCGGGAGCTACACCATACACCATATTGTTCAGGGCAATAAAGTCGGCATGACGATCATTTCTGACCACAACCCGACCGCCGGCAAGCTTGCCAAGATCAAACGCGTGAAGCGGCTGGCCAAGCCCGTGCAGGATATAATTGGTAATGTCAACGATATTGTTCTTCGGCCTCAACCCGATACTTTCGAGCTTTTTACGAAGCCAGGCGGGCGATTCGGCCACGGTTACACCCCGTATAACCACACCGGTATAACAGGGGCATCCAGCAGCATCCGGAACGTCAACCAGATTACCTGTTTTCGAAAATGAAACTACATGCTGTTTCGGGTAGTGCAACTCTTCACCTCCTGCAAGCTCCCTTGCTATGCCAAGATGGGAGAGTACATCAGGCCGGTTTGGAGTAACGACAATATCAAGCACAACATCATCATCAAGATAGCGGGCAACAGGCACTCCGAGCTGGCATGAAGAATCAAGCTCCATGACACCTGAATGGTCAAGAGAGAGCCCAAGCTCATCGGCCGCACAAATCATGCCGAAAGAGCGCTCACCGCGTATTTTTGAAGCTTTGATGGTCATGGTTTGGCCATCGGAAGCCGTAAGCCTGGCTTTCTCGGTAGCAACAGGCACAACCATCCCTGCTTTGACATTCGGCGCGCCGCACACGATCTGAAGAAGCTCTTCACGGCCAACATCAACCCGGCAAATCGTCAATCGCTCGGCATTCGGATGCGCCATAACCTCCACAATTCGCCCGACAACAACAAGGTCGTCAGGAAGAGAGCGCTCTTGAACCTCCTCCACTTCAAAACCAAGAAAGGTGAGTTTTTCAACAAGCGACGACGTATTGGAAGAAAAAGAGGGAAGAAAATCTTTGAGCCAACTGACAGATATTTTCATAAGGAGAAGGAAATCTGCTTGGATGAATTAAAAAAAGCCCTGTACCGGCAGTGAACAGAGCTTTGAAGTGTGACCCCAACGGGATTCGAACCCGTGCTACCACCTTGAAAGGGTGATGACCTAACCACTAGTCGATGGGGCCTTATATGGGTGAATGAGGGGACTCGAACCCCCGGCCTCCAGGGCCACAACCTGGCG
>CAJAIK010000039.1 GCA_903939765.1 uncultured Chlorobiaceae bacterium | reverse complement strand
GTTTGAAGGTGTCGTAGGTGGCGTCGCCAACCTCATCCTTTTTCATGTAGATCTGGATTCGGCCTGCTGAGTCCTGAAGATGGAAAAAGGAGGCTTTGCCCATTTTTCGGATGGTCATGATGCGTCCAGCCACCGAGACCGGCGTTTTGGCCTCCTCTATAAAATCTGTAATGATCTCGCCGGAGGAGTGGGTGACCTCAAAGTGGGTGGGGTAGGGGTTGACTCCCGCCTCCATAAGCTGCTGGCGCTCTTCAAGACGGCGCTGCATCTGGTCGTTCAGCGAAATCGGGGCTGGCTGTTCCTGGGTATTTTTGTTCGGTTCGTTCTCTTTCTGCATGATGGTCGTCGGCCTGTGAAATTCTGTAAGTTAAAAATAGGGTCAAGCTCGTCAGGAGCAGGTACGGGTTTTATACCAGACGTAGGGAATGGTGCTGATTTTCTGGAAAAAAGAGCGATAGGCCCTTTTTGAAAAGACGTCGTACTGGTTTTTTTCGATGGCGGTTAAAATATTGCCGTAGTTGACGCTGCTGATGGCGACACCAAAGCGGCTTCGCTTTTCAAGCATGGGGATCCCTTTTTCGGAGGAGCGGTAGTAGCCTCTTGCCCGTTCGACTTGAAACTTCATCAAATTGAGGAAGTTGTCGTTCATCGTTTTCTGCATCAGCTCTTCACTTGAGTAGTTGAAACGGCGCAAATCTTCCAGCGGGAGGTAGATTCGGCCACGTTCAACATCTTCGCCGACGTCGCGCAGGATGTTGGTCAACTGCATGGCAATGCCCAACTCTATGGCGTGTTCGAGCGCCCGCTTGTCGCTGTAGCCAAAAATTTCGGAGGTCATGAGCCCGACGACGGCGGCCACCTTGTAGCAGTAGACGTAGAGTTCGTCAAAGGTTTCGAAGGGTTTGAACTCGATATCCATGGCAACACCGTCCATCAGGTCGAGCGGAAGCTCAATCGGGATCGAATGGCTTTTCAGCGTGTCGTGCCAGGCCATCATGATAGGATCATTGTCTGTTTTTCCTGCGTAGCAGCCGAGAAGCTTCAATTTCCAGCCATCAAGCATCCTCTGAATCTCGTTACTCGTAATAAGACCGTTGCTCAGTTTCACCTCGGCCAGATCGACAATGTCATCAACCGTGCGCAGCAGGGCGTAGATGGCGAAAATGGGTTTCTGCTGTTTTTTTGGCAGAAACATGCTTGCGAGGTAGAAGGTTTTTGCATGATCTTTTGAAATCTGCCGACAGTAGCTGTAAGCATCTTCGAGCGTTATCACCTTTTCACTTTCCAGCTCAGTACTGTTTCGGTTATCGTTCTGATTCATCCTGATATGCGCTTTATTGAGCCTCTTCTGCTCGTCACAGCTTTTTTACCCGTTTATGGTATGGGGTGAAAGCAAAAATGTGTACCTTTTTAATGGAGAGGTACGTTTGCAACAATGTGCTGTCAAGATAAAACAATGGTTGTAATATAGCAACATGCCAGGTTACAGCTCTTTATCATTCAAATATTTACGTAATTTATTACCGCGCCGTTGAATATTGTTCCCCCTGAAAACAGAAGGGAGAAGGCCGTTTTGGTTGGCCTCTGTTCCCTCCCTGAAACACCACGATCACTTGTTGAGGAGTACCTTGATGAGCTTGCTTTTCTTGCCGATACCGCCGGAGCGGATGTGGTGGAATCGTTCATACAGGATAAAAAACTGCGTGACCCGGCTTACTGCATCGGAAAAGGGAAGGTTGAGGAGCTTGTGCTTTTTGTCAAAGAGAAGGAGATTGATCTTGTTATTTTTGATGATGATCTTACCCCCGCCCAGGCAAGAAACCTTGAGAAGACGCTTGAGTGCAAGGTTATTGATCGTACCGGCCTGATTTTGCAGATTTTTGCCATCAGGGCGCAATCTGCCCAGGCAAAGATGCAGGTGGAACTTGCCCAGCTTGAATATATGCTGCCGCGTCTCTCCGGGCAGTGGACCCACCTTTCGAAACAGAAGGGGGGAATCGGCAACAAGGGGCCCGGCGAAACCCAGATTGAGACTGACCGTCGTCTGGTGCGCAACCGGATCTCTCTGTTGAAAAAGAAGCTTCAGGAGGTTTCGCTGCAGCACGATACCCAGACCCGTGGGCGGCAGACCGTGCCGAGAGTATCGCTTGTGGGCTATACCAATGCTGGTAAGTCCACGCTGATGAACATCCTCTGCCCCGAGGCTGAGGCTTTTGCCGAAAACCGGCTCTTTGCCACACTCGACACAAAAACCCGCCGTCTGGAGTTGAACATTAACAAGCTGGTGCTGCTTTCGGATACGGTTGGTTTTATCAGAAAATTACCGCACACGCTTGTCGAGAGTTTCAAGTCGACCCTCGACGAGGTGCTGCAGGCCGATTTTCTTCTCCATGTGATTGATATCAGCCATCACAGTTTTGAGGATCAGAGAGATGTTGTGCGCGAGACCCTCAAGGAGATTGGCGTTGAGCATGACAACATCATCGAGGTTTTCAACAAGATTGATGCGGTTGAAGATCCTGCACGTCTGGAGGAAATTCGCGAGAAATATCCCGATGCGGTGTTTATCTCGGCCATCAAGGGGGTCAATATTGCGTTGCTCAAGGAGATGATCAGCGAGCAGGTTGCCCGCGAGTATGCAGAGCGTAAAATCAGCGTCCATGTCTCCAACTACAAGCTGATCACCTGGCTCTACGAGCATACGGAGGTGATCGACAAGCGTTATGTTGACGAAGAGGTCGAACTCACCTTCAGGGTGCGCAAAAATCAGATCAAGCATATTGATGCCCTTATCAACTCATCACAAACCACACGCGGATGATGCTGCAAATCCATAACACAACCAAAAAAGAGATTTCGGAGCAACCCCTTGAGCGTGCCCTGCGTCTCGTTATGGAGAGTGAGGGGTGCATGGTTGAATCAATCGTTGGTGTCTACTGCGGCAACAAAATGATACAGCGCATCAATCGCGAGTTTCTCGGTCACGATTATCCTACCGATACCATCACGTTCCCCTACAGTACAGGAAGTGAGGTTGATGGCGAGTTTTATATTTCGCTCGATGTGGTAAAAGAGAATGCTGCCAGATTTGCGGTTGATTTTCAGCAGGAACTTTTGCGCGTCACCATCCATTCAGCACTGCATCTCATCGGCTATGATGACCGGTCGCCCGAGGAGCGCACGGTGATGGATGAAAAAGAGACATTCTATCTCAACCGTTTTGCTGAGTCAACCTTATCATCATCGACCAATGAAGAGCAGCAATGATTTCGGGGCAACCCCGCGGCCAAAACCATCAATCTGGAAACGCTTTCTTCTGATCTCGCTTCCTCTGCTTTTTGTGCTGCTTGTCGGGGGAATTTTTTTGACACGCTACCTTGGGGAGCAGAGGGCGAATGAGCTTGTGGAGCTTGCCGAGAGTCACTCCGTGGTTCTGCAGCGTCAGGATATCCAGCTCTTTGCTCTTCCGCTTGCCTGGTCGGTGCGCAAGGAGTTGATGCGCTCCAATTATGACCAGATTGATGATTATTTCAACGAACTGATTCAGCGCAAAGGGTTTGGCGTCATCATGCTGCTTGACCCTGCAGGCATCGTTAAAGTATCGACTGATCGAAAATTGCAGGGGAGCTCCTTTTTGTTGCGTTACCCCCAAATGAAGCTTGGATCGCCAGTGCCGGTCTCCTACGCACTGCCGGAGGGGAAGAGCATGTTCCTTGTGCCGGTCATGGGGCTCAACTCAAGTCTCGGCACCATTGCCTTCATCTACCGTTATCGGACGCTCTCGCTTCCCTGAAGCATGCAGATGGCTCCCTCGGCATCAAGGGGCGGATAGGGCGCTCCTTCCTGGCGAAGTTCACGGCTCAGGCGGGGATGGGTGTACTCAAAGAGCAGCCGCTGAAAGCTTTCCGGATTGAGACGCGCCTGGCTGTACATCCCTTTTGCCGCTCTCTGTCGCTGTGCTTCGAAGAGAATGACTGCTGTGGCAACCGAGACATTGAGCGACTCCACCATACCAAGCATCGGCACCGTAATGGCGTGATCGGCCCCCTGAATGGCCTCTTCCGAAATGCCATCCCACTCGGCGCCAACCACAAGAGCCGTTGGCCGGGTATAATCAACCTCCCTGAAATCCTGCGCACCCTCCTTGCCTGTTGCCACAAGAATCTGCATCCCACACTCCGAGACCGCACTGTAGGCCGAGGCAATGCTGGTGTGGAGGTTCAGTTTCAGCCATTTACTTGCACCCGCAGCGGCATTCTGTTCGGTATAGATTGATTTACGGTATGAAACTGCGTGCATTTCACCAATACCGACGCCGTCACAACTGCGGATAATGGCCGAGAGGTTGTAGGCCTTGTTGACATTATCCATGATAACCGTCAGGTCAGGCTGGCGATGAAGCAGCATTTCACGTATTTTGCGGAATCGTTCAGGAGAGATCAAGATGTGCAGCTTCAATATTGATGAGTCATTGTTATGGGTTCTGGAAGACAAGAAAGCTCTTTTTTTCTTTTTTCCTCAATCGTTGTCGAAAAAGGGGAGCGACTCTTTTTTTTGTTGAGGCCCGCTGATAACCAACTCCCGGGAGGGCTTCAATCTTGCGGGGGTTCCTTTTTTTGAGTATATCAGGAGTGGGCCTTCCCTCCGGGATGGCAACTATTCCGGAGAACAGGAAGAACGGTTTTACTACGATGAGTTTCAAGTACAAAAAACATCCCCATCTTGAGCGCCTGCTTCAAAATGCAAAGCCGATCAATTTGGACAGCTCCTCAAAAATTCTGATTCTCAGTGACCTGCACATCGGTAATGGCGGCAGGCGCGATGAGTTCAGGCGAAATGCCGAACTGGTCAAAACCATGCTCGGGAGCTATTACCTGCCCGAAAAGTACAGCCTTGTCCTTAATGGTGATGTTGAGGATCTTTTCAAGTTTCCGCTTGAGAGTATTGAGGCGGTATGGGCTGAACTCTACGATCTTTTTTTGAAGTTTCAGCAGAACGGTTTTTTCTGGAAAATATACGGGAACCATGACGCTGAACTGTTAGAGGAGAAGAAATATCGGCTTGCTTCATCAATGGTTGAATCGCTGAAGTTGCATTACGGGAATGAGACGCTCCTGCTTTTTCATGGTCATCAGGCATCGGTGCTGTTGTGGGAAACCTATCCGATAGTCAGTCGTGCCATTGTCCTCTTTATCCGCTATATCGCAAAACCTCTCGGAATAAGAAATTTTTCAACAGCTTACAACAGTACCCGACGCTTCGCCATCGAGAAATCGATTTATGAGTTTTCGAATAATGCTAAAATTGTCTCGATCATCGGTCATACCCATCGCCCCCTCTTTGAATCGCTCTCAAAGGTCGATTTTCTGAACTATCGGATAGAGGAGCTTTGCAGGGCCTATCCGGCAGCAGATGGCTCAAAACGCACGCTTATCGAAAAAAAAATTACGGCACTGAAAGTCGAGCTTGATGCCTGTTACAAACAAGGCAAAAAAATTGGTCTCCGGAGCGGTCTTTACAACAATATCACCATTCCAAGTATTTTCAACTCCGGCTGTGCCATTGGAAAACGGGGCATCACAGCCCTTGAAATTGAAGGAAACAAAATCAGGCTGGTCTACTGGTACAACGGCAAGCAGAGCCGCAAGTTCACCAGCGACAGGGATAACCGGCCAATGGAACTCGGTTCGACAGGCTTTTCAAGGGTTGTCTTGAATGAAGACTCTCTCGATTATCTCTTTACCCGTATCCATCTTCTGGCCTGAAAACACTCCACAACCATGCGCCAGACAACATTTTTATATGTGCTTTTTCTTCTTGCTTTTGCAGGTTGCCAGAAGAGTGACCGCTCGGACGGCTACGGCAATTTTGAGGCCACAGAGATCATCGTGTCATCTGAAGCAAACGGCAAGCTGGAGCTGCTGAGGGCTGAAGAGGGAAGCCGGATGGCGGCAGGGAGTGTGGCCGCTGTTGTCGATACCACCCAACTGCATTTCACCCGCATCCAGCTTGAGGCGGAGCGCCGGGCGTTGGCGGCCAAACGTCCCTCCCTTGCTGCCCGTATCGGTGTACTGCTGGAGGAGCGGCGGAACCTGAAGCGCGATGATGAGCGCTACCGGAGGCTTCTGAGCGAGGGGGCCGTTCCCTCAAAACAGCTTGAGACCATCCAGAACAGCCTTGGCGTGCTCGACCGGCAGATTCGCTCACTCGAAACGGAGAACCCCGGTATTGCAGAAGAGATCAGCGCCAAGGAGGCCCGCATTGCGCAGCTCAACGACCAGATACAGAAGAGCGTTGTCCGCAATCCGGTTGAGGGCGTGGTACTCACCCGGTATGCCGAGAGTGGTGAACTCAGCTCATACGGCAGGCCGCTCTACAGGATTGCTGATCTCCAGACCATGTTTTTGCGAGTCTACCTGAGTGGCGCGCAGGTGCCGCTGGTGCGGATCGGCGAAGAGGTCGAGGTGCTGATTGATGGCGGCAAGAGCCTCAAGGGGCGCATCACCTGGATCTCCGCCAAGGCCGAGTTTACCCCGAAAATCATACAGACAAGGGAGGATCGGGTGAGCATGGTTTATGCCGTAAAGGTGCAGGTCAGCAACCCCGATGGTCGCCTTAAAATCGGGATGCCCGGAGAAATGAGGTTACCCGCAAAACCTGGCTCATGAAGGAGGCTCTGCTGGTTGCCGGTGTCGGCAAGCGCTTCGGTCGTGTCCAGGCGATTAGGGAGATCAATTTTGCGGTCGGTGAGGGTGAGCTTTTTGGCCTTATCGGCGCGGACGGGGCGGGCAAGACAACCCTGATCCGGATTCTGGTTACCCTGCTTTTGGCCGATGAGGGGCGCGCAGAGCTGCTCGGGCTGGACGTGGTGCATTTTTACCGTGAACTTCGCCAGCGCATCGGCTACATGCCAGGCAAATTTTCACTCTACCCTGATTTGAGTGTTGAGGAGAATCTCCGCTTTTTTGCCTCGGTTTTTGGCACCACGGTCGAAAAAAACTACGAGCTGATCCGTGATATCTATAGCCAGCTTGAGCCCTTCAAAACCCGGAGGGCAGGCAAGCTCTCTGGTGGAATGAAGCAAAAGCTCGCCCTCTCCTGCGCGCTGGTGCACCGGCCTGAAGTGCTTTTTCTTGATGAACCGACCACCGGCGTCGATGCCGTCTCGCGCCAGGAGTTCTGGCAAATGCTTCGCCGCCTTCGGGAGCAGGGGATGACTATTCTCGTCTCGACCCCCTACATGGACGAGGCGGTGCTCTGTGACCGGGTTGCCTTTATGCAGGAGGGGAGAATCCTTGCGCTCGATACCCCGGCGGGAATCACCACCCTTTTTCCGAAACCGCTCTTTGCCATCCGTGCCAGCGAAACCGGCAAGCTGCTCTCTTTTTTGCGGGCCTCTCCCCATGCCGCTTCGGTCTACGCTTTCGGTAGTGCCCTGCACTACACCGACAACCGCCCCTCTGTCAGCCCTGAAGAGCTGCGTTCCGTTATCCAGACTGAAGGGTTTACGGAGCTTTCGGTTTCGCTCATTCAGCCCGGCATTGAAGATACCTTCATCGCCCTCATGGAGGAGAAAAAGGGGAGCGCCCTATGAGTGAACTGGTGATTCAGTCCTTAGGGGCACGCCATGGCGTGCCCTTTGGGAGTGCCGCATGAGTGAGCTGGTGATTCATACCGAAAAGCTGACCAAACGGTTTGGCGATTTCGTGGCGGTTGATGCACTTTCGCTGAGTGTCTCCGGCGGGGAGATTTTCGGCTTTCTCGGAGCGAACGGGGCAGGCAAGAGCACCGCCATCAAAATGCTGACCGGCCTCCTCGCCCCCACTTCCGGAAAGGCAACTGTTGCCGGGTTCGACCTCTATACCGGTGCAGAGGGAATAAAGAGGAACATTGGCTACATGAGCCAGCGCTTCTCCCTCTACGACGATCTGACCGTGTGCGAGAACATCCGCTTCTTTGCCGGTATCTACGGCCTCAGCAATCAGGCCATAAAGGAGAAGAGCCGCCAACTCCTTGAATCGCTCAAACTGGAAGCGGTTGCCGATGTACGCCTTGCGTCGCTCCCCCTCGGCTGGAAGCAGAAGCTCGCCTTTTCAGTTGCCATACTGCATGAACCCAAAATTGTCTTTCTCGACGAACCAACCGGCGGGGTCGATCCGGTTACGAGGCGCCGCTTCTGGGACATGATCTACGAAGCCTCCGGGCGCGGACTCACCATCTTTGTCACCACCCACTACATGGACGAGGCCGAATATTGCGACCGCCTCTGCATCATGGTGGATGGGCGCGTGGCCGCGCTCGACCGGCCTGAAGCGATGAAGCTGCACTACGGAGCCGGGAGCATGAACGAAGTCTTTATCCAGCTTGCCCGACCCGGCAAAACCGAAAACCCGTAGCGGCAACCCTCGCTGCTGCCCTCCCGTAATGCATTGATTTTTTGCATTTATCACCCCGTCTTTCACAATAATTTCACTACGTTTAACATAGTCATTTTGCTGAAGCCTCAGCATTGTATTTCATCTGTTCGCAGGGCTTTCCGGCATCAACAGTTCAACCGTTCTGTATCATGGCAAAAACAGTAGTGTTCATCGACAGCAGGGTCAACGATCTTGACCTGTTGGTCTCGCAATTTGAAGCAGGAACGGAGTACAAGGTTCTTGATACAACTCATGACGGGCTGCTGCAAATTGAAGAGTCGCTTGCGGGCAAATACGACTACAGCTCGATACAGATCATTTCGCATGGTTCCCCGGGTGCAATAATTATTGGCAGCACGCACCTCACCGAAAGCAATCTTTTTTCCTGTCAATCTCAGCTCGAAAATATTGGTCACGCTTTGACCAACAACGGCGATCTGTTGCTTTACGGTTGCAATGTGGGCGCTGGTGCTACGGGGCAGCAATTTATTGCGACAGTGGCGCAACTGACAGGAGCCGATGTTGCAGCATCGGATGATGTGACGGGGGGAACGGCAGTTGGTGGGGACTGGGTGCTTGAGGTGTCAACTGGTACAATTGAATCAGTGGTGCCGGTTGTGGATCCTGCTTTGCAGCAATACGATCATACTCTCGGTTCGGTTGACGATTATATTCTGGCAAAAATGTCACTTGTTGCCTATTACGATATTCCTGAAAATCCTGATGAAAATAAAGATCCTGCGAGAAAGACACTCGCTGTGAATACATGGGATGAATTGTACAAAGATGGATGGCAAATACTGCTTAAGAATCAAAATGGGGAGTATATAACCGCAGATGAAATGGGAATTTCCCCAGTCAATCCTACAAATGAAAATAAAGAAACTGGTTTTGCCGCCACAGCATTCACGAAAGATAATGTGGTAGTTATTGCCTTTCGTGGGACCAATGACTTTAAAGACCTAAATGCTGATATAGCAATTGGCAATCCGGCACAGGACTGGAATGAGCAATTTATGAATGCTTCAGACTTTACACTTGAAATTCTGAAGCAATATAAGGATAAACTAGATACCACTATTTTAGTGACAGGGCACTCACTTGGAGGTTCTCTTGCTCAAGTTGTATCGAAATTGTTCAATTTAGATGGTGTAACTTTTGATCCTGGTGGTGCTAAAAATATTACACAATCGAATACCTATCATGTCATGACAGATTATTACAATACGGTTATGGCCACATATGAACATTATTTGCCTTTCGGTTCAGGCCCTAATTTGAATTTTAGTAATTACTTGGTCAAAGGCTCAATGGTTTCTCATGAACCATCTCCAGATCATATTGGATTAGATATTGAGCTTACTAACCCAGATGTAAGTTCTTCTGATCAGCTTGCCCTCCATTACATGGGTGGAATTATAGAGTTGATGAGAGTAAGAGCTAATGAAAACGGTCAAAATATCTATGGCACCTACAAGGATGACCAACTTTCTCCCGGTATCCATGAACTAACTTCCAATAATCACGATAATTATATTTATGGATATGCTGGCAATGACTCCATCTATGCTGGTGAAGGTAATGATACCATCAATGGTGGAAGCGGCAACGATTCCATTGATGGCGGCAGCGGTAATGATACGGCTGTGTTCAGCGGAAATTTTGCGGAATACTCGATCAGTCTGGACAAGAATAGTCTGGTGTTTACCGTGACGGGGCGGGACGGCATTGACCAGTTGACCCATGTTGAATCCTTTACATTTGAAGATAAAACATTGAATGCGGGTGATGCCTGTACAGTCGTCAATGGCAGTTATCGAAATGAGTATCTGTATGGCAACGATCTGGATAACCACCTGCTTGGAGGAGGGGGCGATGATGTGCTTCAAGGCAAAAGGGGCAACGACACCATTGATGGCGGTAGTGGCTTTGATACCGTGATTTTTACCGGGACTTATGCCGAGTACACTATTACTCAAAATGCCGATCAGACAAGTTTTACCATAAGGGATACGGTTGCAGGGCGAGGCGGAACTGATCTGGTGAGCGGGGTGGAACAGTATCGTTTTGCTCATGATGATGTTCGTGATGCGGCGCATTTGATTGATGGTGGTGGAGTGATCGGAGGTAGTACGATTTCTGCCAACAGGGTGAGCTCTTGTACAAAGTTATTTCCAGAGCACACGATGGGCGAGTGGCAAAATGGCGATAATTTCGCAGTGATTCTTTTTGATGGCTCTGTGTTTTCATGGTGTACCAATGGCGATTATGAGAGAATTGAAGGCAATTTTGCTGCATTAGAGGTTTTTTCAGCCCGTTGGGCATTTGCAGCATTGCGATCGGATGGCTCAGTTGTGTCGTGGGGGGCCAATCCGCAAGGTGGCGACAGTAGTCTTGTGGCAGACAAGCTTGACGGGAGTGTCCGAGTGGAACAGGTTTTTTCAACGCAGTTTGCATTCGCGGCATTGCGAGAGGATGGCTCTGTCGTGACATGGGGGGATAATACGCAAGGCGGCGATAGTAGTAATGTGGCGAGCAAGTTAAACGGAGATGAGGATGTGTTACAGGTGTTTTCGACAGGGAGTGCTTTTGCAGCGTTGAGAGAGGATGGATCAGTAGTGACATGGGGGGGGAATAGCTGTGGTGGCAATAGCAGCAGTGTGGCAGACAAGCTTGACGGGAGTGTCCGAGTGGAACAGGTTTTTTCAACGCAGTTTGCATTTGCGGCATTGCGAGAGGATGGATCAGTAGTGACTTGGGGGGTTAACGGTGACGGTGGTGATAGTAGTAATGTGGCGAGCAAGTTGAACGGAGACGAGGATGTGTTACAGGTGTTTTCAACGATGAATGCTTTCGCAGCGTTGCGTTCGGATGGCTCGGTAGTGACATGGGGAGACTATAGGTATGGTGGCGATAGTCGCATTGTTGCTGACAAGCTTAACGGGAGCATTCGAATAGAGCAGTTGTTTTCAACAAACGGTGCTTTTTCAGCGTTGCGTTCGGATGGCTCGGTAGTGACATGGGGACTCAATACGTATGGTGGCGACAGCAGTTATGTGGCGAGTGAGCTGAATGGTGATGTCGATGTAGTTCATGTGTTTTCGACAACATATTCTTTTGCAGCGTTGCGTTCGGATGGCTCTGTCGTGACATGGGGGGATAACACGCATGGTGGCGACAGTAGTCTTGTGGCGAGTGAGCTGAATGGTGATGTCGATGTTGTATCTGTTTCATCATCGACTGATGCATTTGCGGCGCTAAGAACGGATGGTTCGGGGGTGACCTGGGGTGCGAATTGGCTATATGATAACAGTCAAAATGTGATACCTCTCCTGCAAAATGTGCAAGATATCTCCGATCTCTATACCAACAACACGGGAAATCAAGTGCGGTCGGGTACACCAGATGACGATCACCTGTATGGGAACATCGGTAACGATATTCTTTGGGGCAATGGCGGCAATGATATCCTTGCAGCCATGGGTGGCAATGATCTCGCCTTTGGTGGCTTCGGCAATGACCTTTTCATTGGCGGCGAAGGCGAAGGGGACGACACCTATGTTGGCGGTGAGGGTATCGATACGGCAAAGTACACCAGCGCTCTTGCCGGGATTACGGTTGATCTTGTTGAGGGAGCGGCCTATTCCACTGATGGCAATGATGCCGCAGCCATTGGAACCGACCTTCTTATTGACATCGAAAATGTCATAGCCGGCAACTTCAATGATATTTTGATCGGGAATGCTGTTGCCAACTCCCTTGAAGGTGGCGCAGGTGACGACTGGTTGCTGGGCGGTGAGGGAGTCGATACGCTCGATGGTGGTACTGGCTCAGATACTGCGGACTATTCCGATAAGGCCGTTCCGCTTATGGTGACGCTGAACGGTGCGGTTGATGCCATAGTTACGGTTGGCGGAGTTGCTGAAGACACCATTCGCAACATTGAAAATCTGATCGGTGGTTCCGGCAACGACACCTTTATTGGCGATGCGATGGCCAACAGTCTTTCCGGTGGCTATGGTGACGATAAGCTTCAGGGTGGCGCAGGCAATGATACGCTCGATGGTGGCTCTGATGCCGATACCATTGTGTTCATTGGCAATCTTGCTGAATATTCCATCAGCTATAATTTTGATAATCAAACCTATACGGTAACGGACTCGCTCTCCGGTCGTGATGGCAGCGATCTTGTTTCCGGCGCTGAATTCTTTCAGTTTGCTGACGGAGTACATGCAGTGGCTGATCTGCTTGATATTTTTCCCCCTTGCCTGCAGGCTATGTCGCCTGTTGAATACGCGACCAATGTCGCCATCGGAGCTGATATTGTTTTCACCTTCACTGAACCGGTGCAGGCAGGTTCAGGGAGTATTTTGTTACAGAAAGGAGGGACGACAGTGATGACGATTGACGTAACGGATACTGCACAGGTAATTTTCAATGGTTCAACTCTTACAATCAATCCGTCAGCCAACTTGGCTTTCGATACGGAGTATACGGTGAGCATCGGAGCAGGAGCTATTGCTGATCTTGCAGGCAACAGCTACGCAGGTACAGATACCTACGACTTTACGACGGCATCCGCCCTTTCCGTTCATGACCTTGCGGGTTCAGTGACTTTCTGGAAAACCGGTGCCGCCATTGCAGACGTTACCAGCACGCTCATCTCAGTCCCAGCCACCACGGGCACAGAACCCGTCGAATTCAGGAACATGCAGATCGCGGCAGATGGCACCCGGACTATAGAGATATGGGAGACTTCGGCACAGAGTGACATCAACAGTGTCGAGTTGGAACTTGCCTTGCCCGCCGGATCAGTTGCCACCTGGGAGAATTCGGCAGCTTTGCCTTCCGGTTGGAGCCTGCTGGGCAATACCGAAAAAGCGGGAGAGTTCATTCTTGGCGGTATGGGCCTAACCGCCTTGTCGTCGGGCTCAGTGAAGCTTGGAACCCTGACGCTCACAGCACCGACCAATCCGCAGCACTTTGAACTTGTTTTGACGGCGGGTGAGTTGGGCAACGATACTGTCCCTGCCTTTGGCATAGCGTCGGAAAGCATGAACACCGGCAGTGACGGGCTTTACGAGCATCTTAACATGCCGGATGGCACTTATGCCCTGATCAGTGGCAAAGTTTCCGGCACGACTGAAAGCAACGCCATCAGTGCACAAGACGCTCTCGCTGCATTGAAAATGGCTGTAGGTATGAACCCCAATAGTGATGGAAGCGCTGTATCGCCATACCAGTTCCTCGCGGCGGATGTCAACAAGGATGGTCTGGTCAGGTCTGCTGACGCCCTCAATATCCTGAAGATGGCGGTTGGTCTCCCTTCGGCGCCAGCAAATGAGTGGCTCTTTGTGCCCGAGAGCGTAGGCAGCGAAAGCATGACGAGAACCCACGTCGTTTGGCCGGACAATCCGCTACCGGTTACGCTTGAAGTGGATCAGGAGGTGCACCTGATCGGCATTGTCAAGGGTGACGTCGATGGCAGTTGGGGGGCGTAGATTGAACAGCAATAACACATGGTATCAAACTCTCTGTTTTTGATATAATCTTTTATAGCAGAGAAATACGTATGCTTTTGCCAGTAAGAAACAAAAATTATCGACACTGATGTTGCTACAATGGTGGAATGAAAATGTTCCGAAAGCAGCTCAAGGAACGGTACAAAGTGAACGTGCGTTTGTTATCATTATTGTGTCAACTTTATCACAAACAGTTTTTTTTTATGCAAATAGCCATTGATTTACCCAATGATTTTGTCGCATTTCAGGCAGTGCCCGACATTCGGCAAGAAATTCGCATCTCTTATGCTCTTTGGCTCTATCAGCAAAGGAGGGTTACGCTGGGTAAAGCTGCGGAGTTGGCCGGGTGCAATATTTATGACTTTATGAGTATCTGCAAAACTAATCGACAGCCCGTTATCGATATTTCGCGAGATGAGTTACTTGAAGAACTCAATGGGTTTTCTCAACCATGATTCTGGTCGCAGATGCTTCCGCGTTCATTGCTCTTGCTACCTGTGATAGCCTCGCCTTGCTTGATGCCATCTTTGGAAATGTGCTCGTGGTGGACATGAAACGAACCAACCGGCGGTGTCGATCCGGTAACCCGGCGCCGCTTCTGGGACATGATTTACGAAGCCTCCGGGCGCGGACTCACCATCTTTGTCACCACCCACTACATGGATGAGGCCTAATACTGCGACCGCCTCTGCATCGTGGTAGACGGCCGTGCAGCCGCGCTCGACCGGCCTGAAGCGATGAACCAGCACTACGGAGCCGAGAGCATGAACGAAGTCTTTATCCAGCTTGCCCGACCCGGAAGAGCGGAATAGCATTAAAAACTTCAAAAGGCGCGTTCCTGGCTCAAATTGCACCAGCAAATGAGTGGCTCTTTGTGCCCGAGAGCGTGGGCAGTGAGAGTATGACGAGAACACACGTCGAATGGCCGGACAATTTGCTATCGGTTACGCTCGCTATGGATCAGGAGTTGCATCTGATTGGTATTGTCAAAGGGGATGTTGATGGGAGCTGTGTGGCTTAACAATCTCACGCAAGCAATCCCCGGAAAAATCGTATTATTCAGCAGGCACAAGCGTCATTACTGCCTTGCATTTTTTCTGCAAAACAAGACTTCGACACCATGCTTACAGAGCGCTACATCAACCCCTTCACCGACTTTGGCTTCAAGAAGATTTTTGGCTCGGAGGTGAACAAAGATCTTTTGATCGCTTTTCTGAACTCGCTGCTGCCTGATGATGCAGGCGTTATTGCTGATCTGTCATTTTTGCCCACAGAACAAACCGGTCGCAGCGAATATGATCGACGTGCTATTTTTGATCTGCACTGCACGAATAAGCATGGTGACACGTTCATTGTAGAGATGCAGCGGGCAAAGCAGAACTATTTCAAAGATCGTTCGGTATTTTACGCCTCGTTTCCCATTCAGCAGCAAGCTAAAAAAGGAACATGGGATTTTTGCCTGAAACCGGTTTATATGGTTGGAATTCTTGATTTCATCTTTGATGAGGATCAGGCGTCGCGTGATGTTGTTCATCATGAAGTGAAGCTCCTGGACCGTTCAACAGGCCAAGTCTTCTACAATAAACTCACCTTCATCTACCTTGAACTGCCAAAGTTTCGCAAAAGTGCTGACGAACTGGTTACTGATTTTGATAAATGGTGCTACCTGCTTCGCCACCTGCCGGAACTAACTGATCGCCCACAACGATTGCAGGAAAAAGTGTTTGGCAAGGTTTTTGAAATAGCAGAGATCGCAAAATACTCTCCTGCTGAAGCTGCGGCTTATGAGGATAGCCTCAAGATATATCGTGACTTGAAAAATGTCATTGATACGGCATTTGATGAGGGTAAGGCTGAAGGCAAGGCTGAAGGCAAGGCTGAGGGAAAAGCTGAGGGTATTGAAGAGGGCAAGCTTGAGGTTGCCAAGAGGTTGGTTGAGAGTGGGATGAGTGCTGAACAAGCTGCCGGGATTGCTGGTGTGCCGGTGGCATGGCTGCAATAGTTCGTGTGTTGATAGTTGTGCATACGGAAAGGGGTGATGATATTCGAATAATCAGCGCCAGAAAGGCGACAAAAAATGAGAGGTTACCGTATGAAAGTAATGCCTGATGATCCCGATATGCTTGAGGAATATGATTTCAGCAAAGGTGTAAGGGGAAAGTATACAGCGAGATATTCCGAGGGAACAAATGTTGTTGTTATTGATCCGGATGTGGCCAAATATTTCCCTGACCACGACTCTGTAAATGAGGCATTGCGTTCACTTCTTCCGATAGTGAAAAGGCATGAACAGAAGAGTGCTCGATTATCCTGACGTGCTTCTTGATGTAATTCCGGGATGTAATGCCATGCCTCTCCGATCATCCCGAAAACTGATTACCTTTGTCACGCCATTGAACCCTGAAAAAATTGCTGGTGTATGGGGAGACTAACGGAGTGAAGGGAATGCACAGTTTCAGGGGCTTTGTGCTCAAGGAGTTTTACCACATTTTTCGTGACCGCAGAACGGCGGCCATTCTTTTCGGGATGCCGCTTATCCAGTTACTCCTCTTCGGTTTTGCCATCCGCAACGAAATTCAGGAGGTCAATCTCGGGATTTTTGACCAGTCGCATGATTCGGTCACCCGTGAAATTACCGACAAGCTCGCCTCCTCGGGCTATTTTATCATGGCAAAGGAGCTGCATTCTACAAAGGAGATTGAGCAAGCTTTTGCGGAGGGGAGCATTGCCGAGGGGATTGTTTTTGAACCGGGCTTTGCTGCGCGCATGATGCGGGAGGGGAGGGCGACCGTTTCGGTGATTACCGACGGCTCAAACCCCAATGTCTCAAAAATCATCATCGGCTACACGGCGTCGGTGCTGCAGGAGTACCGGAATGCAGCATTCGGGGCGGCACAGGTTGGCGTTGATGCGGTGCCGCTCATGATGTTTAACCCTGAGCTGAAAAGTGTCTACCTCTTTGTGCCGGGGCTGATGGCGCTGATTCTTATGCTGGTCTCAGCGCTGATGACCTCCATCAGCATTACACGGGAGAAGGAGAGCGGTACCATGGAGGTGCTGCTGGTTTCGTCGCTCAGGCCGGTGGAGATCATTGTCGGCAAGGTGGTGCCCTACTTTCTGCTCTCCTTCATCAATGTGGTGACGGTAGTGGCGCTTGCCTCCTTTGTTTTTGGCGTGCCCTGCCGGGGAAGTGTGACGCTGCTTATGCTCGAATCGCTCCTCTTTATTGTGACGGCGCTCTCGCTCGGCATCTTCATCTCCACCATCACCGACTCGCAGCAGGTTGCCATGATGATCTCCCTTGCCGGGCTGCTTTTGCCGACCATCCTGCTCTCCGGCTTCATCTTTCCTGTGGCGAGTATGCCGCTGCCGTTGCGCCTCATCAGCAACCTCATTCCGGCAAAATGGTACCTTATCATTGTGCGGGGCATTATGCTGAAGGGGACAAGCTTCGGCTATATCTGGAAAGAGACACTCATCCTCGCTGTGATGGCGACGGTGCTGATGGCGGCAAGTGTCAAAAAGTTCAAGACAAGGCTTCAATAGTGGGCTTCTCAGCTTACCCGCACTCCGTCGGCTTATGACGAGGCGTTGAGGCTCACGGATAATCAAGAGGGAACAAGCCGATGCGGATAATATGGTTTCTTGTACAAAAAGAGTTTTTGCAGATCTTCCGCAACCGGGGTATGCTGCCGATTATCATTGTCATGCCCTTTATCCAACTGGTGATTCTCTCCAACGCGGCAACTTTCGACATCAAGCGAGTGCCGATGCACTTGCAGGACCGAGATCGCACGGCTCTTTCGGAGCGACTGACGGAGCGCTTCACCGCTGGCGGTTATTTCCTCTTGACGGGCAGCTCTTTTTCTGACAACGGGAGCATCGGGGAGCTGCTCAGCCGGAACGCCGACCTTGTACTCGTTATTCCGCACGATTTTGAGCGCGACCTTACCACAAGCGGCCACGCCAAAGTGCAACTGATGATCAATGCTGAAGACGGCTTTTCTGCAGGCGTTATCCAGGCTTATGCCAGTGAGATTATCGGCAGCTTCAACCGCGAAGAGCTGCCGAAATCAGCGGCCGCAGTAACCCTTGAAACGATGCCGGAGATTGCTCTTGTCTCCGCAGGCTGGTATAATCCCAAACTCGATTATACTCATTACATGGTGCCGGGCATCCTCGTCATTCTTGTCACCCTCATCGGCCTTTTTCTTTCGGGCATGAACGTGGTGCGGGAGCGCGAAATCGGCACCATCGACCAAATCAACGTCACCCCCATCAAGCGCTACCAGTTCATCACCGGCAAGCTGCTTCCGTTCTGGATTATCGGCCTTGCCGAAATGAGCATCGGCCTGCTGATTGCCCGCATTATCTTCCACGTTCCCATGCTCGGAAGCTACTGGCTCATCTACCTCGTTTCAGCCATTTACATGCTCGTTGTGCTCGGCATGGGGCTCCTCATCTCCACCGTCACCGAAACCCAGCAGCAGGCCATGTTCGTCGCCTGGTTCTTCATGGTCATCTTCACCCTGATGAGCGGTCTCTTCACTGCCATCGAAAGCATGCCCCACTGGGCCCAGACCATGACCTTGATCAATCCCGTCCGCCACTTTGTCGACATCATGCGCCGCGTCATGCTGAAAGGGTCAGGATTGATGGAGATTCGGGTGCAGTTACTCTGGCTGGTTGGCTATGCTGCCGTGATGGTTACGCTGGCGGTGAACCGGTACCGGAAGGTGGCTGCGTGAGTGGTCATCACGTTCATCGGTTTTGTCTGAAAGGGGAGTGGATTAAAGGCTTCTCTGCCTGTGCTTGCGTATCAGGTTGGTAACGCCGACTATCGAAAATTTTTTGTGTGGGTTAAGTTTGATAAACTCTTTATCTTTTTAAAGGAGCAGAATATTGGTGATATTTGATTTGTGTTATTCAACGTAACGGTTTATTTGAGTTGAAATTATGTATGCAGAACGATTGATGTTGGAGACTGATATGGCGGGTAAACTGAAGCGGGTTCCAAAATTACCCCCAAACAAAAAGCTTGGGGCTATTTTTCTGGTTATTTCAGATGATGCTGTTTCTACGGCGGCCTTTCGTCGGGTGCCACATCCTGATATTGCAGGAAAAGTTATCATTAAGGGCGATATCATGAGCAGCGCTCCCTGTTCCAGTTGGGATTTGCCTGAATGATTGTTCTTGATACTCATATATGGCTTTGGTGGGTCAACAATGATACTGATCATCTTGATCAAAGTCGATTAGAGCAGATTACAAACTCAGATGTCGTAGCTGTATCGGCAATAAGCTGTTTTGAAGTGGCTTGGCTGGAGCACCACGGTCCTATTGTTTTACCTGCAGGCAAGAGTGATTGGTTTGAAAAGGCCCTTGATGCTTCAGGAATAAAATTACTGCCCGTTACTCCTGAAATTGCATGTGTCGCAGTTAAATTACCTGAGCACCACAGTGACCCTCAGGATAGAATTATCATTGCAACAGCTCTCGTGCATCATTCGAGTCTTATGTCCTCTGATCGAAAATTCAGCGGTTATGTAGAACTGGAGAACAGGCTGTTGTAGCATAAACCTACAGGATGCTCCGGAGTTTGTCCTTGTGTCGCTGTTTTTTTACTTCTTGCGGCCCGGTCATGATTGGTTTTTCATGGTCATCTTCACGCTGATGAGCGGCCTCTTCACCGCCATCGAAAGTATGCCCCACTTGGCCCAGACCATGACCCTGATCAACCCCGTCCGCCACTTCGTCGACATTATGCGCCGAGTCATGCTCAAAGGGTCAGGATTGATGGAGATTCGCGTGCAGGTACTCTGGCTGGTTGGCTATGCTGCCGTGATGGTGACGCTGGCGGTGAACCGGTACCGGAAGGTGGCCGTTTAAGGAGATATACGCAGCGATAGAGTGACAGTAACTGCAGAAAATTCAGGCTTTGTCACCGATTTCCACGATCGGCTCGCCTGCATGGATCAGTTCCACAGCCATCTGAAGTGAATTTTCAAGGACCTCTCTCATTCTGTTGTTCGAGGTGTTACCACAAGTGATCCAGATGATTTGAGGCGGCGTACCAAACTGATCGACCAGTTTCAGGAAATCAGAATCTTTACTCATAATCACTGCTTCGGCGTGTTTTGCTGCATCAAATATGGTACGGTCATCTGCTCGCTGAAGATCAAGAGTTCTCACTGATTGTGCCTGAATATTCGGGTAGTTGCGGTTGATCCATGCAGCCAGAGAGGGGGATAGCTGTGCGTCGATCCAGATGATCATGCAGTAATGACGGGATGATCAAGTTTGTGGCTTGCATATTTCAGCGCAGCCTGAATATCCTCTTTTTCGAGATCGGGCAGTTCCTCAAGAATCTCGTCATGGCTGAGGCCAGTTGCCAGCAGATCAAGGATATCAATTACCCTTATACGCAATCCTCGAATGCAAGGTCTTCCGCCACATTGTTCGGGGTTAAGGGTGATCCGTTTTTGCCAATCGTTCATAATGATGACGTTTTATGTTCCGTCTCCAATGTAATAAAAAATGAATCACTTTGGATAAAGAACGGTCTTGACGTAATAAATGTGTGATCAGTTAAATCTTGCTGATTTAACTGACTCTGCCGTCGCCATTCTCAAAACCACACTGAAGACCGAGCCGTGGTTGATACGTGAGCGTACTTCGACGTTGCCTTTGTGGGCCAGAATAATGTGCTTGACAATGGCAAGCCCGAGGCCGGTTCCTCCGCGCTCGCGTGAACGGGCTTTGTCGACCCGGTAGAAGCGCTCAAAGATACGGTCAAGATCGGATTTCGATATGCCGATACCGTTATCTTCGACCTCCAGCCGGATCATATCTCCACTTCTGAATACTGAAATCCTGACTCTCCCGTTGCGCTCGTCAACGTATTTGATGGCGTTATCGAGGAGGTTGCGAATAATAATATCGAGATAGCGGGGATCGGCAAAAACTGGAGGAAGCTCTTCGGGGATATGGATTTCAAGCTTGATCTGCTTTTTTTCAACTTCATGTTGCAGAAGATTAACTGATTTCTGCACAATACTTTTGATGTCAACCGCACTGAATTGGTATTCAATATAGCCCGATTCAATTTTGGACAGGTCGAGCACATCGTTCACAAGAGCGGTGAGTTGCTGGCTTGCCTGCAGGATAATTTGCAGGAAGGGTGTGGCATGTTCGGGCTCAAGCATGGCTCCGTCGAGCAGTGTCTCGGCGTAGCCGGTGATGACGGTAAGCGGCGTGCGCAGTTCGTGTGAAACACTGGAGACAAAATCCCGGCGTATTGCTTCAAGGTTGCGAAGTTTGGTGATGTCGTTCAAAACAAAAACGGTTCCCTCGAACTGGGCCTCTTTGGTGAGTGGCATGGAGCTGATTTGCATGATGCGCTCTCCCTTTTTGGTTATGAGTGCCATCTCCTCTTTGCGCAGGGCGATGCGCGTGCAGTGTACTTTTGCAAACAGCTCCTGAAGCTTGCTGTCGGAGAGATGGTGGAGCGGGCGCGACTTGAACATGGTTCCGTCGATGCGGAACATTCTCGATGCTGCCGGGTTGACAAGAATGATGTCGCCAGCCGCGTCGGTGACAATGATCGCCTCACGAATACCTGAAAACACCGTCCGGAGCCACTCTTCGCTGCGCTGCAGTTGCCTGATTTCATCCGTCATCACGTTCAGTGCGCGGGCAAAGAGGCCTGTTTCATCCTTGCTGACAACCGGGATGCTGCCTGAATAGTCGCCATTAATCCTTCTTGTTGCGCTTTTTGCAAGTACCCTGAGCGGACGGGTCAGAAAAAACGATGCCAGAAAACCTGTAAACAGGGAGAAGAAGAGCGAAAGAAAGATCCCTTGGTTGATCTCTTTTTGAATTCCATTGTCGAACACTCCGATATCGTAAAGTGGTTTGCCGAATCGCAGGATAGCATAGGGTTTTGGCAAACCGACCGGGATGGCCAAATAGAGCATGTGCTCTTTGACGGTTTGACTGTACCGGGTTCTTTCGCCGTACCCTTTTGTAATGGCCTCCTGTACTTCCGGCCTGTTCCAATGGTTCTCCATTGCGTAGAGCTTGCCGGGGGGGATAGCGGAGTCGGCGATGACCTCTCCCTGAAGATCAATCAGTGTGACCCGGATGTCGAGCGCATGTGCGATACGCTCGACCCATGCGCTGCTTTGCTCATTTGTCTGCCATTCCCGCGATTCCTCTTCGAACATCTGTTTGTTGAACAGAAGATCGCGGTGAAGCTCCTTTTTTGTTGCCGAGACCAGTATCTCCGTCAATCGACCCTCAATCGAAAAATAGCTGATGACTGTGGAAAAAAAAATAATCATCCCGATGACAAGGCCAAGCTTGACGGAGAGTTTAGGCGGCATGGTCATCACCCTCTTTTTCTTCAAATTTGTAACCAAGTCCGCGAACGGTTGTGATCATGCGACCAGTTTCGCCGAGTTTTTCGCGGATTCTGGTAATGTGTGTGTCGATGGTTCTGGTGTTGATGCTTTTATCGATATCCCAGACATCACTGAGCAGCCTTTCTCGCGACTGCGCCTCTCCCTTTCTTTTGAGGAGAGCGACCAGAAGCTTGAACTCCATCAGTGTCACCACAAGCTCCTTGCCTTCAAGCATCACAAGGTGGCGCGTCAGATCAATTTCAAGGGCTCCTGCCTTGAGCAGTTCCTCCGTTTTTCCGCTCTGCCGGTGATCGCGCTTGAGGATTGCCCGTATGCGCAGTGTCAGCTCACGGGGGCTGAAGGGTTTGACCACATAGTCATCAATGCCGAGCTCAAATCCCAAAATCCGGTCAATCTCCTCTCCTTTGGCCGTCACCATGATGATGGGGATATCTTTGTAACGCTGATGCTGTCTGATTCTTCGGCAGAGTTCAAAGCCGTCCATCCCTGGCAGCATCACATCAAGCAGCACAAGATCAACGCTTTTTTTTGAGAGCTGCTCAAGCCCATCTTCAGCGGTGCCGGAAAGGTGACATCTATAGCCTGCCCTGTTAAGATTATATTCAAGCAGTTTTGCAAGGTTCTGGTCATCTTCGACAACAAGAATCTGTGGATTTGACATGGTATGCAACTTTTATATTGTGTGCTCTCTCACCTCGGCTTGGATGAGCTTCAGAAGCCGGTTCGCTCCTGTTGGCTCTTCACGCAGCAACGGTACGACGGCGTAGCGGGTGGCATAAAGGCGGGCCACGGCGTCAATCTCGTTCAGTTCGTTGTGTGCTCGCTGCTTGAGAAGTGGGGATTGTGGTTTGGCAGCGGCTACGCTGTTATTGATAACCCAACCCCACGGTTCAATGCCAGCTCGTCGCAACTCCGCTTGCAGATTGGCGGTTTCGAGCACAGGAGTAGTTTCTGCCAGCGTCACGAGCACGATACTGGTCTTTTCCGGGTCTTGCATCCGCGTCATCGGCGTGAGATGGTGCTGCTTTTCTGTTCCACTTTGACGGGTGAATTCACGGTGATAGGCTCCTGTTGCATCGAGCAGCAGCAGGGTATGACCGGTAGGCGCCGTATCCATGATAACAAATTTTTGGTCGGCCTCACTGATGATGCGTGAAAAAGCCTGGAATACGGCAATTTCTTCGGTGCAGGGCGAGCGCAAGTCCTCTTCGAGCAGGGCAATCCCTTCCAGGTCGAGCTCCTTTCCTTTGGTACTCATCACCTCTTTCTGGTAGCGTTCGGTTTCGGCGCGGGGATCGATTCGGCTGACGGTGAGCATCTCCATGGAGCCGTTCAATGTTTCGGCGAGGTGAGCCGCTGGGTCGGAGGTGGTAAGATGCACCGGCAGGCCGCGACGGGCAAGTTCAAGAGCTACTGCGGCGGCAAGGGTTGTTTTGCCAACCCCTCCTTTACCCATGAACATGACAAGGCCCTTGCCTTTGCGTGCGATGTCGTCAACCAGTGTCAGGAGGCCGGGAGTGTTGAGTGTGATTGCTTCTTCAGTGAAAAACGAGAGCTGCTCATTGTCGGAGAGTAACTGGTGCAGGGCTTCAAGGCCGACCAGATTGAAGGCCTTGAGTGCGACATGATCGGTCGGCAATGCCCTGAGGCTCTCCGGCATGGCCGATAATGCGGCTTGCTCACGCGAAAAGAGTGCAGCCGCAAGTGCATCCTCTGCCGCTTCGCGTTGGGGAAGTATGCCGTTGATGATAAGATAGTGTTGTGAGATGCCAATTGCGGCGAGCTCTTCACAGGTTCGGGCGACTTCGCGCAACGTGGATTGCTGGGCTCTCGAGACCAGAACCAGGCGCGTACGCAAGGGGTCGGCCAAGGCTTCGAGGGCCTCCCTGTACTGGGAGCGCTGCTTTTCAAGACCGGCCAGCGGGCCGAGGCATGAGACGTCACCCTTGCCCTCTTCAAGAAAACCGGTCCATGCGCCGGGAAGTTGCAGCAGCCGGATGGTGTGTCCGGTTGGTGCCGTATCGAAGATGATGTGGTCGAAGTCGGCGGTCAGGGCTGAGTCGGTCAAGAGGGCGGTGAACTCGTCGAAGGCGGCAATCTCCGTTGTGCAGGCACCGGATAGCTGTTCCTCAATGCTCTTGACGATGCTCTCTGGCAAGAGAGTGCGTACCGGGTTGACGATGCGGTCGCGATAGTGCTGTGCCGCTGCCTGCGGGTCAATTTCGAGCGCAAAAAGGCCCGAAACGGCATCGACAGGAGTGATTTTGCTGCCGATTGTGATACCGAAAACCTGGCCGACATTAGAGGCAGGGTCAGTGCTCACCAGTAAAATTTGTCGCCCGGCTTCAGCGAGTTTCATGGCCGTTGCGCAGGCAATTGAGGTTTTGCCAACGCCCCCTTTTCCGGTAAAGAAAAGGAAGCGTGGAGGCTCTTTGAGAAATTTCATTAGAGTGGTTTCGTGAATTATCCGCAGCAATTGCTATCGGAGCAGCAACTTTTGCCCGGTTTCGACTCTGCGGTTGGCAGTGTTATGGATGCCCAGCCAGCAAGTTCAGCCCGGCTTGGGTATCGGCCACTCAAGAGCACTTCGCCATCGACAAGAATCAGCGGCAGGGCCTCTGCCCCCAAACTGTCGAGAAAGATTTTTACCGTCTGGTTTTCTGCAAAGGCCAGCGGTTGCCGGGCCAGATTGAAGCGCTCTATCTGAGCCCCATTTTGCAGAGCCCAATCAACGTCAGCCGAAAAGCTGACCAAAGCTTGATCGACATCGATGCCGCACACGCCACTGCTGCAGCACAATGCGGGATCAAAAACCTGGATTACAGCCGTTATGGACATTTTTGGTATTATCAAAATTGATTGAGTATAAAATTACTGCAAGCGGTGTCACTATCATCCGTTTTAAATGTTTCTGAATGTACGGTAAAAATGGAAACGTTGTTTGTCACAATTTTGCAACATTGTTCAGAGTCTGGAGAACCCTGGCAGAGTTGATAAGGGTCAGACTATTTTTCAGGGGCTTTCAGTTTGGCGATCTGCATGATTTTTTTTGCGATATCGGTATTGTCGTAAAAGCCCTTGAATGTCTCGGCTCCACGCCCTATGGCAAAAACCTGAACGGGCACGGCCGTATGGGCATTGCTGCTCCAGCCGATTGCGGCTCGGTTGTTTAACAGGGCGGTTACGGCCGGGCTGAAAGTATCAGTGCTCTTTGTTCCGGCATCCTCGCTTTTCATGGTTGCCAGGTAGGCTTGCTGCAGCGCGTTGCGATCCCCGGCATCAACATCTCCAAGTCCGAAAGAGACTTTGACACTGTCGAGCGCCATAGGGAAAGTGACGGTGCCTCGTTTTTTCCATGCAGAGACCTTTTCGGCAAACCGTTGCTGCGAAATTTTTTGATGGCGCAGAAGGTCAAAACGGGTTTCATAACCGTTTGCTGCGTTGCCAAGTGAAAGCCCGCCGCACTCGTGATCGGCGGTAACGACAATCAGTGTCTCTCCGGGGTGCCGGTGGTAAAAGGCAAGGGCCTCCTCTATGGCTTTGTCGAATGCCTCAACGTCGTGCGCTGCTGCAGCAGCATCGTTTGCGTGGCAGGCCCAGTCGATTTTTCCCCCTTCAACCATCATGAAAAATCCTTTGGGGTTGTTGAGCAGCCGAATTCCCTCGCGTGTAAATTCTGCAAGCGATGTTTCTCTCTCATGGCGATCCATGGCAAAGCTCAGCGCCCCCTTGCTGTCATAATCGCTGTATGCCCAGCATCGCGTTCCCGGCTTTATGGCCTTCAGTTCTTTGTTGTTACGTGCAAGAAAATAGTGAGCCGATTGCATGAGATTGGTAATCTCTCCCTTGAAAATTTTGGCTTTTGCCTGGTTTTCAGCGGAAGTTCCAAGGCTGTATCCTCCTCCGAAGTAGTCGAAACCGCTTGAGGCCATCTGCACGGCAATGTCGTACAGGTTGGAGCGGGAGGCGTTGTGGGCATAAAAACAGGCGGGGGTTGCATCATCAATTCCAACACTTGTAACAATCCCGGTTCTCATCCCTTTTGCCTTTGCCATTTCAGCGATGGTTTTCAGTGTGTCGAGATGGTTCCCGGCCATTGAAATGGTACCGATAGTGGTTTTTTTGCCGGTAGCAAGTGCCGTGCCTGCGGCTCCGGAGTCGGTAATAGGTCGGTCTGCCGAATGGGTGGTTGCCATACCGAGTACCGGAAATGAGGTCATGGCGAGGGTGTGGCCGCTCTCAAGCAGTTCGCTTGAGAGTTTTACCTGCGCTGGTCCCATGCCATCTCCTATAAAAAGAAAAATAGAGCGTGGTTGAGGGACGCGCTTTTTTGCAGCGCCCTGCAGAGTCTGGTTATTGGGGTAAAAAGCTGAAGCCGATGCCATGATGATCAGCAGCAGTGTAATGTTCAGCGAGCTGAAGAGAGACTTTTTCTGACGATATATCTTCATGAACTTCTTCAGTGACGGGTGGTTGAAAGCTTGACCATATTGCTTTTCTTTATACCCAATATCTCTGTTTTAATGGAGAGGGCAATGTTACAACCGTGTGAAAACTGAATGGAATTTCTGAATTGCAGATGCTGAAGCAAGAGCGAGAGGGCTGCCCGCATTTATTCAAGCTGTGAGCGAATCTCTTCCCAGAGGTTGCGGTAGGCTTTTGAGGCTGGAGCGTTGGGCAGAACGTAATTGAGCGGTGCGCGGTAGATGCCCATTTTTTCAACCTCGGAATTGTAAGGGATTGATTGGGTGAGGAATACCGGGCCACTCCCGAATTCAAGGATGGTGTCGCGGTGTAATTTTTTCTGTTTTTCCACCATGCTGAAAAAAGGGCGGATTTTTGTGCTGTCGAGTTTATTGGCTTTAAAAAAATCATGTAACTGAACGTAGGTGCGTATTGAGAGCGTCGTGGGAATCAAAGGCACCAGAATCAGGTCGGAGGCAGCAAAGACACTTTCAGAAAGGAGTGTCAGGTTTGGCGGGCAGTCAAAAAAGAGATAGCGATACTCATCGCTGAGCTCTTCAAGGTTTTTTTTGAGCTTCTTTTGAGGTTTTTTTTCTTCAGCGAGTTCGATATCAAGATTGCGGTAAGAAAAGTCTGAAGGAAGCAGGTCAAGCTTTTCAAAATCGGTTGCCTTGATGTTGCGGAAGATCTTTTTGTTGCCCTTCAGAAATTGGTCGCTGTTATATTTTTTTGAGGCGGTAATCCTGAAATAGTAGGAGCTTGCCCCCTGCGGATCAAGATCGCAGATCAGGGTTGGCTGAGATGTCAGGGAGGAGAGGTAGGCAAGGTTGACCGCCGCAGCCGTTTTGCCGACCCCGCCCTTGATGCTGTAGAGTGCTATGGTTTTCATTTCATGTTGCTTGTCAGAAGATCGTGAAAGAGTTGAGCGGTTTTTTCATGGTCAAACGCCTCAAAGGTTTTGTGGAATCGACCCCTCGCCTCTTCCTGTTTGTTAAAAAGGGTGGCCATAAGGGCGCCCATTGATGCAGCAAGCACGATCTCCTCTTTGCCTGGGGGCAGCTCTGTCAGACGTTCACGAAGAAAGTGCAGTTGAACCGAAAAATCGACAAAGTCACCGAGGTTATCCTGGAGTTCCTTCAATTGGCGTACCGCGGGAGCGACCGATTTATGAGGGAAAATGGAGGAGAAAAATTCAAGCAGATAACGAAGTTTTTTGCAGTCAATCCGCAGTGCATGGATCTCGTTGTCGGTTGTCTCCTCACTGGCCTGACGACCGTGGCGGATAACCGTTTTCCATGCTTTTTTGATGCTTTCGACAGCAACACTGGCAGTCGAAAGGGAGGCGTTCGGGCAGTGTTCAGGATCAGGAACGGATTGCTGGTGTACAAAGGCATTCCATTCTGCAAGAGCGGATTGGCATGGGTCAGAGGCAAGATAGCGGCAGAACTGCCTGTGCAGCTTCTTGCGGGATGCAGCAATGTCGATGAAAAAGAGCTTCAATGATGGCTGGAGACAAGGGGGTAGAGAGCGAAAATAGCTTGCCTCCCGCAAAAGAGAGACATCCCGGTCGCGCAATTCGTTGGTTCGTTTCCCAAGCTCCCTGAAAAGACGGAGATAATATGCGCTCTCTTCGGGCTCAAAAACGCCCTTGAGCTGCTTCAGAATGGAGCGGGTACGGCGTATGGCAACACGATAGTCGTGCAGAAATTCGGAATCAAGGTTCTTTTTGAGCCCCTCTTCATTGGCCCGCATGACGGAAAAGGTAAACTGAAGCAACTGACGGGCACTGTGATAAACCGGCGCGTCGCCGTCAAGGTCAAGACTGATTTTTGAAGAGTACTCATGCACACTGAGGCTGGCAGCATTCATGATCAGCAGAAAGAGCTCCCTGAAATCAAGAACGGTTGCGATTTTGTTGTCGCTTGTCAATGACGTTACCATCCGCTCCATCTCATCGTCATATCCCCTGAGCGGCGAGAGTGCCAGAAGGTGCACAAAGGGTTCCGGCATTTCATTGCCAGCCAGCGAGAGTGATTCGGAGGTCAGCAGTGCGACACTCTTCTCATTGTCATCAAGAATGCGGTATGAGGTGATGGCAGCATCAACCTGGCAGAGCCTTATGAATGCCCTGATATCCGTCAGTGAAGAGAGTTCCGCCTTCAGGATTCCGGATGGAAGAGCGTTGGCGAAGAACGAGGAGGGATGTGCCGGGAAAGGGAGAGATGCCTTTTCCTGGCCAGTATGGAGATCGGTCAAAAAAAGGGTTCTTCTCTTTTTTACAATTGCAACCTCTTTTTCGAAAGCTTGCCACTCAAAGGTATCGTAGTAATCCCGCCGCTCTTTCCGTGATGCGTGAGCCTTGAGCTGCCATCCGGAGGGAAGTGCGTTTTCGGGCAGCAAATCGTTGGCGTCGGCCTGATTCAACCTGAAGTATACCGTTTTCGAGGTGGTGTGCATCCGCAGCTTACGTTAAAATGGAATGAACTGACCGGACAATAAACCCTCACGCTATCAAGATAAAAGAGTTCATATCAAAGTAAAATAACAATTCAATTCCATCTTTGCTCTATTCAAATGGATAGACGTTATCCATTATTAGACAAAAAGGCCACTCCTTCGGGAATGGCCTTTTTACTCTGTCATTCATACAGCTTCATGGCATTGGCGATGGTTATGTCGCTGTAACGGGTGTTGTTCGATCGAATATAGTTTCCTTTTATCGAACATGTTGCCCGAGCCTCTTCTTCATCAAATATCCCTGCATTTCCCCCGCAAATAAAATCTCCGCCAACTTTTTTGAGAGTTCCATCAAGAGTTGTCAGTTGGTTCGCGGAACAATCGAAATTTCCTTTGACTTTTTTAGGTACCCCATCAAGAGTCGTCAACTGGTTGCCGGAACAATTAAAAGAGCCCTTGACCTTTTTTGGTGCACCTTTGAGCGATGTCAACCGGTTTGCTGAACAGGAGAAATTTCCGCTCACTTTATGGGGTGCACCCTGGAGCGTTGTCAACTGATTGTTGGAACAATCAAAATGACAAACCTCGTGAGGCGTTCCTGCAAGTGATGTGAGCAGGTTCCCTGAGCAATTAAAATCCCCCCCAACCTCTTTGGGGGCTCCTTTGAGTGATTCCAGCTTATGTTTTGAACAGTCGAAGTTTCCGTAAACAACAACCGGCCCGCCTTTCAGTGAGGTCAGTTGGTTTCCGGCGCAAAAAAAGTCACCAATAATAAAATTTGGGCACCCTGCCAGTGAGCTTAGTTGATTGCCGGAACAATCGAAATCGCCGTGAATTTCATCCGGGCTCCCTTCGAGTGAGGTCAACTGATTGTGGGAACAGTCAAAATCACCAACTTCACGCGGAGCGTCCTCAAGTGAGGTAAGGAGGTTATCCGAACAGGCAAAATCTCCGCCAACTTTATGAGGTGCACCATTGAGTGAGGTAAGCAGGTTATCTGAACAGGAAAAATCTCCACCAACTTTTTTCAGATGACCATAAAGTGTTGTCAACTGGTTGGCAGAACAATCAAAATTACCCGTCACCTTTTTTGGAGCACCTTCAAGTGAGAGCAATTGATTGTGAGAACAATCGAAATCGCCGTGAACCTCATCAGGACAGGCTTCAAGCGATGTCAACTGGTTATTTGAACAGGAAAAATCACCGGTAACGGTGTGAGGGCCACCCTCCAGTGAAGTCAACTGATTTCCCGAACAGTTGAAATTACCTGCCACGATTCCAGGGCATCCCTCAAGAGAGGTAAGCCCTCTGTTTGAACAATCGATGTCGCCTTTTCCATCAAGAAGGGGGCCTAAAACATCGGCGAAAAGTCGTTTTGTTGCTCTTGTACTCATCGTTCTATCTCCAAAAATAAATGATCGACATGAAAAACCCGGATCAGCAGATATCTGTTTTGGCAGTTCTTCTGCTGGTAAAGGATAAAGATTGCCCAATATACTTTTCAAAAAAGTAGCTCTGACTCTTTCGTTACCTTCCCGGCATTTGTTTTCATACTTGTAACAGAAGTCCATTGGTTCGTGACAACAAAGCCTCTACATTATTGTCCATTCGATGTTCATTGTCCCCAAGAGTTGTGGCGTTTTTTTATACGGCATGGGGAGACCGGGATCAATTTTTTTATGCCTCTTATGCAGACATGTGATGAGGAAGATGGCAAGGGAGTGGCGCTTCCTGATTTTTTCGATACCTCTTTTTATCTCAACAGGGAGCTGAGCTGGATCGCGTTCAACCAGCGTGTGCTTGAAGAGGCGCTGGATGCTGAAGCGCATCCGCTTTTGGAACGAGTGAAATTCATTTCGATTTTCAGTTCAAACCTTGATGAATATTTCATGACCCGGGTTGCCGGTATTGAGGATCAGTATGAAGCGGGTATTGTGGAACGAACGATTGATGGCCACACTCCTTTTGAACAGCTCGAAAAAATCAGGACGATGATTTTGCGGCAGCTCAGCCAGAGAAACAAGTGCTTTTATCAAGACCTGGTGCCTGCACTTCAGCAGGAGGGTATTGAGTTTCTCCGATTTTCAGAATTATCTGCTATGAAGCAGCATGCATTAAGCCACTATTTTCGCAAAGAGATTTATCCCGTCTTGACCCCCTTGGCTTTCGATACCGGCCATCCCTTTCCTTTTATGTCGAACCTTTCACTGAATCTCGCTATAGAAATTGCTGATGACGAAAGCACTACGTTGAAGTTTGCCCGTGTCAAAGTCCCGAGTATGCTTCCACGGCTTCTTCGGCTTAATGATATCAAAGGTTTTGATGATGACGGGATTCTTCGCTTTATCTGGCTTGAGGAGCTTATAGAAAACAATCTGGAGCAGTTGTTTCCAAAAATGAGGATCACCAAAGCCTATCTTTTCAGATTGATTCGCGACGCAGATGTTGAAATTGAGGAGGATGAAGCGGGAGATTTGTTGAAGACCATCGAAAAGGGAATCCGCTCACGCCGTTACGGAAAGGTTGTTCGGCTTGACATCACTCCGGCAATGCCTGTGCCGGTGAGAAAGCTTTTGATGAAAAATCTTGACGTTTCCGCAAGAAACGTCTATGAAATAGATGGGGCTCTTGGACTCAGCTCTCTGATGGAGCTTCTGAAAATTGAGATTCCTGCTCTGAAAGATGATCCATTTGTACCAAAAAACGTTATCGAGGAGCAGTTCCCCGCCGATATTTTCAGTGCCATAAAAGCCAAAGATCGGTTACTCTACCATCCTTACGACTCTTTTCAGCCAGTTGTTGATTTTATCAATCAGGCAGCTCTTGATGCGGATGTGCTTTCAATAAAGCAGACGCTCTACAGGGTTGGCAGTAATTCGCCGATTGTCAAGGCCCTGATGAAGGCTGCTGAAGCGGGTAAACAGGTAGCGGTTCTGGTGGAACTCAAGGCAAGGTTTGACGAAGGAAACAATATTATCTGGGCCCGCGCACTTGAAGATGTCGGGGCACATGTCGCCTACGGTCTTCCGGGGCTGAAAACCCACGCCAAGCTTACCCTGATTGTGCGACGTGAGCAACATAAGCTGAAGCGCTATCTCCATCTTGGGACAGGTAACTACAATCCGGCAACAGGCAAAATCTATACCGATTACAGCCTTTTTACCGTCAACGAGCAACTTGCCAACGATGTGGCAGAACTCTTTAACGCCCTGACAGGCTACTCAAAACATACCGAATACAGAAAGCTGCTCGTCTCGCCGATAAATACCAGAAAAAGGATTATCGAGATGATTGACCGGGAGGTTGAGTGGAGCCGGAAGGAGAACAAGGGAAGGATCATCATGAAAATGAATGCCCTGGTGGATGGTAAAACTATCCGGGCACTCTACAAGGCGTCTTGCGAAGGGGTAAAGATTGACCTTATCATCCGCGGGGTCTGCTGCCTCAAGCCAGGGATAGAGGGAGTCAGCGAGAATATAAGGGTCATCAGTATTATCGGACGTTTTCTTGAGCACAGCCGGGCCTACTACTTCTATAATGGAGGAAAGGAGGAACTCTATCTTGGAAGTGCGGATATCATGCCACGAAACCTTGATGATCGGGTTGAAACACTTTTTCCGGTGTTTGATAAGGCGATCATTCGTGTTGTCAAATCGGATCTTGATCTGATTATGAGCGATAATGTCAAGGCCTGGGAGATGCATGCTGACGCAACATATTCGAAGATCAGCATTGATGGACCGAAAGTGAACAGTCAGGCACTTTTTTTAACCCGGTCGACCCCGAAAAAAAATGTCACAAGTGCAATAACGTGATTGATCAAATGAATTTAACCGCCATTAATATTATGTCAGAACGGCCAGTTCATGTGCAAATAACAGAACTTTCTGAAGTTCTTGTTCAACTATCCAATAGAGTATTGGAGAATTTTTTGATTTCACTGCATGCGGCGGTGCAGCATGATGAACCTGGCACAAAGCAGAGAATGCTTGCTGATTATGAAATTGATATGGCAGAGATTGATCTCGAAGAGCGATGCCTCTCTTTTCTCGCCCTTCAGCATCCGGTTGCAAGTGACCTGCGCACCATAATGACCATTATCATGATCAATGATGAGCTGGAGCGTATTGCTGATCTCTCTTTTCATAGTCTTGATCTTATGCTTGAAATCACTCCTGAGATTATCGAATCTTTTGAGTTCGAGGATATGGGTGAGCTTGCGGCCGAAATGGTTAAAAAGTCGATTACCTCCTTTGCCTTAAAAGAGCAAGCTCTGGCCGATGAGGTTGGTGTTCTTGACAAAGAGATTGAGGTAATGCACCGCGCGGTCGTTAACAAGGCAACAGCTTTGATAAAAATCCCGGATGCTGATGTGAGTCAGCTTATGGCGGTTATGAGTATCTCCCGCTATATCGAGCATATTGCCGACCACGCTGTAAAGATTGCACAGGAGGTCGGTTATCTCGTGACAGGTGAAATCATTCACAAGGATGCGTCACATTAAACGCGTAAAAAGTCACAGGAAAATAATTGGGTATTAATAAATGTCGATAACCTGTTTTTCAACGGAGGTACTATGAGTAAAAAAGTAACGTTTGCCGATGTCATGGGGGAGCTTGATGGAAAAAGTGACATCGATTGTTCCAATAAGGGAATAACTTTGCTGGAAGGGTGCCCTGAGAGGGTAAAGGGAGATTTTAACTGCTCCGGCAACAAGCTCACCACACTTGAGGGCAGCCCAAAAAAAATTAAGGGAGATTTTAACTGTTCAGGGAACAAGTTGACCTCACTCGAAGGTGGTCCTGATGAGGTTAAAGGGGACTTTGATTGTTCCTGCAATCAACTGACCTCTCTTTTGGGTTGTCCAACATTCATTATGGGAGATTTTTCCTGTGCAGGAAATCAGTTGACCGTGTTCAAAGGGGAGGTTCTTATAAATACGGAAACCCTGCTCGCGGACTGCCTGGAGATAGTAGAAGGAGATTTCAACTGTTCCGGCAACAAGCTCTCCTCACTTGATGGTGCCCCATTGATAGTTGGTGGTGATTACAACTGTTCTGATAATCAGCTTGCAACACTCCAGGGTGCGCCACTAAAGGTGCAGGGTGATTTTGATTGTTCCCGCAACAAACTTGCTTCACTGGCAGGCAGCCCTTATGTTGTCAGGGGAGATTTCTCTTGCAGTGGAAACCAGTTAACCTCGCTTAAAGGAGTCTCTCGTGAAGTGCGCGGCTCTTTCGATTGTTCAGCAAATCAGTTGACTTCTCTCAAAGGAGCTCCTGAAGAAGTCGGGGTATTTGATTGTTCCGGTAATCAACTCTCATCCCTTAAAGGTGCTCCTCAAAAAGTTGACGGGCTTAATTGTTCAAATAATCAATTGATTTCACTCAAGTGGGCTCCTGAAAAGGTGAAGGGGGATTTTAATTGCTCAGAGAACCAGATCGCAACACTTGAGGATGCTCCCAAAAAGGTCAAGGGTAATTTCGATTGTTCAGGAAACCAGTTGACAGCATTTGAGGGTTCTTTGAAGAAAGTTGGAGGAGACTGTATTTGCACAGAGAACGCCCAACCCTTTCATGAAGAACAAGTCCGGATGGTTTGCAATATCAAAGGCAACTGTTTTTTATAACAGCCTCTTTTGCTTTACCTGATTATCGTACCAGGCAACAGCCTCATGGTTGTTGCCTTATTTCTGAGTACCTGAAACAGGAAGAGGCGCCGGAGCAACGGAAGACGCAGATGAGTTTGGCTGCGCAGTGGATGGTTTCGCCTGCAGTGATAAGGTTTCAAGGGAATTTGAACGCTGTTTTTTTCTGAAAGATGTCTCTCCGGAAGTGACGGATGGTTTTGCAGTTAAAACTGGCAGGCGAGGAGCTGAAACTTCGTTACTATGGTCGCTATAACTGGAGCAGACGCCTATAAGTACGCCGACAAACATGCCGACGGTTAACGGTAGTATGGACTTCATAAGCTCCGATTTGTGTATGTTTATCCCGCCCAACGGTTTTTTGTTGTTCTGTTCGAAACCTGTTTCGACAATCTCATCCTTGTTAAATGCTCCGTGCAATTGGAGATCTTTTTTGCATTGTTCAAGAATTTCATTGCAGTCGAGTTCCATAGCCCTTATGTATTCCTTTGCAAAGGCATATACATAGGTGTTTGGCAGAAAACCGAAATTCCCATCCTCAAGTTGTTCCAAATATTGCTTTTTAATATTGGTCAACTGACTCACATCATCTACAGAAAGTTTTTTTTCCAGTCGACCCCTTTTAAGCTCTTTTGCCAAAAACTCAAGTGAGTCGTTATTTGATAAGGTGTTTGTCATAAAAAGAGCGGAACCACGGTATTCGACGTTTTTGTGCCTTGTTCTGTTAATGAGTCGTTTGCTTTTGAATCTGGTATTGTAAGTTCAAATATATCAGTAGTTAGCTGACAGTCATTATCGTATTCAGCCTGCTCCAGATTGCTTCCTGGATTACATGTGATGCTGAATCGGCATCATTCAGAAAAAAAAGACTTTCAAAATTACCATGCTTTGAAATGGCGCATGCTTTTATCAAGGCATGATTGCCTTCGAGTAATCCGAGTTCATTATGAATGTATCTCCCAAGAAAAAAACGGAGTTTCTGCAACTTACCTTCTGGAACAGAGCTGACTTTTATTTTCTCTTTGTCGCTCATTAGCGAAATAATCCGTTCTGCGGCAGCATTGACCGTCTGAGGCCAAGGTGATCTGTTATGCATAATATGAAAAGGGTTAAGTCATTTATTATCGACAGCATATCATGTATAATCCATGACATGCCAGTAAATTTTGTCAATAATATATGAAGACGAAGAGCAAATCTGTTTTGTGCTCATGGTTGTTTTCAAATAATTAACAGAACTCTGGATAGCTCGTATTTTCACCTGTTTTGCAAAATAAAGCTGAATGTCTTCTTTTTATTCGGGGTTAGAGGATGGTTCTTGTTTTGATGAAGAAATATGGCAGGCAAAACTTCCTGGAACCTGCTCCTTTTCGAGATGAAGGTGAAGAAGATGCAGCAGTTGATCTATTTCATGGAGCAGATTGCGATGGTTGAAGGCGAGAGCAACAAGAAATAAGGGAAAAGAAATATGCTCTTGTCGAAGCTTTCTGAGAACATTGCCCATTGCCTGTGCCATTAAGGGAAAAGTTTTGGCTTTACTGATAGGGGGATTCTGCCCGATTTTTTTTACATCAGAACGATCGTAATCGCAAATGAAATAAAAATCTTCCTCACCTCTCCATTCTATTATGATTTTATAGGGCTTAACCTGGTTCATTGTTGGCTTTGGGTTTTTTATTCTTTTTAAAAGAAAAATTACCTTCTGTTCCAACCTATATAAACTTTATCCGAATTTTAATCCAGGATTTATATGTTACAGAAATGCAAAACATTATTATCCTGTTTTTTTTGATAAAGATTTTGCGGTTTTGTAACAATAAAGATGCATGAAACAAGGATAATAAAAACTTGCCAACAAGAGAAGTTTACATTTTCTTAATAAAAAAGAGATTAATTTATGAGCTGAAACAGAACTGTCGTTGATAATGATTGAACAGGTAAGGGAAGTAATGAACTGACAATAAAATAATAAATCAGATTCTGTGTCGACAACAATCATGAAGTATGAGCCAAAGTCTGGATTGCGTGCCCCGGTGCTTTGTTTTGGTGATAATGCGATGCCATGAGCCCTCATACTAAAAAGCATCCTCATCTTGATCGCCTGCTCAAGAGGGCGAAGCCTGTTACTCTTGATCATTCGTCGAAGGTTCTTGTCCTCAGTGACCTGCACATGGGCAATGGCGGCAGGCTCGATGAGTTTCGGCAAAATTCCGAACTGGTTAAAACCATGCTCGAGAGATATTATTTGCCTGGACAATATAGTCTTGTGCTTAATGGCGATATTGAAGAACTCTTCAAGTTCTCTCTTGAAAGTATTGCTCGCCAGTGGAGTGACTTTTATGATCTCTTTTTCAAATTTGGACAAAATGGTTTTTTCTGGAAAACATACGGGAATCATGATGCGGCGCTTCTTGACGAGAGAGAGTATCGGCTTGCTTCATCGCTTGTCGAATCAGTCAAATTTCATTATGGAGATGAAACACTCCTGCTCTTTCATGGTCATCAGGCAGCGCTGTTTTTGTGGCAAACCTGTTCCATGTTCAACCGTTCGGTTATATTTTTTCTCCGCTATTTTGCCAAGCCTCTCGGAATAAGAAACTTTTCAGTTGCCTATAACAGTCGCCAACGATTTGCTATTGAGCAATCAATTTATGAGTTCTCAAACCAGTCGAAGATTGTTTCCATAATTGGTCATACCCATCGCCCCTTGTTTGAATCACTTTCAAAAGCTGATTTTCTGAATTACAGGATTGAGGAACTCTGCCGGGCGTATTCGACCGCTGATGGCGAAAAACGGGCAGCCATCAAGCTGAGCATCGTTGAGCTGAAAAGTGAGCTTGACGGATGTTACAAAAAGGGGAAGGTTTCCGGGCTTCGGAGCGGCATTTACAATAATCTCACCATTCCCAGCGTTTTCAACTCTGGCTGTACTATTGGAAAACGTGGTATCACCGCCCTTGAAATCGAGGGGAGCACCATCAGGCTTGTTTATTGGTACAATGGCAAGCAGAACCGCAAGTTCATCAGTGAAAGAAGCAACCGGCCAATGGAACTCGATTCGACGGGCTTTTCAAGGATTGTTCTGAACGAAGACTCCCTCGATTATGTTTTTTCCCGTCTTCATCTTCTGACCTGAAGCATCATCATACTACAGCTTGCTTCTCCCGGCACAAAGAGTGAAAGCAAAGTTCACAGAACTGTTGCATGGCCGTAACTTTTCCCCAACACTATTTTGTTTTTTTACAGTTGTGTAGTTTAAGGTTCTTCTGGGTCATGTATCGGGTACTGAAAGAGTCTTGTGAAAAATATTTATAAACGTTTTTTCAAGCAGCTTCCATTTTTATCTCGAAGCAGGGCTCTCCTGCTGAGGATTTTCATGCTTCCAAATTTTCTGTTAACCAGGACGTATGGTCTGGAAAATCTTTCTGGAGCCGGGAGCGCGAGCATTTATGTTTTCAACCACAATAATTCTCTTGAAGCCTTGATGGTACCGGCGCTGCTTATGTATCATCTCGGCGGCAGCAGTATCAGCTTTGTCATTGACTGGATGTACGGCAAAGTGCCTATTCTTGGCTCTTTGATGAATATGATTGATCCCGTCTATGTCTATCACAAACGTTCCACTCTTTCCTGGATAGAGGCAATCAGGCCGCTGGCACCTTCCACTGGTACCATAGAACGTTGCGCAGAGAAGCTCCTGGCAGGCTGCAGTATCGGGATTTTTCCCGAGGGAAAGCGCAACAGGGATCCGGAAAGCCTGGTCAGGGGGAGATCGGGCGTAGGTCATATTGCCTTGCAGAGCGGAGCGCCTGTTATTGCGGTTGGAATTGATTTCATCAGCAGAATAAACAGGGGGAAAATTCCGATGCTCGGTAGAACAATTGTCAGGATCGGTCAGCCGATGATGTTCCTGCAGCAGTCTGAGAGATACCGTGCAATGATGCCTTCAGTTTCGGGGACCAGCAGGCAACACTCTGAACGAAACCGGATGGCCGCCGAGGTCACCCATGAGATCATGCTTTGTCTTGCCGAACTTTCCGGCAAACGATACCGTGAGCCCTCTCCGAGGAACAGATACAGCTTTTCATAAGATAACCAAACCAAGGAGCCTTTATGTCCAGTGTAACCGTTCTCAGGATTGAAAGTGCTGGCGATCGTGCTGGCGCACTCGAAGTTATCAGACAGGTGTTTTATGAAGAAAAAAACTGGATCAATACGGTTCAGAACCAGATTCCTGATGAGCTTGCAGGAAACGCCGGGTTTTCATGGTTTCTGGCAAAAGTAAACGGCCGACCTGCAGGTGTGCTCCGTCTGCTTTATGATCCCTCTTTTGACCTTCCCGAAGAGTACGATGTGAAGTTCATGCCGGGCATTACGGTTGAAAAACTGAAAAGCGCCGGCAGATATGTAGAAATCGGAAGGTTTATGATTCTTGAAGAGTTCCGCAGAAAACCGAGGGTAGCCCTCCGTCTCATGCGTGCTGCAACTGAAGAGGTTATAGAGCGTGATTACACCCATTTTATTACTGATGTGTTTGAAGGTGAGCCGCATTCACCCCTGAACTTTCATACCAGGGTGCTCGGCTTTGAAATCGTTGGACAGCATTTGTTTGGTGAGTTGCATTGCAGTTCGACGCGCATTATCCTGATGCTCGATATCCTCAAGCTATACAGCCGTATCAAAGACAGCAGAAGCAGAATCTACAACGAACTGACCGATGGTCTCAGAGGGATTTTTGAACGCAAGGCCGCACTGGGACAGATTACAAGGGGATAAGAAATGTTGCCAGATTTCCGGCACCAAAATTGAGCGCATCTTTGCGTCATTAAAATAAACGGAGTGCTTCATGTTGCGACTTGATGAATTAAGGGCTGAAATAAAAGGTGAGTTTTTTTTGCAGGAGGAACTGAAAAATCATGATGTCAAAAAAGTTGAGGCTGTGGCAGATATCATTATTAAGCCTGCCGGGAAAAAAGATCTGGTAAAACTTCTGCGGTTGCTGGAAAATTCCGGGTATCCCCATATCGTCATCAATTCCAAGGGGAGGGTGCTCTTTCCCGACAGACGGTTCCACGGGGCTGTTGTTGTAACCGATTTAAACAAAGAGTAGAGAATCCGCATTCGGAGTGTTTTGTAGAGGTTGCATTATTCCAGTAAATAACGGGTGAAAGGTGGGTGAGGTGAGTTTTTCATCATGGAACTCGCAGCCTGGCATACGAGAGGGTTCATTTTACATGATTGCAACAATATTGTCACAATAGCTCAATATATTTGAGTGTGAAAAGTTGTATTTATTTCAAATGAACAGGCTCTCGAAATCCTTGCGGAAGCCAAAATCAAGGGCATTACGGTCATTGGCATGATGCGCCATAATTTGACGGAGCATTTCATGTTGCAAGCCGATGTGTTTCCGAATTATGTGAGAGAAAACGATACTCCTGGAGAGGGATGGAGAAATATTGCAGAAGAAGTCTATCTGATGGTGACAGGGTCACCCTTGCAGGTACCTCGAACAAAGCCGGTATCTGCACAAAGAATCTGAATCGGACAATCACATGGTACCATGTGTGGCCTCCCATCAAGACGTGTCCGGGCATATACGCGGTTAACATTGAAAACCTCTAACAAGAGACTTTGTGAAGCAATCAGTTCTCATTCTTTGTACCGGAAACTCCTGTCGCAGTCAGATGGCTGAAGGGTTTCTTCGCTCTTTCGACACCTCTATTGAGGTTTTTTCCGCTGGAACAAAACCGGCCGCGGCTGTTCATCCGCTTGCCGTGGAAGTCATGCGTCAAGAGTTGGTTGATATCAGCTTGAACAAGCCGAAAAGTGTGGATGAATTTCTCGGCAAAGCTTTTGATTATGTCATAACGGTCTGTGACGGCGCCAATGAGTCGTGCCCGATGTTTACCGGCAAAGTGGAGCACCGTCTGCACATCGGCTTTGACGACCCGGCTGAGGCGACAGGGACAAAAGATGAGATAATCGCCGTTTTCCGTCGTGTCCGTGACGAGATCAATCTGCGTTTCAGACAGTTCTATAACGAGAATTTAACAGCCGGATAATCATGGCTATTGCAGCAAAACAGCTCTCCTTTCTTGACCGCTATCTGACGCTATGGATTTTTCTTGCCATGGGTGTAGGGGTGCTGTCCGGATATCTTTATCCCGGAATTCCCGGCTTCTGGAACCTCTTTCAGTCGGGCACAACCAACATGCTGATAGCCGCAGGGCTCATTGTCATGATGTACCCTCCTCTGGCAAAGGTAAAATATGAGGAGCTTGGAGATGTCTTTCGCAACACAAAAGTGCTTCTGCTTTCGCTGGTGCAGAACTGGATAATTGGCCCGATTTTGATGTTTGTGCTTGCCGTGCTTCTGCTTTCGGATATGCCGCACTACATGGCAGGTCTTATCATGATCGGCCTTGCCCGCTGCATCGCCATGGTCATTGTCTGGAATGAGCTCGCAAAAGGTGACACCGAGTATGCCGCTGGGCTGGTCGCTTTCAACTCGATCTTCCAGGTGCTCTTTTTCCCGCTCTACGCATGGATATTCCTGACCCTGCTGCCGAAGTGGCTTGGGATTACCTCCGTGGCCGTTGATATCTCTATCGCCGACATCGCCCTATCGGTATTTATCTATCTCGGCATTCCCTTTATCGCCGGTTTTTTCACCCGCTTTACTCTCTTGAGGCTGAAAGGAAAAGAGTGGTATGAGTCGGAATTCATCCCCCGCATCAGCCCGCTCACGCTTGTGGCGCTGCTCTTCACCATTGTTGTGATGTTTTCGCTCAAGGGCGGGTATATCGTAAAAATCCCCATGGATGTGGTGCGCATAGCGATTCCCCTTCTGATCTACTTCGTAATCATGTTTCTGCTCTCTTTTTACATGGGCCGCAAGGTTGGGGCAGGCTACCCGAAAACCGCAACACTCGCATTTACCGCAGCAAGTAACAACTTTGAACTCGCCATAGCCGTAGCCGTCGCGGTATTTGGCATCAATTCCGGCGAGGCCTTTGCCGCAGTGATCGGGCCGCTCGTTGAAGTTCCGGCTCTGATTGCGCTGGTTAATGTTTCGCTATGGTTTAAAGGGAAATATTTCGGAGAAATGACAGAAACCTGATGGCAACCCATAAGTCAACATTCGATCATGCAAAAAAAACAAAACGTGCTTTTTCTCTGTACCGGCAACTCTTGTCGGAGCCAGATGGCCGAAGGATTACTTCGGCACTTGGCAGGGGAGCGGTTCGAAGCTTTAAGTGCAGGGCTTGAACCGAATGATGAAGTCCACCCTTTGGCGATACAAGTTATGAAGGAAATCGGTATCGATATCACTTCTCAACAGCCGAAAGCAGTAGAACTCTACCTTGGAAAGACCATGATTCATTACCTGATGATTGTGTGCAACAAGGCACAATCAACCTGCCCACGGATTTGGCCGGGACTACCTGATGAAAAACGATATTACTGGCCAGTCAACGATCCGGCGGCAATATCTGGTAAAACGGAAGAGCAACTTGCTGTTTTCCGTGAGGTTCGTGACGAAATACAGGAAAAAATAACCTCATGGCTTTATGAAATCAGCATTGGCATCTCTTTTGAGTAACCTGTACAGATAATTACCAAAAGTACTCGTTCTGTTAGGGTCAAATACGGTATCTTCAACCTTCACCGGCGCAGGTTAACAGCATACGTCAGAAGGTACTGTTCGCGTTTTTTTATCAGGGTCAAACAGGCTAACGTCCTGCTGGAGCATCAGCCACTCCGGAACGAGGCTCCGAAGAGGGCTGAAACTGCACCGGAGCTTCAGCGATTTTACGGAAAAGCCTGATGCGGAAGAGATGCTGAGGCCAGTTCAGCAAAAATGTTGCAACCGCTTCCCACACCGAAACCTATGCAACAATGGTAAGTCCTTCGGCAATAAAAGTGTTGAGAAATGAGGGAGTACCTTTAACAGCAAAGAGATGATTGACCCACTCTCTGAGATAATAGGCGAGATCTTCATCAAGATCCTTTTTGTGAAATGGAGCTGTTTTGTCGAAATTCTCATAAAGATCTTCTACACGCCTTGCGGCCACATCAACGATAACAAGCCCTTCAACGGTATGCTCGTAGCGGTCAACTATTTTTTTTGGCACTGGCAACAAATCAGGTTGGTGGAACATCGGCATATTAGCCAAATATAAAAGTAATTACCGATTTTTTTTTTGACCAGAAAACGATCCCTTTTTTTAACGGATAATGCTCACATCAATTTGAATAAAATCATTGGATTTGTCATAATGAAAACGTGTACATCGCAGAGATGAAAACCTCTGGTAAAGAGCTTGTAACTCTTTTAATTGAAAGAGATAAGCCTTTCGGAAAGTGCGTTTTGAAGTGATGTAACCCTTTTGTTGACGGCTAATTTTGTTTTTGACTTTTTGATATAGTATCTTGCCGGGCTATTGAAGATCATTAAAATTAACAACAAGGCAAGATCCTTTTATTGATAATCCTTGAACGATGAAGAATTTAGTAAACTTACACATCGTCGTGCCACGATTTGCGTCATTGTATCAGGAACGTTTAAATACAGACGATTGCCCCATAAAAATCAAATTATATATATCTAAAGTTTATTTAAAAATAAAGTGAAAAGCCGTGATTGATTTTAACAAAAACATACTCATTATTGGATTTGGCTCTGTATCTCAGTGTACCGTCCCTGTTCTTTTTAAACACATCAATGTCGATTATACTCATGTCACCATTATGGATTTTGAGGATATTCGTGAAAAAGTATCACCGTGGACAGCATTGGGCGTTAC
>CAJAIK010000038.1 GCA_903939765.1 uncultured Chlorobiaceae bacterium | reverse complement strand
CTCATACTGTCAAATAACGTGCCATTTTTCAGGCTCTTTCCCCGCTTTCAGCTTTCCCTTTCGGCTCTTCTTCAGTGGGTCCCCAATGTATCATCTTTAACTCTCCCTTCCTAATCTTTTCTAAACCTTTCTTCCAAAAAAGTGGAAAAAAGCCCCTTATTGCGCCGGTTCATCGTACACGGGAGCGAATGAGGGCCGCTCAACAGGCTTCTCAACGACCAGTTCCATCTGATGAACGCCCTGGGCATACTCCTTCGCTGCGGCCACAAAGCCATGAAACAGAGGATGTACCTTCTGAACTCTTGATTTCAGCTCAGGGTGGAACTGTACCCCAACAAACCAGCGATGCTCCTTCAACTCTATGATCTCCACCAGCTCCCCGTTCGGCGAGGTTCCGGAAAAAATCATGCCGCTCTCCTCAAAGTTCTTGCGCCAGGTATTGTTGAACTCGTAACGATGGCGATGCCTTTCATTAATCAGAAATTTCTGATAGACCGCATAAGCCTTCGACCCTTCGGTGATAATGCAGGGATAGCTGCCCAGACGCATGGTACCACCCTTCTCTTTAACCTTTTTCTGGTGCTCCATGAGATCAATAACCGGAAAACGGGTACGCTTGTTAAACTCCGTGGAGTTGGCGTCCTGCAAGCCACAGACGTTACGCGCAAATTCAATAGTGGCGCACTGCATACCAAGACAGATTCCAAGAAAAGGGACATTATGCTCCCTCGCATACTGGATATACTTGATCTTCCCTTCAATCCCCCGATCGCCGAAGCCGGGCGCGACAAGAATACCGTTAACCCCCTCCAGCTCCTTTGCAAAATCGAAGGCACTCAGCTCGGCATCCTCCGCCCTGAGCAGCTTGACAGTCACTTTGACATTGTTGCTTGCCCCGGCATGAATGAAGGATTCAATGATAGACTTGTAGGCATCAGGGTACTCCGTATACTTGCCGCATATTCCGATAGTAACTTCTCCATCCTGCGGGAACTTGACCTTGTTGCAAAAGTCGCGCCAGTAGTCGAGCGTCGGCTCCTTGTATTTCTTCAGTCCAAGCTTTTTAAGCACGCGCAAATCAAGCTTTTCCTTGAGCAGCATCAACGGAACATCGTAAATCGTGTCACAATCGTTCAGACCGATAACATCAAGTTCGTTGACATTGCAAAAATGGCCCACCTTGTTCTTGATATCGCGAGAGAGCGGCTTTTCGCTGCGGCAGACGAGAATGTCTGGCTGGATACCAACCCCAAGCAACATTTTCACACTGTGCTGCGTCGGCTTTGTTTTCAATTCACTCGCGGCCTTGATGTAGGGCACAAAAGTAAGGTGGATGTTGAGCAGGTTGCTGTCGCCCATTTCGAGCTTCATCTGCCGCATCGCCTCAAGAAATGGGAGTGACTCGATATCGCCGATCGTTCCGCCAATCTCGGTAATGAGTACATCGAGGTCGCCATTTTTGGCCTGCTCGGCCATCCGGTCCTTGATTTCATCAATCACATGAGGGACCACCTGAACCGTTGCTCCAAGGTATTCACCGCGACGCTCCTTGTCGATGACCGATTTATAGACCCGCCCCATCGTCAGATTCGAAGACTGCGTCGTCGATTCGTCAAGAAAACGTTCGTAATGACCAAGATCAAGGTCAGTTTCAGCACCGTCATCGGTCACATAGACCTCTCCATGCTGGTAGGGGGACATCGTACCAGGGTCCACATTGATATAAGGATCATATTTCTGTATGGCCACCTTCAGACCACGAGACTTGAGCAGCATCCCGAGAGAGGCTGACAAAATTCCCTTGCCGAGCGAGGAAATCACCCCTCCGGTCACAAAAATATGTTTCACATTTTTCGGTCGAGCCATGAAACCGTCCGTCCTTGATTAAGAGTTTGATTATTGCTCTGCCTTGTGAGAGCCGTCACAGAAGGGGAACTTCTGCGAACGACCACAAGCGCATATTGCTACTGTTTTTTCCTCGTCGATCTCAACTTTTACAGGATGGAATTCGCTCCCTTTATGCGCACCGTTACAATAGGGCAACTTCTCTGAGCGGCCACAGGTACAATAATATTTTGTACCCGGCTTCTCCGTCATGACATAAGGCTTTTTCTCTTCCATATCTCCTCCATAGGGTTTACTGTGACTACACAAAGAGATCAATCTGTCCATCAGGATCTTCCAATGGAAGCTCACCCTCTGTCTCCTCATCGCTCTTCGGCACTCTTGCAAGTGCGGAAATGACATCCCCGGCCATCAGCCTGACAAGCCTGACCCCTGAAGTGTTCCTGCCAGTCAACCGAATATCAGAGACATGCTGACGATTCACGATACCATGTGTCGTAATGATGATCAGATCATCATCATCATTGACATCAAGGAGACCAATGAGCGCACCAACCTTTTCATGAGCCTTGAGCGTAATGACCCCGCGTGCACCGCGCCGTGTCAGGCGATAATCCTCCACACGACTTCTCTTGCCAAAACCGTTGTCGGTAACAGCAAGCAACGCCGTATCAAAACGCTTGGTGGTCACCATCGAAATACACTTCTCACCCTCATCGAGCGTGATACCCTTGACGCCCATCGCTGTACGACCCATCGCGCGGATTTCAGCCTCAGGAAAGCGAACAACAAAGCCGGAACTCTTGGCCAGAATAATCTGATGATCGCCATCAGTCAAACGGGCATCAAGCAGCTCATCATGCTCCTCGATGGTAATTGCCGCAATACCGTTCTTTCGCGGATGAGAAAAATCTTCGAGAGCTGTTTTTTTGACGATACCATTGGTCGTCGCCATGACAATGAAGCCCGGTTCGTCAAAATTGCGAATATTAATATAGGCCCTGATTTTTTCACCCTGCTGCAACTCCATGATATTGGCCAGCGCCCGACCCCTTGCCGCACGCCCAGCCTCAGGAATCTCATGCACTTTCAACCAGTGACAACGACCCCGATTGGTGAAGAAGAGGATATAATTGTGGGTAGAGGCAATAAACATGTGCTCGACAAAATCGTCATGCTTTGCCTGAGCCCCCGTCACACCCTTGCCTCCCCGTGCCTGGCGGCGGTAGCCTGAAACCGGGAAACGCTTGATAAAGCCCTCGTGGGTAATGGTAATCACCACATCCTCCTGGGCAATCATGTCTTCAATGGAGAAATCGCCCTCCTGCGGCACAATTTCGGTACGACGGGCGTCACCGTAAACCTCCCTGACCTTCAGCAACTCTTCGCGGATAATCTGCATCTGCTTCTCGGGACTGCCAAGAATAAAGCGCATCTCCTCGATGAAGGCCAGAACCTCCAGGTACTCCATGTCAATCTTTTTGCGCTCCATGCCGGTCAAACGCTGAAGACGCATCTCAAGAATTGCCTTCGACTGCAACTCCGACAAGCCAAAGCGCTCAATGAGCCGCTCCTGCGCCGTTGACGCATCCGGTGACTCACGAATCGTGGTAATCACCTCATCAAGATTGTCGAGACAAATTTTCAGACCCTCAAGAATATGAGCCCGCTTTTCGGCTGCCGCAAGGTCGAACTGCGTCCGACGCAGCACAATCTCGTTACGGTGCTTGATATAATAGACCATCATCTCCTTGAGATTGAGGATCCTCGGCACTCCATCAACCAGCGCCAGCATGATCACCCCGAACGTATCCTGCATCGGGGTATGCTTGTAGAGGTTGTTCAGCACAACCATCGCCACCGCATCCCGCTTCAACTCAATCACCAGTCGCATACCGTCACGATCAGACTCGTCACGAATATCGGCAATACCTTCAAGTTTTTTGTCGTGCACCAGCTCAACGATTTTCTCGATCAGCCGCACCTTATTCACCTGATAGGGCAGCTCCGTAACCACAATGGATTCCCGGCTGTTTTTCGGGGTAATCTCCACAATGGCCCGCGCACGAATCACCACCTTGCCCCTGCCGGTCAGATAAGCGGAACGAACACCCTCGTATCCGTATATAATTCCACCAGTTGGAAAATCTGGAGCAATAACAAATTTCATAAGATCGGCCACTTCCAACTCCGGATTGGCGATCAGGGCGATCATGCCATCAACAATCTCACGAAGATTCTGGGGCGGAATATTGGTTGCCATACCGACCGCAATCCCCGACGAACCATTCGCAAGGAGGTTGGGAATCGCCGAAGGCAGAACGGTAGGCTCCTCAAGGGAGTCATCAAAATTAAGGGAGAAATCGACGGTGCCCTTGTCGAGATCCTTCAGCATCTCACCGGCAATGCTCTTCATGCGCACCTCAGTGTATCGCATGGCCGCTGGAGAGTCACCATCAACCGAACCAAAGTTACCCTGACCGTCAATCAGGGGATAACGCATCGAAAACTCCTGAACCAGGCGCACCAGGCTGTCGTAGACTGCGGTATCACCATGCGGATGGAACTTTCCAAGCACTTCACCAACAACACGAGCTGACTTTTTATGGGGCTTCCCTGCCTGCAGACCAAGTTCATGCATACCGAAAAGTACCCTGCGGTGAACCGGCTTCAAACCGTCCCTCACGTCAGGCAACGCACGACTGACAATGACCGACATCGAATAATCGAGATAAGAACCCCGCATTTCTTCTTCAATACTGATCGGGACTATTCTTTCGCGCTGCATAGATAAATCCTGGGTGATAATTGATATAAATAACTCAACGGCACAATGTATAAAAATCCGTCTGAATTCTTAACGATGCAGCCTTCATAACGAGAGAAAACTGCACAAAACCGGCAGGAATATCAGCTCAGCGTGATGACCGGAGCCTCCGACCAGAGCGATTCAAGGTCATAAAAACTGCGCTCATCAGGCATAAAAACATGCACAACAACATCAATATAGTCGAGCAGAATCCAGTGCATGGAATCCATCCCCTCAACGTGCATTGGACGCTCACCATCCCCCTTCAGCTCATCAATAATATGCTCCGCCGCCGCCTTTGCCTTGCGATCAGAATCAGCCGTCACAATCACAAAATAATCCGTCACGGAGGTCAACCCCCTGAGATCAAGAATCCTGACCTCTTCACACTTCTTTTCCAGCGCCAGCTCGGCCGCTCTTCTCGCCAGCAACTCACCGACCGCCACCTCTTTTGCCTGGGTGGCATTCACCATCTCTTCCTCTTTCAAGCTACTCATAAACCTCCATCCTTCATAAATGAACTATATTTCACAACAACTTATCACCAACAGGCAACAAAAAAGCTCCATAATGGCAATAATGGTAACTCCGGAACATACAAAAAAGCCAGCTCACTGACCGAAAAAAAAGCCGGAGAGTACCCCGGCTCAGGGGCGAGAGTTCTCCCAGCTTATTTCCTTATACTCTTGAGACACTCTGTCAAGAAGTCTGGTCACTCTTGTACCACTCTGGACTTTGTCATCAACGTCAGTGAATTCGTCTACTTCGCGGATTGGCACATAGAGCCGTGACAACGCATCCCACTCATAAAATACCTTGGTGTTGCCGCCAATCGTGTTATTGTAGTACGCTACGGAAAAGCCTCTCTCCGTCAAGCTCATCTCCGTTTTTTGAACTCCTACAAAATAAACTTGAAAAGTATACCCTGGTTCTACACATTCAAGGTACTGAAAAGAACAACCATAACGATCAAGCGTGCAAATTTTCAAAAACAGGTGGTTTGCCAAGTTCGCCAAAGATGAGGGTATCAGTGATGAGAAGCTATGCAAAGCCGAAAAGGATGCCGAAAATGGCTTAATAGATGCCGATTATGGCGGCGGGGTCATCAAGCAGAGAATTGCTCGACTTCATGAAGGTAAATCTGGTGGATACAGGTCTATCATTTTTTACTGTCGGAGTGACAGGGATTTCTTCGTTTACGGGTTTCCCAAAAATGCACAGGATAACACAACCAAGGCAGAAGTAAAAGAGTATAAAGAGCTGGCAAAAATCACCTTTTCGCTTTCCGATGAAAAGCTCGAAAAACTAATCCAGACAGGAGCCATTAAGGCTGTAGCATGTTATGAGTAAAGCTAAAACATACAAAAGCGATGCCCTTGCGGCGGTTCACGAGACTGTTTCAGACATGTTCGAGGCTGGCGTGATCGATAAACAGACCATGCGGCAATTCGACGAATCTTGTTTAACACCGGTTCATCCTTTCAGCGCTGAGGAAATCAAGGCATTGCGCAAACGCGAAGAGGTGAGCCAAATGGTTTTTGCCCATTATCTGAACGTGACAAAGGAATCGGTCAGCCAATGGGAGCGAGGACAAAAGAAGCCCGCAGGCACAACATTGAAACTCCTATCTCTTGTGGAACGGAGAGGAATTCGTGCTATTGCCTGATTTCAAAGACAAGTTGTTCCTGTACATAACCAATCCTTTCAATCACTTACCGCCATTCGGGCTGAACATCTGCCGGTAATCGGGCGCAACCCCGTTCAATTCGGCAGCATCCGCACCGACGAAGAGTCTTTCGGCGGCGGTGAAAAGGGAGCTGGCGGAAAAACAGTCGGCTTCCCGATACACCGCACTGGAACCCTCCAGCAAAGGGATAATCTCATTAAGCTGCCGCCCCACAATCACCGTCCCGCCACTCCCTGATGAATCTGAGGAGGAGACAGCGGCAACAACATCCTCCGCAGAGCCTCTCTTGACCTCATCATGCCAGACCCCTGAAGCCAGTTCCTCAGGCAAATACAAAGCATAATAATATTCCCCTTTACGTGACGGTATGACCGCCATAACCTCACCGGTTCCGGCCTGCAGTGATGCGGCCATCGCCGGCATGGTGGGTACCGGCACGAGCGGAATGCCAAGACCGCAGGCAACCCCTTTGGCAACGGCCATGCCAATGCGCAGGGCGGTAAAGGAGCCTGGGCCGGATGAAATTGCGATACCGTCGAGCTGCTTGAGGTCAAGAGCCCTTTCGGCCATCACCTTTTCGATAAGTGGAACAAGCGATTCTGCGGCTTTTTTCCAGTCACTGCTCCGAACTTCGGCAACGACACCGGCATGCATGACCGCGACGCTCAATGCGGCATGGGTACACTCTATGGCAAGAATATTCATGAGGTTTTGCGTTTAATAACAATTCTGCGGCTCTCGCTTTCGGCGTATACCAGAGTGACCGTTACCGTATAGAACGTGGCATATTCCGGGAAACGGTCAGCCCACTCCACAAAGGAAAAATCGCCGCTGGAAAGATATTCGTCGAAACCGATCCCTTCAAGCTCCTGGAGCGAGTTGATTCGGTAGAGGTCGAAATGGTGAAGCGCAACCGGTTCGCCGTCCATCGACCCCTCATAGATGTTAAAGAGGGGAAAGGTGGGGCTGGAGAGCTGGTCGTCGCAATTGAAAAACGCTGTAATCCCACGCATGAACTCGGTTTTGCCCGCGCCAAGCTCGCCGCAGAGCGAGACGATGTCGCCCGGCTGAAGGGTGGCCGCAAACCGGCGGGCGAACTGACTGGTCGCTTCAGCAGAGGACGAGAGAAACTCTTCGGTCATTATCGGCTCAGTCAAGCGGGTTAAACAGCATACCGGTCATCAGCTTCGGGTAGAAGAAGGTCGATTTCTGCGGCATCACCTCACCCGTCTCCGATACGTCCAGCACCTGCTGAACCGTCGTCGGCTTGACCACAAATCCAACCTGCACCTTGCCGGAATCGACCGCGTCAAAAACATCACGATCATCATGAACGTAGAGCAGATTGCTCTGTTTCGCCATCGCCTCCAGTGAAATGCCGAGGATGCGACCAAGCACAAGATCGTGCAGAAGTACCAGCCCAAGACGCTGCAGAGCCTCCGGACGGGCCGCGTCAAGCAGTGGCTTCGGATCGGTTTTGAGGCTTATACCGAGAATCATGCCAGGAGCGACCACTCCGTATGCATAGGTTGAGGACTCACCATCAAGAAATGCTTTCAGGGCCGCTCTGTCCGGCAGTTCGGTAACGGTAAAAAACTCCTCAAGCCGCGACGTCAACAAAGCGGTATCAAACCCATCCAGACTGTGCACCAATCGATGAATCGGAAAAATAAGCAGCCCTTCATCATGAATATTGGCCAGATAGGTCAAAATGAAGTTGTAGGGCTCATTACCGGTATGAGAGGGGTTTGCCGCCGCACGCTCATTGCGATAGTTGACGCCGGTATCATAGCGGTGATGACCGTCGGCGATATAGACGGCCCGATCCAGCAGGGTAGTCTGGAACTGAGCGACAAGTTCAGGATCGGTAATCCTCCACATCCGGTTGCTCACACCCTGAAAAAGGGCGTCAACAATCGGCTCATGGCTCTCGGCAAAGGCTTTCATCACGCGATCAGCCACTTTTGTTTCATCAGCATAGAGACCGAAAATGCCACTGATGTTGGTTTTGGTTTTTCTGAAAAGGTTGAGGCGGTCAGCCTTTGGGCCTGAAAGGGTTTTTTCGTGGGGCAGCACCTTTTTTTCCGAAAAAGCGTGCAAACGCATGGCTGCGAAAAAACCGCACCGGGTATGCGACACTCCGTCGGTATCCTCGAAAATCTGAAAATAGGGGTAGATGGCCGGAACGGGATCGGCCAAAAGTTCGCCGTTCTGCAACCACTCACTGAGACGCTCTGCGGCAGCGGCATAGGGGTCGGCCTCCAGTGGAAGCTCAAGGCGTATCGAGTTGAAGGGTGAACTGCCGTAGAGCTGCTGCTGAAATGCCGAAGAGATGACATCGTAAGGAGGGCAAATCAGATCTGAAGCGTTTTTCAGCAATTCGGGACTGTACAGAATCCCCTTGAATGGAATAATTTCCGGCATAAGAAGTAAAAATTAAAAGTTTACGTATCAGGGATAGAACCCGACTCTCTGCGCTATCCAGAAATCGTCATGACCATCCTTAACCAGCACAACAATTTTGCCGTTTTTGCAGAGCTCAAGTATGGCAAGGAAGGTCACCACAAGAATAATGCGTTCAGTGACACCTTCAAGTACAGAAATAAAAGAAACTTGCGCCCGGTTCTGAAGTTTCGACAGAATCAGGGTGGTCTGCTCCTCAACCGTTACCGGAGCGTCCATGACATTTCGCGTCATGGGAGGAGGCATCCGTTCCAACACCGATTTATAGGCCAGCATGAGATGATAGAGCGTTGGACGCTTGGCGGGCTCGTCCAGTTCATCAATAACTTCCGGCTCAAACTGCTCAAAAAAGCCTCGTTGAAAAAGCTTTTCCCGCATTTCTGCACGCTGATTGAGGGCCGCGGCCGCCTCCTTGATCCGCTTGTACTCAAGCAGTCGCTCGACAAGTTCACTTCTTGGATCAAACTCATCGGTTTCGGTGCCCTCCTCTGCCGAATGCGGAAGCAGCATTTTTGCCTTGATGCTCATCAGCATGGAGGCCATATAAATAAACTCAGATGCAACTTCAAGGTTCAGGTTTTCCGAATCCCGGATATAACCGATAAAATCAGAAGTAATTCTTGAGATGGGGATATTATAAATATCAAGTTCATCGCGCCTGATAAAAAAAAGGAGCAAATCAAGCGGCCCTTCAAATTCTTCAAGGCTGATCCTGAACATGAGCGGGTAGCTGAGTTGACAAGAGTGACAGACAACAAGATAGAAAAAGCAGATGAAAAGATGCAAATAAAGGACAGTAGGCACCATCACCGTTAAACGCATAAAAAAATGAACTTCAAAGTTCCGAAAACTATTAGTATTTAGACAGTTAAATAAAGAGCCCGTACTTTTGTTTTATCTATCAGACTCTGGCAGTGCCCTCTATGAGAAGAATTTATTGTTACATCACCGTTATCACCCCGTTTCTTCTGCTGATGGGCAGCATGGCCCTGGCGGAATCGGCCAACAGCTCTTTTAACCTCGGATTTGAAAGGCACCAGCGGGGAGACCTCGCTGGTGCCGTAAGATTGTATTCAAAAGCTATTGAAGACGATGCGGCATTTGTTATGGCCTACCAGATGCGTGGCATCGCACAGCAGCAGTTGAAAAAATATGCACAAGCCATCAACGACTTTTCAATGGTCATAACGTTCGGCGAGCCCTCTTTCCAAAGTACTGGCTACTTTAACCGGGGCATCGTTAAAAACATGACTGGAGATTTTGCTGGAGCCATTCCCGATTTTTCAGAGGCGATAGCGCTCGACAAAAAAATGGCGGCCGCGTTTTTTCATCGAGGCATTGCAAAAAGTAAAACCGGCGATATGCTTGGGCGTATGGAGGACTTCCGCGAGGCTGCCCGGCTTGGGGATATCAATGCGACAGAATGGCTGAACACCTATTATCCCGATTGGCGGGAGTTGCCAACCAATCCCGCAGCGATGTAACGCAAAAAGGGCAATTCCCTTTTTTACTGGAACTGCCCTTTTCTGATGAAGGAAATGGTTTGTTATATCGCCTTCCCGCCACGCTCCCTTGTTCTTATACGGATGCACTCTTCAAGCGGACTGATAAAAATCTTCCCGTCACCGATTTCGCCATCCCCATGACTGGCTGCATCAATGATGGTATCGATCGTAATATCAACAAACTCATCATTGACGGCAATATCAAGCCTGATTTTCGGAATCAGGTTTGGCGCTATTTTCTGCCCCCTGTAGAGTTCAATATCCTCCTGACGGCCATGACCGGTTACGCGGCTGACGGTAATTCTTGTAATATCGGCCTGGATCAGTGCCTCGCGCACATGATCAAGCCTGTCCGGCTGAATGATTGCTGTTATCAGTTTCATTACGACATGTTAGTTAAGGTTGATAAGACCATATCCATGCTCACCATGCATGCTGTGATCGAGACCGGACATTTCATCATCTTCGTTGATACGCAGACCAATGGTTTTTTCAACCAGAACAAGCAGAATAAACGAAACAACGCCTGCATAGAGAATGGTAACACCAACCGCTGTAGCCTGCACACCAAGTTGCTGCCAGACGGTCCAGCTTCCCCCGACCTTGGCGGCAGCTTCGGCCATCCATGCCGGTCGAATGAAAAAAACCAGGGCAAGAGCGCCGACAATACCACCGACACCATGAACACCAAAGGCATCAAGACTGTCATCATAACCAAGCTTGCTCTTGATGAGAATTGCACTGTAGCAGAAGACTGCTGCGAGAACACCGAGAGCAAATGCGCCTATGGGCTGAACAACACCAGCCGCAGGAGTGATAGCCACAAGACCGGCAAGTATTCCCGAAGCAACACCGAGACTGGTTGCCTTGCCATGCTGAACCGTTTCAATGATCATCCAGGTAAATGCCCCGGCGGCAGCGGCGACCTGTGTAACCGTAAGTGCTCTGGCCGTTGCAAGATTGCTTGCAATGGCGCTCCCGGCATTGAATCCGAACCATCCAACCCACAAAAGACCTGCGCCGATAAGAGTCATCACCAGATTATTCGGGTGCATGACATTGTTGGGATAGCCACGCCTTTTACCAAGGTAAAGCGCTGCAACAAGAGCCGTAATACCTGAAGAGATATGAACAACAGTACCACCGGCAAAGTCAATGGCACCCATTGCTCCAAGGTTGAAAAGAAAACCATCCGCCGCCCAGACCCAGTGACAGATCGGACTGTAAACCAAAATACTCCAGAGGGCAATAAAAACGGCATACCCTTTAAAGTTGACCCGTTCAGCAAAAGCTCCGGCAATAAGCGCCGGGGTAATGATGGCAAATTTACCCTGAAACATTGCAAAAACGTATTCGGGAATATGCGAAGGCATGATAGTCTCATCAATACCCTGAAGCATGAAGTATCTGCTGTCCCATCCCGCAAAACCGCCAAGAATGCTCGGCCCGAAACTTAACGCATAACCAACCATCGGCCAGAGCACGCCGATAATCACCATGGCGGCAAAACTGTGCATCATGGTACCAATCACGTTTTTTGTCCGGACAAGTCCGCCATAGAACATGGCAAGTCCAGGAACCATGAGCAGAACCAGCGCTGTTGAAGTCAACATCCACGACGTTGTACCAGTATCGGCAACCACGGCATCAGCCGCATGCGCCGTCCCCTGAAACAACAATACCGCCAGCAGAAACAGCAATGTTGTTAAAACTCTTTTCCTCATAACAAGATCAGATGAAATTAATAGCACCTTAATAATTAATAGTAACAACATCTATGTAGTTATTTTTTTAACCAAAACCAAAACTCAAGCACGATTTATTACGTATCGGTACCATTTTCGATGGTATGGCGCAAAAAAGCCCGGGAGTTTGCACAAACTCCCGGGCTTTTCTTTTCTGGCAAAAAATGCAGTTCCTGTTACTGACGGACGAGGAAAACGCCAAGATCCTCAAACAGTGCCTGCAAATCCTCTTCATGCTGAACCTCATCCTGAAGAATCTGAACCGCAAGATTGTAGGTCACCGGATCCTTGAGACCTATCTCAGCGATAATGCTGTTATAGACATTGATAGCGCACTGCTCTCCGGCGATGTTCTGCTCAAGTATCTTTTTCACGAACGGGTCATCGGGAGCGGCATAACCGCAGTTCGACAAGGTAAACCACTCAAGGGGAGAGGTGACCGGCGTTCCTCCAAGCTGAATGATCCGTGCCGTCACCATATCAGCATGACGAAGCTCATCGGCGGCATGTTGCAGAAGTTCGGCAATCACCGCATCTTTCATTGGCCCCTGAACTATTTTGGCTCCAAGCCAATACTGATAATAGGCCAGCCACTCGTCAGCAAATGCCTTGTTCAGCAACTCAAGAACACGGGGAAGATGCTCACCAACTATTTCACGACCTCTTGTACCCATTTGTGCAGACTCCTGTTTATTTGTTTGTACAACAGTTTACTTGCTCTCGGCAATCAGCTCCGCAAGAGCTTCAGAGAGCTTGGGATAACGAAATGTAAAACCTTGCTGCTGCAGAAAAGCGGGCCTTACCCTCTGTCCTTTCACCGCATACTCTCCCCCTTCGCCCAGCAGGAGCTGAACGGCAAACTTTGGCACCGGAAGCAGGGATGGCCGGTCAAGAACCTCACCAAGAACCCTGGCAAACTCGTTCATGGAAACAGGCTGGGGACTTACGAGATTGATCGGTCCACGGTAAGCGGGGTTATCGAGTGCTTCAATAATGCAGGCAATCTCATCATCGACATGAATCCAGGAGATGCACTGACTACCTGAACCAATTGGCCCGCCAACAAAACAACGGAAGGGTGTGATCATTTTCTGCAACATCCCGCCTCTTGTCGACAACACAATGCCCGTCCTCAACAAAACAAGACGCACACCGCTGCTCTCGGCTGCAAGAGCCTCCTTTTCCCAATCAAAACAGATTTTAGCAAGAAAATCGCTCCCCTCCTTGCCTGACTCGGTCAGTTCAGACGTATCACTGCAACAGGAGAAGGAGCCGTAGTAACCAATGGCCGATGAAGAGATAAACACCTCTGGCTTTTCCGATGCCCCGGCAATGGCAGAAACAATGTGCCGGGTACCAAGAATTCTCGAATCGTAGCACTCAGCCTTGTGAGCCTCGTTCCAGCGGCTTTCCAGCAAAGGTTTTCCTGCAAGATGAATCACCGCCTTGGCCCCGTTGACAAAACCTCTCCACTCTCCACCTTCCATCCCGGAATCCCACTTGACATAATCAGCCGCCCCGGGAACTTTCAGGGAAGCTGACTCAGGTGAACGGACCAACAGGACAACCTTTTCGCCCCGATCAATAAGCCTCGATGCAAGTACAGCGCCGATGACGCCTGTCGCTCCGGTAACAAGAATATGGCCCCGCATCTGCTTCATATTATTTCAGTTGAGAGATTATGATATAAATAACACAATTTCTCTTCAACGAATGATGCAACATAATAATTCCCATGACCCTCCGGCCGCCACCCCCTTGCTATTCCACCGTCACCGATTTTGCCAGATTTCGGGGACGATCAACATTGCTGCCCCGGAGTGTGGCAATATGATAGGCAAGAAGCTGTAACGGAATCACCGTCAAGAGGGGAGTGATCGGTCCGGATGCCTGGGGAATATAGATGACCTCTTCGGCCAGACGACTGACCTCCGTATCCCCCTCACTGGCAATGACAATAACCCGGCCTTTACGGCTTCGCACCTCTTCGATGTTGCTGAGAATCTTGGAATAGGTACTGTCGCGGGTGGCAATGATAATAACCGGCATATCCTCGTCGATCAAAGCAATCGGGCCATGCTTCATTTCTGCTGCAGGATAGCCTTCAGCATGGATATAGGAGATCTCCTTGAGCTTCAGAGCCCCTTCGAGCGCAACCGGAAAATTATAGCCGCGTCCAAGATAAAGGAAGTTTTTTGCATCCTTGAACCGTTCTGCTATCGACTTGATCTGGCTGTCAAGAGCAAGAATCCGTGCCGCTTTTTCAGGAATCTCTGAAAGCTCCCTGAGATGCAAGGCAATCTCACTCTGGGCGATGCTCTTGTCTTTGCTGAGAGAGAGGGCCAACATATAGAGCATGGTCACCTGCGCCGTAAACGCTTTGGTTGAAGCGACGCCGATTTCAGGCCCGGCATGGGTATACATGCCGCAGTCGGTTTCTCGGGCTATTGTAGAGCCCACAACGTTACAAATACCCATTACCAGCGCCCCCTTTTCCTTGGCAGTACGGAGCGCAGCAAGGGTATCGGCCGTTTCGCCTGACTGTGAAATGACAATGACCACATCATCGGCACCGACAATGGGGTTACGGTACCTGAACTCCGAAGCATAATCAACCTCAACAGGAATACGGGCAAACTCCTCAATAAGGTATTCTCCAAGCAGGGCAGCATGCCAGCTCGTACCGCATGCACAGATCATAATACGCTTTGCCTGCTTCAGACGATCGAGATGATCGGCTATGCCGCCGAGGCATACCTGACCCTCACCAAGGCGCACACGCCCCCGCATGACATCATGCATGACCTCCGGTTGCTCAAATATCTCCTTGAGCATGAAATGTTCAAACCCGCCTTTTTCTATTTTTTCAAGCGAAAAATCAAGCTCAGTGACAATCTTGTTCTGTGCAATATTTTCAATGGATTTAACACAATAACCCGCTCTTGTCACCACGGCAAGTTCGCCATCTGCAAGATAAATCACCTTTTTGGTGTGTTCAACAATGGGGGCTGCGTCAGAGGCAATGAAGAACTCTCCCTCACCGATACCAATCACCAGAGGACTGCCTTTGCGTGCAACAATGATCTTGTCGGGCTCCCTTGAAGAGATCACACAAAGTCCATAGGCCCCCTCAACATGACGAAGGGCATGCCGCGTCGCTGACTCCAGATCAAGTGACTTGTCTTGTTTCCATATCCAGTCAATCAGGTGAACCAGAACCTCCGAATCCGTTTCACTCAAAAACAGGTAGCCTTCAGAGATAAGTTCCTGCTTCAGGGCCGAATAGTTTTCAATGATACCGTTATGAATAATGGCGATATCCCCGGCGGCATTCTTGTGGGGATGAGCATTGCGATCGCTTGGTTCGCCATGAGTCGCCCAACGGGTATGGCCTATACCTGCTGTCGCGCCACTCATTGAAGCCCTGAGTGCCATAGTATCCGTTTCAAGGCCGCTGACACTCCCCTTCTGTTTTATGACCGTAAGCGTGCTGCCATTGAGCAAGGCAATCCCTGCCGAATCATAACCCCGGTACTCAAGCCGCTTCAGCCCCTTTAACAACAGCGGTGACGCTTCTTGCCACCCGATATAACCCACAATTCCACACATAATGTATCAATCTTTGTTAACCGCCACCAGAAAGTGCACCGCAACCACAGGGATTCACCGGGCATCTCGCTGCATGACAAAATTATTTATTGGAACAAAATTACCATCCCGTTATAAAACACGCATCATGCCGTCATGAATTTTCAACGCCTCAACCGCAACAGCACGTTCATAATCATCGACCGATGAAAATGATCCCCCGTCAGGTACTGCCGGATAGATAAGTGTACGGCTGACATTGATCACCGCACTCTGGCGGCAGGAATCAACACCACTGTTTACCGCATCTTCAAGAGAGCCCCCCTGAGCGCCCACACCGGGAATAAGCATGAAAAGATCCGGTGCTGAACGGCGAATATCAGCAAGCAGATCGCTTTTGGTAGCACCAACAACAACGCCACCGTTTCCATTGCGACTCCATGACACAACCTTGTCAAGCACAGAGCGATAGAGCCGGGCACCGCTCTGCATCACCTGCTCCTCAAAATCCACCGACCCCTCATTCGACGTCAGGCAAAGCACAAACAACAGTTTATCCTTATAGGCGAAAAAAGGTTCAAGAGAGTCAAATCCCATATACGGCGCGACCGTCAGGGCATCAAACGACCAGTGATCAAAGAAAGCTTGCGCATACATTTTGCTGGTATTGCCGATATCCGCCCGTTTGGCATCGGCAATCGTCATGCATGCCTCAGGAATAAAGCTGAGCGTTTTTTCCATATCACTCAAACCGGCAATGCCCCTTGCCTCATAAAAGGCAGTATTCAGCTTATAGGCTACCGCAACATCCGATGTAGCCCTGATGACTGCACGGTTAAACTCGACAACGGGATTTTCATACCTTGAAAATACGCGAGGCATTTTCTCTGGATCACTGTCAAGTCCAACACACAAAAGAGATTTTAATGCTGATATCCTGCTGTTTGCCTTATTTCGAACAAAACTCATAAACAACCCCCTGACTCTGCTGTTTTATAAAAAAAGCTTTTCCCGCACCAGTGCCATGCAAAAGAGCCGAGAGAAGGTCAAGAAATCAACCGAACTTGACCCCGACAGCCCTGCTGAAACTTATAGCTACTAAAATAGATTAAACATCTTGGCAATATACTAATATGTTTTCTTCCGAAATGCTTCATTAAATGGAAGAATCCCGTAAATTGGCGTTCTTGAAATTTGGCAAACCGTGAACACCTTACCTGAGTCTTGTAATTTATAACCATGATTGTTGATTGATGGCAAAGAAACCGCTTAAACCTTCAAATCCCTATAAAAACGAGTCGGAAAACAACATACCGCGACCGAAATTTTCGATCATGTATTATGTGGTCGTCATTGTTCTTCTCATAGGAGTGCAGCTTGCCTTTTTCTGGTCAGGCTCAACACAGGAGATCCCCTACAGTACATTCCGCAAGCTCATTGCTGAAAACAAAATAGAGTCAGTGAAAATAGCAGCGGAAAAAATATACATCAAGCTCAAACCGGGAGCTGTAACCGGCATTGCTGTAAAGGAACAGCCGAAGGATGGCCCCGGCATCTTTATCCCCCAGTCAACGTCGAAACAGGAGGAGATTGTGGTCAATCCTGTGCGTGACGACTCGCTTATCGAACTGCTGGAGAGTAAGGGAATCAAATATCAGGGAATGGCAAGCAGCACCTGGATAGGTGAACTAATTCAATGGATACTCCCTTTTGCGCTGCTTATCGGCATCTACTTCTTTGTCTTCCGGCGAATGGGCGGACCAGGTTCACAATTCATGAATATCGGCAAGAACAGGGCCGCACTTTATGAAAATCTCGATGAACATACCCGCATCACCTTCAAGGATGTTGCCGGTCTTGACGAGGCAAAGGCTGAGGTTATGGAGGTGGTTGACTTTCTCAAGGATCCGAAAAAATATACGACCCTCGGCGGCAAGCTGCCAAAGGGAGTGCTGCTGGTTGGCCCTCCAGGTACGGGCAAAACCCTTCTTGCAAAAGCAGTTGCCGGAGAAGCTGACGTCCCGTTTTTCAGCATCAGCGGCTCGGACTTTGTGGAGATGTTTGTTGGCGTAGGAGCCGCAAGGGTACGCGACCTGTTCAAACAGGCCAAGGAAAAAGCGCCCTGCATTATTTTTATTGACGAAATTGATGCTGTCGGCCGCAGCAGGGGAAAGGGAGCCATGATGGGCGCCAATGACGAGCGGGAAAACACCCTCAACCAGTTGCTTGTCGAAATGGATGGATTTGCAACCGACAAGGGGGTCATTCTGATGGCCGCCACCAACCGCCCCGACGTGCTTGATTCAGCCCTGCTCCGGCCAGGCCGTTTTGATCGTCAGATCATGGTTGACAAACCCGACCTGAAAGGACGCATTGACATTTTCAAGGTACACACCAAGGCACTCTCCCTTTCGGAGGATGTCAACCTGAAAACACTGGCCTCGCAGACCCCCGGATTTGCAGGTGCGGAAATCGCCAATACGGCTAACGAAGCTGCCCTGCTGGCCTCGCGCCGCAACAAACTGAGCATCGAAATGAAAGACTTTGAAGATGCCATAGAGCGCTGTATTGCCGGACTTGAAAAAAAGAACAAGGTCATCAATCCCCGTGAAAAGCAGATTGTAGCCTATCATGAGGCTGGCCATGCCATTGTGAGCTGGATGATGCCTGAAAACGACCCTGTCCAGAAAATCTCCATCGTTCCCCGAGGCATGAGCGCACTCGGCTATACTATGAACATCCCGCTCGAAGACCGCTATCTCATGACGAAAACCGAGCTGCTTGCCCGTATTTGCGGCCTTCTTGGTGGACGTATTGCCGAGCAGATCATTTTCAATGAAATCTCAACCGGTGCACAGAATGACCTTGAGAAGGTGACCAGCATAGCCTACAACATGGTCATGGTCTACGGCATGAGCGAAAAACTCGGCAACCTCTCTTTCTTCGAGAGCAATAATCCCTATTACGGAAGCCCGGGTATTGACAAAAAGTACAGTGAAGAGACCGCCCGCCTTATCGACCGGGAGGTTATGGCTATCGTGGAAGATTCACGCCTCCACGTGATGAATCTCCTGACACTGCACCGCGAAAAGCTCGAAAAGCTTGCCAGCGAGTTGCTCTTGAAAGAGATGCTTCAGTACTCCCAGATTGAGGAGATTCTTGGCAAACGTGCTGAAGGGCTCTTTCCCGTTCAAGCAGAAGAGGAGGACTCGGCGGAAAATGAGCCGCCAGTGACCTCTCGGAACAACAGCGATCAGCTCAGCAGAACGGAACAGACCGAGCTTGAGCAGGCCGTTGCAAGACTCAGAGACGCAAGAAACACTGGGGAAAACTGAAGAGGAAAAAAGGGAAACGCAAAAAAGGCAGGGAATACCTGCCTTTTTGTTTGAGCGTAATCTGATGATGTGGGTCCCGAGGGATTCGAACCCCCGACCTACTGGGTGTAAACCAGCCGCTCTAACCAACTGAGCTAGGAACCCGATTCAAGTGGTCACCATGATAACACAATTTTCATGGAATACAAAATGAAAAAATGGTACAAAGAGAGCCGGTCAAGAGCGCTTATTTGTATGCATACCCGAAAAAGCATAACTTCAGCCCAATCATTAACCTGTAAACAGGGTAACCTTTTTTTGTCACGCTTATGAGATCACTCTCCATCCTCGGCTCTACCGGCTCAATCGGGCTGAGCACCCTTGATGTCGTCAGGCAGCACCCGGAGAAATTTTCCATCTCGGGTCTGGCCGCAGGCAAGGATGTTATCACACTTGCACAGCAAATCAAGGAGTTTCAACCCACTGCGGTCTCCGTCATGGATGCTGATGCCGCCGTCAAACTGAGGGCACTGCTCGGTGACTGCAAACCCGATATCCTCTATGGAATTGAAGGCAATATCGCTGTTGCCACCGTCGAAGAGGCTGACATGGTTGTTTCGGCCATTGTCGGTGCTGCCGGCCTCATACCGACTGTCAGCGCAATAAAGGCGGGTAAGCATATCGCCCTGGCCAACAAGGAGACCCTTGTGGTTGCAGGTGAACTGGTCTCCGATCTGGTACAAAAACACAAGGTAGAGCTCCTGCCTGTTGACAGCGAGCACTCGGCAATCTTCCAGTCACTTCAGGGTCACCGAAAAGAAGATGTCGTGCGTATCATTCTTACCGCATCTGGCGGGCCGTTCCGAAACACCTCTGCCGAAGAGCTGAAACAGGTCGGGCTCCAGCAGGCGCTGAAACACCCCCAGTGGACGATGGGAGCCAAAATCACCATCGATTCTGCCACCATGATGAATAAAGGGCTTGAAGTGATCGAAGCCCACTGGCTCTTTTCAATGCCAGCCGAAAAAATCGGCGTCGTGGTGCATCCCCAGAGCATCATTCACTCCATGGTCGAATATCTAGACGGCTGCGTCATGGCACAGCTTGGCGCCCCCGACATGCGCGCCCCGATTGCTTATGCCCTCTCCTGGCCCGAGCGGTGCGAAAGCGGCATCCAGAAACTTGACCTGACAAAAATCGGAACGCTCACCTTTGAGGAACCGGATATGGTGCGCTTCCCGGCTCTCCGCCTCGCTTTTGACGCACTGAAAGCTGGCAGAACCTACCCGGCAGTACTCAACGCGGCAAACGAAATTGCTGTGGCCGCCTTTCTCGATAAAAAGATCCGTTTCATCGAGATTGCCGAAACCGTCGAAAAAACCATGCAAGCCCACACGCCATACACCCCTGTCGAGCTTGACGACTATCTCCATGCTGACCAATGGGCTCGCGACACGGCAAAAAAATTTATTGCATAAACCTCATTTTTCTCCAGAACATATAAAGGATCATTATGGATTTTCTAAGCTCAATATTTTTTTTCATTGTTGCCATCTTTATTCTGGTCACCGCACATGAACTTGGCCATTTTTTGACGGCCAAACTCTTCGGCATGAGGGTCGAGAAATTTTATATCGGATTTGACTTTTGGGAGAAGCGACTCTGGAAGAAACAGATTGGCGACACCGAATATGGTATAGGCCTCTTTCCTCTTGGGGGCTATGTCAAGATTGCCGGCATGGTCGATGAAAGCCTCGACACCAACTTTCAGAACTCTGAACCGGAGCCATGGGAGTTCAGGGCCAAACCGGTCTGGCAGCGCCTGATTGTACTTGCCGGCGGAGTCTGCATGAACCTGATTCTTGCCGCAACGATCTTTATCGGCGTAACGTTTGTGCTCGGAGAGGCACGGACAAGCGTCAACACACCTGCCTTTGTTGAAAAGGGATCGCTCTTTGAAACCATGGGCATAAAAACCGGTGACCGGCTTCAATTGGCAAATGGCAAAACCGTTGCAAGCTGGGAAGAGGCGCTCGATCCGGAACTTTTCATGGCCCAGTCACTCAACTACACCATCCTGCGCGATGGAAAAAGCATCTTGCTGAAGGCCCCGTCAAACGCCCTCTCAAAGATCAACGAGACGCAGAGTCTTGGCATACGCCCCATCGTTCCTCCACTCATCGACGAAGCACTGGAAAACATGCCCGCCAGAAATGCCGGCATACAGTCCGGCGGACTTATTACATCAATCAACGGCCATGCCGTCTCAGACTGGACAGAAGTTGTCGGCATCATCTCATCCCATGCCGCCACGCCCATCACGATTACCTGGCAATACCTTCAACCCGTTCAAGGTCGCACCATAACCCCTGAACTCCTCCGTACGGAAGGAAAAACGTTTGTTGCCACCGTCACACCCAATGCGTCAGGAAAAATAGGCATCTCGCTGAAAACCACGCTTGCGACAGAACGCAAAAAAGTCGATATCGAGAGCTCAATTGTCAGCGGCTTCAACCAGACATGGAAAATGAGCTCCATGACCGTTCAGGGATTTGCGAAAATCTTCACCGGCAAAGAGGACTTCCGCAAGTCGGTCGGAGGACCAATCAAGATTGCCAAAATAGCAAGCCAGAGCGCTGAACAGGGGCCGGTCAGCTTCCTCTATTTTCTGGCCATGCTCTCCATCTCTCTGGCGATCATCAATATCCTGCCGGTTCCTGCTCTTGACGGTGGTCAATTTGTACTGAATGCTCTTGAAGGCATTATCCGCCGGGAAATCCCTTTTGCAATCAAGATGCGTATCCAGCAAGTCGGTATGGCTCTGCTTCTGGCACTCTTCGCATACATCCTTATCAACGATATTTTCAACCCATGAGGCTGACGCCCGAACATCAATGCTCGATAAACTGCAATCCATAAAAGAAAAACATCTCGACCTTGAACAGTTGCTTGCTGACCCAAAGGCGGCAAATGATCAGGCGCGATACAGAAAACTGAACAAAGAGTACAGCGACCTCAAGGAGATTGTTCAAGCCTACGACCTCTACGCCGCAACAAAAACAGAACTCGACGAATCGCGCCAGTTACTGAAAAACGAGGCCGACAAAGAGATGAAAGAGCTTGTACAGGCTGAAATCGGCCAACTGCAGAAAAAGCTGCCTGAACTTGAGCAGCAGCTCAAAATACTGCTGCTGCCAAAAGACGAAGCCGATTCGCGCAACGTCATTATCGAAATCCGGGCGGGTACCGGCGGAGAAGAGGCCGCGCTTTTTGCCGCCGACCTGACAAGAATGTACCAGCGATATGCTGAACATCAGGGGTGGCAGTGCGAAACGCTGCACTTCAACGAAAGTTCCGCACCTGGCGGCTTCCGCGAAATTACCCTCGGTGTCAGCGGCCATGATGTCTATGGTACCATGAAATATGAAAGCGGTGTACACCGTGTGCAGCGCGTCCCCGACACCGAAACACAGGGTCGCATCCACACCTCTGCGGTAAGCGTGGCTGTACTGCCGGAAGCCGAAGAGGTCGATGTCGAAATCCGCCGCGAAGATCTTCGATTCGACACCTACCGAAGTGGCGGGAAGGGTGGCCAGAACGTCAACAAGGTGGAAACCGCCGTGAGAATCACCCATATGCCAACCGGAATTGTCTCGGCCTGTCAGGAACAGCGCTCGCAGCTCCAGAACAAGGAGCGAGCCATGCAGATGCTTCGCACAAAACTCTACGACATTCAGCTTGCCGAGCAACAGCAGCAACGGGCCGATCTGCGCCGTTCGATGGTCACAACCGGAGACCGGAGCGCCAAAATCCGTACCTACAACTACCCGCAGTCACGCGTCACTGACCACCGTATCGGCTTTACCAGCCACGCCCTTCCGCAAATCCTGCAAGGCGACCTGCAGGATGTTATCAATGCCCTCAAAATGCATGACCAGGCCGAGCGACTGCAGGCTGAACTTGGATAATCACACTCGCCCCGAAGAGCCCTGCCATTTGAAAAAGAGAGTTTGTCACAAATTCTTTCTATATTTTTTCTGTGGCTGGAGCTCAGCGCAGTATGCGGCACATCGCCCGAAATGAACCCTAAGGAATAGATAATCACACGTACACATGGAAATGGATGCAACTGGAGTAAGCAAAGGCGACTGGATCTTTCAAGGAGAATTTGAGCGGACGACAGCCTATCTTTCTGACCAGAAAAGAATACTGGCCTTCAACCCGTTTTGCCACAGTGTAGAACTCACGGAGATTGAAAATGTCTACAAGTGGCTTTTTCGTGTTACCGATCCGCAGAACAACCCCTTCGATGTCATCTTTTTTGTCGAGCAGAGCGAAGAACTTCTGGTGGAGTTGCCGGAGCACATTGCATGCGAAGATCCTGAAGGGCTTTCCGACGAAACAATCAGACTTTACACCATAGGCAAAAAGATCCACTGGAAACACTATCCGGTCACCACACAAATTGAGGATCCTGCGAAGTATCTCTTTGAGGGCAAAGCTTTTGGCGACATGAATATGCACCCTGTGAAGGGAAACAACACAAGGGTTCAATTTGATCTGAAAATTGATGTCAGGTTTGTTCTTTACCCGGCATTTCGAATTGTCCCCGAAAAAATTCTGCACGCCATGACCAATGCCGGCATGTCGATGATCATGCAGACTGCAACCAACAAAATGTTTCACTCCATAACCAAAGACTTCAAAAACTTCAAACTCGCATAGCTGCGAAAAGTTGAAAACGTCAGAGCACCGCCGCTCCGGTTTTCAGTGGCAGTGAAAGCGTAAAAACGGTGCCTTTTTCAGTTGGGCAATCGACCGTGAGCGTCCCGCCATGTTTATTGACAATAATATCGTAAGAGATGCTTAACCCAAGTCCGGTGCCTTTGCCGGGCTCTTTTGTCGTGAAAAAAGGATCAAAAATACGAGTTCTGAATTCAATCGGAATTCCGGGTCCGTCATCTGCAATGGAACAGTAAACGTTACTGCTGTCAAGCCAGGTACGAATGGTGATTTTACCGTGTGAACTGCTCTGCCGGGATGCTATGGCATGAGCACTGTTGACAATAAGGTTGAGAAAGACCTGATTGATCTGCTCAGGATTACAAGCAATGGGCGGAAGCTTTTCCAGGACAGTTTCGATATCTGCATAATCATTATATTCGTAACGTGCAAGGACAAGCGCATCATGAATACCGTTATTAATATCAAACAGAACCCGTTCATCAAGAGCGTGACGAAATGAAAAATTCCTCATGCTTGAGATGATGGCCGTTATTCTCTCAAAGCCCCGTTGTGACTCGATAAAGATATCCGATATATCCTGAAAAAGCGTGTCGATAGCGAACTCTGTCTCCATCTTGTGCATCGACTGCAGATCCATGGCTGAGCAGCTCCCCTCCTCAAATTTCCTGATAATACCACTATACCCTTTCAGTATCTTCTGAAAGTCGGAGACCGCATCCTTGAGTGTTGTAAAATTGATCATGACAAAATTGATGGGATTGTTCAGTTCATGAGCAATTCCAGAGGCAAGGAGACCTATTGATGCAAGTTTTTCATGCAAAATCATCTGCTGATGCGTTTGGTCAAGCTTTTTTGTCCTCTCCTCAATACGCTCTTCAAGTGTCTGGTTCAACAGTTGCAGTTTTTCCTCAACTTGTTTGCGTTCCGTAATGTCGAGGACAATACCCCGAATGCCGATCGGCGCTCCATCCCGAATAACCGGTGAAGTATAGACCAGAATCGGAAAGAGGGTCCCATCTTTTCTCAAGCCGAAATATTCATGATTGTCAAACGGAATATTTTTTACACGATACGCCATATTCTGCTTGACCCGTTCGCGCTCCTCCGGCGCAAAAAGCATCAGACTGTGAACTCCGCTACGAAAATCCTCCTGAGAGTATCCGAAGGTTTCAAAGCCCATGCGGTTGGTATAGGTAATCCAGCCCTTGAGGTCAATTTCAAAAACAGTCTGCGGCAGAAGATCCGAAAGTTCCTGAAAGCGGCGTTCACTTTCAGCAAGTGCCTCATGCTCCTTTTTCCGCAAGGAAATATCCTGCTTGACACTGACAAAATGCGTAACCGACCAGGTGGGATCGATGATCGGGATGATAACGGCATACTCCCAGTAGAGCTCTCCATTTTTTTTCTTGTTATGAAATTCACCATGCCAGTTCTTTCCACTGGTAATGGTATCCCAGAGTTCCTTGTAGAAACTGTCGGACTGTTCTCCGGATTTCAGTATTCTCGGGTTTTGACCGACAACTTCGTTAAAAGAGTAACCGGTCGTTCGGCAAAATGCATTGTTGACAAATTCAATATTCCCCTCTTTATCGGTAATAACAATGGTTATCGGGCTATTGGTAATCACTATAGAGAAAAGGTTCGCCTGCTGGCTACGTTCCGATTCTGTAATCGCTTTTTTTATTGTGACTTCAAGCCTCGCACTATTGACAGGATTTACCAGATAATCGAATGCCCCCATTTTAAACACATCAGCCTCATCCTTCTCTGACATTGCCGCGGAGGTCACGATGACCGGAAGATCGGATAAATGATCATGGACGTACGAGAGAATCTCCTGATTTTTTTCCCTTGATATGCTGATCTCAAGAAACAGTACATCAATCTTGAGGCTCTTCAACAGTTCAAGAGCACTATCCCCATTATCTGCCGTCATGACATCATAACCCAGCTTTTTGAGAACCAATGACACTGATGTGCTTATCAGAGAACTACCATCAACAACAAGGATTGTCGCCTTTTTTTTAATGGCGGAAAACATAATTCACTCGGTTATGATGTTGACAAGAAAAGAGTTAAGTAAAATTTCCGGTGACCAAATCTGAGCTCGCCCCCGGAGCATTATACAAACAGGCAAGGTGCTCTATAGTAAAGGCTATTTCCTATGAAGAATACATGTTTTGTTGTGTATTTCATACAAGGATTTCTATGAAATACAGATGAGGGCAATATGAGTTATGGACAACTGCTTTTCCGTCGAACTCTGATGCGAAAGCAAAATACTCTTATAATGCCAGGCAAAAAAGCACATTGAACAACGATTATAATATTAAAGTTGCGACCATACAAATCAACGCCAACCTCTCTTCTGTCGCTTTTGATATGCTCGAAGAACATAAATACGGAATTATCAACACTTCAGAACAGTTACAAGTACTATCGAAACCGGCGGAAGCAACAATATTTCTGGACTGGAGCCATAAATGAGAACAATCGTCTTTACAGGAAAGGGAGGTGTAGGTAAAACCTCGATAGCCGCAGCCACTGCAGTAAAAGCTGCATCAATGGGCTTTAAAACCCTTGTCATCTCAACCGACCCCGCGCACAGCCTCGGGGATTCTTTCGACCTTGAACTTGGTCCCTCTCCGGTCAAGATTGCCGAGAACCTCTACGGGCAGGAGGTGAGCGTCTATGGTGACCTGACACTGAACTGGGAGATAGTCCGTACGCACTTTGCACATCTCATGGAAGTACAGGGCATCAAGGGGATCTACGTCGAAGAGATGGGGGTTTTGCCCGGCATGGAGGAGCTCTTCTCCCTCTCCTATATCAAACGATACAACGAATCCGGTGAGTATGATCTTCTCATTGTAGACTGCGCTCCGACCGGCGAAACCCTCCGACTGCTCTCCCTGCCGGAAACCTTCGGCTGGATGCTGAAGATGTTAAGAACCCTTGAAAAGTATGTGGTCAAACCGCTGATACGTCCCCTTTCAAAAAAGGTAAGCCGTCTCCATGACCTGGTACCCGAAACCGAGGTTTATGACCAGATCGAACACCTCTTCTCCTCGGTGGAGGGCATCATAGAGCTCCTGTCGGACGGAACAAAAACCACTGTACGTCTGGTCATGAATCCCGAAAAGATGGTGATCAAGGAGTCGATGCGGGCGCTTACCTACCTCAACCTTTACGGCATCACCGTGGACCAGGTAGTCATCAACCGGGTGTTCATCGATGAGATGGACGGAGAGTACATGAGTGAATGGAAAAGTATTCAGCATAAATACATTGAGCAGATTGAACACTCTTTCTCCCCCATCCCGATTACGCAGGTACCCCTCTTCCGCCGCGAAGTACTCGGGCTTGAAATGCTGAAAACTGTAGGCGAAGTGGTCTACGGCGACAAGAACCCCCTTGATATTTTCTATAAGGAGGAGCACACCTCCATTACAAAAATCAGCGAGGGACACTATATCATGAAACTGCGCCTCCCATTCGCCGTCGACAACAAGATGGAGACCAATGTCCTGCAACTTGGAGACTCGCTGACACTGAGAATCGGCAACTACCAGAAAAGTGTCATTCTGCCGCTTTTTCTGGCTGGAATGCGGGTTGCTGAAGCAATCTATGAGGAGCAATGGCTGAAAATCGACTTCAGGAAAAAAGAGTCGCACCCTTCATCCAACCAGCCTCCTCCATGATGCGGGCAGGTCGTCTTGACCGACACAAAAACTGTCGTGCAAGATGGCCGGGCTTTTTTATATTCCGGAATGGCATATCGAATGGCACTTTTTTGGCCAGTTTGTCATGCCGTTGTAGGAACAAGTCCCGTAAGTGCTTTTGAAAACAGGCTTTTGCATGAATAAACAACTTTTGCTGGGCGCTGAAGCCATCGCGCTCGGTGCCCTTGACGCAGGAATATCAGGCGTCTATGCCTACCCCGGAACCCCTTCGACCGAAATAACCGAATACATACAAAAAAACAGTGGCCGCCGTGAACAACCGCTCCGCTCTGCCTGGTCGGCCAATGAAAAAACCGCCTACGAAGCGGCGCTCGGCATGTCTTACGCCGGAAAACGAAGTCTCGTCTGCATGAAGCATGTCGGGCTGAACGTGGCGGCCGATGCTTTCATCAACTCGGCCATTACCGGTGTCAATGGCGGACTGGTTGTTGCCGTGGCGGACGACCCCTCAATGCACTCATCGCAAAACGAGCAGGACAGCCGGGTCTATGGCAAATTTGCCATGGTGCCGGTAGTTGAGCCTGCATCGCAGCAGGAACTCTACGATGCCACACGCTATGCCTTCGATCTTTCAGAATCAGTACTGCTGCCAGTAATGCTCCGCCTCACCACACGGCTTGCACATTCACGCGCGGGAGTGGAGGGCAAAGCCGTTCGCTTGCAGAACCCCCTCAACGCCCTCTACGCACCTGAACGCTTTGTGCTGATGCCTCACAATGCCCGCCGCCAGTACAACAACCTTATCGCTATGCAGGAGCGGCTCGAAGAGCTTTCGGAGCACTCCATACTGAACCGCCTCATCCCCGGAACAGGCCGAACCGGCGTTCTGGCCTTCGGCATTGCCTTCAACTCGGTCATGGAGGTGCGACAAGCATTCTGCCTCGACCTTCCCGTGCTTAAGATCGGACACTATCCCCTGCCCGGAAAGCAGATCAAAGCACTTTTCAACTCCTGCGATACCATTCTCGTCGCTGAAGAGGGTTACCCGGTCTACGAAGAGCTGCTGAGGGGATATTTCGGCCTTCAGAACGGCAAATGTATCAAGGGCCGCCTTGACGGATCACTCCCTCGTGCCGGTGAGCTCAATGCCGACACCGTTGCTCTTGCTCTCGGTCTTGCAAAAAAAGAGGTCATTGCGGTACCCGGCATAATGGTCAACCGCCCGCCGGAACTCTGCAAAGGGTGCGGCCACCGCGACCTCTACGAAGCACTCAACAGCGTCATGGGCCTGCACGACCAGCACCACGTCTTTTCCGATATCGGCTGCTACACGCTCGGAGCCCTCGCGCCATACAACGCCATTCACACCTGCGTCGATATGGGCGCATCAATCACTATGGCCAAAGGTGCGGCTGACGGAGGGCTCCGGCCTGCGGTTGCCGTCATTGGCGACTCAACCTTCACGCACTCCGGCATGACCGGCCTGCTCGACGCCATCAATGACCGCTCACCCTTGACCGTCATCATCGCCGACAACGATACCACCGCCATGACCGGTGGCCAGAACTCTTCGGCCAACGGTTCAAAACTTCAGGCAATATGCCTCGGACTTGGCGTTGAGAAAGCGCATCTGAGAACCATCATCCCGCTGAAATCACACCTCGCAGAGAACATTGGAGTGCTCAGTGAGGAGATTGCCTGGGATGGAGTCTCGGTTGTCATTGCTGTGCGCGAATGTATTGAAACCGCTGCACGGAAAAAACGGAATCCGGCAGCCAACCCTTAAATTGACCATGCAGACCAACATCATTCTTGCCGGAGTCGGAGGACAGGGAATACTCACCATCGCCGCAGTGATCGATCTTGCTGCCCTGCAAAGCGGCCTCATTGTCCGCCAGGCAGAGGTGCACGGCATGAGCCAGCGGGGCGGAGCGGTACAGTCACACCTGCGGATTTCTGACCGTGAAATCTACTCCGACCTCATTGCAGAAGGTACCGCCAACCTTATCCTCTCGGTGGAACCGCTTGAAGCGTTACGCTACCTCCCTTTTCTCTCTACAACAGGAAGGATCGTCACGTCCACAGACTCTTTTATCAATATGGAGAACTACCCGGCCATGGAGGAAATTCTCCTTGAGCTGCACCGCACGAACCTGCCTGTACTGGTCAACGCGGCGGAGCTTGCACGCAAGGCTGGCAGCCCGAGAACATCAAACATGGTGATGCTCGGCGCAGCCGCCTCCTTGACCGGTATTGCACCCGAAGAGATTGAAACCGCCATAGAGAAGCTCTTTCGGGCAAAAGGAGCCGAGATTGTTGCCATGAACATTCGGGCATTCAGAACAGGAGAAGCATTATTTCAACATCAAGCAACCGTGTCATGATCTGGAACAAGCAGTACGAGTGCATGGAGCGCGAAGAGCTCCTCAACCTTCAGGGTGAGCGTGTAAAGACAATGGTACAGCGGGTCTACGACTCGGTCCCCTTCTACCGCAAAAAGCTTCAGGAGGCGGGTATTGAGCCCGGCGACATCACCACCATCAGCGACCTGAAAAAACTGCCCTTCACCACAAAGCAGGATTTGCGCGATAACTACCCCTTCGGCCTCTTTACCGTACCGCAAACGGAGATTGTCCGCCTCCACGCATCCAGCGGCACAACGGGAAAGTCCACCGTCGTCGGCTACACCCATAACGACATTCAGATGTGGAGCGAAGTGGTAGCTCGCTCACTCACCATGGCAGGAGTAACCAAGTCAGACATCATGCAGGTTGCCTACGGCTACGGCCTCTTTACCGGAGGGCTCGGCCTGCATTACGGCGCAGAAAAAGTTGGAGCCTCCGTGATTCCCATCTCAGGCGGCAATACCAAAAAACAGCTTCAGCTCATGGAGGACTTCGGCTCGACAGTACTTGCCTGCACTCCCTCCTACGCCGCCTACCTTGGTGAAGCTCTTGCCGAAGAGAAGATTGACCGCCAACACATCAAGCTCAAGGCCGGCATTTTCGGCGCAGAACCCTGGACAGAAGAGATGCGCGCACAAATTGAGCAACTGCTCGGCATCAAGGCGTACGACATTTACGGCCTCAGCGAAATCATCGGGCCGGGAGTCTCCATGGAGTGCCACTGCCAGAAGGGAATGCATATTTTTGAAGACCACTTTATTCCCGAAATCATCAACCCCGACACCGGCGAAGTGCTGCCCTACGGAGAGCTTGGCGAACTGGTCTTTACACCAGCCACCAAAGAGGCCATGCCGCTCATCCGGTACCGCACCCGCGACCTGACCCGTCTCCACGGCGAAACCTGTGAATGCGGCCGTACACTGGTCAGAATGGAAAAATGCGTGGGCCGCTCGGACGACATGCTCATTATTCGCGGCGTCAACGTCTTCCCCTCACAGGTGGAGTCGGTGCTGCTTGAAATGAGCGAAACAAAACCGCACTACCTGCTTGTTGTCGATCGTGAAAACAACCTCGACATTCTTGAAATCCAGGTGGAGATTGAAGAGCAGTTCTTCTCCGACGAAATAAAGGAACTTGAAGGACTCCGCCAGCGTATCAAGGCCAATATTGCCAGCATCCTTGGCATCAGTGCTACGATCCGGCTGGTTGAACCCGGCACCATCGAGCGCAGCATGGGCAAGGCACAAAGGGTTATCGACAAACGGAAGCTCAAATAGAAAAACATATTCGCCAATCAGAACACTTTGGTCTCTGCTGTTGTTCCTCTTTACGTTAACCTGTCAACAGCCCGGTAAACCTGACAAGCCGGGCTGTCCTGTCAACCCGTACGTTGTACTCTGTTTTGTAATCGAATTGATATTTTTATCACAATAACTCAGGGGATGGAGGCAGACTGATGAGAAATAAACTTTTTCCTGGTTTTGGCATTCTTGCACTGTTTGTTTTTCTGGCGGCAGTCGCCGCAGGAATATTGACGGGTACAGTCAAGAGTAGTAACGGTGTCGCTCTTCCGGGAGTGACGGTCACCATTGTGGAGACATCTGCTTATACAAAGACAGCGAACGACGGCACATTCAGCTTTACAGCTCTCCCTGAAGGCCAGTATTCAGTCCGGTTCGACCTGGCAGGCTTTGCCTCAGAAACTCGGCAGGGAATCACTATCAAAGCCGGGAAAGCCTTGTCGCTCAATGTTGTCATGCAACCTCTTCCCCTGGCGCCTCCGATGCTGCCGCCGGAACCAGAGGCAAGAGAAAGCACCAAGGCCGACAAGATGATGATGCCGATGAGCGCACCAGGCAAATCACAAATGCGGATGATGATGGCAGCTCCTCCGCCTCCATCTCCGGCGTCCTATCAGCAGTCCTATAATCAAATCATGCCGTATCCCGGGGTACCGGTTAATTTCAATACGGAAGAGTACGGACGCATCATCGAAAACGGTTTCAAGGAGACGACCAGAGAGCCACTTTCCACCTTTTCCATAGATGTCGATACAGCCTCCTATGCCAACATCCGCAGATACCTCACGGAAGGAACAGAGCCGCCGAAAGATGCCGTTCGCATTGAGGAGCTGATCAACTATTTTTCCTATGATTATCCACAGCCAGTCGGGGAAGATCCTTTCTCCGTCAATATGGAAGCTGTAACCTGTCCGTGGAAT
>CAJAIK010000037.1 GCA_903939765.1 uncultured Chlorobiaceae bacterium | reverse complement strand
TGTATGATTATTTTGCCGTTGTTTCAGATGTGCGCTTCACCGGGTCCGGCAATGAAGACGGCCTGTTTTTTGTGTCCGAAGTCACTACTGTCCGGTTAATAACTGAATAATTTCAGCTGTTTATATTTGGGTTGCTCTGGATTTCGCTTGAGAGCCTCCGCAACCAGTGATGTAATGGGCTTTTTCTCAAACAAATTGACCTCCAGAATCTGTAGAAAAGTGTAGAGCGAACATTCTATCTTTAGCCGCTTCTTGGTGATTGCTACAAGCAGGTAAATGCAGAGCGCAATCCATATCTGGCTCTTCACCGCGTTAATCGAAGTCCCGTAGAATGACTTGATGCGCAAGTGCTGCTTGATCCACTTGAAGAACAGTTCCACTTGCCAGCGTTGCTTGTAAACATCGGCAACCATCTTTGCCGTTATGTCGAAATGGTTGGTCAGAAACACCAGCCGTTTGTTTCGTTCTTTATCAACATAGCTGACCCGACGCAGTTGTTCCGGGTATCCCGCTCTTGATTTCTTTGTTTTCAGCGTAATTACCTGGTCGGCTCTGACGCCTGCATCCTTGTCTTTTGGCTTCGAGTAGAGTCTCTGGAATTTCAGATTGTCTTTTGCCCGAATTACGAAGAAGGCTCCCTGCTTGTGGATGGCATACAGCCGTGCATAATCGACATAGCCGCGATCCATGGTATAGACGGCATCTTCTTGAACCGGCATTTTGTCGAGCATCTTGACATCGTTCACCTTGCCTGTGGTTATCGCTACAAAGGTCGGTATTGAGCCTCTAAGATCAATAAGTGTGTGCATCTTGACCGCTGCTTTGGTCGATCGAAATTCAGCCCACGGAAACAGCGAAAGACAGAGATCAATTGTGGATGAATCAAATGCAAACAGTGGCTGCTTCAGCTCAATAGCAAGAGAGTCATTCTGATAGAGCTTTTGTGCCATACCGATCAATACTTGGCCGAAGTCCTCAAAAATACGCCAGTCACGTCGTTCGTTTGCGTCGGCAAGTGTAGTACGAGAAACGTCGCCACGGAAGCCGATATGATAGAGCTTTTCTTTGTGAGAGTTCAGGCAGGTATCAATATCTCTCAGACTATCTCTACCAGACATTTGGGCGTATGCCAGACAAAGGAACTGGTCAAATGTGGTAAATTTCTGTACCCGGTATTCCCCGCGATACCTGGAAACGCAGGCGTTAAACTCAAGTCGTGGAAGAAACTGGAGCAGCTGCCTAAATACGGTTTTGCCTGAATTCATTGATACCCCCCATGCCAAAAAATGGCTAAAATAGGTCAATTCAAGCAAATTCAAATCGAAAAAAGCACAAATATATCAAAGAACAATTGAAATCAGCTAGTTATAGGCGTTCGAAAAACATTTACCGGACAGTAGTGATGTAAAATATACTGCCTTCTGTACCTCCATAAACCTCAAAATAGATAGACGTTTAATGCCTTGGCAATCGGACAAAAAAGACCGAATGTGCGCGTATGAACGGTAAGGAATTTATACGGCG
>CAJAIK010000036.1 GCA_903939765.1 uncultured Chlorobiaceae bacterium | reverse complement strand
TACGCATAGTTTTTGTGGCCTTGCCTGTGTTGGCTGGATGTATCAGAAAATCAAGGACAGCTTTTTTCTTGTTCTTGGAACGCATACCTGTGCTCATTTTCTGCAGAATGCTCTCGGTATGATGATCTTTGCCAAGCCACGCTTCGGCATTGCCCTCATGGAAGAGGGCGATCTTTCCAAAAATGAGCCGACTCTCGAAGAGATTATCCGTGAAATCAAGGCAGACCATAATCCGTCGGTGATATTTCTGCTCTCTTCATGTACTCCCGAGGTCATGAAGGTTGACTTCAAGGGGCTTGCCCACATCCTCAGCACAGCGGAGGTTCCGGTACTCTTTGTTCCTGCAAGCGGTCTGGTCTATAATTTTACCCAGGCAGAGGACTCTGTGCTCTCCGCCCTTGTCCCCTTCTGTCCCGTAGCTCCGGCAGGTCAGAAAAGCGTGGTTTTCCTCGGATCTGTCAATGACGTAACTGCTGACGACCTCAGGGCCGAGGCTGAACAACTCGGAATTCCAGTTGGTGGTTTTCTTCCTGAATCCCGTTTTGACAAAATGCCGGCCATCGGCCCCGATACCGTTCTTGCGCCGATTCAACCCTATCTGTCAAGGGTCGCCGTCAAGCTTGCCCGTGAACGGGGTGCCAGCGTTCTCCACTCACTCTTTCCTTTCGGCCCTGACGGTACCAGAGCCTTCTGGGAAGATCTTGCCCGTGAATTTGGCATTACCGTCGATCTTCGTGATCGCGAAAAAGCCGCATGGGAGAAGATCCGCAACCAGACTGAGCTGCTTAAAGGTAAAAAGGTCTTTTTGACTGCTGATACCATGATGGAGTTGCCGCTTGCACGCTTTCTCCACAGTGCCGGTGCCGATGTGGTCGAATGCAGCAGCGCCTATATCAACAAAAAATTTCACGCGCGTGAACTTGAGGCTCTCCGTGGTGTTCGAGTCGTCGAGCAGCCGAACTTTCATCGCCAGCTTGAGGATGTCAAGCGTATGCAGCCCGACCTGATCATTACCTCGCTGATGACAGCAAACCCTTTTGTTGGCAACGGTTTTGTTGTAAAATGGAGCATGGAATTCATGCTGATGTCCATTCATAGTTGGTCGGGAGTGATTACTCTGGCCAACATGTTCGTTTCGCCGCTCCAGCGCCGCAGCAAGCTGCCAGCGTTCGACAGGGAAGTGTGGCTTGAAGGGGTTATGCCGAGCGCTGAATAATTCACCGTCATGAAAATGCAATAAACAAACGACACAAGAGTATGCGCTTAGCTTTCTGGCTCTACGAGGGCACCGCCCTTCATGGTATCAGTCGCGTCACCAACAGTATGAAAGGGGTTCACACCGTCTATCATGCCCCTCAGGGAGATGATTACATTACGGCGACCTACACCATGCTTGAACGGACCCCGCAATTTCCCGGCCTGTCAATCAGTGTGGTTCGTGGAAGGGACCTTGCGCAGGGAGTATCAAGACTTCCCGCAACACTCCAGCAGGTCGATCATCACTACAGTCCTGAACTTATCGTCATTGCGCCGAGCTGCAGCACGGCCCTTCTCCAGGAAGACCTCCATCAACTGGCAGCCCATTCAGGCTTGCCGCAGGAAAAAATTCTGGTTTATGCCCTTAACCCCTTCAGAGTATCGGAAAATGAGGCGGCTGACGGTCTCTTGACCGAACTGGTGAAACGGTATGCCGTTGCTCAGGAAAAAACAGTGCAGCCATCAGTGAACCTGCTCGGCTTTACCTCTCTCGGTTTTCATTTGCGCGCCAACCTGACAAGCATCCGGCGCATGTTGCAGACACTTGGCATTACGGTCAACGTTGTTGCTCCCTGGGGAGCAAGTATTGACGACCTTCGCAAACTGCCTGCTGCCTGGCTCAATATTGCCCCTTACCACGAAATCGGGACAACGGCGGCTGAATACCTTGCAGAAACATTCGATATGCCGGCGATCTACGAAGCCCCGATCGGGGTTGAGCCCACTCTTGCATGGCTTCGCTCCCTGATCGGGAAGCTTAACGCCGCAGGCGCTGAACGAGGAGTTCCTCCGATTGTCATGCCGCAGCTCAACGCCTTTTCGCTTGACGGCATGAGTGCCCCAAGCGGTGTGCCCTGGTTTGCCCGAACCGCCGATATGGAGAGTTTCAGCAATAAGCGCGCCTTTGTTTTTGGCGATGCCACCCATACCGTCGCCCTGGTAAAGTTTTTGCGTGACGAACTCGGTATGCAGATTATCGGTGCAGGCACCTATCTGGAGCGTCATGCCGATTGGGTTCGCAAGGAGCTTGAAGGCTACCTTCCAGATGCACTCATCGTAACCGACAAGTTCCAGGATGTAGCACAAATCATTGACGATCAAATGCCCGATCTGGTCTGCGGGACGCAGATGGAGCGGCACAGTTGCCGCAAGCTCGATGTTCCCTGCATGGTGGTCTGTCCACCGACCCATATTGAAAACCATCTGCTCGGTTATTATCCCTTCTTTGGTTTTGATGGTGCCGATGTTATTGCCGACAGAGTCTATCTTTCCTGTAAACTTGGTCTTGAAAAGCATCTCATCGACTTTTTTGGTGACGCTGGTCTGGAATATGAGGAGAACAATGCAGCAGTCTCTCCTGACGGCTCAGTGTTATCGGACAGCAATGAGGCTCCATCCCCTGATATTGCAGCAGATGTTGTGATGATTGCAGATGAGGGAGAGATGAAGTGGAGCGATGAGGCTGAGACCATGCTGAAGAAAGTGCCCTTCTTTGTCCGTAAAAAAGTCAGAAAGAACACCGAAACCTTTGCCCGGGGCAATGGCGAAAACATTGTCTCTGTAGAGGTATTCCGGCAGGCAAAAGAGTCGCTTGGCGGGTAAGATTTTCCATCAATCAAATTCTCTTTTATCATTATGAGTTTAGTCTTAGCGGTATATGGCAAGGGCGGCATAGGAAAGAGCACCACAAGTGCCAACATCTCAGCGGCACTTGCCCTGAAAGGCGCCAAAGTGCTGCAGATCGGTTGCGACCCCAAGCATGACAGTACATTCCCCATTACAGGAAAACTGCAGAAAACCGTTATCGAAGCTCTTGAAGAGGTTGATTTTCACCATGAGGAGCTGAGCGCAGAAGATATTATCGAAACAGGTTTTGCTGGTATCGATTGTCTTGAGGCAGGCGGCCCTCCTGCAGGCAGCGGTTGCGGCGGCTATGTGGTCGGAGAGTCCGTTACCCTGCTCCAGGAACTCGGTCTTTACGAAAAATATGACGTTATTCTTTTTGATGTGCTCGGCGACGTTGTCTGTGGAGGCTTCAGCGCTCCGTTGAACTATGCCGACTATGCCATCATTATAGCTACAAACGATTTCGACAGCATCTTTGCGGCCAACCGCCTCTGTATGGCTATCCAGCAGAAGAGCGTACGCTACAAGGTTAAACTTGCCGGTATTGTTGCCAACCGGGTTGATTACACGACTGGCGGTGGAACCAACATGCTCGACCAGTTTGCCGAAAAAGTTGGAACAAGGCTGCTTGCCAAAGTGCCATACCACGAACTGATCCGCAAGAGCCGTTTTGCAGGCAAAACCATGTATGCCATGGATGATACACCCGACAAGGCGGAGTGCCTTGTACCCTACAATGAAATTGCTGATTACCTCATTCAGGAGAACCCCATCGCCTCCGTACCCGTACCGATCGGTGACCGGGAAATCTTTAAAATGGTTAATGGCTGGCAGTAGCCCCTGGCTTTCATATCGGCACAAAAAAAGGCAGCTTTCGGGCTGCCTTTTTGCATTGCATGATCTCAAATTTCACACTGATAGTGGCATCGTATACCCCCGTCTTCCTTGTTGATGTCGGGCTTGATCTTTGTTGCCGGGTTGACCAACTCCTGCAAAAGGGTGGTGAAAGTACCGAGATAGAAGTTGCCGACAACCGGATGGCTTGGGAACGTTACCTTGACGGTTATTTCAGGCGGTTGGTTCATGGCGTAGGTGAATTCGCCGCTCCCGGCAAAGGTCCACGCGTTTTTGCTGATGGCGAAGAGGAAAAGCCGGAATGCCAGACGGTGTGGCAAAAGTTTCAGGAATTTCTGGAAAATGACGGGAATACGCACTTTCAGAAGATAACGGGCAGTTCGTTCTCCAGCTTCCTTGAGGATGGCGGAGGTCTCTGCAATCTCTTTTTGCAGTGCAATGACCAGTGAGTGGAATTTCGCCTCCTCTACCATCTCCTTCGGCAGGCTTCCGATAAGGTACCCCTGACCGATTTTGCGGAGAAGCGCGTCAGATTTTGCTTTACCATAGAGAGTCTCAAGGGCGGCAACGGTCTGGATAATTGAATTCGGGCCTATTCTGGACGGTGTGTTCATCGTTGAAAACATTGGTTTCATTACTTGGACGTGGTGATGCGAATATCGATATGCTCAGTTGTCCAGCGTGGACGTGCGGTTACCTTTTCAGGATAAAATCCGAATGGTTCAGCAGGCTGAAACGGTTCTATGGAACCAGGATTCCACTGTCGTTCGGAGTTGGGCCTTTTGCTGTCGGAGGGTGAAAATGCGCTGATGGTATAGCTGCCAGAAGGGAGTTCCGAAAAAACGTACTGAAATGAGCCATTCCGGTCGCGCGATGCCGTTGTGCGGAACGATGCCGTTTTACTCGACGCCTCAACGATAACGTATGGTCCGGAGGCAAAGCAGGTTCCCGAGATGGTTCCGGTTGCAGCAGCGTCAGGCAGGTTGTTCGTTATTCCGGAAGGCAATTTCCCGGTATCAGGATGTGTTCCGGAAAGTCTGAAGAGAAGATCGGAAGAACCCGTGGCAAGCACCGCTTTACTGCAGAGGGCAACCTCCTCTGTTGCAGCGTTAATGCGCAGGTTACCGTTTCGATCGTTGAAAGCAACAATCCGGTACAATCCTTTGGCCATGTGCTTTAAAGAGAAGGCTCCTGAGCCATCGGTCTCAGCAAAATAATCAGGTTCTCTTTGCAGCAAGCTTCCGTTATCAGAGGTTTTATGGTCTTCGGAAAAAGCAACGATCAGAGCATTCGTGGCCGGAGAAAAGTCGGCATTGATTACCTTTCCACTGATTATTCCGTCATCGATAACCGTTCCTGTGGAGAATGCCATGGTATAGGGAGTTGTAAAGGCGCGGTCACTGTTGTCCCTGAGCTTTTTGTCGAGGGAGAGAATATAGGTTTGGTCCTGTTCAAGTGGTTTGAACCCTGTTATTTCCATTGTTCTTCCGGAAACGGAAATATCATAGTCGCCGATGGCTGGAGCAATCATCACGGTATTGAGTAATTGCCGTGCGGAAACAGCGTGGTTGAAGGTCAGGCGAATTCTCTCCGTCGAGACGTGCACAGCCGATGGAGCTGGATCAGAAAAAATCACCTGCAATGGAGTTGTATCAAGAGGGCCACCCGAAGGAGGCCGATCAGAAGCACAGCCGCCGGTAAGCCAGAGCAGGAGAATGACGAACACATGTGCGATGCGGGAGGTACTCTGCATGAAAATCCTTTACATCCTTGGTGAGTGAGGCTTGATTGTATGTGTCTGTGAAAATTCGTAAATTAGAAACTAATGTAGTTCTATGAAAGCTTTTCATGAAAAATTATAGATTGAGTGTCATATAGATGTCCAGACGAAATTTTAAAGTTCTTTATGTCTCCGGTGAAGTCTCTCCTTTTGTAAGGATCAGTCCTCTTGCTGATTTTATGGCGTCATTCCCCCAGGCTATTGAGGAGGAAGGCTTTGAGGCCCGCATCATGATGCCGAAGTATGGTACCATAAATGACCGTAAATTCCGGTTGCATGATGTTTTGCGTCTCTCCGACATTGAGGTTGATCTCAAGGAAAAAATTGATTTACTGCACGTCAAGGTTACCGCGTTACCCTCAAGTAAAATTCAGACCTATTTCCTTTATAACGAAAAATATTTTAAGCGTAACGGTCTTTTTTCAGATATATACAATGGAAGTGATCTGAAAGGAAGTGTCGACAAGGTTGTTTTTTTCAATGTGGGAGTGCTTGAAACCCTGCAGCGGCTCGGCTGGAAGCCGGATATTATCCACTGCCACGACTGGCATGCTGGTCTTATTCCCCTTCTTTTGAAAACAGTTTACGCCTCACATGAGTTTTTCAAGGATATAAAAACGGTCTTTTCCATTCACAATATTTACCGTCAGGGCCTGCTTCCTGCCAAGGCATTCCAGAAACTGCTTCCTGCGGAGGTCTGTTCGGCCATGCATAGCCAGGGTGATGATGTCAATATGCTCTATACCGGCGTTGAACATGCCGATCTTCTGACGACGACCTCGAAGCTGTATGCTGATGAGATTATCCATAATGGCTTGAAGACATACGGGCTTGGCCAGCTTCTTGAGGCGCATCAGACGAAGGTGTACGGTATTGTTAACGGTATCGATACCCGGCAGTGGAACCCCTCGGTCGACAAGCTCATCAAAAAACGATATAGTGTTGAGCACATGGACGGCAAGCTTGACAATAAAAAAGCACTGCTTGAGCAAGCTGGTCTTCCATACTCTGAAGGTGTTCCTGTGGTGGGGGTGATCGTCAATTTTGACGAGTTTCAGGGCGCTGAGTTGCTGCAGCAGAGCCTTGAACGGCTTGCATCTCTCAATATTCAGCTTGTCATCAGCGGCTCAGGCGACAAAAAATATGAAAAAGTGTTTCAGGATTTTGCTCTGGAACATCCTGAGCAGGTGAGTGTTCATGGTGAATACTCCGATTCTTTTTTTCACCTTGCCATTGCCGGCCTGGATATTCTGCTCATGCCTGGCATGATTGAGTCATGCGGTATGATACAGATGTTTGCGATGAATTACGGGACGATACCGGTAGCCTATGCTGGCGGAGGGATTATAGAAACCATAGAGGATTTTGCACAAGCGAGTGGTTCCGGCTTTATTTTTCATGACTATACTGCCGAGTCGCTTATTGGCAAGCTCGAAGAGGCTCTTGCCTGTTTTCATGATGAGGAGAGCTGGCAGCAAATTGTCACGACAGCCATGACCCGCGACTTTACCTGGAAAAAATCGGCAGAAGAGTATGATCAGTTGTACCGTGAACTTATTGAACAATAGGCAGAGCAATGGCGCAGAAAACCAGGGTACTCTTTCTTGACCGGGATGGCACCATAAATCAGGATACCGGCTCATACGTTTTTCTTAAAGAACAGTTGAAACTGATTGATCGCTCGGATGAGGCTATTGCACTGGCAAAAAAGGCCGGATTCCGGATTGTCATTGTGAGCAACCAGGCGGGGATTGCCAGAGGAATAGCGACCGTCGCCCAGGTTGAAGAGGTGAACCGCTATCTCAACGAACTGCTTTCGGCCAAAAATGCCCGTTTTGACCGCTGCTATTACTGCCCCTTTCATCCCCAGTACCCTCATCCAGAGTACGACCGTTTTGCTGATTTCCGCAAACCTGCAACGGGAATGGTTGAACTGGCCATCAGTGATTTTTTGGAAGAGGGGATCATTGTAGACCGAAGCGCCTCTTTTTTTGTCGGAGATAAAACGCTCGATGTTGAGTGCGCTCTGCGTGCCGGACTTCGGCCTGTGCTGGTTCGTACCGGCCACAATGAAGAGGCGCTCTGCATAACTCGTAACATCATTCCCGAATTTGTGGCGGATGATCTCTATCAAGCCGTTACGGAGCATATCCTTGCCCTCTCCTGATCTGGTTTCGCACCGTCATATCAGCCTCTTCAGGCCATGTTGACCCTCTATCTGCATATTCCATTCTGCAAGGCGCGCTGTTCCTACTGTGATTTTTATCTGGTTACAGGCGGGGATCAGATTGCGGCTTTTTTTCGTGCACTCTCCCTCGAAACAGCCTCCCGTTCGCTCGAAATGAAAGGGCAAACCATCAGCGCCATTCATTTTGGCGGAGGTACCCCATCGATGGTGCCCGTGCGCTATCTTGCCGGATGGCTTGAAACTCTTGCCGCTTTGTGCCGCTTCGCTCCTGATATTGAAATAGCTCTTGAGGCCAATCCCGAAGATCTCAGCCTCAAGACCATGGATGAGTTTCGGGCGGCGGGTGTAACCAGGCTCAGTATCGGAGTTCAGTCGTTTACAACAGAAAAGCTTTGTGCGCTCGGCCGGGCGCACACGGCAATCCAGGCGGGCCGGGTAACCGCCGACGCACTCCGGCGGTTCAAGTCAGTAAGCGTTGATCTCATTTGCGGGGTTCCCGGAGAGAATGGTTCACTATGGGAGGCCGATCTGCATGAGGCACTCTCACTGCGCCCCCACCATCTCTCGCTCTATATGCTCTCGCTCGAACCCAAAACCATGCTCCACCGCCAGGTAGCCAAAGGGATTGTTACCGTTCCGGATGATGCCCTGCAGGCCTCTCTCTATGAATATGCACAGGGTGCATTGTCGCTTCAGGGGTACAGCCAGTACGAGGTTTCCAATTTTTCTCTGCCGGGCCACCATTCCCGTTACAACCTTGCCACATGGAAGCGGGAGCCATACTTTGGCTTTGGACCTTCTGCGCACAGCTTAATTGTTTCAGAGGAGCGGGAGATTCGTACGGCAAACGTGTCGAGCCTTGCACGATATCTGGCGGCTCCTGCCGATGCCATCGATTTTCGAGAAGAGCTTTCGGCCGAGGAGCGCTTTACGGAAGAGGTTTTTCTCTCACTTCGAATAAACAGTGGTCTGGATGTTGATTTTTTGCAAAAAGGAAATAAATTGATACACACTCTTTCACACTCCATTGCCCGATTTTCAGAGAGGGGATGGATAGAGCAACAGGAGGGGCGTCTTTATTTGACCAAAAAAGGTTTTTTGTTTGCTGATCTCATTGCCGAAGAGTTTATTTTCGGATAACCCAATACTTCTGAGCACGTTTCCCCTATGACACACCGGACGATTAACCGCACGCTTGCTGCCGTTCTTTTTTTTGTCGCCGAAATTCTGTATCTCCGCACCATGGCCCCCACCTTTTCGTTCTGGGATTGCGGGGAGTTTATTGCTACAGCCTATACCCTCGGAATTCCTCATCCTCCCGGATCGCCGCTTTTTCTCCTTCTCGGCCGTCTCTTTTCGATGGTTCCTTTTTTCAGTGATATTGGTGCAAGAGTCAACCTGATCAGCACCCTTGCCAGTGCTGCAACGATCATGCTGACCTACCTCATCACCGTGCGGCTGATCATCATGTACCGCAAACGTGATCCAGAGCTCTGGAGCCCGGCTGAAAAGATTTCGGCCTACGGTGGAGCTGTCATAGGCGCCCTTGCCCTTGCCCTCTCCGACAGCTTCTGGTTTAACGCCGTTGAGGCTGAGGTTTACGCACTCTCATCGCTTTTTACCGCTCTGGTTGTCTGGCTCATTCTCCGCTGGCATGAAGAGGAGCCAAAACCCGGCCACGAAAGGTGGCTGCTGCTCGTCATGTACATTATCGGTCTTTCGATCGGCGTGCACCTGCTCAGCCTGCTGGCTGTTTTTGCCGTTGCACTGGTCTATTACTTTAAAAAGTATGAGGTTACCGTTAAATCGTTCGCCCTGCTCGTTGTTGCGTCGTCCGGCCTCTTTTTTCTGATCTACATCGGGATTATCAAAGGCCTTCCGATTCTGCTGCAACTGACCTCATGGTGGGGATTTTTTCTCTTTCTCGTCTTACTCGGTTATGCTACATGGTATTCGCACAAGCACCGTAAGGCGCTCATGAACACCCTCCTGATGTCGCTTTTTCTCATCATTATCGGTTATACCTCCTACGGGATGATCTTTGTACGGGCGCAGGCCGGACCACCCATAAACGAAAACAATCCCTCTTCGTCCGAGACCTTTTTCTCTTACCTCAACCGTGACCAGTACGGTGATATGCCGCTCTGGCCGAGACGGTGGTCGCCTGAGCCGGTGCATCAGTACTTCTATCAGCGCTATTCGAGTGATCTCGACTATTTTCTCACCTACCAGATGAAGAAGATGTATTTCCGCTATTTCGGCTGGCAGTTCATCGGGCGTGAAAATGATATGGAGGGTGCCGGAATTGACTGGTCCGTGCTTTGGGGTATCCCGTTCCTTGTGGGGCTGGTCGGAGCGATCACCCATTTCCGGCGAGAGTGGAAGATGGGGCTCGTTGTAACCGCGCTTTTTGTGCTGACCGGGGCAGCGCTTGTTATCTATCTCAACCAGACTGAACCGCAGCCGCGAGAGCGGGACTACAGTTATGTGGGCAGTTTTTTTGCCTTTGCCCTCTGGATTGGCATCGGTGTTGAAAGTATCTGGCAGTGGCTCGGGGCGAGATTGAAACCTGATGGTCGCAGAAACCAGATGGTTCTTGCCGCGCTGACAGTCGCAACCGGCCTTCTTCTCATCAACGGCAGGATGTTGTGGGCAAACTACAGGGTGCATGACCGGTCAGGCAACTATGTTCCGTGGGATTGGGCATGGAATCTGCTGCAGAGCTGTGAAAAAGATGCGATTCTGTTCACCAACGGCGATAATGACACGTTTCCCTTATGGTACCTGCAGGAGGTTGAACGCATCCGAACCGATGTGCGCGTGGTCAACCTGAGTCTTGCCAATACCGGATGGTATCTCGACCAGTTGAAAAACAGCTCTCCCCGTGGGGCAAAACCGGTTGCATTTACCATGAGCGATGGCGAGATTGCAGACATTACCTATGTCCCCATCGACTCTGTTGATGCCGAGCTGCCGTCATTTGGTGCCCGTCAGCAGCTTTTGCGTGACAGCCGCCTCCATGGCGTTTTGCTGCCCTCTGCACCACTCGATACCATCAAATGGCTGCTGAAGCCCGGCTTGACTTACGGTGGCCAGGGCTATCTTCGTCCGCAGGATATTGCGGTCTATGATATTGTCACGAACAATTTTTCCCTTCGCCCGATCTACTTTGCCCTGACGGTTGATCCTGAAAGTATGATCGGCCTTGAAAATTATCTGCGTCTTGATGGCCTTGCCTACAAGGTGGTGCCGCTCAAAAGTGCAGACCCGATGAGCTATGTCGATTCGGCGTTGCTTTACAAAAACCTTCTTCATCTCTTCCGGTACCGTAACCTCAACAATCCACAGGTCAACCTCGAAGAGACCTCAAGAAGGCTTTGCGGCAACTATACGCCGCTTTTTGTGCGCCTTGCCCTTGATCTGGCCGCTGATCCTGAAGGAGTTCTGGCGATACATGACGCATCGGGTGCAGAACGGAGTGCGCAGCGGGGAACTCTTGCGTTGCAGGTACTTGATACCTCAGCCTGGCTTTTGCCCCTCACACAGTATCCCCTTAATCCAGAACTTGCCGGTTCGGTCATTGCCCTTTATCTCCGTCTTGGCGAAAAGCAGAAAACCTCTGTGTATATTGACTATCTTGAAAAATTGGGCATTCACTCATCTCCGGCCACTGACCCTCGTCTTTTTTTTGTACTCGCAAGGGCGTACCGGGATGTTGGCAGAAAGGAGGATGCGAAACGCATCATTGCATCGCTTGCCAGAGCACTGAAACAACCAGGACTGATTGACGAGTTCGAAACCATGAAGGAATAAACACTATGCAAAGTACTATTCATCCAACCGCCGTGATTGGCCAGAGCGCCATTCTCGGAGAGGGTGTTACCGTTGGTCCCTACACGGTTATTGAGGACGATGTTGAAATTGGTGATGGCACCACGATATGGCCCCATGTCCATATCGCCTCAGGTGCACGAATCGGCCGCGCCTGCAAGATCCATTCCGGAGCAGTGCTCGCCAATGAGCCACAGGATCTCAAGTTTTCCGGTGAGAAGACCTGGCTTTACGTCGGTGACAGGACGGTTATCCGCGAGTGTGTCACCCTCAACCGGGGCACAAAGGCGAGCGGTAAAACCGTCATCGGTTCAGACAATCTCTTTATGGCTTATTCGCATGTTGGCCACGACTGTGTGATTGGCAATCATGTTGTTGTTGCAAATGGTGTTCCGTTCGGCGGCCATTGTGAGGTTGGCGATCATGTTGTTGTCGGCGGGCTTGCCGCCGTACACCAGTTTGTCCGGATTGGTCGCTTTTCAATGGTCGGAGGGCTCTCCAGAGGAACGCTTGATGTCCCCCCCTTTGTCATGGCCTCCGGGAGTGACTCATGCCGCTACGAAGGGCTTAACGCCATTGGCCTGAAACGGCGGGGCTTCACTTCCGAAAAGATAACCCTCATTAAAGATGCCTACAGGATCATTTTTCAGTCCGGGCTTCTGCTGGTCAATGCGCTTGAAAAAGTAAAATCCGAACTTCCACAGGAGGAGGAAATTATTGAGATTCTCAATTTTTTTGCTTCAGGCCTTCACGGACGGAAATTTATCAAGCCTTTCAAAAACTGACGATAAAAAAGAGCGCACGATGTCGCGATGGGCAATAGGCATGGATCTTGGCGGTACGGCAATCAAGGCTGCGGTCGTTAGCGAAGAGAGAGGAATTCTGACTGACCGCACGATTCTCACCGATACAGCATCCGGCCCTGCCGGAATTGTAGGGCAGCTTGCAGCACTTGTTGCCGACCTCTATCGTCTCGCCTGCGAGAGTCTGGATCCGGCCGATTTTGCTGGTGCAGGAGTGGGGGCGCCAGGGGCGGTTGATGCCCTGAAGGGGGTGTTGAGCTATCCGCCAAACCTTCCCGGCTGGGGCGTCGTACCCTTGCGTGATGAATTGCAGAAATGTTTAACTGAAACAGAGGGGCTTTCGATTCCGGTTTTTCTCGACAATGATGCCAACGTTGCAGCCTTCGGTGAAGCGGTTTATGGCGCTGGCCGTGAGTTCCGTGATTTTCTCATGGTGACTCTTGGAACCGGTGTAGGAGGAGGAATTATTCTGAACAGGAAGCTTTATCGCGGCCCTTATGGCACTGCGGGCGAAATAGGTTTTATGATCATTGATTTTGAAGCATCAACGCTTCATGCGGGAATACGCGGCACTCTTGAAAGTTTTATTGGTAAAAAGGGAATTGTCGAGATTGCGCACCGGATGATTGCGGCAAATCCCTCTGGCTGGGTCGTTGGCAAGCTGTGCAACAATGACTATACCAAGCTTTCACCGATTCATCTTGAACGTGCGGCCCTTGATGGCGATGAACTCTCTCTTGCTGTATGGCAGCGGGTTGGCTCGATTCTTGGCGTTGGACTTGCCAATGTCACCGCTCTCATGGATATCAGAAAATTTGTGATCGGCGGAGGGATTGCCGCCGCAGGAAACCTTATTTTTCATCCAGCTCTCGACCAGATCAGGCGCTCAACGCTTCCCTCCATGCATGAAGGGCTTGAACTGGTTCCGGCACTTCTTGGCAACAAAGCGGGAGTCTATGGCGCGGCAGCCCTCTGTTTTGGTGAACCATAACGAGAGTCATCCATGCACGAACACCTGCTTCATCTTTTTTTTCCTCATGTCTGTTTGCTCTGCCGCAAACAGCTTCTTCCAGGCGAAGAGCACTGCTGCAGCTCCTGCCAGGCCGAATTTGATCCATTCAGCACTCCTCTGGCGGCAGAAGAGCTGCTCCGCCATACCATTTTCTCCCATTTTGGTGAAACCTTTCTCTTTGAACGGGGTTGGTGCCGTTACCAGTTTCACAGAAAAAGCCCGCTGCAGCAGGTGCTTCATGCCATGAAGTATGAGGGGCTTTTCAATCTTGGAAGAAGCTTCGGGCGTCAATTGGGCGAGTGGATGTTGACGGAAGGGGGAGCAGGGGATATAGAGTGTATTGTGCCGGTTCCGCTCCATCCCCTGAAAAAAATCGAACGCTCCTATAACCAGTCCGAAAAAATTGCCGAAGGCATCGCTCAATCGTTACAAAAACCGTTACGGCGGGATATGCTGGTCAGAAAACGATACACGGTGTCGCAGACCGGTCTTTCTGCCCTGGAACGGGAAAAAAATATAGAAGGGGCTTTTCAGGTTGCAAAAGGGGTTGTTGCTGGTCATCTGCTGCTGGTTGATGATGTCGTCACAACCGGCGCAACCATGTCGGCGGCCGCATCTGCCCTGCGCCATGGCGGGGCCGAAAGAATTTCTCTTGCTGCCGTAGCGTTAGCCATCAAGGAGTGAAAAACCTATGGAACTTTTTTATACCTCAAGAGACAACATTGCCCTTGATACCGGTAAACTTCTCATTGATAGTGATGAGTTTCATCATCTGGTGCGGGTTTTGAGGAAAAAATCAGGAGAGAAAATTCTTGTCACCGATGGCAATGGTTTGCGTTGCGAGGCAAGAATAGCGGAAATCAAAAAAGCCTCTCTGGAGTGCGAAATTCTTGCTCACAGTCAGGCCGAGCGGCCAAAAACAGAGGTGACCGTCGCACTCTCCCTGCTCAAGGCGCCACAGCGCTTCGACCTTTTTCTGGAAAAGGCCACCGAGCTTGGGGTGTCGGCCATCATCCCCATGGTCACCGCCCGGACACTCTCCCAGCCATCGAGTGAAAAAGTAGAGGGCAAGCTCAAGCGGTGGAGAACCATCATGCTTTCAGCGTCCAGGCAGTCAAAACGGTACCACCTGCCGCAGATCAGTGAGCCACTCTCCTTCAAAAAGGCTCTTGCGCTTCAGGGTTTCGATATCAAGCTGATTCCCTATGAGCTTTCAGAGGCGCCGCCCGGGGTGCACTGTTCGGCCAAAAAAATCCTCTTTTTGATTGGAGGTGAAGGCGGTTTCACTGATGCCGAAATCGGCGAGGCCCGTGGCGCCGGTTTTGGCGAAATCTCTCTGGGAAAAACAATTCTCAGAGCCGAAACCGCAGCGATTTTTGCCGTTGCTTTTGTTCGTACCCAGCTCCTTGCAGAGGAGTACACGGAGTGGTTGTAAGGCTTTTTCAGGCTCATAATAAAAACAATCATGAACACCATCAAAACAAACCGGGTCATCCTTCTGTTGCTTCTTCTCGTGATCTCGGCCATTTTTATTGCCATGATCCGTTATTTCCTCATGGCCATTGTGCTTGCCGCTCTTATCTCGGCTCTTTCCACACCGGTTTTTAACCGTTTTGAAAGCTGGTTCAAGGGGCATAAAAGCCTGAGCGCCTCCATGACCATCTGCACGCTGCTGCTCATTGTCTTTCTTCCCCTTGCCGCCCTTCTTGTTGTTGTTGCCCGGCAGGCAATCAGGATAAGCCGCATTGCCGTGCCCTGGGTGCAGCAGCAGATAGTAGAGCCAGCCGCATTCGACCAGCAGCTTCGCTCCCTCTCTTTTTATCCCGAACTTGAACTCTACCGCTCGGATATTTTTCAGAAAATCGGAGAGCTTGCCAGCAGCACAGGTTCGATCCTCTTTAACACCATCTCCTCGTTTACCTTCTCGGCCGTCAGCGACCTCTTTCTCTTCTTTCTCTTTCTCTACACCATGTTCTTTTTTTTGCGGGACGGCAAGCAACTCCTCGCAAAGATTCTCTCATACCTTCCCCTGACGCAAACTGACCAGAATCGACTGCTCGACAAGTTTATTTCGGTGACCAGAGCGACGATCAAAGGGAGTATGGTGGTTGGTGTTGTTCAGGGCTCTCTTGCTGGCCTTGCCCTCCATTTTGCCGGTATCGACAGTGCCATCTTTTGGGGAACCATCATGTCGGTGCTTTCAGTTCTGCCTGTTCTGGGATCGGCGCTTGTCTGGGTTCCGGCATCCATCTACCTTGCCGCCACCGGGCAGTATCCCCAGGCCATAGGCGTTCTGCTTTTCTGCAGCATTGTGGTAGGCCAGATTGACAACATCATCCGCCCCATCCTTGTCGGACACGACACGCAAATGCACGAACTGCTTATTTTTTTTGGAACGCTTGGTGGTATCGCACTTTTCGGTCTTTTCGGCGTTATTCTCGGACCCATTGTCGCGGCGCTCTTTATGACCATCTGGGAGATGTATAGAGAGACCTTCAGTGACTACCTGTCTGATATTAAAGGAGAGCACCCCTCATGCGAAGAGGATGCGTCATAATATTCCGGGCAAAGTGAAAACAAAAAAAGCGACCTTGCGGGGCCGCTTTTTTGTTTTCCTGGGGATTCAAGAAAATCAGTTGCTTCTGACAACCTCTTCAGCCGAGAAGAAAAATCCTGCCTCGATGGCCGCGTTCTCTTCAGAATCGGAGCCGTGAACAATGTTCTCGCCCTTGCTGTCGGCATAGAGTTTGCGCACGGTGCCAGCATCAGCCTGCTCAGGATCGGTTGCGCCGATAAGCGTACGGAAGTCGGCAACAGCATTCTCTTTTTCAAGAATGATCGGCACACAGGGGCCTGACGACATAAAATCTACCAGTTCGCCATAAAAAGGGCGCTCACGGTGTACGGCATAAAACTCACCGGCAGTTTCCCGCGTGAGCTTGATTTTTTTCATAGCCACAACACGGAAGCCAGCACGTTCAATCTGGTCGATGACAGCACCGATAAGCTGCTTGCGCACGCAATCGGGTTTCAGTATGGTAAGCGTTCTTTCCATTTTTTTTGTATGCATTAGTTGCTGAAGATAACAAGGTCGAGCGAAGATACAGAAATGCACCGGAATATTGAAACGTGGAGGCATCTATTCGTGCTCGTGGGCTCACGGGCGGTAGTGGGCGCTTCAGTTTTTCATTGTTGCCCAGCAAACTGGCGCCTTGCTTCTCCTGATTTTCATCTTTGTTGCGAATAGAGGTTGAGAGTGAAAGTGAGTGTTTTATGACGAAGCTTTTGGATGTTTCTTGCTGTAATTTTTGATGGCGTGATATTATTTTACTATACTTTGAGAGGTTATCGTTGCAGCAAGGCGAGCGCTCTTTTGCTACTCACTTGCTGGAATGTGGATATGATATTCGAACCGTACAGGGACTTCATGGGTATAATGATGTACGAACAACCATGATTTTCACCCAGGTGTTAAATCGTCGGCCATCCCGAGTTTACACTCCTGTTGACGGCTTGTAAGGAATGTTGTTATGCCGATCGGTATAAGACGCTGAAATAAAAAGCAATAACAGGTTTAAGTGATTTATAAAAAATCGGTTGGTGATATTTTTATGTAGTTTGAAAATGACATGTTATATGGGTTGCAACTCAAAAGTCCGCGGTATAGGCGGATCAGGCTAATTATTGTTAGGCCCGCGAAAGCGAATTCCGCACGTGCGGGTTCTTGATAACTGCGGCAAACCATTATATAGGAGGACAGAAAATGGCAGACTTGAGAATCTCCAGAAAGGGCATAATTCTTGGTGACTTCACTCTTGAACAGATCATTGATGGAGCGCGGACGGGCAACTTTCTGCCTTCGGATGATGTATTGCAAAAAGGAAATTCAAGCTGGACGAAGCTCCGCAATATTGAGAGTGTTGAATTTCCAAAGTCTATAGTCCCGTCTCCGCTTGTGGAGTGTGAGGCCCTGCCCCGTCCACCGGAATACAGCGGTATCTACCGCTCTTCCGACCAGAATATGCTGACAGGATTTTGTGCGGGGATAGCGCATCGTTTCGGTATCCATCGTGGAGTTGCCCGCTTTGTATTCGTCATACTTTTCATCATAACCGGCAGCATTTTGTTCTGGGTTTACTGGCTAAGCCTTCTCTTGCCCAAGTTGCCGACTAAAAACGTGGCTTGATTTTGAAGCAGAATCGGGGTGCATTTGTTTGTTACTGAATATTCTATTGCTATTAGTGCATCTGAACAGAGGCTTCGATATGCTTGAGGGATATTACAACAAGCTGTTGAGTTTCATGAGGAGGAAAACGTCCACCTCATACAGGCTTGCTTCCCTATTGGCGGGTGCAATCTGCTTTCTGTTCCTGTTGCCATTTTGCTTTTTTCTGGTTGGTAACCATATCGACAAGTATCTGCAATTGAGGTATTCAAGGTTATTGGAAATTTCAATTTCTTGTGTCAGCATTTTTTTTGGATTATTTTTCCTGCTATGGGCGACCTATACCCAGTGGTTGATTGGTAAAGGCACACCTGCTCCTAACGCACCGACTCAAACGCTGGTGGTAGTTGGTCCGTATAAGCTGTGCAGAAATCCAATTGAACTCGGAGCAATATTTTACTATACGGGGATCGGAACTCTATTTGGCAGTCTCACTGTTGGTTTCATTTGCGGTATGCTTGGGTTTATTTTCGGAACTCTCTATCACAAACTTATTGAAGAGAAGGAGCTGGCTTTACGTTTCGGGCAGGATTACCTTGCATATAAAAAAGAGGTTCCGTTTTTATTTCCAGCCATCTGGAAATCCAAACAAGGCGGGAGGTTCCTGAAATCGTGAACTTGCAATACCCTCAAGACAGGGAATTGGGTGATTGTCGGCGCTTGCCCACCTGTCAGTAACGCAATCAGTTAAGCAAGACGATACCATTTTCATCAACAAGCACATAGGCGCGTTGCGACATGCCGTGGATCGGCCACGGGAATCTGGGACATGCCCGCTCAAAAGACCAATCAAAAGACCGATCAACATCAACCTAAACTGGCGGGCAACGCAACTGTACCGCACGACAAGGAGAACCAAATGGCAGCACACTTTACCATTGCAGGGGTGGAGATCACCCAAGGGCTTCAGTACTACCACTCCAAGGATCACCTGGTTGAACCTCTCGACCAAGGTGCAGACAATTCGTTGCCGCTGATTGCGAACAAGCGAACCTGGGTGAGGGTCTATCTCGAATGCGATAGCGGCTACACCGCAAACGTTAGCGGTTCTGTGACGGTGAGTCACAAGATAGGGGAGAACGGCGAATGGTCGAAATTCGGTACCCTGAGCGAGTCAGCGACCTGCAAGCCCGTCGTGACCGGCACGAAGAGCTACCACGCCATCCGGAGTTCGCTCAGTTCGTCGCTCAACTTTGATTTGCCCCCGGATTGGATCGCGGGAGAACTGCGCATCGACATCCAGGCTACGGATGGCGTGCAGGTTCTCACCAAGTCGGTCAGCACGGCGGCCAAACTCCGGCAAACCCTGAAGATTGCCGGAATCATGGTGGAAGGCAACCTGGGGGGCACCAAGATCGCTGCGCCCAACCTCAATGGCCTCGAGAAGACTGCATGGAAGGCTCCTCGCCTTCTGCCCGTCAGCGACGGGCTCCAGTTTCGCGTCGTCACGACCATCACGATGACGGAGAAACTGGACAGCGAGGATGCTCCTGGATCCTGGGCCACGCTGCATGACAGGGCGATCAAGGCCCGTGATGATGATGGCAATAAGCCGGGATGGGTCTACTACGTTCTGATCCCTCCCCTGCTCGTGGTCACCGGTAAGTCCGCGGTGACGGGTAACATTCGGGCTGTCGGGATGGAGTGGGGCGACGGTCTCACTGCTGGCCGAGAAATGGTAGTCGACGAAGGCTACGATGCGATCGTCCATGAGATCGGCCACGCGAGCGGCTTGGCTCACGCACCGTTTGGCAACGCGCCCGCTCCCGACCCGAGTTTCCCGCTTTATCAGCCCTACGACATCGGCTCGATCGGTGAGTACGGTCTCGATGTGGTGGACGGGACGGTCATCAGCCCGCTTCAGGCAAAGGATATCATGGGCTATGGGGGCTACACAGGAACGGCGGCGGACAATTACGTTCTGTGGATATCGCCGTTCACGTATAGGAAGCTCTACAACAACGCGCGTCTGAATCCAGAACCGGCGGAATCCCCCACTGAGATCTGGCGAGGGCGTTGGACCACTGGTTGGACGAGAACCGTGCCGTTCGAGTTGGGGGGCAAGCCTCACCTGTTCTCCTACAAGGCAGGTGATGGCAAGGTCGACTTCGACCGGATCAGGGGTGACGGCAAGGGGACGACCAACCTCTTCAGCGGCAAGTGGAAAACTGGCTGGACGAATACCGTCGCGTTCCAGTTGGGAGGCAAGCCCCACTTGTGCTCTTACAAGGCAGGTGATGGCAAGGTCGATTTCGACCGGATCAGGGATGATGGCAAGGGGACGACCAACCTCTTTAGTGGCACGTGGACCACTGGCTGGACGAACATCGTCGAGTTCCAGTTGGGAGGCAAGCCCCACTTGTGCTCTTACAAGGCAGGTGATGGCAAGATCGACTTCGACCGGATCAGGGATGACGGCAAGGGGACGACCAACCTCTTCAGTGGCAAGTGGACCACTGGCTGGACGAACATCGTCGCGTTCGAGCTGGGAGGCAAGCCGCACTTGTTCTCCTACAAGGCCGATGATGGGACGGTCGACTTCGACCGGATCAGGGATGACGGCAAGGGGACGACCAACCTCTTCAGCGGCAAGTGGACCACTGGCTGGACAAACATCGTCGCGTTCCAGTTGGGAGGCAAGCCCTACTTGTTCTCCTACAAGGCAGGTGATGGCAGGGTCGACCTCGACCGCATCAGGGACGATGGCAAGGGGACGACCAACCTTTTCAGCGGCAAGTGGACCACCGGCTGGACGAACATCATCGCTTTCCTGCTTGGAGGCAAGCCTTACTTGTTCTCCTACAAGGCAGGTGATGGAACGGTCACCTTCGATCGAGTGAACGCATGAGCGAGTACGGGCCAGAGATGTAGCGAACGACTACTCGGCAACATGTGAACAGATAGGCCCTGTCGGCTGTACGAGCCGTTCGGCTGCGGAGGTGTCATCGCCCGCCCTTCGGACGGAGAGCAGAACACGCCGCTGCAGCCGACTGATAACATTGATTTACGTAATTACATTTTGCTGACTACTTATCAGGGAGATCCATAATGCAGAAACAACGTGAAATGCCTTACGTTGCTCATGTTTTTGTTTGTACCAACGACCGTGGGGGAGAAAAAAAATCGTGTGCAGATAATGACAGTCAGCTTACTAAAGCCAAATTAAAACAAGCTGTTGACGAGAAAGGCTGGAACGGGAAGGTCAGGATTTCCACATCAGGATGTATGGGGCTTTGCGGCAACGGTTCTCATGTGATGATTTACCCTCAGAATGTATGGTTTTCTGAGGTTCTCCCTGATGATGTGGATGAAATTGTGTCTGCCATCGAACGTATCCTGGCTGATGACTGAAATAAACATGGGATACGCTGAAAATCGCCGAACAACAGCGTTACATAGGATACTCATTCCGTTGTGCTTCATTCACACCTGTTCAAAGAAGGCGGTCACTACCCCGGCGGGACGTTCATGAAATCATGAACTTGCAAGACCCCACAAGCCAGGGAATTGGCTGATTGTTCACGCATGTTCATCTATCAGTAAAACAACCAGTTAGAGGTAAAGAAGATATGGATTTTGAAATAAAACAAATCGGGATAATATTTTCACCCTATAAAACGAAAGCAGAGTGCCCGATTCAAGGATCTGTTGTGCCTGACGGGAACGGTCGGATTGAAGTTTTTTCGGAATATGTTGAGGGATTGGAAACAATTGAAACTTTTTCACATATAATTCTTTTCTATATTTTTGACAGAGCGGGAGAGATAAAATTGTCACGACCTACATTTCTGGATGATGCAGCTCATGGCGTCTTTGCTTCCCGTCATCCCTGTCGGCCGAATCGAATCGGGATGTCTATTGTAAAGTTGGAGAAAAGAACAAAAAATATCCTCGATGTAAGCGAGATAGATGTCTTGGACAAGACGCCTCTTATTGACATCAAACCATATCTTCCCCGATTTGATTATCGGGAAAACGCCAATAATGGATGGACGGCAGCAAAAGAATTACAAGAAAAACCTGGAAACAGAGAATAATTGAAAACGCATGTGGGGGGCTAAAGCCAATAATGTCTTGCCGTGTCGATGCACTTATTCATTTAAACTCTATGAACAATAATTGTCTTGCAGATGAGGATTTATAGAATTATCGGCGATCTGCTCATCGTTGCATCGACGACCTTGTTAATCGGGATCATTGCTTTTGATAAGCTCTCTCATACTGACAATTGGTTTTTAACAAATATTTTTTTGCAAGCAATGCATTTCTCTTTCTTGATTGGTGTCGCTTTAAATGTCTTGCACCAATTTAAAAGCATGCAATATGTTTGTCTCCTCTTTACCTTGGCGCCTTTGTTCCTTTTTTTGATAGCTGTTGCAGGGCTGTTCGCTGGTTTTCAATTCCCTGCTATCCTGTTACTGACTTTTGATTTCTATTTGATATACTGGTTTTTCTCTTTGTTCTTGAATGAACTCAATCATTGAGCAGTTCGTTATGAGCGTTTGAGCCAGCTAAAATGCACTCCGTTATCAGCCAATGTACTGGAGACTCGTTCTTCCTCCTTATCTACTCGGATTCTTTTTCGCCTCTCTCATGACTACGCCGCATCAATTTTCGCCAGCAAATCTTTCATCGTCTGATAGATGATGGGCAGAAAGTCGCTGTAGGCGAGCAAGACGACACCATTTTCATCAACAAGCATGTAGGCGAGTTGCGACATGCCGAGGAAACCGAGGGCGTCGTATGCTTTTGCCACGCTTTTTTCGGTATCGCTCGGGAGGGTGAAGGGGAGTTGGTTGAGTTCGGCAAAACTTTTGTGGGATGCCTGGCTGTCCGAACTGATGCCGAGCACCACAATGCCCCGTTTGGTAAACTCCGGAACATTGTTCCGGAATATGCAGTCGCACAACTGGGCGTCACAGACCGGGAGTGGGTTTTCCTTGATCGAGTGCGCTGTATTGGATGTATGCTTTTGACGTAAAATTTGAGGCCTCGGCATTATTTCATTATACTTCGACAAGCTATTGTTGTAACAAGGCAAGCACTCTTTTGCAACTCATTTTCTTGAGGTCCGAGGTCGGGTTTGATATTCGAGCCATTCAGGAATTATTGGTGCATAAGGATGTCAGCACCACGATGATGTATACACATGTTTTAAACAAATGTGGTCATGGAGTAAAATGCCCTGTTGACATGTTTATTGCTGGTAGAGAGTGATCAGTATAAACCGGCATGATACATGGGTGGATATTCTGTATATCATTTTTGAGTAATAGATTAGCTGGTTTATAGGGATATTTTGAAAGTCGTCTTATACAGAAAGAAGCTTCTGCGTTTTCTGAATTAGGCAGATCAGTCGAAACATTGTTCGGCTTGCGGATGTGTGAGAACTCAAGAAGGATGTTATGAAACTTAAAATATGTGTGCGACTTCTTGGCAATAGTGCGCCCGACCTCGACACCAGTCGGATTCTCGCGTGGGACTCGTCTCTGTGGGAAGTACATGACAGTCGTATTGATAGTCTGGCGCTCAATGGCCACTCCGACCTACCGAGTTGGGGTTACTCAGACGTCGCATTAGCGGTATTGGCTTGTTGATCAGGAGGTGATGCGGAAGGAAAAAGTAACTGCGAGAGGAAACTTGGACTGGGATATGCCGCCTCCAGCCGAGTCGTGACAACTATGGCGACAGAAAAACAATAAATAAGGAGGAGATCTCATGGTTTCAACGGAGAAGAAACAGGCGTTCAACCTCAAGCGTGCCAGTGAGGCCATTGACGAGCAGGTTGGAAAACTCGTCAAAGATGCATCTCACAAAGCCGCTTTGACTACAGTACAGCAACAGTCGGCGTTCATTGACTACTATTTGCTTATTGACTTTGGGTTTACGGCGGGTCAGCCGTTTCAGTCCAATAGCGTTCAGTTTTACAGCAATGCAACGGGTTTTCTGTGCTACAAAGTGGTGGACAATGCCTCCCTCACCTCACTGATACCAATCCTGAACTGTAAGCAGATCAAGGTGACTTGGAACACGGCCACACAAGAAGCCATGCATGTGTACGGGGTACAGCCTAAATAACGGATGCACTGTGCAGGCATCTATCCTTTTGAAAAAAAGCAGTTGGCTTGCCCGGCAGTACAGGATGCTGCTGATGGTGGTAGGAAGATAGGGGGCTGTGGTGTAGAATGTGCTTAACGATTTAAAAAAAGAAAGGCGCATTGAACCAAAGAACCTTACCCATTGTTTCAGCGGTCGGCAGGGAAACCTGCCACCGCTGAATTCAATCGTTAGGTATTAATCATGCCGTATCTAATCCGGAGAGAAATCCATGCTGATTAAAACATTGCGCTTCATAACAATCCTTCTGGTGGCGCTTCTTCTCGGTCTGGCGTTCGCTCACGTTCTGGAGCGTCCGGCAAAGATGCTTTACGATGCAGTGTTCTATATCACCATTCAAAAGACCCTCTTCGTAGACTGGGGCCCACCGAACATCGGCGGTATTCTCGAACCGTCGGCAATTTTTGCAACGTTTTTTGCTCGCGTTTTTCCTGCGCAAGAAGAAACGTGCGTTCTGGCTCACCCTTGGCGCGGGTTTCGCACTGCTGCTTGCGTTTCCGGTCGTATTTTTTGCTTTAGTGGCGCCGGCAAATGAGGTCTTTCTTGGAGCGACCCCGACCTCTATTCCTGCCGATTGGATGGAGTCCCGCACAAACTGGGAAACGGGTCACGTAATTCGCTTCGTGATTCAGTTAGTGGCGCTCAGTTTGCTCCTTATTTCAGTATTCATTGATGTTAATGAAAACAGTGCCTTACATTGTGCTCAACCGGGGCGCGGTTTTAATGCGTTTTTATTGAGCGCTCTCTACCGCGCCCGTTTAGCTTGACGTTATGCATTAACAAATTACCTGGAATTGATATGGACACCTCAACGGTATTAAGTGCAATAGCAATTATTGTTTCCGTGGCTTCGGCATTGATTGCTTATAGTTTGCAAAAATCTGACAGTCAGCGATCAGCCAGAGAGCAGCTCAGTAAATCAGTAGCGGAGCTCATCAATTTGAACTCCAAAAACTATCATATATGGTCAACTGCGCCAGAACAGAGAAACGCCACCTACTATCAGGAAATAAGTTCGATTTCGCAAATAGCGGCCTCAATTACTCGTCAAGCCGTTTTTTTAGTAAATTCCTTCCCTGATATGGTAACCGATGTTGATTATGTTGCTATTGCGCAGGGACTGACACTTGTCGGAGACAATGTGCTGGCGGATACCTATATGCAAAATGCAATATCAAAATCCCCAAGCAATTTTTACAGAATTATCAATCTCAGAGGGTATGCTGATTTTCTTTTCAGGCAGGGACGGCACGAGTTCGCCCGTGAAAAATATCAGGAAGCCGTAAAAATATTTGATAACGATACTGATTTCAATAAAGCAACCAATGGCTATACCTATCAGATGTGGATGAATAGTGAGTTTTATAGTGGCTTTTCGTCTGAATCGGAATCGCACTACCAAAGAGCCCTTGGTATTTATAACAGCATTTCAAATCAAATGATAAAGATATATAATATCAATAGCATCGGGCAGGCAAGGGCTGCTTTTCAGCCTCAATAAAGTATATATTTTTGTTACTATTTGATTTTTACTTGATATACTGGTTTTCTTATTTATTTGTAAATGATCTTAATTAATAGACATTTTACTGCATGCGTTGTAACCAACTCAGACGGAATTCGTTTGATTGATCAGTGCATTCCAAATATTTTGCAAATATGTTAAAAGAGGCGCCGGTATGTTTCCCATCATCTGGAAAACCAAGCCGGGCGGGAGGTTCCTGAAATTATAAACTTGCAATACCCACAAGCCAGGGAATTGGGTGATTGTCCACTCTTGTTTACCTGTCAGTAACACAACCAGTCAGAGGTAAAGGAAATATGAATTTTGAAATAAATCAAATCGGGATAATATTTTCACCCTACAAAACGAAAGCAGAGTGCCCGATTCAAGGATGTGTTGTGCCTGACGGGAAAGGTCGGATTGAGATTTTTTCGGAATATGTTGAAGGATTGGAAACCATTGAAACTTTTTCACATATAATTCTTTTCTATATTTTTGACAGAGCTGGAGAGATAAAATTGTCACGACCTACATTTCTGGATGATGCAGCTCATGGCGTCTTTGCTTCCCGTCATCCCTGTAGGCCTAATCGAATCGGGATGTCTATCGTAAAGTTGGAGAAAAGAGTGAAAAATATCCTTGATGTAAGTGAAATAGATGTCTTGAACATGACGCCTCTTATTGACATAAAGCCGTATATTCCCCGATTCGATTATCGGGAAAACGCCAATAATGGATGGACGGCAGCAAAAGAAATTCGAGAAAAGCCGAAAAACAGAGAATAACTGAGAACGCTAACAAAAGGCTACAGCCGACAATGCGCCGCATCGCTGCTGAGCTTGATTGTTATGTGTCAACGACAACAATCGGGGTGGTGTATGTATTACATTGTTGAAACCAATAAATCATTCGACCAGGCGTCGGCAGACCTTGAATCAGCGGTTAAAAAACATGGCTTCGGAGTACTGTATGTCCACGACCTGGGGAGCACGCTTCGCAGCAAAGGCATTGCATTCGATGAGCAGTGCAAGGTTTTTGAAGTCTGCAACCCAGGGGAGGCCGCAAAAGTTCTCTCAATTGATATGCGCCTTAACATGGCGCTACCGTGTCGTATCTCGGTGTTTACAGAAAAAGGCAAAACGAAAATTGGTCTTATCAAGCCAGTGCAAATGCTTTCCTCTTTATCTCAGGATGCCGCGTTGGTTCAAGTTGCCAAAGGGGTTGAGGAGAAGACCATCCAGATGGTTGACGAAGCGAAATGAATGCTCGCCACATAAAACAACGCCATGAATGCGGACGCATATTTGTCGCTCCTTAAAGCTGTTATGCAAGCCCAATAGCGAAATGGAGAGGACGGTCTCAAATAGCGCGTGAAACAGCTTTTGGGAGGGAGGCATCACTTTTGTCGTCAGTAGATTATTTTTGCCTTATGTTTCAACCATGCCGCAGAATAGGCACAGCATAAACTTTCTTGCCACAGCGCTTCAATGAACTGGTTTTATCTTGTAATCGCGATTATTTCGGAGGTCGTGGCAACCTCTGCCTTGAAGGCTTCAGAAGGATTTACCCGACTGAATCTGTCGATAGTGGTTGTTATCGGTTATTGCCTGGCGTTCTATTTCCTCTCGCTGACACTTCGAACGATTCCTGTTGGCATTGCCTATGCTGTCTGGTCGGGCGCAGGCGTTGTGCTCATCTCATTGTCCGGATGGCTTATCTACCGCCAGCCGCTTGATACAGCGGCTCTTGTCGGTATTGCCCTTATTACTGCCGGGGTCATTGTTTTTAACGTTTTTTCAAAATCGGCAGCCCACTGATTTTCACAAGCCACAGCAGTTTACTCTTGACTCTTCCGGCAACACTCACGCCGCATCAATTTTCGCCAGCAAATCTTTCATCGGCTGATAAATGATGGGCAAAAAGTCGCTGTAGGCAAGCAGAACCTTACCCTCTTCATCAACAAGCACATAGGCGCGTTGCGACAAGCCGAGGAAACCGAGGGCGTCGTAGGCTTTTGCCACGCTTTTTTCGGTATCGCTCAGGAGGGTGAAGGGGAGTTGATTGCGCTCGGCAAAACTTTTGTGGGAGGCCTGACTGTCCGAACTGATGCCGAGCACCACAATACCGCGTTTGGTGAACTCCAGCACATTGTTGCGGTAGTCGCACAATTGCGCGGTACAGACCGGGGTGTCGTCACCGGGGTAGAAGATGATGAGTACTTTTTTTCCGGTAAAGTCGGAGAGTGAAACCTGCTTTCCTTCAGAATCAGGAAGGGTAAAGGCCGGTGCTTTTGTTTGTTCTGCTATCATGGTCATTTCCTGTTTTGGAGAGTGGTTACTTTTTGGTGCTGTCACTGTGCAATATAATGATACTCTGATTCATTGGCCCGTATCATTTTTCCTCGTTTCGGGTGGTCTGACAGTGGTAGTGAGCCTCTTCAGCCTTATTAAAGAAGAAATTATGCTGCAATAGCGAAAATAATGAAGGTTGTGCTGTTTTTTCTTTTAACAAGACAAAAAAAGTCTTATTATGTTTTGTTAAGATTTCTTGTTGTGAAAACAGTTCTTAATGCATATTTATGATTGGTCAATATGTTGCAGTACATGAGGAATATTTAAGTTTTACGGTGCGTCTGGATGCAGTAGCTGTGACCGACAACGTTTATTGGCTTGTTTTCTCACTATCAGTAATGGTTTTCAGCTATAATAACGAATTTTTAAAGTACTATGGCAGATATGAAAGTTTATTTTGATAACAATGCCACAACCCCGCTGCACCCTGAGGTGAAAAAGGAGATGATCGCGGCGATGGAGATGTTCGGCAATCCGTCAAGCATGCACTCTTATGGGCGTGAGGCAAGGGCAAATGTTGAGGATGCCCGCCAGAAAGTTGCTGCTTTTATCGGTGCTGATGAGCGTGAGATTATTTTTGTCGGCAGTGGATCGGAAGCCAATAATACGGTGCTCTCGCTTTTTGTCTGCGGCACCAGCCAGTGTATTGCCGGAAGCAAAATGCGCAGTACCATTATTACAACCAAAATCGAGCATCCCTGTGTGCTTGAAACATCGGAATGCCTTGCTCATCGCGGTGTGCGGGTCAAATATCTTGACGTTGACCGGTATGGCAAGATTGATCTTGACCAGCTTGCCGGTATGCTTGGCGATGATGTTGGTCTGGTCTCGGTGATGATGGCAAACAATGAAATAGGCACGCTGCAGGATATTGAAGCTATCTCCAGAATGGTACACGAAAGCGGTGCGCTTATGCATACCGATGCGGTGCAGGCCATCGGGAAGGTTCCGGTCGATGTTCGGCAGCTTGGTGTCGATTTTCTTACTATTTCAGCCCACAAAATCTATGGCCCGAAAGGGATAGGGGCACTCTTTGTGAAAAAGGGCACTCCTTATTGCCCGCTTATCAGGGGCGGTCACCAGGAGCAGGGAAGGCGTGCGGGAACCGAAAACACTCTCGGTATTCTCGGTCTGGGAAGAGCGGTTGAAATGAGAACGCTTGAAATGCCGGAAGAGGAGGAGCGGTTGCTGGACCTGAAGCAGACACTCAAAAAGGGTATTGAGGAGCGCATTGATGATATTTATTTTAATGGTCATCCAACAGATTCTCTTGCCAGCACCCTCAACGTTTCGTTTACGGGAGTGGAAGGCGAGGCCATCCTGCTCTATCTGGACCTTGAAGGTATTGCCGTTTCAACCGGCTCGGCCTGTGCTTCAGGTTCTTTGGATCCTTCGCATGTCCTTCTGGCAACGGGTGTTGATGCCGAGCTTGCTCATGGTTCAATCCGGTTCAGTATGGGACGCGAAAGTTCGATGCAGGAAGTAGAGTATGTAATTGATGTTTTACCACCAATAATTCAACGAATAAGAAACATGTCAACAGCTTATATAAAAGGAGGATTGCATGCTGCAAGCAGGTGAATGGGCATATAGTGAGACACTGAAGGAACATTTCATGAACCCGAAAAATATTCTGCAGGGCGAGAATACCGATGATTTTGACGGCGTTGGTATGGAAGGGAACCTGCAGTGCGGCGACCAGATGATGGTGGTTATCAAGGTGGACAAGGAGAAGGATATTATTACTGATTGTCAGTGGAAAACCTACGGTTGTGCCAGTGCCATTGCCAGTACGTCGGTTCTTTCCGAAATGGTGAAGGGCCGCACGCTTGATGCAGCGTTTCATATTTCTCCCAAGGAGGTGGCTCAGGAACTCGGAGGGCTGCCTGATCACAAAATTCATTGCTCCGTACTTGGCGATAAGGCGTTGCGTGCGGCCATCAACAACTACTATACCCGCAACGGTAAAGAGGACAAGGTCAAGCAGGAGCAGGCCAAGGTTATCTGCCAGTGCATGAGTATCACCGACCTTGATATTGAGGATGCTGTGCTTGAGGGGGCTCGAACCTATTTTGAACTTCAGGAGCGCACCAAGCTTGGTACCGTGTGCGGCCAGTGCAAGGATGAAGCCGAGTTGCTGCTTGAAAAATTCAAGCATATCCATTTCGGGGCCTGAGCGGGCATGCACCATAACAACCATTTGTGCCGTTTGAGGGGCGGGTTATGGAGATAACGGGAAGAAAGCGGGCAATGTTTTTTGCAGCCCTTGCTGTAGCAGCTTTTTTGACCAATTTCTGCTGGGAGTCATTGCTCGGGTTGCTTTTTGAAGCACATCCGGGCATGGCAGCCTCAGTCTATGTCCCGATGATGCTCTTTATGGCTCTTATGGACACGGTTGGTATCTTCGCTCTTTATTGCCTGACAGCTCTCTTCTCCCGGAGATGGTTCTGGAGCTTCGCTTTACCTCAGATCTCCTTTTTTTTCTTTTCCGCTCTTGCTGCAGCATACGGAGTTGAGTATGTTGCTCTGTACAGGTTGCATATCTGGCAATACCTGCCTTCAATGCCGCTTGTTTTTGGTGTCGGTATTTTTCCACTGATCCAGTTGTCGCTTACCGGTCTCTTCTCGATTTTTGTTGCCCGACGTGTTGCGGGCGACGCGTGAGGCTCTTGTACGCTCTCTTTTTAACTTTTGGAAAATTATGCTTGAGAAACAGCACGTATTATGACGACAGGCCGCAGTAAAATATTTTATATCCATACGTTTGGTTGCCAGATGAATCTGGCGGATTCTGCCATTATAACCGCCCTGCTGCAGCAGGCAGGCTACACACCGGCCGAAAGCGAAGAGAGTGCCGGAATTATTCTGCTCAACACCTGTGCGGTGCGCGAAAATGCTGTTGACCGTATTGAGCACTATCTCCAGCGCCTTCAGGGGATGAAAAAGAGGGATAAAGGGCTGATTATCGGCCTTGCCGGCTGTATTCCGCAGTATCAGAGGGAGGAGACGCTTACCCTCTCTCCGGCCATTGATTTTCTTGCCGGCCCCGACAGCTACCGTACCCTTCCCGCGCTGATTGAGCAGGCAAGAGGCGGAGCAAAGCCGACTTCGCTGGAGTTCAATACGGCTGAAACCTATGAAGGCATTGATCCGGTAAGGCAGGGCGTGATCAGTGCCATAGTGCCTGTCATGCGCGGGTGCAACAACCGCTGCGCCTATTGCGTTGTCCCCTTTACCCGTGGCCGTGAACGCAGCCATCCCTTTCGTTCGGTCATCAGTGAAGTGCAAAAGCTTGTGACTGCGGGCTACAGTGAGATGACCCTGATTGGCCAGAATGTCAACTCTTACCATGATCCTGAAAAGGGGATGAACTTTGCCGCCCTGCTCGATGCGGTAAGCCGTGAAGCACCCCGGGCGCGGGTGCGCTTTACCACCTCTCACCCGAAAGATATCTCCGAGGAGCTTGTGCGCACCATTGCCGATCGCCCGAACATCTGCAATCATATTCACTTGCCGGTGCAGTCGGGTTCAACAGCGGTTCTCCGGCGCATGAATCGCGGACACACCATTCAAGAGTACCGCGAAAAAATAGCACTGATCCGCTCAATCATTCCTGACATTGCACTCTCAACTGACATTATTGCCGGTTTCTGCGGGGAGCGGGATGAGGATCATCAGGCTTCGCTTGAACTTCTTTCATGTGTACGGTTTGATTCGGCCTACATGTTTTTTTACTCAACCAGGCCGGGTACTTTAGCGGCTCGGACTCTGGTGGATGATGTGGCAGAAGAGGCAAAAAAACGGAGGCTGCAGGAGATTATTGATTTGCAGAACAGCATTTCGGCCGAGCTATTCCAGCAGTCGATCGGTTCTGTTGTTGAAGTACTTGCTGAGTCCGAAAGCAAACGCTCAGCGGAGCAGCTTATGGGGCGTACGGCTGGCAATCGGGCAGTGGTTTTCGATCGTGAACGTTATCAGCCTGGCGACCTGGTGCAGGTGCTCATCACCTCGGCCACATCAGCAACCCTCACCGGCAGGCCGGAGCACTGCTGAAAGCTCCTGAGTGAGGTTCGTCGCCGTTTGCAGCGCGGTCAAAAGGGGAAAACGGTTCCGGAGTTTTTTATCTTGTGCACTATTTGTAAATTGCGCTCTTTGAACTCCTATCATTTAACCGGCCCCCTTTGGGCTTCGGAGAGAAGTACAGCATGTCAATTCCCGCAAAGTTTGGGTTTACCGATAAAGTAAGAGCACATCTTGAACTTCTTGATCCTGTTACCTGGATCAGCGTTTTTCCCTGCCTTGCCGGAGGCGTCATGGCTTCAGGCGCCATGAAGGGCACCCTGCACGACTATCTGTTGCTGCTGGCCATTTTTTTGATGTTTGGCCCCTTCGGTACCGGATTCAGCCAGTCAGTCAATGATTGTTTTGATCTCGAACTTGACAGGGTCAATGAGCCGACACGCCCGATTCCCTCTGGCCGTTTGAGTGAAAAAGAGGGGCTCTGGAACAGTATTATTTCGCTGTTGCTTGCCATCGGTTTTGGAGTCTTTCTCGGGATTCATATTGGTGGAGTTCGTGGAATGGTCATTGTTGCATCAATATTTGCAGCCCTGTTTGTCGCCTACATTTATTCTGCACCGCCTCTCAAGCTGAAAAAAAATATTCTTACCTCGGCACCGGCCGTTGGCTTTTCCTATGGTTTTGTCTCTTTTCTGTCAGCAAATGCTCTTTTTGGCGACATTCGTCCAGAGGCGATATGGCTTGCGAGTCTGAACTTTTTTATGGCGGTTGCCCTGATCATCCTCAATGATTTCAAGTCAGCAGAAGGCGACAAGGATGGCGGTCTCAAGTCGCTGACGGTTATGATCGGCGCAAAAAATACCTTTCTGGTCTCTTTCGCAATTATTGATATTGTTTTTGCCGTTCTTGCTTTTCTCTCCTTCAGTTGGGGTTTCATCATCCCTGGCTGTTTTGTTCTTGTTGGACTCGCACTGAATCTGGTTCTTCAGGTACAGCTTTTGCGCGATCCGAAAGGGGGAATCTCATTCATGCAGGGCGCTGTTGACGACGGATTCGGTCATGTTCTCGGCAAGAGTGACGTCCAGGAACACAATACTTTTCTCCGGTTTCAGATCGCCAACAACTTTTTGTTCCTGATCAACAACCTGCTTGTTGCCGGGATGGTTGGATTGAAATATATCAACGTTCAGTAATTCCTTCTTACAGGAGCCTAACCCTAAATCACCATGGTGCTATGACGGAAACTCTTCCTTTTTTCTCGCTTCCAGTGGTATGGCATAACGCATTGGTCACTTTGCTGACCTTTGTCTATGTCTTCAGCGTTCCTCCTCTGATGGATTATCTGGTGACCAACCACAATCTGCCTCGGGACATCAGCCGAAAAATCACCCACATCTGCGCCGGATCGGCGATTATGTTTCTTCCTCTTTATATCGGCGGAGACTGGTCGCATTTTCTCAATATCACGGTCTTTGCTGTCTGGACTGTGCTGCTCATCCAGAAAGGGCTTTTTGCTGCCGATGATGACCAGGCGGTGAAAACGATGACCCGTACCGGCAACAAACAGGAGCTGCTCAAGGGAACTCTCTATTTTGTCATTGTTGCCATGATCTGTGGAACCCTCTATTACAAACAGCCTGCAGGAGTCATGGCAATGGCTATGCTCGGCTGGGGAGATGGTCTTGCACCGATTATCGGCACCCGGTACGGAAAAATTAAATATCATATTCTGAGTGATAAAAGTGTTGAAGGGAGCCTGGCCTTTCTTGCCGGAAGCGTCTGTGCCGGACTCTTTTTTGTTCATCTCATTGTGCCTGAATCGTTTGACGCCACAAAAATTATTATTATTGCCCTTATTGCCACAATTGTTGAAGGTGTGAGCCCCAAGGAGGTCGATAACCTGACAATTCCTGTTGCAGTTATTGCTGCTTCATACGTTTTGTGAGATGAGTGCATGACTATAAGCGAGAAGCGTGCCATTTATTTTATCAGCGACCTGCACCTTGGTCTGCAGGATGAAACAAGCGAGCAGCTCAAGATGGAAAACCTCGAACGGCTTTTTGCCATTATCAAGGCAGAGGGTCGTTCGCTCTATATGCTTGGCGATATCATGGATTACTGGATGGAGTTTCGCCATCTCATTCCCAAGGGGTTTACCCGCTTTCTTTGCATGTTGAATGATCTGGTGCGCCACAATGTTGAGGTTGTCTACGTAGCGGGAAACCATGACTTTTATCTCGGTCGGTACTTTGATGACGAACTCGGGGTAAAAACCCTCTATGGCGTCCATGAACTGCTCCTCGATGGACAAAAATTCATTGTTGCCCATGGCGATGGCCTGGGGAAGGGGGATATCGGCTACAAGCTTTTTGCCCGTTTGGTCAGGAATCGGTTCAATCTTGCTCTTCTGTCGGGGTTTCATCCAGATCTGGCTATAGGGCTCATGAAGATGCTTTCGCAGTTCAGCCGCAAGCACAAGCATACCGATCGTGTTTTTGAAATCAATCGCTTGTTGCAAGTTGCTGAATTACTGGTGGCTGAGCAGAAGTTCGATTATTTTGTGTGCGGCCATAACCATGTTAAAGGGATCACGGAACTTTCCAACGGCACCAGCCGGTATGTCAATCTGGGGACATGGATTGACGGGACGTTGCCCTACGGAGTCTTTGATAATGGTGTTTTTCAGCTTAGGGAATTATAACGTTAATATCAAGAGGTAGCTGTTGTTATGAGTAATGAAAACAAGGTGTTGAAACTTGGGCTTCCAAAAGGAAGCTTGCAGGATTCCACAATCGATCTTTTTGCCCAGGCAGGATTTCATTTTTCTGTTCAGAGCCGTTCCTATTTTCCCTCCATAGATGATGATGAGCTCGAAGCCATTCTTATCAGGGCACAGGAGATGGCGCACTATGTCGAACTGGGCGCTTTTGATGTCGGGCTCACCGGCAAGGACTGGATTATTGAAACGGATGCCGATGTTGTTGAAGTTGCTGATCTGGTTTACTCCAAAGCCTCCATGAGGCCGGTGCGATGGGTACTCTGCGTGCCTGAAAACTCGACCGTCAAGTCGGTCAAAGACCTTGAAGGGAAGCACATCGCAACCGAAGTGGTCAACATTACCAAAAAATACTTGGCCAAAAACGGGGTTAACGCACTGGTGGAATTCAGTTGGGGTGCTACGGAAGTCAAGCCGCCCGATCTTGCCGATGCCATTGTTGAGGTGACTGAAACCGGCTCTTCGCTCAGGGCAAACAAACTGAGGATTGTTGATACCATTCTTGAATCAAACACAAAACTGATTGCCAACCGGAATTCATGGAACGATCCCTGGAAACGGGAGAAGATTGAGAATATGGCCATGCTGCTGTTGGGAGCTATCAACGCCCAGGGCAAGGTTGGATTGAAAATGAATGCCCCGAAATCTTCGCTCGACAAGATCATCGCCATTATTCCTGCCCTGCGTCAGCCGACCATATCGAGCCTTGCCGAGGAGCATTGGGTGGCGCTTGAAGTTATCGTTACCGAAAAAACGGTGCGCAAGCTGATTCCTGAGCTCAAACGGGCTGGGGCGGAAGGGATATTTGAATATAATATCAACAAATTGATCGACTGAAAAGCTCGGTCATAACCATCAATCTGCAGGCTGCCCCCGGAGGGCGGCCTTTTTTATCGCCGTCATGCTCTTTTTCTATCAAACAGGTGTACTGCTTTCACTGCTCGTTTTTCTGGGGATTCTCTTGAAAAACCTCATCGACCTGCCGCGTATGCCCGACCACGCCCCTCAAACCGGGCCGCTGGTATCGGTTCTTGTACCGGCCCGCAATGAGGCATTGAACATTGAGCGCTGTGTGCAATCCCTCCTGCAGCAAAAGTACGCTCCAATGGAAATTCTTGTACTCGATGATGGATCAATCGATGCAACTCCGGAGTTGTTGCGTAACCTCCTTAGAGAGTCGGGCGGAAAGCTGCGACTGATACAGGGCGAACCTCTTCCTGACGGATGGCATGGCAAAGCATGGGCATGTTCCCAGCTCGGGCGCCTCGCAAAGGGAGAGCTGCTGCTCTTTACCGATGCCGATACCTGGCATGAGCCTGATGCCCTTCGGCGTACGGTTGGTGCCATGGAGGCATCAGGAGCGGATATGCTCTCCATGATGCCTCGCCAGGAGCTTGTCTCATTCTGGGAAAAACTGGTGGTGCCGCTGATTCATGTTATTCTTATGTGCTACCTGCCTCTTCGTCTTGTGCGCACCAGCCGGAAAGCGGCATTCTGTTTTGCCAACGGCCAGTTTATTCTTTTCCGCAGGGATTTCTATGACCGTATCAACGGTCACGCCTCGGTCCGCAATGCCATTGTTGAAGATGTCTGGCTCTGCAAAAACGTCAAAAAGGCTGGCGGCAGTGTTGTGGCCTTTAATGGAACTGACGTGGTCAGTTGCCGGATGTATCGCTCCTTCCGCGAGATTTGGGAAGGCTTTTCAAAAAACCTCTTTGCCGCTCTCGGTTACAGTACGGTGGGACTTTTCGCCCTGATAACGCTGATAACAGCACTCTATATTGCGCCATGCGCATTTCTTTGTCGATCACTGTTTGCCGGTGAGTTCACCCTTTTGCTTTTTTGGCTTCCCCTGGCGCAGATCACCATTGCCCTGCTTTGCAGGTTGCTGATTGCTGCGGCGTTTCGTCAGTCCATTGCCATGGCTTTTTTGCATTTGCTCTCCCAGATCGTCTTGCTTGCCATAGCCTGCAACTCGTTTTACAGCATAAAATTTGGTAAGGGTGCAAGTTGGAAGGGGAGGAACTACAATTTTTCCTGATAGATGCTGAGAATTCGGGGAAGGTGATAATTTTTTTTAAATTGTGCGTTCACGAGCAGCATCTCCAAACGTGCGGGTCTGTGGCCGACAAAAAAGTATCAATTCAAACAAACGTACTGTTTATGGGTCTCTTATCGAAAATATTCGGGAAAAAGGAAGTTGAACTGAAACTTCCGAAGGTTATTGAAGATGTCAACCTGATAAAGACGATGGAAGGCCATCTTGACCGGGTGCTCGGTGTGAAATTCAGTGCAGATGGTAAAAAACTTGTCAGCGGCAGTTTTGATGAAACCGTGATGCTGTGGGACGTCGAGGCAGGCCGATCTCTTCACACCATGAAGGGACATGATACCTGGGTTGAATGCGTTGATTTCAGCCGCGACGGTAAGCTGCTTGCAAGCGGAAGCACAGATAGTACTGTAAGAATATGGGATGCAGAAACCGGCCAGTGCCGCCATCTCTGTAAAGGTCATGATACGGCAGTCCGCATGGTCGCCTTCAGTCCTGACAGCTCCGTTGTGGCGAGTTGTTCCCGCGATACAACAATCCGGCTATGGAGTGTTGAAACAGGAAAAGAACTTTCGAGGCTTCTCGGTCATAAATCTTATATTGAGTGTCTTGCTTACAGCCACAATGGGAAACTCATTGCAAGCTGCGGTGAGGAACCGGTCATAAAAATCTGGGATGTTGAGAGCGGCAGAAATATTGCCAATTACAAAACAAACGACCGTCTTTCACATGCATTGGCCTTCAGTCCGGATGACAAGTTTATTGCTTTTTGCGGGCGCGATGCACTGGTGAAAATTCTTGACGCCACAACAGGGGAGATTACAAAGGTACTTGAAGGTCATCAGGATGCTGTACGCAGCGTCTGTTTTACTCCGGACGGCGCAAAGGTTGTCAGTGCGGCGAATGATGAAACGGTCAGGTTATGGGATGCCGCATCAGGCAAAGAGTTGCATCTCTACAGGGGGCATGTGCTTGAAGTGCAGTCGGTTGACGTCTCTCCGGATGGAAAGGTAATTGCCAGCGGAAGCGATGACCGCAAAATCAAACTGTGGGGAATCAAGTAAGAGGGTTTCGCTGCTGGTTTTATGGCAGTGGGGAGCTTTTTTGAAGCTTCCAGCTTTTTTTTTGTCAATGATAAAAAAGTAGCGTAAACTGAAGAACTTTCTTTTTGATTTAGCTTAAAGTGAGTAAATTAATTTCACGAAAAATAAATTCGTTTTTGAACGCCTCATGTCGAGGTTTGTTCATTATAACGCCAAGTTTAACTGGCAAAAATAAAAAGAGGTAGATATGGGTACTCAGGTTGAAGGAACTGTTAAATGGTTCAACGAAGAAAAAGGTTACGGCTTTATTGAGCAGAAAGGCGGAAAAGATGTTTTTGTGCATCACAGTGCCATCAATGGCACCGGGCGCAAAACACTTGTCGAAGGCCAGAAGGTCATGATGGAAGTAACTCAGGGAGCAAAAGGCCTTCAGGCTGAAGATGTAACTCCTCTTTAAACTGTTTTCCAGCCACAGCAGTTTTTTTATGCAAGAAAGGACGCATCACCATGCGTCCTTTCTTGCATTTTTTGTTTCAGACGCCATCGCGTTCCGGCACTCAAATTGTTACGAGGGCCCGTCGAGTGGCCGACGGGGTGAGATGGGATGCGGCAACAAGAATACGATTATTGTCGAACTGTGTTTTCATGAGGTTGATACGCGCAAGAAAGTTGCCCATTTTCGCAGGAGCAATAGATCCGGCGCAGGACGAAGCCATTGCTGCCAGCGGGTTCATCGGTTTACCGTTGTGGATGATGCGGAAGTCGAGGTGTGGCCCTGTCGTACGACCGGTTGAACCAACATACCCGATGATCTCTCCCTGATGGATCGTCCGGCTGTATCCAGTATTCAGGGCATAACGGCTTAAATGGAGATACTGGCTGAAATAATGGCCGGAATGCTCCAGTGTTACCATATTACCTGCCAGCCCTTTGTTGCCTTTGAAAATGAGCATGCCGTCAGCCGCGGCGCGTACAGGTGTGCCTGAAATTGCGGCCATATCAACACCGCCATGAAAATCCCGTATCCCTGTGACAGGATGGATTCGGTAACCGAAGCTGCTTGAAATGCGTGAAAAGTTGCATGGTGATGCAAAAAGCGTGCACTGATTCACCGCATGGCCATGTTCATCAAAATAGCCTGTTTTACCCTTCTCGTTGGTATAACGGTATGCTGTACTGGTATGGTTCGGGAGTGATAATTCAACGGCAAGGATTTTTCCAGTACCGATAAATTCATTCATTAACCATTTTTCTTCAAAAAGAATCTTGTATTTTGTTCCGGCAGTGATGTCGGTTCTACAATTGATTCTTGAGGAAAAGAGGGTTGTTACTTCGTCCATCAGCCTGGGCCGTCCAGCCGATTTGAGGGAATTTAAAAGGCTTTTGGTTACGGTGCCTTCAAGTGATGCAACTTTGGTATTGCAGCTCTTGACATCTCTCAGGACGGTGAGTTGGCCTGTTGGGCCCTGTTTTTCAATATGAATGGTGGTTGCCGGATCCTGAAAATAGGAGAAGCTCAGCAGGCTGCCGTTGCGGTTTTTGGTTGTTTCATAGCTTTTGCCCGATCGAAAGTTCCGAGGAGAAAACTTTCCTGTAAGCTCTGTTTTTATCAAGTGAATCTCTTTTGGAGTAAAACCTTTTTCTTCAAGAAGAGATGATAGCGATTCACCGGGTTTGATTTTTTCTCTTATAACAATCACAAGCGGTAGTATTGTCTGAGGGCTCTTTTCAATGGTGACATAGTCGTTATCAACGGTAAAGCCGAGTTCATCACGATAGTTTTCGGTGTCAGACCTGAGAAGAGTGAGTGTCAAAAAAACAAGAACCAGTGTTCCTGTAAAAAATGGCAACAAGAGCGGCAGGGTAATTTTTTGTTTCAGCGGCTGTATACGATTGAAAAGCAGTTCAAAAATCTTTATCAAAGCATTCATTACATGTTTATTTCGTTTCCTGTCAAGCACAGGAGCTGTGCACATCTATCTGGAGCTGAATGTAGCATTATGTTTGCATTATAGGAATTAAGTTACGCCATACATACACTTTGCAATCTATTCTAATACGTAACAATCGTAAATATCGTGAGTAATGGCCGAACCACCAGAGCTTATTCAAGGTATCCATACCTATTGCGACCGCTGGTGTGAGCGTTGCGCCTATACTTCCCGCTGTCTCCAGTTTCGTCTTGAAGCCGAAGAGAGAGGGACGGGTGATGCCTTGCAGAATTTTGATGCATTGAACGCACAGTTCTGGCAGGAGATGGGTGTCGCACTTGTCCAGGCAATGCGTCTCATTCGTGAAATTGCCGCAAGAGCGGGTATTGAAGCTGACGATTTACAGAGTGAAACAGCGATTTATGCATCGTCCGGGACTCTTCAGCGCGATGCCCGTGAACATCCCTCTGCAAGCGCAGCCCTCATTTATGCTGGCATGGTTAACCAATGGTTTGCCGCGACCGATGAGCTGTCTGACACCGGGGAGTCTCTGCTGACGAACCCCCCGCACGTGCTTGAGGAATCTATTCAGGTTATCCGGCACTACCACTATTTTATCTATCCGAAAATTGTCCGTGCAATCGAAGGGCGTCTCAGCGGAAAAGCAGCTTCAGACCGTGAAATCGAAGCAGACTGCTCGGGTACGGCCAAAGTTGCCTTGATAGCCATCGATCGCTCCCTTGCAGCCTGGAGCCTGCTTTACGGAGAGTATTCTGCCCAGGAGGACAACACGCTCTCCATTTTGCTTCATCTTGACCGTCTGCGCCGTTCAGTTGAAGTTGTTTTTCCCGAAGCGCGGGCCTTTATCCGTCAGGGATTCGATGCACCTTATTCCTGAAATTTTTGCAAAATCAACACCATCACCCAGTGAAAACCATGCTGAAAACCAATGAACACTATCTTGTAGAGTTTCTGCTGCAATGCCAGCCGGGACAGCCAAAAACCCGAGGCAACTGGGAGGTTGACCATCAAGGGACGCCTTTTCTTCTGCCATCAATTGGAGGGATTACCCTGAACGTCCAGGTTGGTGATCCGGCATTCGGCTGGCAAGGCGACCACATCGAACCGGGTGTAAGCTGCACGGCTGATACACAAAAACCCTACGAGCATCCAAATGTCGCTGTGCAGATCTACTCCTGTGCAGGCAACATTGCAACCGTGGCCACCGGTGAGGCAAAAGGCGCTACAGGTACGGTCATCGGCCATCACGGAGGATCGGAGCATGTGATTGTCGATTTTGAGCGCGATGTCAAAGAGAAGCTGCTCTACACCGATACCATTATCATTCGGGGCAGAGGACAGGGGATGAAGCTTGCCGATTATCCTGATATTGCGCTGTTCAACCTTGACCCATCTTTGCTTGCCGCCATGAAAATCCGGGAAGTTGAGGGTGGAGTGCTTGAAGTGCCGGTGACCACCATTGTTCCGGCTTTCTGCATGGGATCGGGCATCGGTTCGGCCCATGTGGCAAAAGGGGATTACGATATCATGACCAGCGACCTTGAAGCCATTGAGAAGTATGGAATCGACAAGATCCGTCTCGGCGATTTTGTGGCCCTGCAGGATCATGACAACCGTTACGGCAGAGCCTACCGCAAGGGCGCGATCACCATCGGTATCGTTGTGCACAGCAACTGCCTTGAAGCTGGACATGGACCGGGAGTCACCACGCTCATGACCGCAGCTTCTCCACTCATCAGGCCGGTACTTGACCCCGAAGCGAACATCGCTGACGTGCTTGGCATTGGAAGCCCACTGAAAAAAATAGTTTAGTGAATGGCGAGTACCTCTTTTGTATATAATTTTATTCAGTTATACTAACCGAACGTATAAGATGATACCTGATTATGAAGAGTGAGAATAAACAATTGTGAAACGAGTTAAAGAAAAATCACCGTTACGCGACTCTCTTGCTGCGCTCACCCCCTTTGTCAAACAGACCTTTTATTTCAGTCTGGTGGTCAATGTGCTTGTACTCGCACCAAGTGCCTATATGATGGAGGTTTATGACCGCGTGGTCAACAGCCGCAGTCATACAACGCTGCTCATGCTCACCATTCTCGTCGTCGGCATCTACCTGCTGCTCGAGGCGCTTGAGTGGGTGCGCCGCCAGATCATGCACGATGCTGGCATGGAGCTCGACAAGAAGTTGCGGGAGCGTGTGTTTGGCGCCATTTTTACGGCAAGGGTTCAGAACATTCCAGCCGGAGCCCAGGCCCTTCGTGACCTCAAGGCCCTTCGTGAATTTTTGCCCTCTCCGGCGCTTCTCGCCATGATTGATACTCCGCTTGCCCTGCTTATTCTGGTGATTATTTTTTTGATGGCACCCCCTCTCGGCTGGTTTGCTGTGGCTGGCGCCCTGATACAGTTTGCAATCGGTGTCATTAATGAGCGCCGCATTCGGGAACCACTTCTTGCGGCCAATCGCAGTGCTATAAGTGCACAGAGTTACGCCGACGGGGTAATCCGTAATGCTCAGGTTATTGAATCGATGGGAATGCTTGCTCATATCCATAAACGGTGGATGAGCCGACAGGAGGAGTTTCTCTTGCAGCAGGCGGAAGCTTCCGATCATGCCGGCACCAATGCAGCCCTTTCCAAGCTGGTACAGAGTCTTCTTGGCTCTCTCTTGCTTGGTATGGGTTGCTGGCTCACCTTGAAGGGCGAGCTGCATGGTTCAGGCATGATTGTGGCCTCCATTCTTGGTGGCAGGGTGCTTGCGCCGCTGGTTCAGATCATCGGGAGCTGGCGTCAGGTAGAAGGCGCCATCGAGTCATACAATCGTCTGGAGATGTTCCTGAAGGAGTTTCCCATTCCGGAGAAGGGAATGGAGCTGCCTGCACCGACAGGATCTCTTTCGGTTGAGGGCGTTGTTGCCGGTGCTCCAAGAAGCCAGGTACAGATTCTCAAAGGGGTAAGTTTCAGGGTATCCCCGGGGGGCTCACTGGCCATTGTCGGACCCTCAGCTTCAGGCAAAACGACCCTTGCAAGATTGCTGGTTGGTATCTGGCCGGCAATGCAGGGAAAGGTCCGACTCGACGGAAACGATATCTATCAGTGGGACAAGGAGGAGCTGGGGCAGCATATCGGTTATCTGCCGCAGAATGTGGAGTTGTTCGAGGGCACCATTGCCGAAAATATCGCCCGTTTCGGCGATCCTGACCCTGAAAAAGTGAGTGAGTCATGCCGAATGGTGGGGCTTGACGGCTTTATTGAACAGCTTCCGAACAGGCACGATACCCAGATTGGCGATGATGGGGCATTTCTTTCCGGCGGGGAGCGGCAACGAGTCGCCCTTGCCAGAGCGGTCTACGGTATGCCGAAGTTTGTCGTGCTTGACGAACCGAATGCAAGCCTTGACGAAGCAGGTGATGCAGCACTGCTCAATACGGTAAAGTTGTTGAGGGCACAGGGTACAACAGTTATTGTCATGACGCATCGGTTAAATATTCTGGGGGCAATAGAGCACATGCTTGTACTGGTTGACGGACAGGTACAACGCTTCGGCACCTGCCAGGAGGTTATGGAGGCTTTGCAATCGCCACCAGCGGCCCGGCAGCCGTCAAACCCTCAAGGCTAACTCCTCGAGTCAAACAGTTTTTTTTATGAAACCAGATTTTTTTAATCGCAGTGCATTGTCCCGTCAGCTCTGGGAGTTTCGGCGAGAGTTTTTGTGGGTTGGCATTTTCAGCATGATTGCCAATGTGCTGATGCTGACACCGACCATCTACATGCTCCAGGTCTATGGCCGTGTCATGAAGAGCGGCAGTGAACTGACACTTCTCATGGTTACCGGTTTTCTGCTTTTGTTTTATGCCGTGATGGCCTTTGCAGAATGGCTTCGTTCGCGTCTTTTGGTACGGGCAGGAGTCAGACTTGATGAAGCGCTCAATTCACTGGTCTTTAACGCAAGCTTTGAAGCCTATCTGAACAGTGCCCGGCATAATGTGGCCGAGGCATTTTCGGATCTGACCAACATTCGCCAGTTTTTGACGGCCAACGGGATGATTGCCTTTTTCGATATTCCCTGGACACCGGTATATATTGCCGTTATCTTTTTGCTCAGTCACTTTCTTGGCTGGCTCTCCATTCTTTTCGCCTTGATACAGTTGTGCATGACCTGGCTCAGTAACCGGTTGAGCCAGAATGAGATCCAGATTGCCGTCGATGCAGGTAACGACAGTTACCGCTATGTGCAGAGCAAGCTGCGAAACATTGAACCTCTCCATGCGATGGGCATGACCGCAAACCTTCGCAAGCGCTGGTTCTCGGTGCACGACGCTTCGCTGGAAAAGGCTGAGAGTTCTCTGGAACGGCAGCATCGCCAGCAGTCGTTTACCAAGTTTGTGCGTTACAGTATGCAGTCACTGACGCTTGGGGCCGGAGCCCTTATGGTTATTGATGGAAAAATGTCGGCAGGATCAATGATTGCCGCCAACGTACTGATGTCGAAAGCCCTTCAGCCACTCGATCTTGTGGTCGCGACCTGGAAGCCTTTTGTTCAGGCACGCACAGCCTTTGTTCGCCTGGAAAAACTTCTTGACGTTTTTCCCGAACGCTCTCCCGGTGCCCGCCATCAGGATCCCTTCGGCGAAATCAGGCTTGAAGGGCTTTCTGCTACGGCCGAGGGGCGCGTGAGTCCGATTCTCGACAACATTACCGCCATGTTTCCTGCTGGCAAGGTGACCGTGCTTCTTGGTCCCTCCGGATCAGGAAAATCAACACTTGCCCGCTGCATTGTAGGAGTCTGGCCCGGCAAAAAAGGGGCAGTGCTCATCGATGGCGAGCCGGTCGAGAGTTGGGACAGGATGGAACTGGGTCCGCATATTGGCTACCTTCCGCAAGACATAGAGCTTTTTGACGGAACAATTGCCGAAAATATTGCCCGTTTTGCCGAGGTTGATTCCCAAAAGGTGATTGAAGCGGCAAAGCGAACCGGGATCCATGATATGATTGTTCGCTTTCCCCGTGGTTACAACACCCCGATTGGTGAAGCGGGGGGAATCCTGTCAGGCGGACAGCGGCAGCGGCTTGGTCTTGCCAGGGCACTGTATGGCAATCCCGCTCTTCTGGTGCTTGATGAGCCGAACGCGAACCTTGATGATGCCGGTGAGCGCTCCCTGCTTGATGCGGTCAACGAATTGAGAAAAGCAGGTAAAACGGTCATTCTCATTACCCATCGTCCAAGCGTTCTTGGCGCGGCAGACCTGCTTGCAGTGATGCAGAAAGGGAAAATCATCCATTGCGGCCCCCGTGATGAGGTGCTGGCAATTTTACGCTCCGGGAATGCCCGGCCAGCATCTCCAGCCTGATTTCGGTTTTTAACAAATGTTTAAACGAGAGCAATGAGTATTCGTGATACAATGGGGAAAATAAAGCCTCTTTCCGGAGAAAAAGAGGCTGGTCGCAAAGGGGACGAGTATCGTAATACCCGCAGCACGGTAAAGCTTGGTATCTGGATACTTCTTGTCGGATTTGGCGGATTTTTGCTTTGGGCCGCTTTTGCACCGCTCGACGAGGGAGTTCCCTGTCAGGGAGTGGTCAGTATCGCCACAAAGCGCAAAGTTGTCGAAAATTTGCGTGGCGGGAGGGTTGAGCGTGTCAATGTACGAGAAGGGCAGATGGTTCAGCAGGGAGAGGTGCTGATTATGCTCGACGCTCAGACGGCCAGGGCACGCTACGATGAGGTGCATCAACATTACCTTGGCATGAGGGCAACGGCCGACCGCCTGCAGGCCGAGATGATGGGCGCCGGGTCAATCTCCTTTCATAAAGATCTGATGACCGACACTGATCGTAATCTTGTTGAACAAAATATGGAGAACCAGCGTCAGCTCTTTTTGTCGCGCCGTACTTCACTGAAAATTCTCACTGAGCAACTCGCATCCATCAGCTCGCTGGTCAGAGAGGGTTATGCCCCATTAAGTCAGCAGCATGAACTCGAATTGAAGATTTCCGAGTTCAGGAGCGGCACGGCCTCCCAGCTTGCGCAGGTTCAGCTTGAAGTTGAAGCTGATGGTGAAAAAACCAGAGCCTTGGCAGAAGAACTTGCCGATACCGAGGTACGCTCACCAGCCTCAGGGCAGGTCGTTGGCCTGCAAGTACAGACGGTAGGCGCGGTGATTCAGCCAGGCCAGAAAATCATGGATATTGTGCCGCTGCACGAAGGCTTGCTTATCGACACCAAGGTGGCACCACACCTGATCGACAGTATTAAAAAAGGGCTACCGGTCAACGTCAGCTTTTCTTCATTTGCCCACTCTCCCCAGCTTGTTGTAGAGGGAGTGGTAGAGTCACTCTCGAAAGACATTGTAACGGAGCCCCAGGTTAATCCGGCGATGCCCGGGGCAACCTATTACCTTGCGCGTATCTCCGTGACCTCTGAAGGGTTGAAGTCACTCGGAAAGCGTGAAATGCAGCCTGGAATGCCGGTACAGGTTGTTATCAAGACAGGTGAACGCTCACTCTTGACCTACCTTGTCGATCCACTGATCAAACGCATTACGGTATCAATGAAAGAAGAATAGTGCCTGCTACAATTAAATACGATGAATGAGTCGATCATGAAGCTATTGATACCAGTGCTTGTTGCCGCAGCGATGTTTGCCGCTCTTCCGCTCAATGGAGAACAGCTCGATCTTTCGACGGCCTGGCAGGAGGCAAGGGAGTATGACGCCCGACTGGGTGTGGCACAGGCAGATAACCTGATATACCGCGAAGAGGTCGGCAAGGCAAGGGCCCAGTTGCGCCCGAGTGTACGTCTGAGCGCCGCACAGGGTCGCAATGATACCCAGACCACGTCTCAAAAATATGTGTTTGGAGTGCTTATTCCAGGCCAGAAGACGAAGACGGATCAGCTTTACAATACGGCCAACTATGGCGTGTCGGTGCGCCAGCCATTGCTCAATATGTCGAATTATGCCGCATACAAACAAGCCAGGGCTGTGGCTGCAAAGAGCGATATTGACCTGCAGAAAGAAGATACCGCGTTAATTGTCAGAACAACAGAGGCCTATTGCAATGCGCTCTATGCAGAGGATAACCTCGAATTCAGTCAGGCATTGATCAAGGCAGTACAGGAACAACTTCAGCAGGCTAAACGAAGATTCGAAAAAGGGTTCGGTACCATTACCGAAATCAATGAGGCACAGGCCAATTATGATATGGCACTGGCTGACGGTCTGGAGATTGTCAACAGTGTGGAGTTCACCCGTCGTGAGCTGGAGCACTTGACAGGCCACTATCCTGATAATCTCTGTAAATTTGTGCCTGAAAAGATTGTTCTGGCCCAGCCCGAACCCGCGAATCTTCAGCCCTGGCTTGACATGGCTCTGGCCAATAATCGGGATGTGCTCGGAGGCCGACAGGAAATTCTGATTGCGAAAAGGGAGTCCGAAAAACAGCACTATTCCCGTTACCCGACCATTGACCTGGTTGCTGGAAGAAACTACTCAGACAGTGAAAGCAACTACGCAATCGGTTCTATTTATGATACCTATTCGATTGCTCTGCAACTGAGCATGCCAATCTACAGCGGCGGCTACATCAGTGCTTCGGTGCGTCAGGCTCACGCGAAGCGGCTCAAAGCCCAGGAGCAGCTCATGCTGCAGGAACGGGGAGTTCAAAGCGATGTGCGCAAATATTATAACAGCATTGTCACCGGTATTGCCCAGATCCATGCATACGAGCAGGCCGTAACGTCGCATGAAATTGCCCTGACCGGCACCAAAAAAGGGTTTGAAGCAGGACTTCGCAGTAACGTTGAAGTGCTTGATGCCCAGCAGAAGCTCTTTGCAAGCCGAAGAAATCTCGCAAAATCCCGCTACCAGTACATCCTCAACCGCCTCATGCTCAAACAGGCTTCAGGCACCCTCTCAGCCAGCGATGTTGAAGAGGTAAACGGATGGCTCGCTGCCAGCGCTAAACCAATCAAATAGCGAAATATCTTCCCATCATTCGCTATATTCGCACAAAGTCGCCGATACCCGAATACAGAGCAGTACCTTTTGTATCCATCGTTAGCGCTCAGGCAAAACGACTCGAAATCATTCCATGTGAATCGTTTACTGTGAAAAGGAACTGGGTATAAGCCTCTGCAGTCCGGATTTTACTGAAAAATTTTACCTGATTACCGGTTAAACATGCGGAAAGTTTTTTTATGAAACGTAGCTGGTCGGAAGACGATCATTTTGCTGACAAGGTTCTTTATGGCTTCATCATGTTGCTTGGTGTGCTGGTCAGGAGTTTAAGCCGGAGCAACTCAACCCTCATCGCTCACCGCATTGGGGATTTTGCTTTTCAAGTATTGAAGCTAAGGCGCCCACTTGTTGAGCAGAGCCTTGCGCATACCTTTCCTGAAAAAAACTTTACTGAAATCAAAGCTCTTGCGCGGAGGGTTTATCGTAATCAGGCGGAGAATCTTATTGAAATGCTTCGTCTTCCCCTGACCAAAACGGCGGAAGATGCAGCAAGTTTAATGGATATTGACGCACGGGAATTTCTTGCCAAAACGGCTGAGGTCAACAAAGGATGCGTGCTGCTCTCCGCTCATTTCGGAAACTGGGAACTGCTCGCTCTTTGCAGTGGATTATTGGTCGCTCCCGTAACCATTGTGGTAAAGGAGGTGAAAAACCATGCAATCAACCGCCAGATCAATCTTTGGAGAACCATGCGTGGGAACAGGACCATTTATGACTGGCAAGCTCTTCGTGAGGGGTTGCGAACTCTCCGCAAGGGGGGCGTCTTGTCCATTCTTGGAGATCAGTCAGACCCTAGCGGCACTTTTTTTACCGAATTTCTTGGCCGACGTACATCAGTGTTTCTTGGGCCGGCATTTTTTGCCCTCAACGCAGGTGTTCCACTTTTTGTGGCCATGTGCCGCAGAACCGCAGGTGGGCGTTATACGGTCGATATTGAAGAAGTTCCGATAACCTCTCCAGGTAAAGAGAGGGCAGACATCGAAGAGCTTGCATGCCGCTATACCAAAGTGCTTGAACGCTATATCTATCAATATCCCGAAGAGTGGTTCTGGCTGCACAACCGCTGGAAACGGACGGAGACGGTGCAGGAGTAACAAGGGAGAGGTAGGCAGGATTACCAATAGCAACCACCCTGTATTGTTGACGAGTGATTCGGAGTTTCACTTTGTTTTGGTCTTACCCAATAATCGTTCATTAATGGCGCTATCCGCTCATTCGTTTCCCAACGCCGCCCCTTGATCCCAAACAATATTTGAGTGGCTCCTCCTATATGGATGGCTTTTTTACCCATCCTTTTTATATGTGCAGCAAGAGGGAACCCGTATGCGCCGCATCCGATAATGGCAATATCAAAATCTAACGTACTGACTTGATTTTTCATATAATCCAAAGCATCAAACCAGGTTGTAAATCCGGAATTATTTCCGGCTATTGATTGCACCGCCTTTACCGTTATCAACTCAAATTCAGGAAGAACATCCTTGTTATCAAACAAATAACTTCTTCTTGCATATTGCTCTCGAATGCTCTCAGAAAAAGGATGCACCACCAGAACTTTTTTTCCTTTTAATGCTTTCGACCACGGGTTTATATGAAGATAAGGCTCAATATCCGCCAAATATATTTTTTTTGCTGCGCGTAATTCTTTTTTAAAAAATATTTCACGTCTTCTCCATGATCCCAGTATATCCACACAGTGCAAATCGGCGTACATAAGCTCATAAAACTTTTTTAAGAGCGCGTCATCCAATGGGAAAAAACCGGCATTCGATGCTAATGAATCAAAAATACCATCTCGTTTTTTATTTGGTAAAAATTTGAATTTACTGTTGTTATTATTGATGCGTATCATGGCATCAAGTTCTATTCCACCTAACCTTGCGACCATAAGTGGCTTGTCGCTTTTTAAACCGGCTTCAATAATATCTGAAGCATCTTGCCCGCGATACTCTACCCACTTTTCAGGGACAGAATATTTACGATAAATATTATTGATTATGTTTCTCATTGCTTTACGGAATGTACGTTGAACGATAGAGAGTTGTTTTTGTCTGTCAAACAAACTGTCTCCTGAAAAAGCAGAAAATCAGCAGACTGAAATGGAATTATTTACAAATTAAGCATGAACTCGGCGCAAGCATTTTTCTTTTAAGTCTCCGACAACAGTTCCCTGAAAAAAGCGATAGTCTGCGTCAATCCCCGTTCAAGATTAACGGCAGGATGCCAGTCAAGCTCTTTCGTTGCGAGGGTGATATCAGGTTTACGCTGTCGGGGATCGTCGGAGGGGAGTGGACAAAAAACAAGTTGAGAAGAGCTGCCGGTAAGTAAAATAACCATTTTTGCCAGTTCCAGCATGGTAAACTCTCCCGGATTACCAATGTTTATAGGCCCGGTCATTCCAGCCGGTGTTGCCATCATGCGGATCATGGCTTCAACAAGGTCGTCAACATAACAGAAGCTTCTGGTTTGCTGACCATCCCCGTAAATAGAAATATCTTCCCCCTTGAGTGCCTGAACAATAAAGTTACTGACAACCCGGCCGTCATGAGGGTGCATTCTTGGGCCATACGTATTAAATATTCGTACAACCTTGATATCAAGGTTGTGCTGCCGATGGTAGTCGAAGAAGAGTGTTTCGGCACAACGCTTTCCCTCGTCATAACAACTGCGGATACCTATAGGGTTAACCTTTCCCCAGTACTCTTCTGGTTGAGGATGAATTTCAGGATCGCCGTATACCTCGCTGGTAGAAGCTTGAAGAATGCGAGCGTTCAAACGTTTTGCCAGGCCAAGCATGTTGATAGCGCCATGAACACTGGTTTTGGTGGTTTGAACGGGATCATGCTGATAATGAACCGGAGAGGCCGGGCAAGCAAGATTGTATATCTGATCGACCTCAACATAGAGCGGGAAGGTTATGTCGTGACGGATTATCTCGAAGTATGGCTTGCTTGCCAGATGAGCTATATTGTGCTTGCTTCCTGTAAAAAAATTGTCGAGACACAACACTTCATTACCTTCAGCTAAAAGACGTTCACAGAGGTGTGAGCCCAAAAACCCGGCTCCACCAGTAACTAAAATTCGTTTCATTCGCTCTTTGTTTTTCTTTGCAGTTGCCCGGATATTCACTGCGCGCAAGATACATAATTGCTCGATTATTTGCCTTTTTTATCCGATGACAGGATGCTGGCAATTTCGTAATTCCAGATCGCCGTCCGCAGGATTTTATAAATCGAGTGGAATGCTGTAAAAAAAAATGAAGAACACTTTGCAGCTTCCTCAAATAAGTTGTACGTTAAGTGTCTTATTATAAAACAGCTACCCAACAATAACCGTGCTCCAGGGGCTGCTTTCTGACTGACCGGGATTGTTTTATTGAAACGTATGCGATGATTAGCTTTCTCGCCAGTCCAAAACCATTCACTGGAATTGCCAGGGAGCACCAATACCGGGCTATACGGAGTTGGCTCTCTTCCGGCAAAGATGTGGAGGTCATTCTTTACGGAGATTCCGCCGGGATCGTTGAGGCAGGAATTGAACTTGGTGTACAGGTGGTCCAACAGATTGATTGTGCACCTTCCGGGATTCCATATTTCAGCTCCATCGTAGAGCATGCAGCAGAACACGGTAAATATGATTTGCAGGTCTATCTTAACTGCGATATTCTGATCTCCGGGATAGTTCAGGCTTTAGTGCGGATGGAGTTTCCGCAGTTTCTGCTGATTGGCCAGAGGATTGATTTAGGCGAGAGTTTGTTCATTGATGTTTGCCTTCCGGATTGGCAATCAGCGCTTTGCAAGATTGCAAAGGATGGTTATGCAACCCTGTATCAACCTTGCGGAATAGACTATTTCGGCTTTCGCCGTGGACTGTGGAAAGAGCTGCCACCAGTGGTCATCGGTCGTGCAGGATACGATAATGCTCTGTTGGCCTACTGTTTTCGCAACAGAGTCCCCATTGTTGACGCAACATGCTCGGTTGTCGCACTGCACCAATATCACGGTTATGGACATGTGTCGGGAGGCCAGAAAGCCGTTTGGGAGGGTGTTGATGCACGTAACAATATTCGTTATGCTGGCGGTCGTCGGATTTTACCCATGATTTCTGATGCAGATTACATCCTGCAAAAGTCAAAAGTGACCTACTGGCCGTGCCGTGGGAATTGGCTGCGAAGGCAGCAGTTAAAACTGCACTATCAGGCAGGTATGCCCAATTTAGCCTTGGTTCCCCGCATGATTTTGAGGTGGTTGCAAAGTGTTGGTGTGAGCTGCGAACCTCAACTCTCTCTGGAAAAGGTGCTCGAAAACCTCCCTTCTAATTTTTATGAATAAATTCAACATAAGCAAAAACAGAAAAATGCATGCTTGTCATGAGGCTAAAATGTGGGCTAGGTAACCAGATGTTCCAATATGCGTTAGGACTAAGGTTGGCTAATGACCGAAATGTACCTTTTTTCTACATTGATACTGACAGTTGCACCGAAATAAATCGCCCCTTCAGTCTTTTCAATCTTTGTATCATAAAGGCAAATCTCATGCCGCCGCATGTTCGTTCTAATGTTAGAATTGCAAGGCGATTACAGCGAACAAGCCGTTTTGCTCATTTCGCAAAGCTTCTACCGTCCTTCATAAATGCAAGAATGGTAAAGATTATTAACGAAAAGCAGTTTTGCTTTGATTCCGACATTCTAAAGGTTTCTTTACCCGCCTATTTTGATGGTTACTGGCAAACAGAGAAATATTTTATACCCGTTGCTGACCTTGTACGCAAGCATTTTCAGTTGGTCAAACCCATGACGGAATCGCGCCTTCTGACAGCAAAATTGATCGGAGAAACGGAAGGATGCGCAATTTCAATCCACGTTCGGCGCGGTGATTATGTTGCATCTGGAGAGGTGGAAGCCTTTCATGGCACATGTTCACCCGAATATTATGAATGTGCGATGACAAAAATTGCGAAGATTTTGAAGCATCCGTATTTTTTCGTTTTCAGTGACGATCCAAGATGGGTGCGCGCTAATCTTTCCAAAAAATGGCCAATACTATTTGTCGATCCACAAAACGACAAGCGTGATTTCGAAGACATGCACCTTATGGCATTGTGCAATCATCACATTATCGCCAATAGCTCGTTCAGTTGGTGGGGAGCATGGTTGAACCCCTCACCATATAAAAGAGTGATCGCACCTAAAAAATGGTTTGCAAATGCCTCCCATAATACGCAAGATATTGTTCCTAACACTTGGGAGCGTATGTAGTAACCCGCATCAAAACCCACCTACCCCTGTGGTATAAATTGCTCTAAACAAACTGAAGATTTTCCAGCATTATTTACATTGTACGAGGAATTCAATTAACTTTCTTTTTTGTTTTGGTTGTCATGAAAAAAACAGTTTCAATCTGCACTGTTTCAATGAACAGGACAGATCATCTGATGGCCACCACGGCTGAAAATTCAAAAAGCACCCTTCATGCTGAACACATTATTCTGGACTATGGATCGGATATTCCTGTAAAGAAAAAAGATTTGCCAAAAGATCAACGAATTCATCTATTCAGGTGTGAAGCTCCTTCCGGATGGTGGCTCACCCATGCCTATAATCTTGCTTTTTCGCTTGCCAGCGGTGATTACATCTTGAAACTTGATGCAGATTGCAGTATAACGGATGAGCTAACAGCCGCACTCGCTCTTTTCGAAAAGAAGAATTATCCTGACTTGATGTGTAATCGCCTGACTATTCAGGATTATCATCTGGATGACAGCCTCTTTCAGTCAACAGGATTATTTATGCTCTCCAGAGCCATTCTTCAGAAGCTGAATGGTTTCAACCCTTACCTCAAGGGATGGGGATGGGACGAAATAGATCTCTTTTCAAGAGCATTTATTGCTGGGGCAACAATAGCAAAATTTCCGGTTAACAATACAATTTCTGAAATAAAGCATTCTGCAATCAGACGAATTGAAAAACCATCCAGTACATATTTTATGCGCAGGATTTCATTTGATGCGCTAATAAAAGCATCAAATGAAAAAAACTGCATACTTGCAACTGAATGCACTCATCAGTCAATTGTGTGGCCTTCATTAAACGAGTACAGGGAGATCTGGCAAATGAAACAACAAACCCCTTTGATTAATATTTCCTATAAAAAAATACTTGGAGACTGCTTGTACCAAAGAATGGTCAAAAATATGTTTAAGGAACTTGCTTCAAATTCAGCAGAGTGTACGATAATGCTCAAAATTGCAGGAAAAATAACAAAGATAATTCCATATACTTTTATGGAGAAAAAACTGATGGAGCTTAACCTATTGGCTTTTCGCGATATTTAGTTAAATGAGGAGATAAAGTCGTAAACTTCAGTATTTCAATTCCATGTATAAAGATGCAAAAACCTACTTGCTATGACCAACAAAGCTTAGGATTTACATAAAGCAAGTTCGAAAGCTACCGGAGAAGAATCTTAATTTATTATGGGGATTTGAAAATGCCAACATAACAGTTAAAGTAAATTAAAATATATTTTTGTTAACTTTTGCTAAATGCCAAAAATACTCACATTTTTGGATAAGCAGATAAAAAGCTTCCAATAAGATAAAATGCCTATAAGATATTTACTTTGTAGGCCCAGGGGAGGGCTTAAGCGCTTCATAGGAAATAATTCCGTAGTATAAGGGACAGACAGAAAACAGATACACATGCCCCTGTAAATCATGAAGTTAAGTCACTTGGAATTATCTGCCGATGAGCGTACAAAGCTACAAGAGATTGTGGCAAAGGG
>CAJAIK010000035.1 GCA_903939765.1 uncultured Chlorobiaceae bacterium | reverse complement strand
TCCCACGGTTTTTACCGAAACCCGCAATGACAAAGGCGAACTGACCGAGTCCATCGACTTTGCAAAACTCAAGGCAGAACTCGGCACCTTCAGCGACACGTTCGAGTCACGCCGTGAGCGCTACGGTATGGAGTGGCCCGGCAAAAAAGAGGCCCTCCACCTGATCCAGACGCTCAGCTCCGCTACGCTCAAGCCCTGTCGCGCCGAGTCAGTGAATTTCGATACCACCGAAAACCTCTTTATCGAAGGCGACAACCTCGAAGTGCTCAAGCTGCTCCAGACCAGCTACTACGGCAAGGTGAAGATGATCTACATCGACCCGCCCTACAACACCGGCAAGGAGTTCATCTACCCCGACAACTTCAGCGAAAGCCTTGAGACCTATCTGGAATATGCCGGGCATGAGGGAAGATGGATGGATAGCCAGTCTGCGAATGCACAGGAAAATCCCCGCTACCACACCCGGTGGCTGAACATGATGTACCCAAGGCTCTATCTGGCAAGGAATCTGCTCCGTGAGGACGGGGTGATCTTTATCAGTATTGACGACAACGAGGTGAGCAATCTGCGGAAGCTGTGCGATGAGATTTTTGGGGAGGAGAATTTTGTTGGTCAGTTTATTTGGAAACGCCGTGCGTCTTCTGCTATGTGTGATAACAACGTCTCAACCGATCATGAATATGTGATATGTTTTCAAAAAGGCTCATTGCATGGCTTTTTGGGAAACGAAAAAGACTTTAAAAATTACTCTAATCCTGATAATGATCCACGTGGCCCATGGGTTTTAGGTGATCTAACTGTTGGAATGACAGCATCTATGAGGCCGAATCAGGCTTACGATTTAGTTGATCCGAAAACAGGGAAAACATATCCGTATAACCCAAATCGGGTTTGGTCATTTATTCCTTCATCAATGAAAAAATTACTTGATGAAGGTCGCGTTATGTTTCCGGCTGATGAGTCAAAAAGACCAATGTTCAAGCGCTTTAAAAACGAGCTTAACAATGATTTTAATCCACTATCCACATTGCTTTTGGACAAGGTTGGCTTGAACACAGAAGCAACTCGAATTATCCAAGGTTTGATGGGCGGTAATTATTTTGATTATTCGAAACCGATATCGCTTTTAAATACGCTTATCTCACAAGCTTGTATTGAAGAAACTGACCTCATCCTCGACTTCTTCGCTGGTTCAGCCACCACCGCACACGCTGTCCTCGATCTGAACAGGCAGGACAAAGGCAACCGCAAATTCATCCTCGTTCAGCTCCCTGAACCCTGCGCCCCCGAGAGCGAAGCCTTCAAGGCAGGCTACAAAACCATCGCCGACATCGGCAAGGAGCGTATCCGCCGGGTCATCAACAAGCTCAACACCGAAGAGGAGGGCAAGCTTGATCTCGACAATGCTGGCAAGCAGGATCGAGGCTTCAAGGTGCTCAAGCTCGACAAATCCAACTTCCGCCAGTGGCAGAAGCTTGACCCCTCAGCTTCGACAGAGCAGATTCTTGAACAGCTCTCCCTCCACATCGACCATATTGACGCCAAGGCAACACCCGAAGCGCTGCTCTATGAAATCCTCCTCAAAGCCGGATTTTCCCTGACCGGCAACATCGAAACCAAAACCATCAGCGGAAAAGAACTCTTCTCCGTCTCCGACGGTGCACTCCTGCTCTGCCTCGAAGAGAGCGTTACCAAAGAGCTGATTGACGCAGTCATTGACCTCAACCCTCAGCAGTTCCTCTGCCTCGACTCAGCCTTCCACGGCAACGACCAGCTCAAAGCCAACGCCGTGCAAACCTTCAACGCCCACAACATGCAGAAGGAAAAGCACAACCAGATTCTCTTTAAAACCGTATAAGGGAGCGCTACCATGGCAAAAGATTTAAC
>CAJAIK010000034.1 GCA_903939765.1 uncultured Chlorobiaceae bacterium | reverse complement strand
GGGCAACTACCGCTGGTCTACTGAATCAGTAGCCAGAGATCGGCTGTTCCTGGAATATCTGGGAGTGCCTCCCTAATAGTGTGCGCTTTATCCGACTTTCAGGGTATGAAAACAGATTCTTTCCACAAACCGAAATTGATGAAGAGAGGTTACGTGGTCTGTTGTCTCATTTGCTGCTTGGATCGGATGAACTCAATCAAATATGGTATAGAGCCCGTCTTCAATCCATGACCGAGCCATTTTTACGTGATGAAATGGGAGCCCCACCGAAACATCTTGCATCGCAAGGCCGGGCAAATCCGGCAGGAATTCCGTATTTGTATCTTGCATAAACTGTTACGACAGCGATTTCGGAACTTCGCCCCCATACAGGTGATTTTGCAAGCGTGGCTGATTATTGTATGTCGAAGGATTTGAAAATCATTGATTTGCGGGATCCTCGTAAAACTGTTTCGCCATTTCTTTTGAGCGATGAAAGAGAAGTTGCTCTGCTCAGAGGAGATATCAGCTTTTTGGAACAGCTTGGAGATGAATTGACACGACCGGTACTCCCACAGGTAGCAGCTATCGACTATATCCCGAGTCAATATATTTGTGAATTCATCAAAAAGTGCGGCTATCATGGCGTGATCTATAAAAGCTCAGTAGGAGATGGAATAAACCTTGCCCTTTTTGAACCCAATATCGCGTCAGCGCTGAATGTTGAGCGTTATAAAGTTTCTCGTGTTTCTGTGGAAGTTTCACAATAAATGGATTGGTTCTATGTTGTACGGAAATCAATTAACAAGATGACCCGGTGACAAAGGAAAGTGGAGTCACCCTGGCTGGAGTCATGCTCTTTGCACCTGATCTGCTCATCCTGAAAGTTTGTCCCGCGCATCGAACCGATCTGATCCTGCGCAAGGTCAATGTTGACCGCTACGACGACCGCGATCTGGTACGCACCAATCTTATCGAAAGCTACGATAGGATTCTGGCCTTTGTACAAAAGCACTTGCCAGACCCTTTTTATCTTGACGGCATTGAACGCAGAAGCCTTCGGGATGCCATCTTCCGTGAAGTTGCATCAAATATCCTTATTCACCGCGAATATTCCAGCGGCGTTCCGGCTCGGCTTATAATTGAATACGGTCAGGTGAACACCTGGAACGCCAATCGTCCTCACGGGTTTGGTGTGCTGAACCCCGATACCTTCGCGCCCTATCCTAAAAACCCGGTGATCGGTGCATTTTTCAGGGAAATAGACCTTGCAGACGAACCGGGTTCTGGTATGCGCAAGATGATGATGTACGGCAAAAAATACGGCGGAGCGGATCCGCAACTCATCGAAGGTGATGTTTTTCGGATGATCATCAGTGTGCCGGAATTTGGAGAAAAACCTTCAAACACTCTTGGACGTGAGCCAGCAGCAGTTTCTTCGGGGCCAGAGTCGATTTATAAAAGAGTCATCAAGGAGTTGCTCATTGGTGCCCGATCAAAATCCGAATTGGCTGCTGCGCTTGGCCACAGATCGGTATCGGGAAAGCTGAATGAACGAATCCGTGAAATGGTTGCTGCTGGTTTGATTGCACAGACCCTTCCTGACAAACCAACAAGCCGATTGCAAAAATATTGTCTGACTGAAAAAGGTCAAAAACTGCTGGAGAAAAGATGAAACTGTAATGTGCTTAAACAATTCATCAGACAAGGGTCTGGATGTTATCAAGATTTCTTGGAATTATCATTTCAATGTACTTCGATGAACATAATCCACCTCATTTTTATGTACAATACAACGAATATCGAGCATCAATGGACATCAGAAATTTGAATATCACGGCTGGTTCAATTCCTGCAAAAGTCCGTGGCCTTGTTGAAGAATGGGCTGAATTGCATTGCGATGAACTTTTGATGATGTGGGAAACCAAGGATTTTCATCGTATTCAACCGCTTGTGTAACGGATCGTTATATTATGGAATGTATTTCAATTGTTGAGGCAAGATATATCAAGGATTATCAGATATTTCTGAAATTCAATACTGGTGAAACTGGCGAGGTTGATCTTCGCGATCTTGTTTATAAATACTCAATGGCGGAGCCATTGCGGTACCCTGAAGCGTTTTCACATTTTTATCTTGATTCGTGGCCAACGCTGGCATGGGATTGCGGTTTTGATGTTGACCCTGAGTCACTTTATTTCAGGGCAACTGGCAAGTCGCTGTGGGATACGAAAGCATCCTGACAATGCAACAATCTCGCGAGGTTTGAGAACAGGTAAATGTCCCATGTTCAGGCCACAACAATATTCTGAGTGCCAATAAATTCTGCTTCCAGCACTGGTTCTCCATCCTCAAGCAGCATTTCAATGACTTCCTGAAGGTTTTGATGCAGTTCATCCAGGGTTTCTCCTTGTGCGGGCCCAGCGGTTGTTTCTTCAAGGCCAGAGCAAATCATGTAACCGGTTACCAAAAGCTGTTAAGGGTAAATTGGGGGGAAATGTGTTCGTTGAAAAAGGGCTGGCCTTTCCGATTATTGAGACAGGTGAAAGAGATTTTCCTGAAATCTGGGCAGAACCGCTCCCGCTCGTTGTAAAGATTTTAACAACTATGCCATCAATAGAGGAGGAACAATACGCAACATGACAATCCTTGTTGCAGGAGCAACCGGGGCAACCGGACGACTGCTGGTGGAGCAGCTTCTCAATCGTGGACACACGGTCAAGGTAATCGTCCGTTCTCCTGACAGTTTGCCCGCAAACCTGAAAAATCATGATCGCCTGATCGTGATTCATACCAACATTCTCGATCTCAGCGAGGCAGACATGGCCCGGCACGTTAACGGGTGTGATGCTGTGGTATCGTGCCTGGGGCATAAGATCAGCCTGAAAGGTATTTTTGGCACTCCCCGAAGGCTTGTGGCTGCTGCCACTCATCTATTATGCAAGGGCATTCACGCAAACAAACCGGAGAAACCGGTCAAGTTTGTTCTCATGAACACGACAGCCAACCGAAACCGGAATCTACATGAGCCTCTATCCTTAGTCGAACAAGGAATCTTTGCTCTTCTTCGACTGTTGCTGCCCGCCACAGGCGGATAACGAACATGCTGCAGACTATTTACGGGTTACTATCGGCGAGGATGACAGGTTCAATGAATGGGTAATTGTGCGTCCGGATACATTGATTAATGACGACAAGGTTACCGGATATGAGGCGTATGCCTCACCGACCAGAAGCCCGATCTTCAATTCGGGCTCAACCAGTCGTATCAATGTCGCGCACTTTATGGCTGATCTTATTACCAGTGATAACACCTGGAAAAGGTGGAGGGGGCAGATGCCTGTCATCTACAATAGATGATCAAGCATTCAGGCAGGGTAACAGAAAGAGATGCTCTGACGTGAATTTCAATTGTTGAAGAAAGGTTGTTGCAATCGGCAACTCGTTATGACAGGCATCATTATTCTTGTGTGCTTTTAAAAGTGTGGCGTATATTGAACGTCTTAGAATTGTTACGGTGATGCAATCTGCCAACATACCATAAAAAACGAGCAGCAAGCTCGTATCGAATTGATTGACATGATACATAGTCATATTGTTCGCTATTTATAAGTATAAAAATGATTAACAGGATTTTATGGATAATTCGGAAAGTTCTTATTAAAAAAGAAAAAATCTTCGTTTTCCGAATCACTCAGATCTGTTTAAACAATGTTAAACCTATAAACGTACCCGAATATTGACCATGAAAATCTTCCTGAGTTCTACATATCGAGATCTGATCGAATATCGGGCGGCGGGAGCAGAAGCACTTGAGCGTCTGGGTCAGCAGGGTATTCGTATGGAGGTTTTTGGAGCCAGACCCACAGATGCGATGGAGGCTTGCTTCGATGAGATCGCGGAGTCCGATGCTCTTGTGGGTATCTATGCACACAGGTACGGGCATATCCCCGAAGGGCAAGCAACTTCTATAACGGAGCAAGAATTTGATTTTGCTCGATCTAAGTCCAAACCAGTGTTCTGCTTCTTGATTGACGATGAGCAAGCATGGCCACCAAAGCACATTGACGGCGAGCCCAGTGGAACTGCGCTACGTTCATTTAAGAGTCGCCTACAGAGTCAAGTAGTGACAGAAATAGTTTCAACACCACATGACTTTGCATTCAAAATAGCCTCTTCGGTAGGAAGATTTCTTCTAACTCGAAAGGTCAAGGAAGCGTTAGACCAAGCTCCAAGTGCTAGCATGGGAAGTTCAGAGTTGGGAAACTTTCAGGCAGCAAGGAGGGCTGCGCGCTTGGCACATGTAGTCGCCGGGGCCCAAGTTCTCCTTGTGAACGATGTACCGGAACAGATGAACTATGTCATCTCACTAATGGAGCAACTTGGAATCGATGTCACCATTGAGAGCACATCGGACGCAGCGCTTGCTTCACTTACATCCAAGCGGTTTGATGCAGTCATCTCAGACATGGAGAGGTTTGGCGTTCAGGATGAAGGAATTCGTTTTCTTACGCGGCTGAGAAAACTACCCAGTGCGCCTCCTGTGATATTCACGGTTGGAACTTATCGCCCAGACCTAGGCACACCAACCTATGCATTCGGAATTACAAATCGTGTTGATGAGTGCTTGAATCTGCTGTTCGATGCCTTGGAAAGAGCGCGAGGTTGAGCAACCGAACTTGCACTCGGCAAGGCGCCGGTTTCCAGCAACGTTAAGCTTTAAATGGAGAACGCTGTTGTGAGTAAACACATCAAGAGAATATGTCCGGTTGAAGGAGCAGGGGGGCTCGATAACAGCATTCGAAAATGGCTGCAAAGCCCTCAAAAAATCCTGAGGCCATATATCACCGAAGGTATGACGGCTCTGGATATCGGATGTGGTCCAGGCTTTTTCTCACTTGAGATGGCTCGAATGGTTGGTAAATCCGGCCGGGTCATTGCTGCGGATATGCAGGAAGGGATGCTTCAGATTGTAAAAGAGAAGATTAAAGGGACAAAACTCCAAGAACGAATTGTATTGCACAAGTGCGGAGAGAACAACATAGGCGTCTCGGAGCGTGTCGATTTTGTTCTGTTGTTTTATATGGTTCACGAAGTCCCGAACAAGGAACATTTTTTCAACGAGATAGGAACAATTTTGAAGCCGCACGGACAAATTTTGATAGTGGAGCCGCCATTTCATGTTTCAAAATCTGCGTTTGAAGAAACTATCAGAATAGCCGGAGAAGCCGAACTGATAGTTATTGGAAGACCAAAGATGTTTTTTAGCAGGGCAGTGCTATTGAAAAAGGCCTGACGTCATGCAGATGCATTTGGTGTTCATCAAGGTGGAGTAAAAGGTCGGATTAATTTTTATATTTATTTATAATAAGTGGTTAAGAGGATTTCTTTAATAATGTTGAAATTTTTTACACAGAAAGAAATAGTCTGTGTTCTCCAAATCTGGTAGATCAGTCTGAACAATTATAAGGAGGATTAATGGATAGGAGGAGGCCATGAAACTATACGAAACCAAGGGAGACTCAGAGAAGAGCGAGAGGAAGTACCAAGTCTTCATCAGTTCAACGTTTAGGGATCTTTCCGATCAACGGCGAATGGTGATGAATGCAGTAGTAGACCGCGGTCACATGCCTATTGCTCTGGAGCGTTTTCCGGCTACGGATAACGCAGTTCCATCCGTCATCAATAAATCTATCGCGGCGAGTCAGATCTATATCGTGATACTTGGATACCGCTATGGTGCAATTGTGAAGGGTCGCGAAATCAGTTTCTCTCATCTTGAGTACGAGAATGCACTCCATCAAGGGGTAGTGGTCGTTCCCTTTCTCCTTACTAAGTCAGAGGTCATCACCAAGCGCAAAGAACTAGAATGCGAATGTGATACAAAGAAGGTTGAACTTAAGAAGCTAGCACAGGGTACACTTGGTCACTCTACCCTCGCGCGGGAAATTGCCGACATCGAAGCCGAGCTCAACAACGAGAAACAACTCTGGGAGTTTCGATCAACCGTAGAACAGAAAAGATTCCATCAACCATTCTCTTTAGAATCAGAAAGCGAAGAAGCTGATGCCTTTGACAAACACATGGTATTGAAAGCTCTGCTTGAGGCCGAGAAAATGGCTGCTGAGCGAAGAATACCAGGGTGGATTCGTGAACCAGCGGACAGAGATTTGGCAGAGACTTTGGAGGTTGTTTCACACAACCCTTTTCTTGTCGATGTTGTTGGTGCAATGGCGAGGTTTGACAAGTTGTTCCCACGCATTCGTGATCAAGCTGACGAAAAAAAGGCTGCAGCTCGGTTTTTCGCGGATAAATATCTCTTGCCGCTGTTGGCAAAAGACGAGAAGGCGAGTATGTTTTTTGAGTCCGGCTCAACGCTTGCCTATGTTGCGCAAGTTGTAGGCGAACAATTGCAGAGTCAAAGGAAGGAAATTACGATCAGCACCAATAATGTACTGGCCTACCAAATTTTCTGGCTTGTGCATCGAATCCGCTGTTCTCTATTTCCATGGGGACCTCCAGAGGAACGTTATGGCGCGGTACTAGGCCCTGTGAATGATTATGTGCCTCTGGAGAAACAGCCGTTCTTTCCTCCAGAAATGCTAAGTATTGAAGATACGAAAGCGATTCAACAACTGCAGGAAGACCCTTACAGTCCTGCACGCTGGAAACGTCCGGCGTTGTTGCTTGGCGCACTCTCAGGGTTCCAGATGAAGAAAAACCCCGCGATTGCCGACTGCCTTGGCCCCCATGTTGGATCTCCGCGCAACAAGGTTTTTAAACGCTTCATGTACTCGACCGAGCTACCTCTGATGCTCTTTCTCGATTCAAAGAAGATCGATCTTCCTGTGGATCCAAATCACTGTCACTTCGTGTTGGATCAGCAATCTGACCATGAGTTGCCTTGGGAGACCTTCATCAGCCAGCGACCGGTGGCTTTCTGCGTGGGTTGTAGGAATACTCAGGAAGAGATGGAACCACTTATTACGAGATTCGAAGGATTGGGTCTGAAGGTTGTATCTGCCCGATACAAAACATCTCACACGGCCTTCATCGCACGTAATGACAGCTTCATCAGCGACTTGGAATCCGGGATGAATATCAGGTAGGTTATTTAAAGGCGGGAGATGCAGGATATACCACAAAAAGTCAAAAAGTTCCATAACCTTCCAATCTAAAGAAAGGATTGCTATACAAAAGGATTTTTTCTAAGAGATGGTGGTCTCATAGACGGGAGCACGTCCAATAATCTGAGTAATATAATCAGCTCGGGAGTATGCTAAGAGTAAGGGGTTTTACAAGCGCATTGGCCATATGGAGCAGCCGATTACATGGCTGCGTTATTCAAAATTCGGGAGACAACACCAGAATTCGTGTTTCTATATTTCACAGCAACAACTAACTTGTTATGATAGAAGAAAATATCGCGACAAAACACCTTTTTGCAACACCACATGCCACTTAACCTCTACACCAGCAACCGGATGGAAGTTCTGGTTGATACGCTCGCCACTGTGCTTCAGAGGCCGCTCGCCTCTGCCTTTACCAAAGAGGTGATTGTGGTGCAGAGTCGGGGGATGCAGCGCTGGCTCTCGATGGAGCTGGCTTCGCATTTCGGCGTATGGGCCAACGGGGACTATCCTTTCCCGAATGCGATGGTGCAGGAGCTGTTCCGCAAAATCTTGCGCGATATGTCGGAGACCTCTGCGTTTTCGCCGGAGGTGATGGGGTGGAAGATTATGCGCCTGTTGCCGGAGCTGCTCAAGAGTGAGCCGTTTGGCACCTTGCACCATTATCTGGCCGATGATCCTGACGGGCTCAAGCTCTTTCAGTTGTCGGAAAAAATTGCCGATACTTTTGACCAGTACACGCTCTTCCGTCCGGAGATGCTGCTTGGCTGGGAGGCGGGGGAGACGCAGCCGTCAGGCGAGGAGTGGCAGTCGATCCTCTGGCGAAAGCTTGCTGAGGGAAACGGGGCGCACCGGGGGCGGTTGAAGGCGCTCTTTTGCCGGCAGTTGAGCCCTGCGTCACCGGGGGTTGGGGAGATTGCGGAAAGGATCACTCTTTTTGGTATCTCCGCTTTGCCGAAGTTCCATCTTGATGTACTCTCGGTTGTGGCGAAGGTGACGGAGGTGAACCTCTTTCTTCTGAGCCCGACCAGTGAGTACTGGGGCGATATTCTCTCCAAAAAGGCAAGTGCCCGGCTTTCGGAGGAGGAGCGTGCCCTGCGCACTGAGGGCAACCCGCTGCTCGCTTCGCTTGGCCGGATTGGCCGCGATTTTTCCGACATGATTATCGACTTGAGCGACAGCGCGTTTCATCAGGAGGAGTGCTATGATGATCCGGGTGAGGAGTGCCTGCTTCATGCTTTGCAGTCCGATATTTTGAACCTCTCGGGCACGGGCGAGGATGAAGAGGAGCTGCGCCCGCTTGAGCGTGATGATCGTTCGCTCCGGATTCACTCTTGCCACAGTCCGCTTCGTGAAATTGAGGTGCTTTACGACAACATTCTCGCCATGCTTGAGGAGTATCCCGATCTGAGCCAGCGTGACATTGTGGTGATGACGCCGGATATTGAAATTTATTCACCCTACATCTCCAGCGTTTTCGGGGCGGGAAGTGCCGCTGGGGAAGGAGGTGTGGCGCTGCACTACTCTATTGCCGACCGCCGTATGATGAACGAGGGGGAGATTGCTTCGTCGGTGCTGAAGCTGCTGGCTCTGCCGGGAAGCCGTCTTGCTGCATCAGAGCTTTTTGACCTGCTGGCCTCATCGCCGGTGAGCCGCCGTTTTTCGCTTGATCCGGATGAGCTTGAGCTGATTCGTGGCTGGATTGAGAGGAGCGGGATTCGCTGGGGCATGGATGAGGATGACCGCACCGCACGGAACCTTCCAGCCTATCGCGACAACTCCTGGAGGGCGGGGCTCGACCGGCTGCTGCTTGGCTATGCGATGCCGGACGAGAATCAGCTTTTTAACGGAATTCTCCCCTTTGACGATATGTCGGGCTCTGATGCCGAAACGCTTGGCAAGTTCGCCGAGTTTGTCGGGAGGGTTGACCGCTTTGTCGAGAACTTTGGGCGCTCCCGCACGCTTGAAGAGTGGCGCATCCAGTTTCAGGCGCTGCTGGCCGACTTCATTACCCCTTCCGACAGCTCAGAGCGGGAGTTTGCCGCTATTTCAGCGCTTGCCGAGGAGCTTGGCAACGCGGCCACTGCGGCGGAGTTTACCGATGCGGTGACGCCTGCGGTGATGCTCTCCTGGCTCAGGGCCCGACTTGAGCAGCAGGAGCAGGGGCTCGGCTTTATGACGGGCGGCATCACCTTTTGCTCCATGCTGCCGATGCGGAGCATTCCCTTCCGGGTAGTGGTGCTTATCGGCATGAACGACAACGCCTTTCCCCGCCAGAGCCGTGCTCCGGGCTTTGACCTCATTGCCCGTGAACCGCAGAAGGGCGACCGTTCACTGCGCAACGAAGACCGTTACCTCTTTCTTGAGTCGATTCTCTCGGCACGTGATTTGCTTTACATCAGTTATGTTGGCCAGAGCATCCGTGACAACAGCGAACTGCCCCCATCGGTGTTGGTCAGTGAACTGCTTGATGCAGTGCGGCGGGGCTTCTCGCTGCCTGATGGCGCTTCGGTGGAGGAGCATCTTGTGGTGCGCCACCGCCTGCAGGCCTTTAACCGGGAGTATTTTACCGCAAGCTCTCCGCTTTTCAGTTACTCGGCAGAGAACTACCAGGCGCTGGTTGAAAAGGAGGGCGCTGTTGCTTACTCTCGCCTCTTTATGAGCGCACCCCTTGCGGAACCACCGGAGGAGTTAAAAACTGTTTCGCTGGCTCGGCTCTTGCGCTTTTACGACAATCCGTCAGGATTTTTTCTTGAACAGCGTCTCGGCATCCGGCTTGAAGGCAGCGCAGATCCGCTGGAGGATCGGGAGCCCTTCGCGGTTGAGGGGCTTGAGCTTTACAGCCTGAAGCAGGAGCTGCTCGAGGTGGTGCTTGAAGGCAGGGAGACGCACGATCTGCTTCCGCTTTTCCGGAGCCGGGGGATGCTCCCTCCGGCACGTCACGGTGAGCAGCTTTTCACCAGAATTCTTGGTGATGTGGAGGAGTTTGCCGCCACGGTGCAGGGGAGTATCGGCGGCAGAGAGGCACTTGAGCCGCTTGAAATCGATTTGCAGCTTGGCGGTTTCCGCCTGACCGGGCGGCTTGACCGCCTCTGGCCGCACTCTTTGCTGCACTACCGCTACGCCAGGCTGAAGATGAAGGACATTATGAGAAGCTGGATTGAGCATCTCGTGCTCAACTCCGTTGACCAGCCGGGCTACCCCAACTGTACCGCTCTTGTAATGGATGACGACACCAGAACCTTTGAACCGGTGGAGGGTGCTGCCGCTCTTTTGGAGGGGCTCCTCAACCACTACTGGCAAGGCATGTCAATGCCCCTGCGCTTTTTTCCGCGCTCATCCTGTGCTTACGCCACAAAGGGGCTTGAGGCCGCCCGCAAGGAGTGGCGGGACGACACCTTCAACAACCGTCCGGGCGAAGGTTCCGACCCGGCCATACAGCGCTGCTTTGGAGTCACCGAGCCCTTCGATGTGGAGTTTTGCACCCTGTCGGTTGAGCTGCTTGGGCCGATGATCGAGGCAATAGGGGAGAAGGCGTCAAGTATTTGATGAGCGGTGATTGTTTGTTCCGCTCTCGAATATCCCCTGATTGCGGATCGTTCGATTTGTTTTTTTTGAATTTATTCTAAATTGAATAAATTCAAAAGTGAATAAATTTAAACTATGGAGAACCATTATGAAGCTTGGCAACTCCGCAACCGGGGAAGACTTCTTTGGTCGTACACAGGAGCTGGGTGACCTTTGGCGTTACCTGAAAAAAGACCACATCCGTTTTCCCGGTGTTCGCCGTCTCGGCAAGACCTCCATTCTGCTAAGACTGGAATCCGACGCATCTGAGCATGGCCTCTTGGCTAAATGGTTGGATGTCTCGAACATCAATACGGCAAAGGAATTTGTTACGCTACTGGACTGCGGGTTTCCGGAAAATTCCATCAGGCGATTCGTCTCCGACAAGGCGCAACAGGTTGGCGGCTGGTTCAAGGGTGTCCGCAAAATAGACGCCAAATTGCCCAATGTGGTTGGTGGCGGCGGATTCGGCATTGAATTCGGCGGTGAAGCTGCGCCGGAGTGGCAAAAGGCAGCCAAGATCCTGCATTCGAGATTAAGTGATCAGCCCTTGCTGATACTGCTCGACGAGTTTCCCGTTATGCTCGAAAAGCTCATTCAGCAGAATCGTCAAGAGGCTGAGCAAATTCTTGCATGGTTGCGTATCTGGCGCCAGTCGTCGGGTAATTGCCGATTTGTTTTCACGGGCTCCATTGGCCTGCAATCCCTGCTGGAACGGCATGGCCTTGGCGAAACCATGAATGACTGCTTTCCCTATCCCCTTGGGCCGTACAAACTGACGGAAGCGCGTGAGTTGTGGCGGCATTTTGCCCTGATCGCAGATGAGGCTCCCTGGCAGGTTGCGGAACCGGTAATCGCCCACGCTCTAAGCCGGGTCGGCTGGTTGTCGCCCTATTTCTTGTGTCTGCTGCTTGATGAGAGCATGCGTGCCGCACGGGAGCGACGGCAGGAGGATTCCTGTGATGCAATAAGCGAAGCGCGCATTGAGATCGAGGACGTTGATAACGCTTACGAGAAACTGCTTGCCGAGCGTTCCCGCTTTCACCATTGGGAAAAACGCCTCAAGTCCTCCCTGGCGCCCGGCGACCAGGATTTCTGCATCAACCTGCTCAACCATCTTTCCCGATTTCCTGAAGGGCTCACACTTGATGAGTTGAGCAACCGTCTGGCCGGGCGAGAGCCCGATCCTGACCGCCGCGCCCAGCGGTTGCAAGAGCTGTTGGCGCGTCTGACCGATGAAGGCTATACCAGTACGCCTGACGGCAACAGGCGTCTCCAGTTTCTCTCATTTCCTTTACGCGATTGGTGGAATCGAAACCATGTCTGACACTCTTTCAACGTATAATCAGCCCGCTGGCGGATTCGCCGCCATCAGCAAGTACAATCCGCATCTTTGGAGTGCGGAGCAGTTACGTGCAATTTTTGTTGCACGGAAAAACGAACTGGCCGACCTGTTGCACACCCTGCGCACCACGCCACCGGAGACGGTAGGCCAGCATGTTATGCTTGTCGGCGCTCGGGGCATGGGGAAATCTACCCTCATGCGTCGTCTGGCTTTGGCCGTGGAAGATGACCCCGACATCTCCACAGCCTGGCTTCCCCTGCGTTTTCCGGAAGAGCAATACACGGTGGCCACCCTCGGCCAGTTCTGGGCAAACGTGCTCGACAGCCTGGCCGATGCCTTGCAACATTTAGGGCACTCCGTCAGCGAGCTGGATGCCACAGCAGAGCGTATCGCCAGCCTGCCCGCCGCCGAGCAAGCCGCCGCCTGCCTTGCAGCCATTGATCGTTGCGCCGACGAACGCGGCCAGCGCCTGCTCCTTTTGGTGGATAACACCGACCTGTTGCTCCACAACATCGGTCGCGACGCCCACTGGGCACTGCGTGCCACACTGCAAAGCAATCCCCGCCTCTTCTGGGTCGGCGGCAGCTACCAGAGCCTTGAAGCGGATAGTGACTACCACGACGCATTCCTCGACTTTTTCCGCGTCATCACCCTGCGCCCTCTGAGCCTTGAAGAGATGGTACAGGCGCTCGAGGCTCTTGCCGACACTTTTGGAGGCGAGGTGGCACGCCATGAGATGGCACGGCAACTCGCTGCCCAGCCGGAGCGGCTGCCAACCCTGCGCCAGCTCTCCGGCGGCAATCCGCGTACCACTGTTATGCTTTACGAGATTCTTGCCAATGGCCAGAACGGCAGTGTGCGCAGCGACCTGGAAGCCCTGCTGGACAACATGACGCCACTTTACAAGGCACGCATGGATAGCCTGGCCGATCTGCCGCGCAAGCTCTTTGCCCACATTCTGGAGCATTGGGCGCCGATCTCCGTCGGCGAATTGGCATCGGTTTCCCAGGTGCTGAATACCAGCATCAGTCCGCAACTGAAGCGTCTCGAACTTGATGGGTTGATAGAGAAGACCACTCTGCATGGTACAACCCGTAGCGGGTATCAGGCCGCCGAGCGCTTTTTCAATATCTGGTACCTGATGCGTTTTTCGTCTCGCCGGCAGCGTAGCCGTCTCGGCTGGCTGGTGGAGTTCATGCGTTTGTGGTTCAGCAGTGACGAACTGTGTACCCTTGCCCAACAGCGGGTGCTCGACGGCCAAGTTGCCTTGCGCTCAAACCATGACCGGGAATACGACAGAGCCCTTGCTGATGCCCTTCCAGACCAAGCGCCCGAACGCCATGCCCTGCGCTGGTCGCTCCTCAAGCAATTGAAAGAAAATCGCAGTCAGTTGGTAGAGTTCTTCGACCTGGAGGGTGCTGACGCCGATTTCAAGGGCGCGGACGACTACCTTCGGCGTCTGGCCGAACTGCCTGCACGGTTGCGTCAATGTCCCCATGCTGAAACTGAAGAAGAGAAAACTCGCTGGGTGGAAGCAGTCCTCGGATCGCTCAGCTTAAGTCTGGCAGAGAAAGAACGCGTGGCTGAAGCGGCAGCAGGCTTGAGCCGCTTTCAATATGATGAAATATTGAAGGTGTTTGACAAAGAGTGCAGTACCTGGGAAAAAATGTTCAGTGCGGCTGCCGTGCAAGGCGTCCGCACCGCCGTACTCAGTCAGGATTTCTTTCCGGACATGACCGACTCACACCTCGCTTACGAGCAAATTCATACCTGTTTCGCCGAAGAGAGAGAGGCTTTGCGTTTTGTCTGTGAGTGGTTTTACAACAGGCATAAAGATGAGTGGTGTTACAAAGCCCAGATGCTGGCCCAGGCTGCCTGGCCACAAGATCCAAAAATTGCGTTTCGATGTGCTTGGTTACTGCACGAAAAGCTGGGGCGTTACGATGAAGCGGAGGCGGCCTATCGTAAGGCCATCACCCTCGACGAGAAGTATGCGTCTCCATGGAATAACTTGGGCAATCTGCTGAAAGATCATCTCGGTCGTTACGAAGAGGCGGAAGCGGCGTATCGTCAGGCCATCGCCCTCGCCCTTGACGAGAGGGTTGCGTATCCCTGGAATAACTTGGGTCAGTTGTTGCATTACAATCTCGGTCGTTATGAAGAATCGGAAGCGGCCTTTCGTCAGGCCATCGCCGTCGACGAGAAGTATGCGTCTCCATGGAATAACTTGGGCAATCTGCTGAAAGATCATCTCGGTCGTTACGAAGAAGCGGAAGCAGCCTATCGTCAGGCTATCGCTCTGGACGAGAAGTATGCTTTCCCCTGGAACGGCTTGGGTAACCTATTTGCAGATTATTTAGGCCGTTACAAGGATGCGGAAGCGGCGTATCGTCAGGCCATCGCTCTGGACGAGAAGTTTACGTCTCCATGGAATTACCTGGGAGACCTGTTGGCTGTTCAACTTGATCGCTATGAGGAAGCGGAAGCAGCATATCGCCAGGCAATAGCCCTCGACGAGAAAGATGCTTATTCATTGGCAAATCTTGCTCGCTTGTTGGCACGGTTCGGACGCAAGGCGGATGCGGAGTCGTTCTATATTGAAGCAGTTAAGGCCACGACGGACAATCAGAATATACTCCTGCAAGCGCATCTCTTCCTCGGTAACCGCCAGTTGGCCATGGACGCTTTACAGGCTTTGATTACAGCGGCGCAGGGAGGCAATCAATTTGCGTTTTTCCGCATCAAAGAACAGGTTTGGGAGTGCCACGAGCTTGGCTTGGGCGAGCGACTTGCTGACTGGATGGCGGAGAGTGAAGCGGCGGGGTTCCTATCGCCCTTCATTCAGGCGCTCTACATACTTGCTGACGCGAAGGAGAAATTGCGCAATCTTCCTCAGGAAAGCCAGCAGATGGCGGATGAGATCGTGCGTCTGGCCCGCTTGCGGCAAGAGAAGAGGTGATTTCGGGAGGTTGGGGGATTTGCTGACTCCGTATCCTGAAATGATGTTAAGTTTGAATCTGGTCAAAACCGCATCCCGTAACCCGACCGCAACGGCCTTGCTGGGAGCCAGGATTCGTCTGTAAAAGCGAAAATTTAAAGAAAATTACATGTACTATTTGAAATATATTGAAATAATGATATAATTAAATTGTAGACATTACTTCTTTATCCAGTTCCATTCCTTTGCCGAGTTTCCATAAGCGCAAATTTTGTCAGTATTTGTTTTTCAGTTACGTCATTTTTTACAGGGTTTCAGTGATTGACTGTAGACGGCATCCACTTCTATTATAAGCTTTAAGAGTACCTGTACTATTCTTTTTCGCATTCTGGTCATTGCCGTGGGTTGTGCTGTCTACTCCCACTGGTTCTTGTGTATACCCGAATAAGTCGGGGCCCTCGGTGATTTTTTGAACTACGCCATAAATATTTGAGCTAAACCTTCAGGTCAGCCATGATATCGCACGCGTTAACAATCGTGATAAACGAGTTGAACAAGCATCTTGTCGATGATTACAAGTCGAACGAGACGGTTGCCAGGTTGGGAAATCTCGCAGATGGGTTTTCCAATAGTGTCGTGATGTCAAGAAAAGATCTCTATTTTTCAGTGGTCAATCTCAAAGAGGAGAAGACACTGAAGAATCTTCCGAATTATGTCCGCAATGACGTCACGCTCAAGGCGTTATATGAAAACCCTCCTGTTTTTCTGAATTTACAGATTTTAGTCACGGCTCCTCATGACACCTACTCTCTTGGTTTGTCGTTGCTCTCGAGGGTGATTCGTTTTTTTCAGTACAAAAATGTTTTTACCCAAGACAACGTTCATCCCGACTCGATAACAACCAGTCCACCAACGAATTCGCTCGATCAGTTAGAAGAGTTCAAGTTGATATTTGACTTGTATTCTGCTTCTATGGAGGAGGTTAACCACCTTTGGGGCACCCTTGGAGGAAAGCAGTATCCGTTTGTGATATACTGGATGCGTATGCTTGACCTGAAGTTTAAGGCCGTGCCACAAGAGAGCTCGCTTATTTCAGAAGTTGTTTCTGATTTTCGTCATAAACCCTCATCCTCGATATAACAATGGCTGAGAGCGTTCAAAAAAAATATAACCAATTGCTTGAGGTACGCTTGCTCCACCATTACTGGCTGGACGATGGAAACACTTGCTTTGACCTGATTGCAGCAGAGGGAAAAAAAGAAAAATACCTGGAGATGTATGATGTGCACTCTTTTCTTGAAATAGCGCCGACTGCAGCTACGGCTAAAATGCTCAACAGTTTATGCTGTCTGTGCAGAAACACGGCTTTGGGTTTTATGGTAACCGTAAAGGATGGTACAGCGATTCCGGCTGATACGGTTTTTGAATTTGTTGTAACGGTTCGAAATCCTGATTTTTTCAACTATACGGCTCTGACGCTTCGGTCTCAGGCAATACATGAGTTGTACCATCAGACCGAGAATACGATTTACCGCTATAAGGAGAATGTCCCTGTTTTTTCCAATTTGACCGGTGTTGCAAGGGGAAGCAATCCGAACAAGAATCTTTTTCTGTCCCGCCAAATCCCTCAGATTAAACCTGATGCCGTGCGGAGCTCTTTCAATGTTGAAGAGTTCTTTGTTCTTGAAGGGGATGACGCTTTGTACCAAATGACAATGGACCGGCCTGACGTTGGCACTGGTCAGCAGCAATCGGGAATGGATACCGATAAAGCGCTCGACCTGCCTGTTTTTTTTAATCAGACTGACATTCCTGAACTGACGAATCCTGAGGGCCTTATCGGAGTGCCGCTACGGGGAATCAGGCTCACCGACGATATCCCCGATAATGTCTTTGCTCTTATCCGGTTATCTGCGGTGCGCGCGGATGACGATGCGTTCAGCTTTATCGATGGGAGTGGTCATGCAAAATCAACATATCCACTCTATCAGATTCGCTTTAAAAGTCGTTCCGCCTTTTGGAAATACATTGAAAAGAATAATACGATCACGCTGTCGAGTAAAACTTTGCCATTGACTTTTTTTGGAAATGCCATTCTTACAAAGCAAAAACCGTCGCAAGGAGTGGTAAAGGCTGTGATGAATGACAAGCGGGTAACACAACTTTTTTCAGAGATATTTGTTTAGCAACTTATCAAATTAAAAAGGGATATACTATGCCATCACTGTATAAGACCCCGGGGGTGTATGTCGAAGAGATTACAAAGTTTCCACCTTCAATTGCTCCTGTCGAAACGGCCATTCCCGCTTTTATCGGGTACACAGAAAAAGCTTTGCGCAATGGAGAGTCTCTTCTCAAGAAACCAGTACGCATTGAATCTATCGCCGAATATGAAGAGATTTTTGGCGCAGGGCCATCACAAGCTCTCGAGGTTTATCTTGACAGCAGCAACAACTACGTTGGAGCAAAAAAATCGAAAAGTTTTTTGCTTTATGACAGTCTTGCCCTCTTTTATTCCAATGGCGGAGGGAACTGTTATATCGTATCAGTAGGAAGTTATACTGATTCTATTACACAACCGCCACTGCTTGAAGGGATCGTAAAAATTGAAAGTGAAGATGAGCCAACCATTCTTCTTTTTCCTGATGCGGTTAATTTATCGGGAAGTGAATTGCATGATGTTCAGGTCAAGGCACTTGCGCAGTGCGCCAAATTACAGGATCGCGTAACATTGTGCGATACGGTCAATACAGGTAATTTCAAGAATGATGTCCAGACTTTGCGAAACGGGATCGGGATCAACAATCTCAAATATGGAGCAGCCTACGGCCCGTGGATCAATGCAAGCCTCTCCAAATCGGTCAATCATCGGGATGTGACGCTCAAACATGACAATGCGTCAGGCGCCCTTATCCCGCTCGAAAGCTTGACAACTGACAATAATATCAAGCTGCTTTTATCTGATGTATTCAAGAGTGAAACGGCGGTTAACACGTTGAGTTTGGCCGAAACAACGATTACTCTCGGGAAAACATGGTCTGATGCCTTGAAAAGCAAGTTGGGAGCTTATGATGCCAGCGCTGAAACCTCACTGGCTGATCTTGAAAATGAATTGCAGGGTATCTACGACTTGCTGGCAACAATCCTTGCCAAAGTCAAGGATATGCTTGATCAGCCCAACCTTGCACCTTCAACTGATTTTGGTTTAAAAACTGATATTGACAAGTTTCTGATTAGTTCAAAGCTGAAATCAGATTTTTTTAACATTCTTGCAGCTTATAACAAGTCTCTTGCTGGCACTATCGATCTGTTTAGTGAAGACCCAACTGTTTCGTCGACTAATCTTGCCAAAGCAATTGCTTTGTTAGGCTATCCGGATACAGCCGCTTTCACCGGCGCGACAGATACCAAAGTTTCAGACGCATATTCTGCTGCCGGCACAGACAAAGCTAAAGCAGACCTTGCCAAAAATGCGGCCATAAATGCCGGTGGCGCCATAATAGCCTTCTATCGTTACGCACAGAATTCTGCGGCGGAATATGAGAAAAGATTCAACAGTGCTTTGATCAGCGGGTTCGGTGTTTACAAGAATATTGTTACCAAAGCAATTGAGTCGCTTAACCTGCTGCCTCCAAGCGGCGCTATTGCAGGTGTTTATGCTTCTGTTGACCGCGATCGTGGCGTTTGGAAAGCTCCGGCCAACGTCAGTCTTAACTCGGTGATCACTCCTGCAGAAAAAATCTCCAATGAGCAACAGGGCGAGTACAATGTGGATGTCAATGCCGGTAAGTCAATTAACATTATCCGGACTTTTCAGGGAAAAGGAGTCCTTGTCTGGGGCGCCCGTACCCTTGCGGGCAACGACAATGAGTGGCGCTATATCAGTGTTCGCCGTTTCTTCAACTTCGTCGAAGAGTCCACAAAAAAAGCTACCGGGCAGTTTGTGTTTGAGCCGAACGATGCCAATACCTGGGTGCGTCTTCAGGCCATGATCGAGAATTTCCTCACGGTGCTCTGGCGGCAGGGAGCGTTGCAGGGAGTCAAACCGGAACACGCATTTTACGTGGCTGTAGGCTTGGGAAAGACCATGACACCGCTCGATATCCTTGAGGGCCGGTTGATTATTGAAATCGGTATGGCGGCAGTCAGACCGGCGGAATTTATCATCCTCAGATTCTCGCATAAAATGGCTGAATCGTAGTGTCAGGGGGAGTGGTGCAGGGCGGATAATGACGGCATAAGCTTTTTTCAATCTCTAAATACGACAGACTATGGCACAAGAATATCCAGTACCAAGGTTTCATTTTCAAGTTGATTGGGGCGGCGCAAAAATGAGTTTTACCGAAGTAACAGGCCTTGTGATGGAACGGGAGAAGATTGAATACCGGCATAGCGACAGTAAGGATTTCAATAAAATCAGTATGCCGGGAATGGTAAAGAACAATAATATCACACTGAAACGCGGCAAGTTCGAAAGTGATTTTGATTTTAATACCTGGCTGGAGGAGATTGCCAATGAGCGGGTTGAGAAACGGCGGGATGTGACGATTCGTCTGCTCAATGAAAAGCATAGCCCTGTTGCAGCATGGACGGCCATTCGGTGTTTCCCGGTTAAAATTACCGCTTCGGATCTCAAATCGGATGCCAATGAGATTGCCGTTGAGAGTATTGAGCTTGCCCACGAAGGGCTGAAACTGATGAAGGTCTAAACTCTTTGGTTGTATGGTTGACTATTATCCTCCGTGGGGCTTTTACTTTAAAGTGGTATTCAACGATGTCAGTCTGGACACGAACGATGTTCGTTTCCAGTCCGTGTCCGGTCTGTCGGTTGAATATGACTATGAAAGCTACAAGGAGGGCGGTGAAAATCGTTTTGAGCACAAATTACCGGTTCGCACCAAATATGCTGATCTGGTGCTGAAACGGGGGATGTTGGTTGATTCGGCGGTAGTAAAATGGTTTCTCGATGCATTCAATAACCGGATATTTAAACCTGCAACGATCACGGTAAACCTGATGAACGAAAAAAGCGAGCCACTCCGAAGCTGGAATGTTGTTGATACCATTCCCAAGAAATGGCTTGTCAGCGATTTCAATTCGAGCGAAAATGGCATTGTCATTGAAACGATCGAGCTGACCTATCGTTATTTCACCATTTCGGGAATGGAGTGACAAGATGCCTGTTGAAATTAAAGAGCTGCACATCCGGGTAACGGTGAATGCGTCGGAAGGAAAGCCGTCGGAGAGGCCATCCGGCCCCCCTCAAAAAAGCAGCGATGGCGATCGGCAAGCCATTATTGCAGAATGTGTTGAACAGGTACTTCAGATATTGCAGAACAAATCGGAACGCTGATGGCTGAAAAAGGAGCACTGGAAAAAATGCTCATTCTTGCTTTCTCCGATTCACAGAAGGCTGAGAGTGGTGGCAAAAATGATGCGGACGACTTTGTTGAGGCGCTGATCAACCCGGAAACCTATACGCTCAACTATAAACTCAAGTTTTCCGAATCAGGACAGGGACAGGGGAGCAGTGGCAAGCAGCTCAAGTATGAATACACTGAGCCGGAAGAGATCTCTTTTGACTTTCTGTTCGATAATACGGGTATTATTGATGGCAAGCCTCGGGACTCGATTACTGATGATCTGATAAAGTTTCGGCAGGTGCTGCTTGAGTATAAAGGCGATGCACACGAACCGCGTCACTTCAAACTGGTCTGGGGAGAAAACTCCATTTTTAAAGGGAGGGTAACGGAAGCAAGCTTCACCTATAAGTTATTCAAGCCTGATGGAACGCCCATTCGTGCTTCGGCCAAAGTAACCTTTAAAAGCAGTATAGAAGAGCTGAAGCGAGCTGCAAAGGAAGATAAAAAATCGTCTGATCTGACGCATATCCGTAAGGTGAAAGCAGGGGATACGCTGCCGCTGATGTGTTACAGGATTTATGGAGATCCGAAATACTATTTCGCTGTGGCAGCAATCAATGGTCTCGATAATTTTCGAACATTGATTCCGGGCAGGGAGATTGTTTTTCCGCCTCTTGAAAAAGTAAACTGTGTCTGATGAGCAACGATACGACTGTCCCGACACCTGCAACTCCGGATGTATGCACGGTAGCCGTTCTGATAGATGGGGCTGAAATTCCTGGTAAATTTCACCTCTTGTCAGTTGCCATCACACAGGAACTGAACCGGATTCCCTCCGCAGTGCTTTACCTGATGGATGGAGAAGCCGCCAGGTCGACATTTGAAGCAAGCAATGAGGACTATTTCATACCGGGTAAAAAAATTGAAGTTCAGCTTGGATATCGCTCACAAAATGACTCGGTTTTTAAGGGGATCGTTATCAAACACAGCATAAAAATCCGTAAAAACGCCAATTTGCTCATTGTGGAGTGTCGGAACGAGGCGGTTAAAATGACCAGTGGTGTCAAGAGCCGTTATTATACCGGCAAGCTGGACAGCGAAATTATGGAGGAGATTCTTGGCTTATACGGATTGCGGAATGAGGTAACTGCCACAAAACCGGCTCTGAAAGAGGTGGTACAGTATGAGTCCACTGACTGGGATTTTCTTGTATGCCGTGCTGAAGCGAATGGGCACGTTGTTTGTGCGGGGGACGACAAGGTCGTTATTGCTCCGCCCGATACCGGCTCAAGTGCTGTGGTGAAGGTAAACTATGGATCGACTATTCTGGAACTGGACGCTGAAATAGATTCCCGCTGGCAAAGCAAAGGGATCAAGGCAAGCAGTTGGAATCCAACAGAGCAGGGGTTGATGGAAACGGATGCCAGTGAACCCTCGACCACAAACAACGGCAACCTTTCGCCCTCGACTTTGGCGGATGTGATTGGCGGCGAGGCAGATACCATTCGCCATGGCGGCAAACTCAGCCAGCCTGAATTGCAGGCATGGGCCGATGGCCGACTTTTGAAAGAGCGTCTGGCAAAAGTTTGCGGAAGAGTACGGTTTCAGGGGTTTGCCGGTGTGTTGCCTGGCAAAATCATTGAGGTGAGCGGCATCGGAGAGCGTTTTGAAGGTAAGCTTTATGTTTCGGGTGTACGCCATACCGTAGCCAGTGGCAACTGGGAAACAGATGTTCAGTTCGGGCTGAACCCTGAAATATTTCCTGCGACTCACAACCTTCGTCCGTTACCTGCCGCAGGACTTCTTCCCGGTGTCAGCGGCCTGCAAATCGGGGTTGTCACGGTGCTGGAAAGTGATCCTGATGGGGAAGATCGCATAAAGGTGCGCCTTCCCCTGGTGAGCGCTTCGGAGGAGGGAATCTGGGCACGTATTGCCACACTGGATGCAGGCAAGGAACGGGGTACATTTTTTCGTCCGGAAATTGGCGATGAAGTGGTGGTAGGCTTTCTTGGTGATGATCCCCGCTGCCCGGTTGTGCTTGGAATGTGTCACAGCAGTGCCAAGCCTGCTCCCGAACCAGCAAAGGACACCAACCACCACAAAGGGTACGTCAGTCGGGAAAAAATGAAACTGACCTTCGATGACGAAAAGAAAATCATTCTTTTCGAAACTCCCGGCGGCAACAGGTTGACGCTTTCAGAGGAGAAGAAGGGAATCATCATCGAAGACCAGAATGGCAATAAAATCACACTCGACGATAGCGGTATCAAGCTCGAAAGCTTCAAAGAGTTGATGTTGAAGGCATCAACCGATATGAACGCCGAAGGGCTGAACATTTCGTTGAAAGCGCAGAGCGCCTTCAAGGCTTCCGGAACTGGAAGCGCAGAAGTGTCGGGAGCCAGTACAACGATAAAAGGCAGCGCCACAACAGTTATCAGTGGCGGGGTTGTTCAGATTAACTGATATAACGGCAAAACAATGCTTCCAGCGGCACGTGTCGGCGATATGATTGTCAGTTCAGCAACGATGGGTGCGCCGGTACCCATTATTCCACCCGGCGCACCAACCGTTCTTATTGGAGGTCTTCCGGCAGCGCGTATGGGAGACTCTTGTGGTGCGGACGCCATACTGAAAGGCTCCGCAACCGTTTTGATCGGGGGAATGCCTGCCGCGAGGGTTGGCGACCTGACAGCGGCTGGAGGCGCCATATTGCCTCCTGGCGCCATGACGGTGCTCATTGGTGGCTGAGCCAGACGATCATGTTGTAGTGTAGTAACGTCTTTTTGATTAACTCAATCATTCAAAAAAACGATGGAGCTTCCATTTCTCGGGCAAGGATGGTCTTTTCCGCCCTCATTCAATCGCACGACTTCGGGTGTAGAGATGCTTGAAGGGGAGGCTGATATCGTTTCGAGTCTTGAAGTGCTGCTCAGCACAGCTCAAGGCGAACGAGTCATGTTGCCGCAATATGGCTGCAATCTTGATGAGCTCATGTTTGAAAATCTGGATACGCGTATGAAAACCCTGATGGCTGATAAAGTGGAATCGGCAATCCTCTACCATGAGCCGCGTATTGAGCTGGAAAAAGTATTTCTCGAAGAGAGCGTTGAGCTGGATGGCGTCGTGCTGATAAACATTGTTTATCGGGTTAAAACCACCAATTCAAGGTTTAATCTGGTATTCCCATACTACAAACTGGAAGGCACCGATATCAATCTTTCGGCGACCGTTAACCTTTTACCTGATAACCGTTGATATATGCCTGTTGCATGCCAGCAAAATAAGGATCAGAATACACTGGTTCGGGAAGGTACCAGCCAGGATCAGCGCGTTTTTCCGGCACTCAACCCGGCTTACGCCCCTGTAGATGAGCGAAATATTCCGGATAGAGTGGTCTTTGCACAGAGCTACGCGGCATTGCTGAACTATTTTGATGCCACCCTTACTCCCGTTGGAGACTGGACGCCCTTTTTCAGTAAAGATGTGTCGGCGCAATTGGCTTTGATCGTCATTGAGGATATCGAGGTCTACAAGACAACGCTAAAATCCTGGTTTGATTATTTAAACAACCGGAAAAATGAACTTGATAGTGAAGGCTTGAAACAAACACTCGCTTATCTCTATAGCAGCCTGGGAACGCTGGCCCTGCGACTCGACGCCTTTAAAGAGAGCTTGCCCGCTGATATTTCACTGAAAAGCACGCTGCAAAACTTGATCAAAAGCCAGTTGGCACCCGCATTCAAACGGCTGATTTCCTATTACAAAGGAGGGGTGAAGGGGAGGCTTGATTTGATCAATGAGAGTGCCGTGCCTTCATCTCTCCTTATCATGCGCAGCCCGGCAACAGCCTTTGATTCCGTTCTGAAAACCGGATTATCATTGGACTGGAGCGCCGGTGAGGTTTGGTCTCATTACGTTTATAATCAGATTCTCCCTGATGTATCCGTTTATGGGGATGAGCCCATTGATCATAACCAGCCGACTGCCCATAAAGTCTTTATTAAAATTAATCACTGTGCGACGCACAGCCTGTTTACATCCATTTTCGACCAGTTTCTGCACGTATTTGCCCGCATCATCATTGAGGCAAAAAACGCATTTGAAGAGACCTTGACAAAGCAGGACAATCACCAACCCCACTTTGCGCTTTTTCTCGCTTTTTTGCGTCTGTTTGAGTATGCACGATCAGAGGCAAATACACTGACCGCCCGACATCTGGAGTTCTATTACCGGGAGATTCTGCGTTTCAAGGAAAAGCCGGGCGAGCCGGGCCATGCTTATTTACTGGCTGAACTGGCAAAACATGCCGACTCTCATGATTTTAAAGCAGGAGAGCTGTTTAAGGCGGGTAAGGATGATTTGGGAAGAGATGCTTTTTTTGCCAATGAACGGGATTTTATTGCCAACAAGGCAAAGGTGTCCGCCCTTAAAACCGTGTATCGGCACGGCAATGAAGAGGTCACAGAAGAAAACCCGAATCCTGTCAATCAAGGACGCATATACGCCTCACCTGTTGCAAATTCGGATGACGGACTGGGAGCGAAACTTCTTTCACCCGATCAATCATGGCATCCGTTTTTTAACAAGGTTTATGCGGATGGGACGCTTCAGAAAATCAACATGCCCGCTGCTGAAACAGGCTTTGCCATCGCCTCACATTATTTGCTGATGGCAGGGGGGACGCGAACGATCAAAATTGAATTCAGGCCGCAACCGGACCTTACAAATGATGACTATGCAGATCGAATTATTTGTGCTCTGACGACAGAAAAAGGCTGGCTTACAATCAATCGACCCAAAACCTTTAAAAATATTCAATCAAGTACAAATGAAAATGTATTGGGCCTGGAAATCACCCTTACCGGAGCCGAGCCAGCCGTCACTCCTTATTCATCTGAAACGCATGGTTACAACTTTGAAACCGATTTACCGGTACTCCTCGTCAGGTTAAAGCAGGATGAAAGTTCTTCTGCATATACGGTGATGCAGAATGTCATTGTTGAAACGCTCTCTCTCAGTGTCAATGTTGACAATTTGAAATTACTCGCCGTTTCCAACGATTTTGGCCCGGTCGATACATCGAAACCGTTCCAGCCTTTCGGTCCTTCGCCGGTGGCTGGAAATGCATTGATTATTGGTTCAAAGGAGGTTTTCGAGAAAAAGCTGATCAGCTCGTCGGTGAGCTTGCAGTGGTTAAACGCTCCAAAGCCCTATCCCAATCCAAATGCTTCACTTGGTGTCAATATCGATTTTCTGAATGGAGGGCAATGGCCGATTCCATCCGTTGTAACGCTATTGGATAGCTCCAAGCCACTCGACATCACAGGCGCACCAGCTCTGGATAAACCCGATTTCACGGCCAATGAGTTTTACAGCACGAGTTCTCGCCATGGTTTTGTACGGATTCGCCTGGCCAGCGATTTTGGGCAGGAGGCATATCAGGAGGCTCTGCTCAGGTTTCTTCGCAAGGAATATGTTCCAGACAGCACAACAAGTTTTCGCGTAAAAGCAGGAACAATCGCTCCCGAGCCTACCAAAGTGCTGCAAACCTACCCGGGCACTCCGCCGGTTGGGCCTACGGTAAGTGAAATATCCCTGAGTTACCATGCCCGACAGGAGATAGTCTGCAACTCGTTTGAAGCTGCAAGTTTTGAAAAAGGCAGGTTTTTTCATGTCGGCCCTTTTGGAACTGCCGAACAGAGTCCATACCTGAATTCCAGTACGAAGGGTGTGCATCTGCTGCCGCAATTCAATTTTCAGCTCAACAATGCCACAACTCCAAGTGAGGCGGAGCTGTATATTGGTATCAGCGAACTGAAGCCTCCGCAGAACCTCTCTCTGTTGTTCCAGGTTGCGGATGGAACGGCCAGTCCTTTGGCCGATAATCCCAAACTCAATTGGAGTTACCTGAAAAATAACCAGTGGGTTGGATTTGCTGAAAAAGCGGTAGAGGACGGAACGGGGGGATTCCTGAATTCCGGTATTATGACGTTTGCAGTGCCGCTTGAGGCAACGCAGAACAACACCCTGTTTCCGGCCAATATGATCTGGATTCGTGTTGCGGTCAAAAATAACAGCGATGCCGTCTGCAGACTGAAAATGGTTGCGGCACAGGCCTTGAAAACAAGCTTTGTCGACAAGGGTAACTCTCCGGGTTTTCAGGCCAAACCGATCATAGCGGAAACCATCAGCAAGCTTGTTCAGCCTGACGCGACAGTCAAAACCATCACCCAGCCTTTTGCCTCTTTTGGCGGGCATGGCGCAGAGCAACCTGAGTCGTTCAATCTGCGTATCAGCGAGCGGTTGCGTCACAAGGATCGCGCAATCACCCTGTGGGATTATGAGCGGTTGATACTCGAAGCTTTTCCGCAAATCCACAAGGTCAAATGTCTGAATCACACCTATTATGAAAAGGATGGTTACTCTGAATTGGCTCCGGGAAATGTCACGATCGTCACTATTCCTGACCTGCAACTCCAGAACCTGCGCGATCCGTTAAAGCCCTATACCAGTCTCGGATTGCTTGATGATATCGGGATTTTTTTGAAAAAACGGGTCAACTGCTTTACCCAACTGCATGTGCAGAACCCCCGGTTTGAAGAGGTGCTTGTCAGTTTCAGGCTCAGCCTCTATGACGGTTTCGATAAAACCTATTACCGGAATATGTTGCAGCAGGCGATCACCCGCTTTCTGTCACCCTGGGTATCTGCGGAAGGTGGAACGCCCTCATTCGGCGGAAAAATTTATAAATCGGTGTTGATCAATTTTATTGAAGAGCAGCCTTATGTGGACTATGTGACTGATTTTGAACTGTTTTGGTACGAAAATAGCAAAAAGGGAAGCAGAATCGAGTTACCCGAAGTTGAAGGATCTACTGCCATCTCCATCCTTGTATCAGCCCCGGCTGACAAGCATGATATCACCTTTATTTCATTTACTCCGGAAACGGCATCCGGTCAAACTTGTTCGTGTAAAACATGAGCCAGAGTTCTAAAACTATACCAAAAAACCCTCAGCTTGCACCGGCGGCAGATTTTTATCGCCTTCGTCGTGAGGGTATAGGCTTCATCGAACAGATGGCAAGCGAGCTTTGGACCGACTATAATACGCACGATCCGGGCATAACTATGCTCGAAGCGCTCTGTTATGCCATCACTGATCTGGCATATCGCATAGAGTGGGATATCAAGGATATACTGGCACCGGCGACTCCTTCGACTGATCCCCTGCAGCCCTACCCGAAACAGGCGTTTTTCACCGCCAGAAAAATCCTGACGGTTAATCCTGCCTCACCTGACGATTTTCGTCGATTACTCATTGACCGTGAGAAGGTTCGCAATGGCTGGGTTTTCTGCAAGGAGTGCATGTGTGAATCGAGTTATTACGCCTGGTGCGAAAATCATGAATTGCGGCTCTCCTGTCAGAAACCGGCGGATGATGAGCTTGATGCCAGGCCGGTCACTCCGAAAGGTCTCTACGATGTGTTGCTCGAATTGGAAGCTGATCCGGTACTTGGCGACCTGAATGACCACAAGATAGAGTACAAGGAGTTTTTTCATGATGACGAAGGTGCCCATGAAATTCTTCTGGAGGTGCGCTTCCCTGATATGGCCAATTCTGACTTCGATTTGCAAGCGATTTCGACCATTCAACTCACAAGGCTTGGTAAAACCAAAAATAGCGACGACAACGTCTTTACCATCAAGGCTGATGAGTTTCAAACTGAAGATGAAAACCAGTACAGCTACATTCGCAAGAATTGGCGGAATGTCTTTTATCTTGACTTGAAGGTTGATTGTCATACAATACCAGCCTCATCTTTTACCATCAGCAACATCGCTTTGCGCATTTTTGTCAACAGCGCGCAAGTGTTCAGCTCCTGGCTCAAGAGTTTTAACGGTATTCCGGAATTGAGAAAAAAGTTTCAGGAGAGGTATGCCGTTTTTTTTCTTGAGCGTTTTTACCATAAAGAGACGGCTTATAAAGCTGCCGTAGAGAGTGCAAAATCTTCTCTGCATGCTCATCGCAATCTGGATGAGGATTGGTGCAGCATCAGCATCGTTGGCGTTGAGGACGTTGCCGTCTGTGCCGATGTGGAAGTCAAGCCTGATGTGGACATTGAATGGGTACAGGCTCGAATCTGGTTTGAGATCGAACAGTATCTCAATCCTCCGATCCGGTTCCATACCTTGCAGGAGTTGCTGGATGCCGGTGAAGCCGTGGAAGAGATCTTCAATGGCCCGGAACTTGACAGCGGTTTCATCAAGCCGGGCGATCTTGAGGCCTCTTCGCTCAAATCTGTGCTGAGGGTATCGGATATCATTAACCGGTTGATGGAGATCGAAGGTGTGATTTCCATCAATCAGTTGTTACTGACCAGGTACGATGCTGAAGGCAATGCCGTAAAGGGTATGGCCGATCCTGATGGAATCAATGGAGCATTTGATCCCGATAAAACCAGCGCATCCTGGCAGCTCTACCTCAGCAAGCAGCATCAGCCCCGTCTCTATCGGAATCTTTCTCGCTTCCTGTTTTACAAGAATGGTCTCCCGTTTCTGCCCCGGATGGATGAGGCACTGGATACGTTGAATCAGCTCTACGGCGAGGCAGGACGTCCAAAGAACAAAAATCTTGACTATGATCTGAGTATCCCCAAAGGAAGGTTCAGAAATCCCGAAGAGTATTCTCCGGTGCAGTATAGCTTGCCCCAGGTCTATGGCATTGGCACAAGCGGATTACCTTCCCGTGTTTCCAGCTTGAGGCGAGGCCAGGCAAAACAGATGAAAGCGTATTTGCTGGTGTTTGAGCAGATTCTCGGCAATGCCCTGGCGCAACTGCGCCATACGGCCGATCTCTTCTCGCTCGACTCTGCAATAAAGCGAACCTATTTTGTCAAAGCATTCAGTGAAAAATTGATTCAGGGGTTTGATGAGATAAAAAACGATCATTACAAGACGGGAGTATTGGAAGAGATAACCGAAACCTTGCCCGAGTTTCTTCAGCGGCGTAATCAGTTTCTCAACCACATTCTGGCCCGGTTCGGCGAGCAGTTCAGTGAATACGCGCTGCTTCTGAGCAAGGTGAATGGCAAAAAAGTTGCGCTCAAACGCCTGATCGAAGACAAGATTTCATTTCTCACGGTTTACCCGCTGATCAGTCATGATCGGGCAAAAGCGTTTAATTACTCCCGGCCAGTTCCATTCAACAACGTTGAGTCGGAGTCAGAACAGCAGTACAATGAATCCGGCATCAAAAAGCGCATAAGCTTGTTGCTGGGTTATCCCGATCTTGCTTTTGTTGTCAATGAGATTCGTTCGATAAACGACAAGGCTGATACAGTCGTATTCATCTTGAAGGATCGCATCGGTAGAGAATGGCTGAAAGGAAAGATCACTGTCCCCACTCATTTTTCGGGAAAAGGGAACATAAAAGCTTTCCGTGATATCCTTGTCAGGATGAATCAATCGGTGAATTATAAAATAGTTCGTAAGCAAAATTCCGGCCTGTTTCAGCTCAAACTTACAGAAAAGAAAACAAAGCTTCAGGCTGACCACCCTTTATTGTTCAGTAAAAAGAGTGAGGCTGAACAATGTATGGAAGAGTTGATGGCATGGAGCGCCAACGAACGGTTGATGGTCATAGAACATCTTTTGCTGAGGCCAAAATTCCCCGGAGATGCGCTTTATCCAGCCTGTTCCGAGGGAGGCTGTAGTACGGTAACCTGTGGTGATGAAGACCCTTACTCGTTCAGACTCACCTTTGTCATGCCTGGGTGGACAAAGCTCTATAATGAGAATTTGGAGATGCGCCGCTTTGCCGAACGTACTATCCGCCAGGAAACACCATCGCACCTGCTCGGCAAAATCTGCTGGGTCAGTAATGATGGAGAGTTCGAAAATTTCGAAGAGGCATGGCTTCTGTGGCTTGAAGCCAATGCTGAAATCGACTGGACGGAGGAGCGACTGCATGAGCGGGTTGAAGCCCTTCTTCGAGCAAATCTGACCACCGTTACGCGTGAAACCAGTGTCTGCGACTGCGCAAAGGATATTCTGGCAAGATATGGGCAGCTTTTTTATCAGTGGATGCAAAAGAAGATAAAGGCCGGCACAGCGTGCAATATTGCAGAAAACGAATTTATTGCCGACACCATCAGTATCTGCAACAATCTTATCAGTGACAAGATCGCCAATAAAAATGCGGCTACAGATATTACAAATTTCCTGAATGATCGTTACAACTCTTACAGCAAGAGCTCATGTCGGCTATGGATTCTCGTCAATCTGCTTGGCAACTTGAGCAACACTTATCCTGTGGCAACCTTGCATGATTGCGATGACGGCAGCGACCAAAATCCGGTGCGTCTTGACAATACTGCGTTAGGGGAGTTGCCCTTGTATTAATTATCCGGAAACTACCTGATAACAGCCTAACAACTGTACAATGAAACCTACACAAGAGAACTATCCGATCTTTGAAGCCAATCAGGTGTTAACCAGCGAGCATCTGAATGAAATCTTCAGCTATCTGGACGAGCAAGAACGCCTGACACGAGCCAATCTGATCGGCATTGGTATTGTCTGCGGTATGGAGATCACGCTCACCGATGGCAGCAGTGGCAAGGCAATTCATGTATCGAAAGGTTGTGGCATAACGTCGCTGGGTTACCTGGTTTTCGTGCCTGATATGCAATTGGTATCCTATCGGGCATATACCATTCCGAACAAATCAGATTATCCGGAGTTCAAAGACTATCCCTTGTGGGAATTGTTTCAAGCCGGTGAAAAAAATCCCGTCATGTTGGGAGCGGACCCACAAGAGCCGCTGTTTCTCGTCGATAAGGTGGTATTGCTGTTTCTTGAATTAAAAAAACAAAGCCTCCGCAATTGCAGCCTGAAAAACTGCGACGACAAGGGATCGTCCGTGACGGTGAGCATTAAACCCCTGTTGATCAAGCGGGGAGACATGGAACTGATCATCAAAAGAGCAAATGGGCTGAACAGCAAATTAACTTCCAGTGATATTGAATCCGTGCTGCTGGAGAAATTGCATTTGCCCGATATCTGCCTGCCTCGCTTCGATGTGCCAAACAGCCGCCCGGCAACATCCAACAACATTTATTTATCCTTTCTCAAGGTATTCAATACCAGCCAACTGGCCGAAAAAACCGCTACAGCGCTGAGTGCAGCTTATACTGCATTCAAACCATTACTCGGGGAGGTTTTTCCAACCGATCCCTTTGTGACTGATTCGAACGGCTCTTTTCTCGATGCCGTCAGCTTTCTTGACACTGCTCCCACAACATCTGCTCAAGTACGCTTCCTTCAGTATTACTATGATTTATTCGATGACTTGCTGCGTGCATATAATGAGTTTCGCTGGAAGGGGGCTGAACTGTTCTGTGCGTGCTGTCCGCAAGAAGGAGTCTTTCCGCACCATTTGATGCTCGGGTTGTTGTATCCCGAAAACCAACCAGTCATTTATCGGCAGAATTTTTTGGTATCGCCCGCCATCGGCGATTGTTCTGAACGCTCCAGGGAGGTTGTGCAACTTTTCAGACGCATGGTGGAAATGACACAAAGTTTCACCAATGAACCGGGCTTATTGCCAATAATCAAGGCACTCTTTTTCAACGTCACGACTGACTCTCAAGTCCGCATTACCCCAAGCATCTTCGGCGGAGGGCCTCTATCTGACAAGGCCATTCCCTATTATTATCGGCAAAACGGTACCCCGCCGTTATATCAGCTTTGGAGTAGCGAAAAAACACGACGAAACCGTGCAAACCAGAATTTGAGCTATCGTGTCTACGAATATCCCGCAGTTGTACCTGATTTTGTCCGTAACCCGCTTGGTTATGACCTGGAACCGTACAATTTTTTGCGTATTGAAGGTCATTTGGGAAAAAACTATCAGATTGTGTTGAGAACGCTCTTGTCATGCAAAACACAATACCGGCTTCCTGTTGAGGTTATCGCCTTGCGGAGTGGGGTATACGATGAGACGCAAACAATCGATTTAAGTAAAGAATCCACACGTTTTCAGGATCTTGAAGCATTGTACGATGCTCTTCGCGAAGAGGTGTTGACAACCCTGACTGAAGGCATTCGTTATCTCTACGACGTGCAAATCGCAGAAAGCAAATTATCGTCAGGGACTCCTGCACACGCATTGCTCAAAACCCATGCACCAAATTATACGTATCCTGCTGGCAGTGCAGGCGCCTGGTACGAAAAACATCTTACTCTTTTTCAGCCAAGACCATACATTGATGTAGATCAAAACAGGATTGATAAAAATGCTCTTCTGACGGTCTATTGTTTTCTTTTTTCTGGTACTACAGCCGGAAGTAGTGAGTTACCGGAATCTTTCTACGCACATGCTGTGTCGATTTACTACTTTTCGAAGCTATCCGAGATCCTTCCGGCGACACTTGACGCGCTTGCCTTTGCAGATTTTGAGAATAAATACCAGGATTTGTTAAGCCTGTTACGATATTTTCGTTCCGAAGCAGTTGCTACCATTTCGGAACAGTTTCAGATCTTTATTCCACAGGAAGATTTGATTGATCATTTTGATGACGTGCTTTTTTCCTGTAAACTCGATCCGATCAAGTCCATTCATGACGAGTATATCCGTCGCCTCGGCGAACTGAAAAAGAAGCAGTTTCTCAATCGCTTCCTGCAAGATCACCCAGGTATTCAGCATAAAGCAGGGGTGCCTCTCGGGGGTACCTTTATCATCGTTTATCACCAAAATCCAGCCCCGCAACTTGTTTTCGACAAAAATGTTATTACCAATGTTGCTCGTGCAGTTCCGGATACACCGAAAGCGGTAGCACTTTCTGGCAACACCGCGGAGAAATCGGTGATGGACAATGCAACCGAAACAGGCCTCAACAGTCAAGTATTCGTCAAGAGTGTCCTTGGTGCTCAAGGGTTCAGCAAGGTGGCATTGGCGGATGCAATCGGACGCATCAGCAGTAATAAAGCTCTTGCATTGGATCAGGATATCCGATTCGTGCTTGGCTCGTTGATCGATCAAAATCCGGACCTTAACCTGGAACTGCCAACGTTGACCTTTATCGATCCAGCCTCAAAAATCATTTCAACTACCGTTAACGAACTCGAAGACGGAATTGTAATCGCAGACTTTTTTCTGCCTTACCTGATCTCCAGTGATGGTGCTGCGGTGCAATTCGTTTTACCAAAAATAGCACCCACATTCAGTGTGAAAATCGGATGTCCCAATGTGGAAGGGTTTTCAACGGTTGATGTCGAAGTTCGAGGTGGGTTGCCTCCCTACAGCATTAAAGTCGGCCAAAAAAACTATCAGCCACTGGAAAGTCCTCTATCCTTGAAATCAGGAGACTATACGTTGGTGATTCGTGATGATGACAATACGGAATCTGCCCTTAAAACCATTATTGTTCCATCACGCATTACCATTGCCGATCCGATCTATGAGTGCAGTAAAGATTCCGGCTCTTATACGGCGACCCTTTCCATCAGCGGAGGAACACCGCCTTACAGGGTTAACGGCACAGATATTCCCGGAAACGATTACACCACAAAACCGATTGAAAGCGGCACCGGGGTTGGTATTGAGGTCGTTGATAGTCGTCATTGCTCGGTTAAAACGGAAGTCAGCCATATCTGCGTTAAACCACCGATATTCAATGTTGTAATCGGTTGTCCCAACTCGGATGGATTTTCATCTGTGGATGTCGAAGTGAAAGGTGGCTCACCTCCATATACCATCAAAATCGATGATCAAGACTACCAGGAATTAAAAGATATTTTCCTGAAGGCTGGTACTCATAATTTGATGGTGCGTGATGCCGAAAACAGGGATTCTGCCCCTAAAACCATTATTGTTCCATCACGGATCAGTATCGGCGATCCGATCTATGAGTGCAATAAAGATTCCAGCTCTTACACGGCGACCCTTTCCATCAGCGGAGGAACACCCCCTTACCGGGTTAACGGAACAGATATTCCCGGAAACGAGTATACCTCAAAACCGATTGAAAGCGGAAAGACGGGAGATATTGAGATTGTTGATAGCCATGATTGTTCTTATAAAACAGAAGTCAGCCACACTTGTTGTGACCTGCCTTGTGCTGGCATTGCTCTGCGTCGTGGTTATCGCTTCTGGCTCCCCGAGCCCGATGCAAACCGGCGTTATATGAAATGTACACTCAAAATAGAGGCCTTTTCTTTTGAGTTCCTCAATGGCAAAACGATCGAAACGATCGATATCTCCAGCAAGATAAATCGGATCGTTCAGATCGTTAACCCGGATGATTTAAACAAGAATTTTGAAGGCCTCGTGGTTGACTGGTTGCAACAGATCAATACTCTCATTGTGAAAGAGAGCGGCCGGGAAGATTGGTTGACACTGGTATTCAGACAATCAGTCGCTCCTGAGCCTGGCAAATTGGGGATATTGTGGATCGAATATTTTGAGTGCCTGAATTTCAATATCCAGATTAGTTCAAATTTCAACAGAGGCGATTTAACGGAAAGTTTGAGTTTTACCTATAATCGTGAAGGTACTCTTATGAAGGGCTTGAGTGGGGAAATTGTTACTATCCCCGCATTCGACCATGTCAAAACAGACAAATGCAAGAACACTCCACCTGAATCGCTATGCCGGGATAATCCTCCGGATTTTATGCTTGAAAAAATCAACGTTGAGTGGTCCGCCAATACGGTGACCTTGAGTGCGATGTCGTCGGGCAAAGACAAACCGATCGCTTATCTTTGGGAAGTGCAGGACGCCAAACCCGCCATGGCAAATCTTGGTAAAGCATCATTTACATTCACAGGGAATAGTTCCGGGACTAAATCGGTTAGCGTTACGGCTTTTTTTGCGGATAACGGCTGTCGCGTGATACTGAAAGAGACGATTGATGTGAGACTTTAGTGACTATTTGCCTTTACGTAACTTTTGCCTTAAATCGGGCAATATCTGAAAAGAGAGCATGGCGAACATTCAGCATCATATCATTCGTCGTCAGTTTATCGATGTCGAGATGTATGGAACGGAATCAGACGGGCAGAGTTTGCAGCGCACTCTGCCCGATTTTTGCCAGAACCGGCTGCTGCCAGCCTTTGAAGAAGCATTGAATCGGTCTGTTCCGATTGACGGTTACCTGACTATTGAACGGCTCGACATCGATGCCGGAACAGTGCAGCTTGAGCGGTTGGAGCATGACTTGCCAGACATGGTCGCCAGGGCTCTTGTGCAATATCTTCAAGATCTACCTCAGACGGATAAGCTTTCAAACACTTTGGGCAATATTCAGTGCAAAACAAAACAGCAGGTAATCAATGAGGCGTTTCTCTTTTTTTTGAAAAACGGCACGCTGCCTTGGTCATTTTATCTGCCTTCCGGTTCGGAATTTGAAAAGTTGATACAAGACTCCCTGAAAGAGCCGGAGGGGAGTGGAGGTGCTTTTGAGCTTTTCAAAAATGAGGTTATTGAAGCACTTTCATCAGCAACTGCCCGCAAAAGGTTGATTCGGCAGTTTACTCCTGCTTTTCTTGAAAGCCTCCTTGAATTGATTTCGACGGAAGGAAAAAAAGTTCTCGACGGGATTTTACCCTTGCTTCGATCTTCTGATACATCACTTTTTGATGCGAAACGGCTTGAGCAGGAGATATGGGAGTGTGCTTTTGGCGGTATTGCATCAGGCAGTTCTTTAACGGAAGCCTATGTTCAGAGGGAAACTACCGCTTTTTTGACGGCGCAGGGTATCCCGGAAGAAGTGTGTGAAACTCTGCTTTACCCTTGCCGGTCTGATTTGTTATCCGTCTCAGCCAGTTCATCAGCAACTGATGATGATGCAGACAAAGAACAACCGAATGTTTATCAGAAAAGAACAGCGGATGCTTCAGTAACCTCAGTGGGAGAAGACCAATCGCATCCAGAGAGTGGCCATACCGAGCCGGCGAAACGGCAGAGCGAGTCATCCAGCCAGTCACAACAATCTGAAGGTGTTGATGAAGCGCAAAAGGGTGCTCATGGCGAGAGCTCAACATCAGGTTTAATACCATTGGAGAGAGAAGAGCAATCTCAACCAGAGAGTGGCCATACCGAGCCGGCGAAACGTCAGAGCGAGTCATCCAGCCCGTCACAACAATCTGAAGGTGTTGATGAAGTGCAAAAGGGTGCTCATGGTGAGAGCACAACGCAGGGTTCCGTCTTGTCGGAGAGAGAAGAGCAATCACATACGGCAACGGACAATAATCAGGCGCAGCATCTGGCAGAACCGGCCCGTGCAGTAAAACAATCCGAAGGTTCAGATGAAGGAGAAAAAGGGGCCCATCATCAGTCCGCCAAAGCGAAGAAGTTCGTTTCGCAGCATCCCTATGCAAAAACGGGCATTTATACAGGACTGTCAGGGCTGGTTCTTCTGCATCCGTTTCTGCCTCAACTGTTCAGAGCATTGGGTATTGCTGATGACGAAAAACTTCTCCACCCCAACAGGGCTATTTACCTGTTGTATTTTCTGGCCACCGGAAACAGCACTGCTCTGGAATATGAGTTAGTGATTCCAAAAATTCTGAGTAATACTTCGTTTGGTGCCGTGGTTGAATCGGATATTATACTTACAGTAGATGAGCAGGATGAAGCTGAAGCTTTGCTTGCTGCCGTTATTCGTCACTGGGAGGTCTTGAAAAACACTGGAGCGGAAGGCCTTCGGGAGACGTTTCTCAAGCGTTCCGGAAAACTCTCCCTGCTTGATAATGGGGAGTGGTTATTGCAGATAGAACAAAATGCATGCGACATTCTTCTGGAGCAGCTTCCCTGGGGTATTTCAATGATCAAGCTGCCGTGGATGCCGGATATGCTCAGGGTTGAGTGGGTGTAGTCGGGAAGTTTGACGTCATAATGCCGGAGCTATGAAAACAAGCGCAGAAAAATCATCCACAACGACCTCGGCTGCTGCAATGCGGGCGGCAAAGGGGCCTTTCTTTGCCAAAAAAGGTGGCGGTGATTTTTTTGCGCCTGCCGTTCAGATGAAAATGACTGTCAGCAAGCCCGGAGACAAGCTTGAGCAGGAGGCTGACAGGATGGCTGATAACGTCATGAGAATGCCTTCGTCGGCAACGCAGTCGCCAGCCAAAGAGGAGAAATTGCAGCGGGCACCTGACGAGAAGCTTCAGAAAAAAGAAGAAGAAAAAATCCAGAAAGCCTCAGCACCGGAAGAGAAAATCCGGAAAAAGGAGGACAATAAGCTTCAAAAGAAAGACGGGGATAAACTGCAAAAAGCCCCGGCGAGTGAAGAAAAACTCCAGCGCAAGGGGAGTGATAACGCGCCATCAGCAGGCGCAAACCTGCAATCGGTCATAGAAAGCAGGAGTGGCGGTGGCCAACCGCTTTCCAGCGATGTACGGAATTATATGGAACCCCGTTTCAATGCCGATTTCAGCAAGGTGCGGGTTCACAGCGACCCGCAAGCGGCAACTCTCAGTAACCAGTTAAGCGCCCGGGCATTCACTCATCAAAACAATATCTTTTTCTCTCGCGACCAGTACCAGCCCGGTTCCAGTGAAGGCAAGCAACTGCTGGCCCATGAACTGACCCACACCGTTCAGCAGGGGCATGCTGTGCAGCGCAGCCCGCAGGTCAGCACCACTGCCGCCCCCCCGACGATACAACGGCTTTTTGGCTTCGATCTTGACCCGCGCAGTTTCTTTGCCAACGCGGCTGCGGCGATTCCCGGTTTCACGATGCTTACCGTGGTGATTGGGAGCAATCCGATTACCGGTGCATCGGTCGATCGCAGTCCCGGCAATGTCTTGAGGGGAGCGATTGAAATGATTCCCGTGGCAGGCGCTCTTATTTCCCAAGCCCTTGACAATCACGGCATTTTCGAAAAAGTCAGTGTCTGGGCCTCGCAGCAGTTCAGTACCCTGAGCGACATTGGCAGTTCAATCCGGAAAAGTATTTCGGATTTCATCACCAACTTCGATATCCTCTCTCCCGGAGCAATGCTGGAACGAGGCAAACAACTCATTACCGAGCCAATTGCCCGTATTAAAAATTTTGCCGGGAGTCTCAAAGACGGGATTGTCACCTTCATCAAGGATGCCATTCTCAAGCCCATCGCAGCATTCGCCAAGGCTAATGTTCCCAATGGCTATGACTTGCTGTGTGCTGTACTCGGCAAAGATCCCATCAGCGGCGAACCGGTACCACAGACGGCGGAGAACCTGATCGCTCCGTTTATGAAGCTGATCGGCCAGGAGGAAGTTTGGGAGAACATGAAAAAGTCCAACGCAATCGGACGTGCGTGGGCCTGGTTCCAGAAAGCGCTCAGCACCGTTAAGGGCTTTGTGCAGGAGCTCCCGACCCTGTTCCTGAATGCCTTCAAAGCGCTGGAGGTCATTGATATTATCTTGATCCCACGGGCTTTCGGCAAGTTAGTCGGCGTGTTTGGCAGTTTCGCCGGTCGGTTCATCAGTTGGGCGGGAACCGCAGTCTGGAATTTGCTGGAAATTATTTTTGATGCAGTCAGCCCCGGCGCACTGGGCTATATCAAAAAAACCGGATCGGCTATCAAGAGTATTTTCCAGAATCCGCTGCCTTTCGTCGGCAATCTGGTGAAAGCAGCCAAACAGGGATTCCTGAATTTCGCAACCAACATCGGTGGACATCTCAAAGCCGGGCTCATCGACTGGCTTACCGGTTCACTCTCCGGCGTTTATATTCCGCAAGCGCTTAACCTTGCTGAACTTGGCAAGTTTGCTCTCAGTATTCTCGGGATCACCTGGAGCCAGATTCGCGGAAAAATTGTCAAGGTGCTTGGTCCGAATGGCGAAAAGATCATGCAAGGGCTCGAAACCGGTTTTGACATTGTGGTTGCCCTTGTCAAAGGTGGGCCTGCTGCCGCATGGGAGTTAATCAAGGAGAAACTCACCGATCTCAAGGATACGGTCATCAGTGGAATTGTCGGCTTTGTAACGGATACGGTGGTCAAGAAGGCCATTCCCAAGCTCATTGCCATGTTCATTCCCGGTGCCGGGTTCATTTCTGCGATAATCTCGATCTACGACACGGTGATGGTGTTCGTAGAAAAGATTTCGAAAATTATCCAGGTCGTCACCGCGTTCATCGACTCGATCGTTACCATTGCTGCAGGAAATATAACCGCTGCAGCCAATCGCGTGGAAAGCATTCTTGGCGGATTGCTTTCTCTGGCCATCAGCTTCCTTGCTGGCTTCCTGGGACTTGGCAAGATCACCGATAAAATCAAGGCGGTCATTGAGAAAGTTCGCCTCACGGTCGATAAGGCCATCGATGCGGTTATTGCCTGGATTGTGGGTAAGGCCAAGAAGCTTTTTTCTAAATTGTTCGGGAAGGGAGATAAACCGGATGATCGAACCCCGGAACAAAAGCAGGCGGATTTAGATAAGGCAATAAGTGAGGCTCAGCTTTTGCAAGCCGATCCCAAGGCTACAGAGGCTTCTATCAAGAAGGAGCTAAACAGGATCAAGACCCGGTACAGAATGAAGTCACTTGAGGTTGTGGTGGACGCCGATAATGAATCCGAGGAAACGCTGCATATTGTTGGCGAAATCAACCCCAAAAAACCGACGTCAGCTTCCAGAATCAAGAAAGATGGCACAGTTGGCCCATTGGGTATAGAACGAAAGATGTTAACCTGGGAAGAGTCGACATTGAAAACATTTCTTTCAGACAACATCTGGAATACATTGAGTGCAGTGCCGGGTACCTATGAATCGGCTGAGGTAGATATTCGACACAAGGTATCTATAAGCGATACTATCAAGAATACCGATGAAGCCATCAAGCCGAAGAGTGTCGATGAAGCGGCGAAAATGCTTACCAACAAAGGCTTTGCGCCAAACAAGAAGAGCAAGCCAGGAATTGTTGATTCGGCTCGATCGTTTCTGCAAAAAGCGAACAACGACCCCGACAACCTTTTCCTCGGTCCAGCGCGTGCTAATCGAGGAATCGGACGGCGTTATGATCCGGGTGATGGCGGCAAAGCCAGTGATTCAAAACATGACAAGCAAAAGAGTGATTTTGTCGAGAAATGGGGCTTCAAGGACGAAGAGTTTAAGATTACTATTGAACGAAAATCCATAAAGCGCGGAACAATAGATATCGTTGAAACCAAAAAGTCTCAAGGTACAAAGGATATATCTTGAAATAACGGCACTATGCAGGCATGCTTCTGCACAAATGAGAATCACATTATGACTTTAGACATTGAAATCACCGCGCCTGATACCGAACAATTTTTAGCGGCGGCAGATGAGCTTGCCGCTTCTTTTGGCTGGCAACTCCAGTCTTTCCAACGTGACGAAGAAGTTGTCGCACTTGTCGACCTGAACAAAGATCCCTTCTTTGAACAAATTCTTTGGGTATATGATCCCAAACAAGCCTTTTTGCGTTGTCTGCTTGTAAGTCGGGCAGTGGTGCCTGAGGAGCGTGAAGCTGCAGTCACAGAACTTTGCGCACGGATCAATAGTGGTCTTCTGTCTGGATGTCTTGAATTCAGTTTTAACGACCGGGCACTCATTTTTCGCGATTCCGCGGAACTTAAATACGGGCCGGTTGCTTCGATATTGTCGAGTACGAGCGCGAGATTGCTCAGCCTTGGTTCCCGTTATGCCTCTGCCATTTGTGATACGCTGGCAGGAAGTTCTCCGGCTGATGCCGTAAAAGCGTCCGAGTTGGATTAACCGCGGATTGATAACCGGACAGTTTCTGATTTCAAACAATCTATCCGACGTCATAGATTTGATTCGGAGAGTGAAGAGCCCGGTTATGTCCTGGCTTTACTTCAATCCATAAGCCCACAGTATGGCACAATGGTCATTCATTGCACTCACTGATAAACGATGCAATGGGGATGGAAAAAAAAGGAGCATTTCTGTTACGATAATTAATCCTGTTTTTGCATAGTTTTGAACCACTCTTGCAGACAGATATATCAGTTGCGAGTCTGTTTTCAGTATAATGGTGAGATCCGTAAACCAATTTTTTTTGTGCATCCAGCTTTTTATTTCAAGATATATACTCATGCAGGAAAACACATCAAACCTTCAATCGGCGCTGTACTGGTTGCGCACCATTATTTTTGAGCGCCTGAACACGCATATCAAGAACGATAAGGAGATTGAAATTGTTCCTTTCGCACTTTACGCGGAAGAATCCGGGTTGCCAAAGTTTCTCGAAGAGCACAAGCCAAGTGTCATTGAATTTGTTATTTTTTTGCTTGCCCTGGCCCCTCACATCCAGCCTGTTTTTTTAAACCAAATCATCGATGAACACATGCCGGAAGGGGGAGATTTTCCGGAATTTGGCGGGGTTAAAGGCACGAACTGCCGGGGAATTCTGCCTACCGGAGAAACGGCGCAGTTTATTCTTGCTGGTGATGACCTTGAAAAACGCATTGAGGTACAGCGCATCCTTGGCTGTGAGCACTGGTTTGCCAAAAAGCATATTCTCTGGCTTGAGTCTGTTCGTGAAGGTGAACCGGCGATGAGTGGCCGGCTGATTCTCAACCCGGAGGTCGTTGAAGAGCTTACCATCGGCAAGGTCAGCAAACCGAAGTTCAGCATGGAGTTTCCGGCTGAATACATTGAGACTGAAATGGAGTGGAGTGACCTTGTACTGCCTTCAGGCACCTTGCAGCAGATCCGTGAAATTGATAACTGGATCACCCATAACGACACGCTGCTTCATGAGTGGGGCATGAAGAAAAAGATTAAACCGGGATACCGCGCCCTGTTCTATGGACCGCCGGGAACAGGCAAAACACTGACGGCATCCCTGCTGGGAAAGCAGACAGGAAAAGATGTTTTTCGTATCGATTTGTCGCGAGTTGTATCAAAATACATCGGAGAGACCGAAAAAAACCTGTCAAGACTTTTCGAGAAGGCTGAAAATAAAAACTGGATTCTATTTTTTGATGAAGCCGATGCACTTTTTGGCAAGCGGACAGAAATTCATGACGCCCACGACAAGTATGCCAATCAGGAGGTGGCCTATCTGTTACAGCGTATTGAGAACTACAACGGTCTTGTCATTCTTGCTTCGAACCGCCGAAGCAATATTGATGAATCATTTGCCCGTCGATTTCAGGTGATTATTCAGTTTCCAATGCCAAAGGCAGATGAGCGGTATAAAATATGGATGAAGACACTGCCACCCCAAATGAAGTTTGATACCGATATCGACTGGCAGAAAATAGCTATACGGTTTGAACTTTCCGGTGCGGGGATACTGAGTGTTGTGCATTATTGCGCAGTCGAATCGTTGGCAAATCCCTACGAACCACTCAATACGATATGGCTTGAAAACGCAATCATTCGGGAATTTATCAAAGAGGGGAAGGTGGTTTAGTTTATGAAAACACTGAACCACGCCACAGTGGCACTTTCCGGCATCAACCTCATTGAGGCGAGCGCCGGGACGGGGAAGACCTATGCCATCGCTTCGCTCTACCTGCGGCTGCTTGTGGAGAGTGAGCTGTTGCCGGAACAGATTCTTGTTGTGACCTATACCGAGGCGGCGACGCAGGAGCTTCGTTCCAGAATTCGCAACCGCATCCGTGAGGCGCTGGAGGTGATGGAGGGGTGCGATACCAAAGACGAATTCCTTGAAGGGCTCTATGAAACGGCCTCTCTGAGGGGCCTGAAGAGGGTGCGCGATTTGCTTGAGCGGGCCCTTGGTGCCTTTGATACTGCTTCGATATTCACCATTCATGGTTTCTGTTTGCGGGCGTTGCAGGATAACGCCTTTGAGAGTGGTTCGCTCTACGATACCGAGCTGGTGACCGATCAGACAGAGCTGCTTCGTGACATTGTGGAGGATTTCTGGAGGATGCACTTTTTTCGGGAGCCTGCGCCGCTTCTTGGCTATACCTTGCGGAACCGCCACTCGCCAGCCACCTTTATTTCGCTGTTGAAGAACCTTCATGCGGGGACGGGGGTGGAGGTTATCCCTGACTTCAGTGAAGAGCAGATAGTGGTGCTCGACCGGGAATGCAGTGCCGCATACAAGGAGACAAGTGCTCTCTGGCAGCGTGAACGTGACATCATTACGGAGCTTTTGAGAACAAGCAAGGGGCTGAAGCGTTCTCAGGATACCTACCGGGCCGACCTGCTTGAGCCACTCTTTGCCGATATGGATGATTTTGTCGCCGGTGGCAACCCCTGTGACCTTTTTGGTGATTTCAAAAAGTTTACCGCAAACGCCGTCAGTGAAGGGACGAAGTTAAAGAATACTCCGCCCGATCATCCTCTTTTCGGGAGCTGCCAGCGACTGCAGGATGCGGTGCAGAGCCGTTTTCTTGCTCTCAAGGCTGAGCTGGTTCGCTTTTGCCGTAAAAGCCTGCCGCTGCGCAAGCGGGTGAGCAATATCCGCTTTTTCGACGACCTGCTCGAAGATCTCTATCATGCGCTTCTCTCTGATGGCGGGGGTGCAATTCTTGCCGGACTGCTCCGTGCCAAGTACCGGGCGGCGCTCATCGACGAGTTTCAGGATACTGACCCGGTGCAGTATGAGATTTTCAGGTCCATCTATGCTGGCTCCGATTTACCGCTCTTTCTCATCGGCGACCCGAAGCAGGCGATCTACAGCTTTCGTGGGGCCGATATTTTTGCCTACATGCGGGCGGCCCGTGAGGTGATTGAGGAGCGTCGTTTTACCCTTACGGAGAACTGGCGCTCTGCTCCGCCGCTGCTTGATGCTTTCAACACTCTTTTCGACAATGAGAGACGCCCCTTTCTCTATGATGAAATTCTCTACCACCCCCTTGCTGCGGGCAACCGGGAGCAAAAGGAGAGCGGGGATTTGTTTGAGAGTGAGCCGATGCAGATTTGGCTGATGGATTCCAGCGATCAAAAGAGCGGCATGTTGACGGTGGAGGATGCCGGTGAATTTGCTTCCAAAGCGGTGGCCGCCGAAATTGTGCGTCTCCTGCAGGATGGCCAAACCCTGGTCGGTGGCAAACCCCTTGCCACTGGTGACATTGCGGTGATTGTGCGTACTCATCGGCAGGCGGCCACGGTGCTCAAGGCCCTGAGTGGCTGCGGCATTTCCGGGGTGATGCGGAGCGACAAGAGTATTTTTGAAACGAGGGAGGCCGAAGAGGTGCGTATCTTGCTCTCTGCCCTTGGCGATCCTGGTAATGAAGCGAAGGTGCGGGCGGCGCTGGTGACTGATCTCCTTGGCCGTTCGGGCAACGATATTGCGCAGTTGCTCGATGACGAGCTGTTGTGGACGGAGTGTTTGAGGGAGTTCCGTAATGCCCATGAGATCTGGATTCTGCGGGGCTTCATGGTAATGAGCCGTGAGCTGATGGCAAGAGAGGGGATTCGCGGGCGTTTGCTTGGCTATCCTGACGGAGAACGGCGGCTGACCAATATCCTCCACTGTTTTGAGCTGCTCCACCGCGAGGAGCATGAGCGGGGAGTGGGCATTGAGGGGCTTATTGCCTGGTTCAGCGAGCGGCTCGGGACGGAGTGTGCGCAGGATGAACATCAGATCCGTCTTGAAACTGACGAGGCGGCGGTAAAGATTGTCACCGTCCATGTCAGCAAGGGGCTGGAGTATCCGGTGGTTTTTTGCCCCTTTCTCTGGGGTGGTGTCAACCAGAGGGGAGAGGTGGTCATGTTCCACGACGAACATTGGCATCTCGTGAAGGATTTCGGCTCTGCGGAGGTTGATCTTCATCGCTCGCTGGCTGGAAAAGAGTTACTGGCCGAAAGCCTGCGCCTGCTCTATGTGGCTCTTACCAGAGCGAAGTACCGCTGCTATCTTTTTGCCGGAAAGACACGTACGGAGAACTCTTCCATCAACTACCTGCTCCATGCTTCCGGCGATACACGGGTGGCCGAAAACCAGGCAACCGCGCTTGCTCTTGAGATGAAGGGGATGACGGCTGAGAGTATGGCCGGGCAGTTGCAGACGCTGGCCGAGAGCTCAGGGGGCACGATCGGTTTCAGTCGGATGATGCGCACGGATGTTGAGGATAGTGCATTCCTTCCCCGAATAACAGCACTTGCAAGCAATGAGCTGCCGAACCTGCGAAGCTTCAGCGGAACCCTCGACACCAGTTGGAGGGTATCAAGCTTTACCTCCTTCAGTCGTCATGACTCCGGTCGAGAGCAACAGAGTGCTGAACTTCCTGATCGTGATGAGTTGGGAATTGCGGGCAGATTGCCAATTGCTGCCTTCGCTGGAGAGAGCATCTTTACCTTTCCCAAAGGAGCACAGGCAGGCATTTTCATGCATGGAATTTTTGAAAAGCTCGATTTTGCCTCTCCGTCAGAGGGAGCGATCAGTGAGCTTGTCGCACAGGGGCTTGCACGCTATGGCTATAAACCGGAGTGGCAGAATCATATAACGGCGATGGTGCACAGCGTCATTGGTACGCCACTTTCACCAACAGGGTTTACCCTTGGTGCACTTCGCAAGGGTAGCTGGAGCACCGAGCTTGAGTTTTTCTTTCCCCTCCGCTTTATCAACTCCTCCCGGTTGGCAGATCTTTTGAGAAGCCACGGCCTTCTCTCCGATGGCGTTGATCTTGCTCTTCTTGCCGAGTCTCTGCACTTCAAGCCGGTCAGGGGAATGCTTATGGGCTTCATGGATATGGTTTTTGAGCAGGATGGCCGCTACTACCTGCTCGACTGGAAATCGAATCATCTTGGAAACAGCCCTGACGATTACGGGCAGTATACCATGAGGCAGGCCATGCAAAAAAACCTTTACACTCTGCAATACCTGCTCTATACGGTGGCGCTCAACCGTTACCTTGCGTTGCGGGTTAAAAACTACTGTTACAGCAGCCATTTTGGTGGTGTGATCTATGTTTTTCTGCGCGGAGTGAGCATTGGGCATGGTGAGGGCAGAGGCTTTTACCGTGAAGTGCCCTCCGAAGGGTTGATTGAAGAGCTGACCAATCTGTTGATAGAGAAAAAAGGATAGGAGATGAGCATAGAGTATCAGGAGCGGGCAATCGACCGCCATTTTGCGACATTTATCTGCCACCAGGTTACCGGAGAGGTGAGCGATCTTTTCCGTCTTGTTGTCTCCCTTGCAAGCAGCGCTATCGGGAAAGGGAGCAGTTGTTTGAACCTTGCCGATATTGAGGGTGAGAGCGTCATGGTTGATAAGAGGGAGTTTTTCCTGCCCCGATTTGAGCTGCTGCGGGAGCTTGTGATGAGCAGTTCTGTCGTCGGTTTGCCGGTAGGGCCGCTTCGTCCACTGGTGCTTGACGGCTCAGGGCGCCTCTACCTCTACCGTTACTGGCATTATGAGCAGGAGCTTGCGAGGATAGTTCTGCAAAAGGCAGGAGCTGCCTCCGCCAATATCGATGAAGCTCTCCTGCTTGATGGTCTTGCACGACTCTTTCCGGGGAGTGGCGACAGCAAGCCTGACCGTCAGAAAGAGGCGGCTGTTGTTGCCCTGCACAGGCAGTTCTGCGTGATTTCCGGCGCTCCGGGAACAGGCAAAACCTCGACGGTTGTCCGTGTTCTTGCCTTGCTGCTTGAGCAGGATGGAGGCCGCAGGCAGCGGATTGCCATGGCCGCCCCGACCGGAAAAGCCGCAGCTCGACTGAAAAAATCAATAAATGATATCAAGAACTCCCTTGATTGTTCCGGTGAGGTCAAAGCAGCGATTCCCGATGATGTCGTTACCATTCATCGCGTTCTTGGCACACTCCATGGATCATCCCGTTTCCGCCATTCAGCCAGAAATCCACTCCCTTTTGATACCGTTATCATTGATGAGGCATCAATGGTTGCATTGCCGATGATGAGCACTCTCGTAACCGCTCTCAGGCCAGATGCACGACTTGTTCTTCTTGGTGACCGCGATCAGCTCGCCTCGGTTGAATCGGGATCAGTGCTTGGTGATCTTTGTCGTGCCGGAGCAGAAAACCCGACGTCACCATTGAACGGCTCGCTGGTCATGCTCGAAAAAAATTACCGCTTTCAGTCAGGGAGCGGTATTGCTGAAATCAGCCGTGCCGTTAATGGTGGTATGCTGCGGGAAGCGCTGGAGCTTCTGAAAGGCAGTGCGGCAGGTATCACCTGGCAGACCTTACCCTCCCGCGAAGAGCTGCCGGGTACCCTTGTAAAAAAAGTGGTCGAGGGATATCGAGGCTATCTGGAGGCAGTTTCACCCCTTGAGGCGCTGGAGCAGTTTGACCGTTTCAGGATACTCTGCGCCCTCCGGGATGGCCCTTACGGTGTGGGTGGCTTGAACCATACCGTCGAAAAGATGCTGGCCCGTGAGGGACTGATAAGCCCGAAAGGAAACTTCTACTGTGGTCGTCCCCTTATGATCACGGTCAACAACCACGCAATGCGTCTCTTTAATGGTGATACCGGCATTCTTTTTCCCGATCCTGAAAATGGAGGGGAGCTCAGGGCCTTTTTTCCTGCCGCCGACGGGGGTGTCAGAAGTTTGGCGCCGGAACGACTTCCTCAGCATGAAACAGCTTATGCCATAACCATCCACAAAAGCCAGGGTTCAGAGTTTGGACGGGTACTCATGATTTTGCCACCGATTGATAGTGAATTGCTGACAAGGGAACTGCTCTACACCGGCATTACGAGGGCAAAAGAGAGCGTTGAAATTTGGGCGAATGAAGATATTTTCTGTTCGGCGGTCAGAAAAAAAACAAAACGGAGCTCTGGTATTAATTTTTGAAGATTTGTGTGCAGGAAATGATGGGGAAGATCGTCATAAGTTGCAGAGGCCGGAAATGACCGGAAATCAAGCGGTGTAGCGGGCCTCTTTTTACTACAGTTTTAAAAGTTCTGATCACTGAACAATATCGTAAAACAGGAGAATCGCAATGAAAAAACAGATCTGGCTTGCTGCAGGAATTGCTGGTATGCTTCTTGGCAGCCCGGCTGCTCAGGCTGAAGTGAATGTACGTATCGGCGGAGGGGATAGGCCGCCCTCTTTTGTTCTTGACAGACGGCCAAATTTTCTCATCATACCCAATCTTGGCTTTTCAGTATCAATAGGAAGTTCTCAGGATATAATCAGTTACGGTGACCGTTACTACATTAACCACAATGGTCGATGGTATGTCGCTTACAATTACCGTGGACCGTGGATTCTTGTCCGTGAAGGGAGGCTTCCGAGGGAGATCAGGCGTTACCGTTGGGATGATATAAGAAATTTCCGTGATGTTGAGTATCGTCGCCACGAAGGAAGGGGTTCACGCGACAACAACTTCAGGGAGAGGGATCGCCGTGACCAGAATAATTATGATGGCAGAGGTCTGAATGATGGCGGCAGAGGTCTGAATGACGGCGGCAGAGGACAGAACGACGGCGGCAGAGGACAGAATGACGGCGGCAGAAGAAACTGATTGAATGCTACATTGAAGTTGATTGTGCGGGGCAGTCGCAGAAAAGCTGTTCCCGCACTTTTTTTTGTGAATGTAATGATCGCAGAAAGAGCAGGGTTTACCAGCAAAGACTTTTCATAGCCAATACACTCACGCACTGTGCATGAGGAACGTTTCAGGTTCTGGCTGTTGAGTAATAACCATGTTATTTTTGAAAACAGAAAGAGGGAGCAGAAGTTATTTTCAGCTCCCTCTTTCTGTTTTTATCATCATTCAAGCATGGCGACAAGCACTGCACAGCAACCTGTTACAGCCTTATATAAACGCCACTCCGATGATCATCATGGCGATGACGCCACCGCCGTCTCTCTTCCTCACGCCACCGCCGTCTTCTCTCTTCGCGTTCATACCACCCCCTGTCATGCCGACGGTCATAGCGGTCATAACGGTCATAACGGTCTCCGTCATATCGACGATAGTCGCCATGCCGATGCTCAAAGCCATCACCGTAGTGTGCCTGAGCGGTAAATTGTGGCATACCGAGCAGCATTCCCGTAACCCCTGCAATCAGCCAGAATTTTTTTTTCATAAGTCATCTCCGTTAACAAGGTTATTTTTACTTCATCCTGCATCAAATTAAAAATACAAGAAACAAATCCCCCCTTATCATAAACAGTAATAATGCCACGTTCACGCAACTCTATCGCGAGCCATGGCCATCACCGTCTCTGCGACCATCACCGTCTCTGCGACCGTCACCATCTCTGCGGCTGTCACCGTCTCTGCGACCGTCACCATCTCTGCGGCTGTCACCCTCTCTGTGTCCATCACCATCTCTGCCGCCATCTCTGAAGTGGCGATCATAGCGTCGATTCATATCATCCCAGTATCTGCGGTCATGATGGCGGTACTCATTATCACGGTATCTCCATATATCCTCAAAACGATGCATCCTTATCTTGTAAGGAAGGTCGTAATCCATGATCATGATCCAGTCTCCACGATAGTCACGAGACATGAACCAGCGACCATCACGGTGCAAGTAATAGCGGTCGCCGTAATAGATAATGTCATAGGGCGCACCAATGGAGACTGAAAAACCTCGTTCCGGCAGATAGATAAAGTCTGGCCTCCGGTCAAAAACAAAATCCGGTCTATGCCGATCCCTATCTCCAATACCAATACGTATGCCAACTTCCGCTTGAGCCGCAGTTGGTGGATTGGCAAAACACATCCCTGCAATTCCGGCAATCAGCCAGATATTTTTTTTCATAGTAATTCTCCCGTTGATATTTTTTTTGTAATAGTGATAACCTGCCGACACTCTCTGTATATCCGGGGATGCGACTTTTTTTGCTGAGCCATCAATGAACAACTGATAACGAGTCAGCATTGCTCATGCGATTCCATTCGCATTTGCTGTCGAAAAACGGCCAAAAATTCCGATCTTGACAAAAAAGGTTTGAATGAAAAAACCGGATCAGGTAAAAAAAGAGTAATAGCGACCAGTTAAAAGATTTAGAACAACAATTCAATTTAATTTAGCGCAATTTAGTTCAACTCGTCCTTAATTTTTTATTAAGCAAGCTGATTGTTCAGCAGATTGAGGATCAGACAAACCACATCCCGACAGGCATGAATTATTGATTAAGGAGCGCAAGAGATTTATATATTTGACGTTATTTTCGTCTATGCCGTGAACTCTCTGATCGAAAGCAACGGGATGATTGCTGTGAAAGCATTTTCAACAAGCCACTTGACTACCTGATTAACGGGAGCCGCAATGAATGAATATCTGAAAAACATCATTACAAAATCCGACGGCAAAACACTTGAATTCAAACGGGACAGCGCCTCACCAACCTTGCTGATGAAAACGCTGGTAGCGTTTGCCAACACCGCAGGCGGTCGGTTGATTATCGGGGTTGGCGATGATCGGCAGATGGTCGGTCTGAAAGCCCCACTCGATGAAGAGGAGCGACTTCGCAGCCTGATTGCCGACTCCATAGCCCCTCATCTATTTTGCAATATAGAGCTCATCACCCTCAACGATAAAACACTTCTTGTGGTCGAGGTATTTGTCAGCGCATTGCGTCCCCACTGGTTGAAAACTGAAGGTCACGAGCAGGGAGTATATGTCCGTATTGGCGACTCCAATCAGCAGGCAGACAGGGCACTGATAGCTGAACTTGGGCGTTCGGCAGAGGGTATTTCATTTGACGAAATGCCTATGGCGGAACTGAGTAAAGAGGATCTTGATCTGGTCGCTGTCCAGAAATTTTTTGCCGGAGACTGGCGATTGGACGAACAGGCTCTTGTGACCATCAAACTCCTCACCTCCTATCAGAGGATGCTGGTGCCTACCAGGGGAGCCATCCTGCTGTTTGGAAAGGAGCGCGCACTCCATTTTTTTGATGCATGGGTGCAATGCGGACGATTTACAGGAACCGACAGGGCTCTCCTTTTTGACCAGTGCGACATTCATGACCACTTGCCCCAGGCAGTTGAAGGTATCATGCAGTTTTTCCGCAAACACGCACCCCATGATGCGGCCATACCGTTCTCCATTCTGCGGGAAGTGGCCATCAATGCATTGATGCATACCGACTATTCTCAGCGTGGTGCTCCTATTCGGATTGCATTCTTTGACGACAGGATTGAAATTGAAAATCCAGGAACCCTTTTGCCAGGCATGACCCTTGAGAGTATGAAACAGGGGTCATCAAGAATCCGCAATCACGTCATAGCCAGAGTCTTCCGCGAACTGAAACTCACTGAACGATGGGGCAGTGGCATAAGCTTTATCTTCAGCGAAGCAGAGGCTCTCGGATTGCCCGTACCGCAGATCATGGAGATTGGTATACGGATACGGGTCACCATCCATCTGGCTGTCACTACTGCTGTTTTCAGTAGAGAAGCACAAGACAGGAACTCGATACGAAATCAGGCACAAGAAGAACAGTGTATACACAAGGAGGCACAAGATCAGGAAATCGCCGAGGCACAAGAAAGAACGGGATTGTGTATGAGGGGTGAAGCACAAGATGTTGGTCGGCCTGAAGATCGAAAAAAAGCACAAGTAAGAGGGGATGTGGACATTCATATTCTTGCGGCAATTTCTGTTGAGCCGCTCTCATCGGCGGAAATTGCCCATGCGCTCGGGCACAAGCAATTGAGTGGCAATATCCGCAAAGCTCTTCCTCGACTGAGGGATTCCGGTCTTATTTCCTATACAATTCCTGACTGCCACAACAGTCGGCTGCAGAAATACCGCTTGACTGAAGAAGGAAGAGCACTCAATATGACTTATACTTCCACTACTGACAATACAGAAGTACAAGTTTTGGCACAAGTCAAAAGTATTGGTGAGGCACAGGATAAAAGCGAACTGGAGGCACAGGTTAGATTGGTGTTTGAGGCACAAGATCATTTTGGTGATGTGGCACAAGTTCACCTCTTGATTCTTTCCACTTGTTCCACTTCGCCACTCTCATCAGCGGAAATTGCCCATGCGCTCGGGCACAAGCAATTGAGTGGCAATATCCGCAAAGCCATTCCGCAGCTTAGAATAGCCGAACTACTTCAATATACTATTCCAGAAAAACCAAACAGCCGGCTACAGAGGTACCGCCTTACCGCAAAAGGCCGGGCATTGCTGAGCGCAAAACAGTTTTGTGGCAACTGAGGAATATTTGTGTATTCGGTATGTGAAGTGAAACGATTATGGTATTTTATATATTTCATACCTATATTATATCTGGTTTAGCTTCGACTTAATATACAAGAGATATATACCAATGAATCATTCCTTTAGCCGGCAGGGTAATGGTCATACTGAACTCAAGCAGACGAAGAATTCGCTCATCAGCAGAGAAACGTTTCAGGGAAGCCTCACTGATGTCATGCGGAGCGGGTATGCCTACTGTGAGATGATTGTTGAAGAGGGTGGCCCTTTAGATTTTATTCATAAAGAGGTTAATGCCTGTTACGAAAAAATGATCTGCCTCGAAAATATAGCCGGACGCAAAGCCTCGGAAGTTTTTCCCGTCATTGATAAATCTTTTCAGAAGTTTATTGAGAAGCAGGCGAGGGTAGCTGAGACGGGGATTTCGGATCGATTTGAGATATATATGGACTCACTCCAGTTATGGCTCGACATTTCCGTTTGCAGTCCCCAAAAAGGGTACTTTGTGTCGATGATCGATAACATAACTGAGCGCAAACAGGTCGAGGGGGCTTTGCGTGAAAGCGAATTACGATTCAGGAAACTCTTTCAGGAACATTCGGCTATCATGATTGTTATTGAGCCCGATACCGGACGCATAATTGATGCCAACTTTGCTGCGGCAGATTTTTATGGCTGGTCGATTAAAGAACTCCGCAGAATGTACGTACAGGAGATTAATACGCTCCCTCCTGAAGAGGTAAAAAAGGAGATGGAAAAGAGCTGTTCATTGGCGCAAAATTACTTTGTATTCCGTCACCGGAGGTCCGACGGTTCAATTCGAGATGTAGATGTCTTCAGCAACAAGGTCAAGGTTGCCGGAAAGGCCCTTCTTTACTCAATTATTCATGATGTTACCGAACGGACGCGTTACGAATTTTTTGCGACTTTCAGGCTCCACCTTATTCAGTTGGCCGAAACCTCTTCGGTGAGGGAGTTATTGCAAACGGCACTTGCCGAGGCGCAGCGGCTGACCCAAAGTACTATAGGGTTTGTCTTCTTTCTTCCGGAAGACCAGAGGTCACTCTTTTTGCAACTCTGTACAGCAAACTCGTTCAAAAAGAGGTACCATGTTGATGGAATGGGAGAAGAGGTTCTATTGGAAAGTGCCGGAGTATGGGCTGATGCCGTTCGTGAACGCAGATCGGTCATCCACAATGACTGTTCGACACTTCCTTACGGCAACAGCATACCTGACTGCGATCTTCAGGTGAAACGCGAACTGGTTGTTCCCGTCATTCGCGATGACAGGGTCGTGGCAATTATGGGAATTGGAAACAAAGCGGGAGAGTATGATGAGAGCGATGTCAAGTGGGTAGATATTCTTGCCAACTTGACATGGGACATTGTTGCAAAAAAAATTGCTGAGGATGAGCGGGAAAAACTTCACAATCAGCTTTACCATTCCCAGAAAATGGATATGGTTTGCCAGCTTGCTGCTGGCCTTGCGCATGAAATCAACAATCCACTGAATTTTATTGCCATTAATTTTGCAAATATTCAGGAGGCTGTTTCAGATTTGAAGACAATGGTGAAAGAGTATCAAACGGTTACAAAAAAACTTGAGGAAGGAACCTTATCCCCGTTTGACTTGCAAAAATTGAGTCAAAAAGAGGCAGAGCTGGCTCTTGACACACTTGTTAACGATATTCCGGAGATTCTTGCTGAATCACAACGTGGTTTTAATCGGATCACAACCATTATCAATGGTATTCGGAATCTCTCTTACCAGGATGCTCTTGATAAAAAGATTGATTTCGATATCAACAAGGCGATTATCGATATTCTCGCCCTTACACGTCATGAATACCGTTTGTGTGCCAACATCAAAACAGCCTTTGGGATCTTGCCGCCGCTTCAATGCAACCCTGAGCAGATCAAACAGGTGCTTTTCAACCTGATTGTCAACAGTATCCACGCGATACAGTCACAACGGCGGAGCTCAAACGGTATAATCAGTATTCATACCTGGTGCGACCGCACTCATGTTTTTTGTTCAATCATTGATGACGGGCCAGGTATACCCGAGGCCATCCGGAAAAGCATTTTCAACCCGTTTTTTACAACCAAAAGTCCGGGGAAAGGTACAGGGCTTGGGCTGAGCATTTCCTGGGATATCATTGTTACCAAGCATAACGGCACGCTTTCCGTTGAAACGCCTGCCGAAGGCGGCACTGTTTTTACTTTTTCATTGCCGCAACAAACACGTTTAAATTAATGCAAAAATAGTGAAATATAGGGCCTCTTGCAGCTTCGAATCAAGCCAAATAATATTAAATTGAATGGTTATGAAGATTCTCCCATAAATTTAAAAGCCACACAGCCATGGGAACCACAACCACAAAAGTTGATCTGGTCAATGTTATTGCACACAGGACTGGTCTGACAAAAAACGAAACGGAATCTGTGGTTAACTCTCTGTTTGAAAGCATCATTGATTCACTGAAAGCCGGAAAGCGAATTGAAATAAGGGGATTCGGTTCGTTCAACATTCGACACAAAAATCTTCGCCAGGCAAGGAACCCGAGAACGGGGGAGAAAGTGACGGTTGAACCCAAAAATGTACCATCTTTCAAAATATCGAAGGAGTTCAAGAGTGCGGTGAGTGAAAGCCTTAAATCTGATGGCGAGTAGCTTTTCCTCCTCTCACAAATTCAGTAATAGCGCCCCTCCGCCTGAACGCATTTCCGGTTCGGTTGAACGAGTCACCTTTCACAGCGAAGAGTCGGGCTTCTGTATCCTTCGGACAAGGGTAAAGGGACGTCGTGACCTCGTAACTGTTGTCGGTTCTGCCGCATCCATTGCTCCTGGTGAATATGTTGAATGCCTTGGAAGCTGGCAGAACGACCGCACCTACGGTCTTCAGTTCAAGACGACGCAGTTGACCGTTGTGCCCCCCAGTACCCTTGAAGGGATCGAGAAGTACCTTGGTTCCGGCATGGTCAAGGGAATTGGCCCCCATTTTGCCAAGGCACTGGTCTATGCTTTCAGGGAGGAAGTCTTTACCGTTATCGAGGAAGAGCCGCAGCGCATGCTCCAGCTTCCCGGCATCGGCCAGAAAAGGATGGAGAAGGTTACCACCGCCTGGGCCGACCAGAAGGTGATTCGTGAGATCATGGTCTTTCTCCAGTCGCACGGCCTCGGAACAGGACGTGCGGTCAGGATATTCAAAACCTACGGCAATGAGTCGATCATCAAGGTGAGTGAAAATCCCTATCGCCTTGCCCTCGACATTCACGGCATCGGTTTTACGACCGCCGATACCCTCGCCATGAAGCTTGGTATTGCCCCTGATTCTCTCATTCGCGCACAGGCAGGTGTGCGCCACGTCCTGCAGGAGATTTCCGGCAACGGCCATTGTGCCGCACCAAGGGAGTTTTTGGTGGCCGAGGCCGCCAAACTGCTTGGCATTACTCCGGAGATTATCGAACAAGCGATAGGGGCGGAAGTTGCCGCAGAGAACCTTGTTGCTGAAGAGATCAATGGTACTTCGGCACTCTTTCTGACACCTCTCTATCGCGCTGAAATCGGTACGGCCACCAGTATTCACCGACTGCTCCGTGGAGAGCTGCCCTGGGGAGCAATTGAGGCCGACAAGGCAATTCCCTGGGTAGAAGGGAAGACTGGTCTTAACCTCTCCGACTCCCAGCGAAGAGCCGTAAACCTCGCACTCTCAAGCAAGGCAGTGGTCATTACCGGCGGCCCCGGAGTGGGAAAGACCACCCTCGTCAACAGCATCCTGCTTATGCTGCAGGCAAAACAGATCAGGGTTACCCTTTGTGCTCCGACCGGACGGGCGGCCAAACGACTTTCCGAATCAACCGGCCTTGAAGCCAAAACCATCCACCGCCTGCTGGAATTCGATCCCCAGTCATTCGGCTTCAAACGGAACCGCGACAACCCGCTTGAAACCGATCTCATGGTTATTGACGAAGCCTCCATGGTTGACATTGTGCTTATGAACCGGCTCCTCGCCGCTGTGCCCGACAAAGCGGCCCTGATGCTGGTCGGTGATGTAGACCAGCTCCCATCCGTAGGCCCCGGAGCGGTGCTCGGAGACATTATTCGCTCCGGAAGCATACCAACGATCAGTTTGACCGAAATATTCCGTCAGGCAGCATCCTCACGCATCATTATCAACGCGCACCGCATCAACCACGGAGAGATGCCGCTTAACCGGGAGGGCCCCGGCCTCTCCGACTTCTACGTTATCCCGGCCTCTTCCCCCGAAGAGATCTACCAGAAACTGATCCAGCTCATCACCGAACGCATACCGAAACGGTTCGGCCTCCACCCGGTGAGGGATGTTCAGGTACTGACACCGATGAACAGGGGAGGGCTTGGCGCCCGTTCGCTCAATGTTGAATTGCAGAGGGTGCTCAACGAAAAAGCTGAACCGAAAATTACCCGATTCGGCACCACCTTTGCTCCCGGCGACAAGGTGATCCAGACGGTCAATAACTACGATAAAGAGGCCTTTAATGGCGACATCGGCCAGATTGTAAAAATCGACACAGAAGAGAGCATCCTGCTGGTCGACTACGATGGCCGTGTGGTGGAATATGAGTTCGGAGAGCTCGACGAAGTGTCTCTCGCTTACGCAACCAGCATCCACAAAAGCCAGGGATCGGAATATCCGGCAGTTATTATTCCGCTTGCCATGCAGCACTACACGCTGCTGGAGCGCAACCTGATCTATACCGCCGTCACCCGGGGCAAGAAGCTGGTCACCATCATCGGAGAACCAAAAGCACTTGCCATTGCCGTTAAAAACCAGAAATCCAACAGCAGGGTAACCAATCTGAGCGCACGAATAGCCGCCGTAAAGGGGAGTGCCGGGCCGTCAAAAGGCGAATAGCTTCACGTGGAACATTAAGAAAAGCGAGGCCTGCATATTTTGCCTTTTGCAGAATAAACGTATAACGAGGCAATCTTGAAAACACGCTATTGATCACATGGAAATTACACTACTGACAATCACTCTTTTGTTGCTGCTTTTTATAGCGATTCAGACAATCATGTACAAAAGGAGACCGGTTGATGGATCGCCAGAATTGGGGAACATCCTTCTTGGCCTGCAAAAGAGTCTGACAACGATCGAGAGTAATTTAAAAGAGGATTTCAGAATAAATCGGCAGGAAATATCCAGTCTCTCCAAAGAGAACCGCGACGAATTACATGCAACACTCAAGGAGTTTACAAAGGAGCAGAATACGCGGTTTCAGGCGCTGAAAGACGAGCAAAAGCAACTCACCGACAATACGGGAGCCCAGTTGGAAAAAATAACCGGAAAAGTTGAGCTTAAACTCAAAGAGCTGAATGAGCAGGCAAAATCTGACAACAACGCAACACGTGAAACCTTGACCAGCGTCATCAATGCCTTTCAGCTTTCGTTTGAGAAAAACGTCCGCTCCTTTAACGACTTGCAGCGAGAGAAATTTGAGGGCCTTGGCAAGAAACAGGATGAACTTGTCCTCAATACGGAAAAGAAATTGGAAGGCATCAGAGTAACGGTTGAAGAGAAGCTTGAAAAAACCTTGAGCGACCGACTGGGCGAGAGCTTTCAAACGGTTGGCAAGCAGTTGATTGAGGTTCAGAAGGGACTCGGCGAAATGCAAACCATTGCCCAGGATGTTGGCGGCTTGAAAAGAGTCCTCAGCAATGTCAAGATGCGGGGCGGTATCGGCGAAATCCAGCTCTCGATGCTCCTTGAACAAGTTCTTGCTCCCGATCAGTACGAGGCCAATGTTAAAACCAGACAGGGAAGTAACGAACTGGTTGAGTTTGCCATCAAACTGCCTGGCAGGGATGAGGATAACGCACAGGTCTGGTTACCGGTGGACGCCAAGTTCCCGAAAGATGTTTATGAACAGTTGCAGAATGCATACGATCGCGCTGACCTCACTGAAATCGAAACAGCTCAAAAGAACCTCGACACCACCATCAGAAAAATGGCCAAAGATATCGGCGACAAATATCTGGACCCGCCCCATACCACAGACTTTGCCATTATGTTTTTGCCTTTTGAAGGCATTTACGCTGAAGTGGTTCGCAAGGCAAGTTTGCTTGATGACCTGCAGAGGAACTACAAGGTTGTGGTGACCGGCCCAACAACGCTTGCGGCAATTTTAAACAGCCTTCACATTGGCTTCAGAACACTTGCCATTCAAAAAAGAAGCAGCGAGGTATGGAGAGTGCTCGGTGCAGTAAAAACTGAATTTGAGACGTTTGGCGGCCTCATGCAAAAAGCGCAAAAAAACATCCAAACCGGCCTTAACCAGCTTGATGATGTTATGGGCAAGCGGACAAAAGCTATCCAGCGCAAGCTTCGGAGTGTGGAGTCTTTGGATGCGGCTGAATTGAAGCTGCTTTTGCCCTCGGTTGAGGGCGCTGACCTGGGTGATGATGAAAATGGGGATTAAGAAAGCCTGACCCATCTATCTCGGAATACTGAAACTCTCCTGAATACCGTTTTTCGAAAGCAGCACTTGCCATAATTGGTTTGTTCTCGACCGAAACCCGCCAGTACAGCTCAGCAGGTAGTATCGCCACATGCGTTGAAACTCTTCGTTGTACCTGGGTTGAAGCAATGACCACCTGTTTTCGATGTTCTCATACCACGCCAACAGCGTCCGGGCGTAATCGTTATGGGTAAAGACATGCCAGTCCTCCAGCGTAAAGAGCTCTTCATAGCCCGAGGCGATTTGGCTGGCTGAAGGAATATTTGCATTCGGAAAGATGTATTTGTTGGCCCATGGTTCAACACTGGAGGTTGAATTGTTTCCTCCGATGGTGTGCAACAGTGTCAAGCCATTCTCTTTCAGACATTGGTGAACAGTTTTGAAATAGTCCCGATAATTCTTGTCTCCAACATGCTCAAACATTCCGATGGAATAGACCCTGTCGAAGGAGCCCTGCAGCTTCCGGTAGTCTGTAACTTCGATGGTAACAGGAAGGCCTGAGCAATATTGCCTTGCAAGAGCAGCCTGTTCAGTTGAAACCGTTATGCCATGCACCGATACCCCGTAGTGTTCAGCAGCAAATCGTGCAGCTCCGCCCCACCCGCATCCGATATCAAGTACCTTCATTCCAGCTTTAAGCTGCAACTTCTGAAAAATCAGGTGAAGTTTCTTTTCCTGTGCTTCCTCAAGGTTTTTGGCCTCTTTCCAGTAGCCGCAACTGTAAAGCATCCGCTTGTCCAGCATGGCTTTAAACAGGTCGTTGCCAATATTATAATGTTTTTCTGCCACCTTGAAGGCTCTTGAAGGACGCTGCATATTGTAGAGCTTGCTGATCACCTTGCCAAAAAGCATTACAGGTGGAGACACTTTACCCTCTGCCTTGGAACTGATGATTCGGTAAAAAAACTCATCAAGCCGTTCACAGTCCCACCAACCCTCCATATACGCTTCACCCAAACCAAGATTTCCCTGGATTATAGCGCGACGGTAAAGTTCCGTTCTATGAACATGAATGTCCCACTGCCGATTACCTCCTATTTTGATGTCGGCATCATCAAGGATGCGTTCAAGCTGCTTTTTATAAACCCCGTTTAACATACGGCCATGCTTCAGTAGTCGTTGAGAAGTCAATATGAACCTGAATTCTATGTGTCAACACAATATCCAGATACAAACCAATAAGCTTACGAAAATACCATTATTTTCTTGATAAATACTTTTACAAGTCGCTTTTTAGGTTTATTAGTGTAATATAAATGTATATTTGCAGGATTCAGGCGGATTCAAGCCCGATGATGAACAAAGAGTGCAGCCATTCCACAAAGCCAATGCATTAATAAAACTTCAAGGAGAACATTATGAACGGAAATCCGAAAATTATTGAAATTCTCAACGCCTTGCTTGCGCATGAGCTGACAGCTACTAACCAATACATTGTGCATTCTGAAATGTGCAGCAATTGGGGATACGAAAAACTGCACAAAGCTGATGAAAAGCGTGCAATCGACGAAATGAAACATGCTGAAAAACTTATTACGAGGATTCTCTTTCTCGAAGGAATTCCAGTCGTCAGCCACCTTGAAAAAATTTCAATCGGTTCAGATGTTGCTGCACAGCACAAAAACGACATGAATTCAGAAACCGAAACGATAACCATGTACAATAATGGCATAAAGCTTGCAGCAGAGGTAGGTGATAGTGGTACCAGAGAACTACTGGAATCAATTCTCAAAGATGAAGAGGTGCACCTTGATTGGCTTGAAGCACAGATTAACCAGATCAGCCAAATGGGCATCCAGAACTATCTCGCTGATCAACTCGGATAACCAATGACCAGTATATGGGAGTTGTGAAATGCCCTGCCTGCAAGTGCATTGTCGTCGGCTCGACGGGTGGGGTACTTTCTCCCGATCCTGACATGGCGGGCTCCTATGCAAGCAGCAAAGAACTCTCCCGGAACGGAGTCAGAGTAATCGTTGACCTCTGGGGTCTGCCCATGAGTAATGTTCTGTTTCTCGTGAATTCGCTCAGGGCTGTTTGCACATCCGCTGCCGTCTAAAGAGGATTTACAAAAACTCAACTCTTTATAAATAAACGTTTTGATTCTTTTTGTCGTGTTGTAAATTTTTTTTGTTGTGTTGTAAGAAATGTTTCTTGTTGTATATCAGTGTTGCTATAAAAAAAGCAATACATACTAAGGTAATAACATAAATACTGAAGACGGACGACACCATCTCTTTCGACCCACCGAGAGCCTCACCCTCTTTTTGCAGCAACTTGGCCGCGGTCTTCGCCTGCATGACAAAAAATCACACCTGACCGTCCTCGATTTTATTGCCCCGCAACACCGGAACTTCAGCTTTGCAAAGCGCTTCAAAGCATTGACAAGCCGACCGGAATTGCGGATCGACAAGCAAATCGATTCGGATATGCCCTATCTTCCTGCGGGCTGTTTTCTGCACCTCGAAAAGCAAGCCAAGGAACATGTACTCCAGAATATCCGATCAGCCACGGCCAACCTGCGAGGTGAACGGCTTTTGAGCGAACTGCGGCAACTGTGCAGAGAAATTGAGGGCGAGATAAGCTTGCAGCAGATCATTGATTGCCTGAATCTTGATTCACCCGATGAAATCTACCGGAGAGGATTGCCCCATCAACTGCTCGCCGAAGCAGAAGGGAAGCCCCAGAACGCTGTGGAGTTGAACGATCAGCTCTCCAAAGGGTTCCGCCGCATCGCCCTCATGGACGATACCCATTTGATTGAAGATGCCCGCCGCCTTGTTACGACCGGCACAAGCGATTCCGACTTCACGCAAATCCTTTTGCACAGCCTCTTGTGGGGAACCAACAAGCCCGGCGAAGGAACCCTTTATCACGCCCAGCGCTTCATTACAAGCCATCAGGGGGTGGCCCGTGATTTAACAGAACTGCTCGATTGGCTGTTGAAAACCCGAACACCCTTGCAGAATAAGGTTTTTGAGCAGCAAACCGGCCCACTCAACTTACATGCATCGTACACCCGCGAACAGATAACACACGCCCTTCGGCTGGGCTCTTTCGAGAGCCCGATAAGCTCACGCGAAGGAATTCTGCACGTTCCCGGCCGTAAACTCGACCTCTTCTTTGCCGACATCAATAAAAGTGAAGCTGACTTTTCGCCCACTACCATGTACGAAGATTATGCCATCACCGACAGCCTGTTTCACTGGCAAAGCCAATCCCAGACAAGCGACAGTTCGGCGGTTGGCAGACGATTGATTGAGCATCAAGCAAAAGGCTATACTCCGATACTCTTTATCCGTGACCGCAAACGCCTCTCCAACGGCTTGACCTCCCCCTACTTTTTTGCCGGCCCACTTCGGTACCACAAGCACGAAGGCTCAAAACCGATCACCATTATCTGGGAACTGGAACATACCTTGCCTGCAAGGGCTTTGTCATGGGCACGACGGGTGGGGTGATTCTTTATTCAAATAGCCTTGGTCCCCCACCAAAATTCGGAATTGGAGCCAAAGGAGATGTTGCCGGAGGGATTAGCTGTATCAACAGTTTTCTGGCAGCACTCTTTTTGTCGTAGTCGTTATGGGCTACTCGCAGGATGTGCGGGTTAGGTGTCAGAAGAAATTTGAAATATCCCGATGAAGAGAATTGGCTACTTGCCGGGTAGCTTTTTTGTTAATCTTTTTATTCGTACTCCATGATATTCTCCCCTCTTTCCAGTCGAGTGTGCAGTCGAAGTGTTCAAGGAGTTGTGTGCCAATAACGGCTGATGTGTTGGTCATGTTCAGGGTCATATCTACGGCCGCTCCAAGTTCGCCGGAGAGTATTCCGTACTCCATGGTAAAGGCCTTGCCTCCGAGAGCGGTTTCTACCGTGTAGGTTGGGGAGGTGAAGTGGCCGTTAAAGGGGTGGAAGTCGGCTTTTTGGCCTGTTTGCGGCAATCCGGCAATGAGCGCAGGGGATATGTAGGAGAGGTGTGCTCCGGTGTCGAAGAGGGCCTTTATGCTCTCGCCGGCAATCCGCAGGGGGATGATCGGGCACCCCATCATCGACTCCATGTCATCGACGATGGAGCCGTCAGGAGTGTCGTCACCAATATCGATACAGTGCTCCTGCCAACGGATCCTGATTTTATGGCGTGACAAGATGTCACAACCGATGAGGATGTCGATTTTAATACCGGCAAGTTCGCTGAGTTGCCTTGTTGTAAAACCCATTAGTTGATTCGGGGTGGTGTGGCGCTTACCTCCAAAGTTGAAGGGATAAAAGGAGATGCTTGATGGCGATCCGGTATCGATAAGGGCCATCTGGTCGCCAAGCGGGATGATGATGTGTCCTTTTTCTGGAGTGAAACTCAGTGTTGCTGCCATGGCGCTCTTTTTTGAGTCGTTGTTTCAGTTTGAATGGGGAGTGCACTGATCGTTGTTTCAGCTCGCTTTCTGCTGGAGCTTCTTATCGAAATACTTTTACAATATAGACGATTATTTCCTCCATTTTTTAGTCAGTTTCACACTGTAGTCACCGCCTTCAGAGGATTAATGCATTGGTTTTAAAAGTGAAGGTTTTTAACGCCAACACTTTCCATATTGTTGTATTGTGAGGAATGTGTTTTGTGTTGTTTGTGTATTTGTGTAAATATATACTGAATGAAAAATATAAATACTTTTTTACAACTAAACAGTTTAAATAATAATAGTTACAGCAACGGACCTCAGGTGAAGATAAATCAGAAAACAGACATAGCGGGCTCCTATTCAGCAATGCAACGTGCAGGCAGGGCTGCCGAGGATCTCGCCATTCGTACAAATACTGCTATTATTACCACGATTGATGGTAAGGTCGTGCGCCTCACGGCTGAAGAGATCATCAAAAAACGTCAAGCTGAAACCAGCTCTCCTGGAACAGAGTCAGAGTAATCGGTGACTCACGGGGTCTGCCCGTGAACTCTTTATCCGTGACCGCAAAAGCCTCTCCAAGGGCTTGACCTCCCCACACTTTTTTGCTGGTGGGGTAATTTTTATTTCTCGTGCATTCGGGCAGGACTGTATGCGCATCCACTACCGGTAGATGCGGAACCACACCAGACGCACTTGTTACCGCCGTGTCCATGGCGATGTTTTCCGGTTGGACTGTATGGACAACCACTTCCGTATGAAGAGGATCCGCAAAACTCGCACTTGCGTTCATCGTCAGTATGCTCATGTTTTTTATTGGGGCTGTACGGGCACCCCGGACCGTATGAACTCGAATTACAGTACCTACACTTGCTTCATGGCTTCCTCACTTTTTATACAGCGGTTGGTTTGAATTTTCCACTCTCCGTATCAGCTATTTATTAACGTAGAAGTCTCGTCCAACGAGGATGCGAATTAAGGGGTACTTCAGCCGTAAGGTTAAGTGTACAGAAAAAATCTTCCCTCCTGGTACGGAGTATCGTCGAAGTCAGCAGAAGATCCGGCACTTGTTTTCCTTTGAATTTTTGAATTTTATGTCGCCAAGTAAATTGTAAAAATAGGCTATATTAGCGACTTAATAAGCCGGAGACGACGACACCAATCTATGCTTTGCTCTTTGAGCGACAAGCGAATTTGCAGTTCGCATGGTCAATTCTTTAACTTTCTATCAAGTTTTGTGTCATCATCCCAAAATCGCCACGGGGGCTCTTGGAATTATTTTCTATGTTACGAAATCGAAAAGATAGCCCTGTTGATTTGCATGGTATAGTGCCATACAGGCTGACCTGTGAATGGAGAGTTGCATGACGACTGCTGAACTTATAACAGCATTAGAACGAGAATGCCAAAATGGAGTGTCATTCGATCCAATGGCAGTTAGGTTGTTGCGGCAGAAAGTCCCGTTTGAAGATTGGCAAATCGAAGACCTGAAAGCCGCGATGTTCCAATTGGAAAGTGGTCTGTGGTTTTCTGGCGAGATGATTTCGGACTATGAGACCCAGTTGAAGTTCGAAGAGCAAGCAACGGAATGGCTAAATGATTATGGTTGCTTTTCTGTCGAACGGCTTTTTAAAGTTTTTTACGGGGTTTTCCAGCATATTGCCACAACGGAGGATTGCGCAATATTTCTAAAGCATTTGGGTTTTAAGGTCGATGTTTGGGGTAAGGGAGGCTGTTTCTGTTCCCTGTCTCCGCCCAATATAGATGATAATCTGGCGGAAATTTCAGAAACGATTGCCGAATGGCTTGAAAAGGTGGATGGCACGTTGCTTTTTAATGAAATCGAGCAGGCGATGCCGCACCTGACCGCTGAGGTATTAGGGGTGATTCGTTTGCACTTCCTGCCGGAAGTCCATGAGGCGGAAGTCGGTGGGGTGCACTGTTGGCGCAGCACTGGGTCGATTATGTTACCAGAGGATTTCTCGGAGAAACTGACAATCATTATAGATACAATGGTTGCGCTGGATGAGAAAGTGACTGCTCAAAAACTTGGGTTTGCTTTGAATTTGTTTTACCGCATTCGTTTACGCGAAGAGTATACACTACTGGATGACGATACCTTCATGCGCATTTGTGCGAAACACTACCAAGGCGGTAATGATGTCTTTTCGAATACGAAGATAACTCACGTAAACGCAAAAGGCTTGTCTGTGTTGGGCAGGCGTGTGCGAAGTTCGAATACTCGCTTCAGTGACCTTGGCGTGCCGGTTGGCGCTGAACTGGTTTTCATAAAGGACCATCATATTTCTTGTGTTGTGCAGGATGGCCTCAATCAAGTTGAATATGACGGAAATGCTTGGGCGATTTCGACATTGGCGAATCACTTGTTAGGCGCGTTTTCTGGAAATGGTTTTCGCTATTTTAGCTATGAGGGCGAAGTATTGTGGGATCGACGTTTGCGACTCAAACGAGCGAATAACAACTACGAATATTAGGCAGCAAAAATATTACTATTCTCTGAAATACAAGAGGCGGAATGCGTAATCATCTGATTATATGGGCGGACGATTACGGGAGCGACTTGGTGTGCGTTCAGAAGAGATGGTCAATACTCGTGTCACTGAAATAAAGGAGAACGGGTGTAACAGAATGCTTCGACGTATGGATTATGCCATCTCTACATTGAAAAACATGATTTCAAACTACCGCTTATTTTTTAAGGTCTGCAAACTGAACGGCATCGTGCCGGAGAAAGGCATGAATGTATAGTTACGAGTGGGACAAGCGCACGGGTAGGTATCGCCTGACAACGCAGACAGGAAAGTTCGTGGCGAGCGAAATTCGTCCGGTCTTCGCAGAGGAACTGACGCTAACAGGGTTAGATGCAATGTTGGCGTTCGATTCGGCAGAGCGACGCCCCTTCATCTGGGCAAAGCAGAACGTTTATCTGTATCGCGGCGAAGAAATCGCAAGACTTCATAAGAAACAATACGGTAAGCCGCTGGACATCGAATGGAAGGATGTATTGTGCGGGAATGAATACACACACGAAGAAGCGAAGTCACCAAGAAAATTGAAGCTTTCTCCAGTTGATGTCGAGTTATTGGTGGGCGAAAACCGTGCCATCATGGCCGCGCTGGTGGCAGATACACTTAAGCGTATAAAAGAGATGTACGATGCCTATGCGGGAAAATGCGAGGCTGTCTATATCGGTTTCAGCGGTGGCAAAGACTCTGTGGTTCTGCTCGACCTTTGCCACAAGGTTCTACCTATGGACATACCGGTTATTTTCAGTGATACGGATATGGAACTGCCGGATACCTACAGCGTATGGGAAAAAATTCAAAGTCGTTACGAAGGCCGACCGTTTTTGAAGGTATCCGCCAAGACCTCCGCGTTGGAAAACTGGCATCTCTTCGGACCACCGTCGCAAGCGTTGCGTTGGTGCTGTTCTGTCTTTAAAAGCACACCTGCGATTTTAGCTCTCAAGGAACGGCTCGGCAAAAGCTCAATCAAAACTCTGGTATTTGTCGGTGTTCGTGGCGAGGAGAGTCAACGGCGTTCGGAATACGAAGATATTGGAGATGGCTTAAAAAGCCAGTCGCAGGTGAATGCTATGCCAATTTTGGCGTGGTCGGCCCATGAATTGTGGCTTTACATTTTTGAGCATAATCTGATTGTGAACGAGGCGTACCGAAAAGGGTTACCTCGTGTCGGATGTCTGTTGTGTCCGATGTCAACACACCGTCAGAATGATCTGATCCAGATGAATTATCCTAAAGAGGTCGCGCCTTTCGCTAATTTGGTTCGCCATACGATTGACCGCGAGTTTACTTCTGAGGAAGATGCGGATGCGTTTGTTTATGAAGGCGGATGGTATGCGAGGAAAAGCGGCGTATCTTTAAAGCAAGTCATTATAGCTCCTGGTATAGAACGGAAAAATGACCGAGTGATTTGTGAGTTCCCAGTTGAAGCAGAACAGGATTTAATGGAATGGATCAAGGCTATTGGAAAAATTGAAGGTACTGAGTTGTCATTCCGCAAAGACGGTCAGAGAGGTTTGCTGCAATGTGTCTGGACAAGCGGAAAAGCCGACAAGTCCATTTCAAAGTGGTTTGCATACGCTGTTCATAAGGCTATTTCCTGCACGGGTTGCAACGTTTGCGAGGCGGAATGCCCGACAGGCGCATTGCACTTGGAGAAAGATAGCTGTAACGGCAAGGTAAAAATCTTTATTGATGACGGTACGTGCATCCATTGCATGAGGTGTTATTCCCCTAGCGAGGGTTGTTGGCGGTATTACTCAAAACGATATGCAGGAGCAAAAACGATGAACATCAGTGGTATCAACAAATACATGACTTTTGGACTGAAACCGGAATGGATTCAAGTTCTGGCGCACGAGGGCGCAAATTTCCGTCAGACAGCTACCTTGGGTAACCGGATGGTTCCATCTGCTGTGACGTGGTTCCGTGAAGCGGGGTTAATTGGAGATTCAACTGCTATAACCACAACACTGCTTTTAGAAGTTGGTAAGAAACTCGGTTTCAGCGATTTGCTACTTTGGCAGTCGCTATGGTTCCGTCTTGCAAACACTTCACCGCTTGTGAAATGGTATGTTTGCAATACGGATCTTGACACAGGATATCCGACGAAACTGCTTGATGAAAAGCTATCTCAATCTGTTGGTTCGGCATCGGTGAGGAAGGGTGCGTTGCAATCGCTTTGCCAACTTGTTAAGGCGTCTCCGCTTAGCGAAGGAGACCTGGCGTTGATTGAAACCGAAATGAAGGGCAGAGCCGTTGAAAAGCTCACCCGACGTTCGCGTTCAGTGGATCCGCTGATAGTTCTTTACGGGCTTTATGTGATGGCGGAGAAGTCTGGCTGTGGGGTATTCACGGTACGACAGATGATGGCGGCAGAGTTCGATGGGGAGGTTTTGTCGCCCCTTATTGTATTTGGCATCTCTCCAGACGAATTTAAAAAACAGTGTATGGGGCTATCAGCATTACACCCAGACCTGATCGCGTGCAGCTTCACGCTGGGGCTGGATGAAGTGCGGGTGTTCCCGGAAACGAAGAGGCTGGACGATGTGGTGGCTTTGATTTTGGAAAAGCGTTAAAACACAAATAGACTGCAGATTCTAAAGGTGGGTTTAAAAAAATGACTTTCTACAAGGACTATTTCGGGATCAGACCGGATTACGCGCCGTGCATGACTTTGGCGGACATTAACAAAACGCCAGAGACGTGGCTTGGGTTCTACCCGCATGACTCGTTCGTGGAGATTTTGCGGGAACTTCTCAAATGTTTAGAGGGCGGAAACAAGACGCTCTGGATCACTGGCGCATATGGCACAGGCAAGAGCCACGCGTCGCTTGTTCTGCAAAAACTGTTCACGGACAACGAGGCGCACGTACTGAAATGGCTGGATTTGCGCAAGGCACAGATACCTGATCCAGTGAAGAAGCGTTTGCTGGATCAGAGCGGCGAAAAAATCCTCATCGTCTATGATGTGAACGCCGACGGCGTGGATGCGAAGAACCAGTTTTTAATGCGCTTGCAGCGGGGCATCTCAAAGACACTGGAGGCAGGTGGACACACGATTCCGTTGAAAGGCAAGCTGGATGAAGTCATTGAGCGCATTCGGCAGGACGAACCACATTTCTTCTCAACGCGTGACGCGATGCAGGCGCGGCTTTCGCACCTGAACGTGGGTATCAAAACGGCGGATGCACTGGAAAAGAAACTACGGAATGCGAATCAGGAAGCGGGGTTGGTCAGCGATGCAATGCGGGTGCTGGAGGCACGACACATTTATCTGGGATTGAGCGCGGAGGAATTTCTGGCGTGGGTGGATGCATCCTTGAATGCGAACGGACTTTCAAAGCTGGTCTATATCTGGGATGAATTCTCGGCGTTTATGGATCGTAACCGCGCGGAACTGAAAACGCTAGAGCAGTTGGCGGAGGCGGCACAGCAGGGTCGTTTCTATTTCGTACCGGTGACACACATGGAGCTTAAGTCGTATGTCGCGGAAGGATCCGAGAGCGCGAAGAAGGCGAACAACCGATTCACGTTCAAGCAACTTGACCTGCCAAACGAGACCGCGCTGAAACTGGCGGCAGATGCTTTCATTATCAAACCAGAAAAAGCAACGGAATGGATGCAAGAGCGCGACGTGCTGTGGCACAGTGTGAAAGGTGTCGCTGAAAACTACATGGTCGTCAATAAGGCAGGCATCGATGCTATGGATTTTAAGGGTATCCTGCCGCTACATCCGATGGCTGCATACCTGCTGAAACATCTGTCGGTGAGGGTCGGAGCAAACCAGCGGAGCATGTTCGAGTTCCTGAATGGCGAGGAGTTCAAAGCGTTCATTAAAAAAGGAGGTCTGGATGTTTCCGGGCATCAGTTTCTGACGGTGGATCATCTGTGGCGGTATTTTGTGGAACGGGATGATCTGGGGACGGGACAAGTCGTGCAGGATGTGCGGGCAGAATACGCTCGCCGCGAAAAGGATTTGCAGCCGGATGAGCAGCGCGTGTTCAAGGCTGTGTTGCTGTTTGGCTTGATCGAACAGATACAGGGAGCGGGGCATCCGTTGTTGAGCGCAACAGTGGAAAACATTCAACGGAGTTTTGAGGGGGACGGCGCTTTGCAGGGCGTTGATGCGATTCTACTCAATTTGGAGCAGAAGCATTGTTTTGCGATTGTGAACGGGCGTTGCGAACGTTTCCGTGACCGCCTGAATACTAAAGAGATCGAGGAGAAAAAAGCGGCGTTGGATGGCAAGTTTGGCGACCTCGTACTGAAAGACACCGAGACCGAGCTGGTTAAACACTTGAAAGGTGTGAACTACGGAGGGCGTTTTGATGTGCGCGCGGCGAGCATCAGCAGTCTTTCGGCATCAAGTATAGCAAAACGCGAGTCTTTTTGTGACAACGGAAACCGAGTGCTTGTGCAGTTTATTCTGGCACGGGACGAGCAGGAACAATTGCGCATTCCCGAGAAGGCAAAAGAGTTGGCGAGACAGTTCAAAGACCACCGGATGCTGTTCGTGACGCTGCCAGAGGTCAGTTTCTGCCGCGATAACGCGAAGTCATGGGAAGAGTTCACGGGAAACAGCGCCCGTCTCGCATTGGCAAGCGATAGCGCGAGCAAAAAGGTGTTCGATGCGCAGGTGAGTAGCGCCAAGGCGGCGTGGCATTCTAAAGTTACAAGTGCTTCCAAAATAATAGTATACAAACCTAATGTAAATGGGGAGCCGTTCGCCGAGGAAGTGACGTGGGGGCAATTGAAAAAGGACTGGCTTACCGGCTTTGCAAAACAGACGTTCACGGCATATACTGACGATCTGTGCGGCTACAACCTCAGTGCGTTGGGCCAACTTACCCACTTGCAGAGCTGGGCGCTGGCGGGTATGGAGTTCGACAAGTTTGCGAAATACGGCCAGTGGAAGACTGTGGTGGCGACGTGGCAGAAATACGGCATCACTGGCGATGAAGCATGGTTCGATACGAATCAGAACCATCCGCTAACGCAGTTACGGGATTTCTGCAAGAAACGTCAAGACAGCACGGTTGGTGCAGGCAATCCCTGTTCCATACGCAAACTATACAACGACCTGCAGCGACCACCTTACGGACTGCTTGGGGTGCCGCATTCGGCCTTCGTGTTGGGCTTCGTTCTGAAAACATGGTTGACCGGACAGCGCAAACTGCAATGGACGGATGGCGTGACAAGCAAATCGCTGGACGAAGCGGTGCTGGCGGAAATCATTGATGCGGTGGTGAAAGACGACGGCGCCAACGCCATCAAAAACGAAAAACTGATCTGTCGCCTATCGAAAGAAGAAAAGGCGTTCATCGAACTGAGCAGTGTGATTTTCGGGAGCAGTCCGCTTGCGGATGGAACAGTGGAGTCGGCGTTGAATGCAGTCAGTACAAGGCTGGAACAGATTTCGCAGCGCGTTCCGCTGTGGGTGCTACCGAAATATATCAGTGCGGCAGCCGAACCAAGCGCGGAGGCTATGGGCAAAGTCATTGACGCGCTGTGCGCGGCGAACAGTATCAGCTCCAAAGGAGATACCGATACTCGTGGTAATAAGGTGAAAGAGATCGGTGAGATTCTTCTGGCAACTCAGGGACTTGCGGATGCGATGGCCAAGTATATGAAGCCGCTGGTTTTTGAGGAGGCATTCCAGCAGTATATCGATAGCACCAAGCCGGATTTAAAAACGGCATCGGAGCGCATGGGCGGTTCTGCGCTCATCTATTGTAAGGCTGTCAAAAACCGATTTGCAGCGACGAGCGGCTGGTTGTGGAAACGCGGTGACGCAGAGTCAGTATTAGAAGAGGTTTTCCGGCAGACACTGTGTTCCGAGCATATCCGTGGGCTGGCTGGCTTATCGGGATACATGAACTTTGAGGACGCACTGTACTGCTTGCGCAACGCGGTCTTGGGCGAGAACAAGGTGCCGGCTGAGTTCTGGGCGAAAAAAAATCCGGCTTTGCAGCGCTTCTTTGAATTAGTCAGTAGACCCTCGTTGTCCGGCGATGACGTGAAAGCTTTTGAAGAGATTCTTGAACAACAGGGTGGATTTATCCGAGATGTGTTCTTTGACATAGCTCAAACGCAACAACTGAGTGCCATACGGGAAATTTTTGGCGAAATATGGCCGTTGGCGATCACGGAAAGCCGCGAGCTTTACCATGCTTTTCCGGCGGATTCGGCGAGAGCCGATGAGCAGAGTTTCAAGGCGCAAGGACGCGTCAAGATTGAGGAATATAGCCGTACGTTGGTTTCCAAGCAGGTGGCAGCGCTGTGGCGCGAACGCACTGGCACCGAGTCGCCTGAGGAATGGAGTCGCAAATACGCGCTGCCCGCCACCTGCGTTTTAGCGGTGGACGATGCCAAGGGCATAGTAGATGCAGTCGCGAAACCGGAAGGGGTGTCGGCAGAACGCTTACAGTCCGTACATGACGAACTTGAAAACGAGGGTGCATTTGTAGATGTAGACACGGCGGGAAGAAAATTCCTCAAACTGGTGTTGCCCGTGCGTTATAAAAAAATCGGGTTCAGTGTCGTAGAACTGAGCAGTTGGTTGTGTATAAAATTGGGCGATGCACCGGATCGATGGCTGAGGGACGGGGGGCTGCTTCGCGAAACTATCGAAGCATTTGTCAAGCAGGGATATGACAATCATGCACGGAAGCAGGCTGCTGAAAAGGTGAATATGCTTCCCGATGCCGAGGCGAAGATGCTGCTCCTAAAGATGATTGATCAAATTCCCGACGTAGGGCTTTCGGTTCTGGAGTAAAACTATGAAACTCATCGAGTATTGCGAATACATCAGGAATCCCCTCGCAGAGGCGAAGGCGCGATTGGTAATCGTGCCTCCGGGAGAGGACTGGACGGCGTTGCGCCGGTTCTACCAAGAACGCGGCGACATTGAGTTGCGTTTGAGCGATCTGGTAAGGGAACATGCGTGGCTCCCCATGCCTGACGAAGTGTTCGGACGAGTGAGCGACGCGATGACGGCACAGGCGGCAAGCGGTAAGGCTTTGGTATTGCTGGGGATGCCCGGTTATCTTGCGTTGTTAACTCCCGAGAATAAACGGGCCGCGATTGTTGCTTTACACGAATGGGTAGATGGTGCGTCAGAGCGAGAAGCGGTCTGTTTTTTGCGGAGCGATGATGGCACAGGATTGATACTCAAGGATGTTTTCACCAATCCGCGCTACCGCCAGGGAAAGCAACTGATTGATATTGATACCGAACAGGCCGTGCCTCAATTTGAGGTAGGGCGTACAGAATTGATGCTGGTCGGAGACGATTTGGCAGCCTTAATTCCGGAAGCGTGCGACACATTCCAGAAGTATTTGCGATATACCGAGGAACATCCGAGCGACAGCTCTATCCGGCGGATTGTTATAGCCTCAGAAGGGCGAGAATTGGCGGGGCTAAGCGCCGAGGTGCTTCAGGTGGTGTGTCTGCGGGATTTCGCTCGCGTATTTTACGGCGTGGAAGATGCAGAATTATCCGACGATGCCTTGCGGTGGATGTGCGCGCAGGGTAAAGATGGTGCGGCGAAGACACTGACGGAAATGCTCAAAACGCTCAAATCGCTGTTATTTTCTGAAGGTGAAGTAGAAAAACACGTATTGCATGCTTTTGATGGACGCAAGGGTGTGGAACGCGAAGCGGTACTGTGGCTGGTAAAACACGTCGCATTCAAAGGGAGTTATCTTGAGTGTGTCGCAAGACAAGAGGGGATTCTTGTCGACAACTTCCGCTCCGCATACGTAACGGGCGCGGCGGAATGGCTGGATGAATCTGTATGTTATGCTGGCGAACGCAGGGATGCTATACTGGACGCAAAGGTAAAAATGTCCGGCGTGGACATCAGGCAGTTCATCTCACGTTGCACGGGCGAATCAACGTCGCGAGTCGCGCCATGGCTTAATTGCGGTACGGACATGGAGCTGGCGGAATTATTGCGACGTTGCTCAGTAGACGGTATTGTATCTAACGCCATAAAAAAATTGTATATAGAGGTGTCGATGTATTTGAATACTGATTTCGTTTTCGGCGACATAGCTCTGGAAGAATATTTTACAGAATACCGTGAATTGAAAATGGCTGGCTGCGTAACGCCGGATTTTTATGCGAAAGCTAAACATGTGACGACTCCGAGCTCGGTACAGTCGCGAGATGCAATAGTGCAACGATATGCATCTGACAACGAGTGTGCGTTGCTTGTAGTAGATGCTATGGGTGTTGAGTGGCTACCGATGTTGATTGCGCTGGCTCGGGAGCAGAATATGGGCGTGCATTCGTTGGAAGTCGGTGAGGGGCATTTACCGACATCGACCAAATTCAACAACATCCACTGGCCGGATGCCACTAGGCGGTTGCCAGACATAAAGCGCTTCGACAACATTGCTCACAACGGCGTGGAGACGCACGAAGTGCGGCAGGCAGAGGAGAATCTGGCTGCTGCGTTGGATGTGATCGGCAGCGAGGTTTTGCCTCGTGTGTGGGAGGGACTGTCTCGGTTTGAACGCGTGCTTGTCACAGCAGACCATGGAAGTTCGCGGCTTGCAGCGCTGGCGTGGCAGGCTGAGCCAAGGCTTGCTCAGACGCTTATTTGCGAAGAAGGAGGAGATGTTGCCGATTGGCGCTACCGCGAACGAGCGGCGCAAGGTGGATGTCCGATGGAACTTGAAGAAACACTGGATGGCAGTTATTGGGTGGTACGTGGATATGACCGCTTACCCAAAAGAGGCGGTGGACAGGGCTTTGAGCTACACGGTGGCGCGACGCTGGAGGAGCGGTTGGTACCGGTGGTGATTTTCTCACGGACGGGGCATTTCGTGCCAAAGGCGAAGACCGGTGGCAAGCGAGCACAAATTGTAGAGAAAGACGATTTCGATTTATAGTTTTAACAAGGGTAATCAATTATGGTCGATACTCAAAAAGTGCGAGAGGCATTTCCAGATACGACGGTCTTCAAGGACCCGAACATCGTATCGATCTTCAAAGCGGCATCGATTCCGTCGTTTTTACGAGACTGGATTCTGAAACGCAAGGCAGAGTCTGACGGAAAAATTCACGATGCCGAGGCTTTGCGAAAATACATTTACGAAATCATCCCGCGTAGGGAGAATTTGCATGATTTAATGGAAGCGGCGCGAAGCGAGGGGCGCACAAAGAAGTTTCTGGCCAAAATTGAAATCCAATTCATCGTGCGGTCCAATGAGTGGACTTTCGCGATTCCAGAACTTGGGTTTAAGCATGCCGAAACGCTGATCGAGGATTATGTCTGGAACCGAATAAAAGATGATGTCTTAGAGACCTCCGGTGGCTGGGGTCTTGTGCAACTGGGGTATCGGAGTCCGGACAACGAGAACCCGCGAGGATGTTTCACGCTCTTAGAATACAAGAATTTTTGTCCGTACACGATTGATCTGGATGCCTATAGAGAAGCTCGCAGTCAATTTACTGCCGAAGAGTGGATCGACGTTGTGTTGGGAGCGATAGATTACAACCCGGAAGGATACGAAGACTGGGTACAAAAACACACGGTGTTAACGCGCCTGTTACCGTTCATTGAGCCACGCCTGAATTTGGTGGAGTTGGCTCCCAAGGGAACAGGCAAATCGTATATGTTTGGGCAGGTAGGTAAATACGGCTGGCTGGTCAGTGGGGGGACGCTGACACGTGCAAAGATGTTCGGCGATATCAATGGGAAGAGCCCCGGTCTAATCGCGTCGAACGACTTTGTAGCGCTGGACGAAATCCAGTCAATCAACTTCCACGACCCGAGCGAGATGCAGGGCGGGCTGAAAGCCTACATGGAAAGTGGGGAAATCACGGTCGGCAAGAACCGTATCATTGGCGAGGCCGGTGTGATCCTGCTGGGGAACATACCACAAACAGAGATGGACGAAACCAGAGATATGTTCCAGAGGCTGCCGGAAGTGTTTCACGAGTCAGCATTATTAGACCGATTCCACGGTTTTATCCGAGGTCGTGACATCCCCCGCATGAGTGAGAACCTGAAAATAAACGGTTGGGCACTGAACACGGAGTATTTTTCGGAAATCATGCATCTGCTTCGCCAGCCTGCAGAAAGGTTGATTTATCGGAATGTCGTTGAACAGTTGGTTGACTATCCTCCCGGGGCGGACACCCGCGACACAGAAGCGGTTTTAAAGTTGTGCACTGCCTATCTTAAACTGCTATTTCCGCATGTCACAGCGTCAGATAGAATCAACAAGGGGGAGTTCAAGCGATACTGTCTGCGTCCTGCCGTGCAGATGCGCACGGTGATCCGGCAGCAGTTGCAGAAGATAGATCCGCTTGAATACGGAGGAAAGAACATAGCCGCATACACGTTACGCGAGGTGGATCAATGAGAGGAGGCTATTACGGGCGATCTCGGAGATGAGCTTGACCGAAATGATTGATACAGCTACAGCAACCAATAGTTCACCATGGCATGTTAAATGATTAAGATAGAAGATGCCATGATATCCAGCGCTCTTTCCAGTCGAAGTGTTCAAGGAGTTGTGTGCCAATAACGGCTGATGTGTTGGTCATGTTCAGGGTCAAATCTACGGCCGCTCCAAGTTCGCCGGAGAGTATTCCGTACTCCATGGTAAAGGCCTTGCCTCCGAGAGCTGTTTCTACCGTGAAGGTTGGGGAGGTGAAGTGGCCGTTAAAGGGGTGGAAGTCGGCTTTTTGGCCTGTTTGCGCCATGCCGGTAATGAGCGCAGGGGCTATGTAGGAGAGGTGTGCTCCGGTGTCGAAGAGGGCCTTTGTGCTCTCGCCGGCCATCCGCAGGGGGAAGATTGGGCACCCCATCATCGACACCATCTTATCGACGATAGAGCCGTCCGGAGTGTCGTCACCAATATCGATAGAGTGCTCCTGCCAACGGATCCTGATTTTATGGCGTGATAAGATGTCACAACCGATGAGGATGTCGATTTTAATACCGGCAAGTTCGCTGAGTTGCCTTGTTGTAAAACCCATCAGTTGATTCGGGGTGGTGTGGCGCTTACCTCCAAAGTTGAAGGGATGAGAGGAGATGCTTGATGGTGATCCGGTATCAAGAAGGGCCATCTGGTCGCCAAACGGGAGAATGATGTGCCCTTTTTCTGGAGTGAAACTCAGTGTTGCTGCCATGGAAACGGTTTTACCCCTTTTCGTTGTGTAACGTACGGACATCCGGAGCAGTACGGACTTGAATTACAGCAACGGGCACTTGCTCATGGATTGCTCACAGTTACATCTTAAACCGAAGGGAAAACGTCGTCAAAGAATTTTTCTTTATCAAGAGAGTCCTGCCAGTTGCGGTGGCGTTTTACACTTTCCAGTTTTTCCTTGGTCATCTTAAGGTCGACACAAGGGATATTTTTCTCAAACACCCACTCCTTTTCCTCAAATATATTCAGAGTTAAGACAAATCACAAGGATTGCCACTTCTGCAATATGAATGTGAGTGTTGCAGCTATGGTGCTTTTTTTTTGATTGTTATTGGCTGGTGAAAGGGGGAGTGAACCGGTGCTTGTTTTCGGGCGCTTTATGCTGGCACTCCTGATCTCTTATAGTTTCGTAGGTTTTTGTGGTTTCGGCTACGGCGGCTATGTCGTCACTGTTTTCAGAGAATCAATATATTAGTTTTGTAAGAAATAAGTTTTGTGTGATACCTGTGTTTATATAAATATTTATTGAATAAATAATATAAACACATATTAAGCTACCAAACAATTTCAAGAAAAAGAGTTACAGTGATGTCCTTGTGAAGGACGTGATAGTTGTGGTTGTGAGCAAACGACATTTCCCGTGTGGTTGAGGAAAAGCGAGCGAGCGGAGGATTTTGTAACCGGTTTAACATTCTATCGATAATGGGCCTCAATTCATCGCCAAAGACTTTAAGGAATACATCCGGCTGAGCGGAATGACTCATGTGCGCACATCACAGTTTTACCCACAGAGCAACGGCAAACCGGAGCGTTACTACAAGACCATCAAAGTCGAATGCATCCGTCCCCAAGTGTCGCTATCATTGGAAGAAGCCAGAAATCAGATTACCGAGTATATCCGATACTGCAACGATGAACGTTTGCACTGTGCGATTGGTTATATCAGTTATAAGGCTAAACTGGAGGGTCGTGACGCTCAGATTTTCACAGAACGCGATCAAAAGCTTGAAGCCGCAAGTGAGGCTCGTAAACGAAAAAGACTGGAAGTGAGACTCAGGTTCGATTGCCAACAGATTTCGACAACGAAAGCCAACTTTAATTCGTTAACTCAATAGAGGCATTTATCCATTTCCAGTTGAGGCAAAACAGATCATCTCAATAATGCATTTTAATCCAAAGTGTACTATGAAGGAGTTGATGACATTTGTTAAGGGATGCAGGGTGAAGTGCCACATTTCGGCTCTGTTCGTAGTATTTTCATTTGTACCGCTTCTTGACCCATACGTGGTGTCTGCTACATCAATACTGGGTTCGTCAGATAACTTTGCAGTTCTGGGTGGCTCAACAGTTACCAACACTGGCTCGACCACCATCACCGGTGATTTAGGTGTCTCTCCAGGTAGTGCGATTTCTGGATTGGTAAATATCACACTCTCAGGATCGGTACACCAAAATGACGCGGTTGCGCAGGTGGCACAGAGTGATGTCGCTACTGCTTACGACGCTCTTGTTCTCATGCCAGTCAACAGTAATTTAACTGGACAGGATCTAGGTGGACTCACGCTAGATTCAGGCGTCTATAATTTTGCTTCGTCAGCTCAGTTGACCGGCACACTCACTCTCGATGCACAAGGCAAAAACAATGCATCCTGGGTTTTTTTAATAGGAAGCACACTCACGACCGCAAGCAATTCGACGGTTCAGGTTATTAACCTTGGTTCAAATAACGGTTTGGATGATGGCCTGTTCTGGCAAGTCGGCACTTCTGCGACTCTTGGAACCGGCACTTTGTTTAAAGGCAATATTCTCGCAGACCAGAGCATCACTTTAAATACTTTGGCGAAGATCCAAGAGGGTAGCGCCTTAGCCCAAAATGGTGCGGTGACTATGGACACCAACGCGATCGAACGTGGTTTCAATGGCGGCCTTGAATTTAATCAAGCTGGCAATATCGTACCGGTTTCCGGATCACCAGCCCCCGAACCAGGCACCTATGTACTGATGGGTATTGGGGGGTTACTTGTTGCGTTCAAAATGAAGAAGTCCCGTTTATTGTCAGCCTTCTCTGCTTAGCCGCTTTTCTTCACAAAAGGCACACCAGAAGTTCTTTAACGGGTCTTCGGGATGCTTTTTCCTCTCATATTTGAGAGTGGATAGGATGCATTCTTTTGTCCAGTTCTCAGTCGCCGTAAGCCTGCAAACCAGCAGTGTTATTGACGCCTGAACAGTCTAAAATAATGGGGTAGCATCAGAATAAGGAACGAATCGTACGTTAACCGATTACGTGAGATAATTAAAATTCGTTGCTTGTTCATAAACGATCGTTTATGGGCACCCAATGTATCAGATGGGAGATGTGAGAAAGCACTCCAGGCTTGAAGGTTCGCTCCTGACTTCATACATAAAACCGTGTAAGTGTAAGTAAAATAAGGATTGGACCAAAAATTTAGGCACTACAATGCAATCGTTTGACATAAAAACTATGCTATGAGGAACGGCACTGAACTGAGTTTTTCACCCATAACTT